>JAWSVG010000087.1:0-185 GCA_033852035.1 Desulfocapsaceae bacterium | reverse complement strand
ACAAAAAGTATATCTTGCACCAGGAAGCAAAAGGTGGCACTCTTCCCCCTGGAAATTAAAGGAGGAAGATGCTATCATTCCCACAAAGCAGATGATTGGAAAATGTTCCGACTGGTTACTTCACAGTTGATAGAATCAGGAGGGTGTAGGCAAATTGATATCGTCAGGACTTTTGGTGTGTCGAA
>JAWSVG010000086.1:0-11916 GCA_033852035.1 Desulfocapsaceae bacterium | reverse complement strand
AATTTGGGTTAGCGGTGAAGATCTGTTATCTCAGTGACGTCCTGTTTATCAAGGTAGGTTAGGAAGCGAACCAGAACAATCTTTTTCCCACTAATTGTCCGTTTTGATATCTTTTTTTCTGATTGCAATTTTTCGTACTTCTTGAGGATGTTATGAAATTGTAGAGGGGCTTGTTTCCCTATTTTCTGATGGCACCTTAGAAAACACTTATGGTTAAGCAATTCACCTAAGACAGTAATTGTTCGAACTTTAAAGACCTGAGAAGCCAAAAGTTCCATGCCTGCCTTAATTCCGCAATGGTCCTCCAGGTATGCATTTCCCAATTCTTCTGAAAAATAGGTTCTCTTTTTCTGTTCAGCATACTTTGAAAAATGATTCCAGTTTAGGGTGTAGTGTTTTTTGGTTCCATCTGCGTAGCCGAGCAGATCCAAATGCCTTTTTGCGTTACCAATCAACTCCGTTAATGAAGTGGTAGTGTGATCCATGTGTTACCTCCTTGTGTTTGGATGATCACAACTACTATATCATTTATTTTTTATGCGAAGTCGTGTGGAGATAAACATTAGAAAAACGATAAGTTACCATTCAACTTTACATGACATTTAGCTTTACATAAGATGAACTCGGCTATCTGCCTTTTTCCAAAGCTGGCGGTGCATTGTTGTTCCACCTGATAAGCACGCTTTACGAACGAACGTCGATTATCATTACAACTAATCTAAACTTTGGCGAGTGGTCACAGGTCTTCGGAGATGCGAAAATGACCACAGCCTTATTGGATCGGTTGACGCATCACTGCGATATCATGGAAACTGGTAACGAAAGTTACAGGTTGAAAAATAGAGAACAGAAAACTTCTTGATGAAACCCGCCAAGTTTTTTCTTCCGCTCCGACGAGCGTTATTGGAGGCCCATTCTCGCTCCAGAAAAAGCTTGAGCTACCCGCATACTTAAACTCCTAGTTTGGGGTAGGATGAACTGCTATGTTTTTGACTTTTTTGGGGGTCAATATTGAATGCTGATTGACATCCTGACAACATTTTCAGTGGTTGGAGTGGTGGATATGAGCCTTGATCGTAGAAAGACTCTGGTTCATAGATATAGGAATAGTCTTAATTTACAGGATTGCTTAAATGGTTAATATTGCCAATTCGAGCCTCAATCCTTACGATAACGTGTGTCGCTGTAACTCCACAGTAGTAGGGTAAAGTCTAGATTAAGATCAAATTTTACGAGGTTCATAATGGCAATACTAACTTCAAATTCTAATACGATCGATTAAAGTATAGTCAATAACACCGTGATAGTTCGACCAATGAAATACTCATGAATGATTTTCTAATATTTTCCTTAACCAAGGTCATATGTTTTGTTGTAGAATATATTCTACAACTGGTCCTTCAGTTTGAGAGGTATTCCATATGTCGCTGCTTTTTTATAGAGGAGAGTTCGGTGAATCCCGAGAAGTCGAGCCGCTTTAGCTTTGTGGTAGCCCGTGAAGGTCAACGCTTTTTTGATAACCTCAATTTCTGCTCGAATTTGTGCCTGTTTGAAGGTACTGACACTTTTGCATTCAACTGGTTCCTCGTGATGTTGGAGATAGAACGGTAAATCCTCTGGACGGATGACAGTACCTATTACTCTGGATAGAGATTGTTCGAGTACATTCAACAGTTCCCGAGTGTTTCCCTTCCACTCGAAAAAGTAGAACATCTTTTCAATTGCTTTGTCCAGGCGCACATCCTCGGACACCTGGCCTAACAGGTGATGGGCCAAAGGAATAATGTCATCACGCCTTTCTCTGAGTGGTGGTATATTAAGTGAGATCACGTTGAGGCGATAGTAGAGATCTCGTCTGAAAAGGCCTTTGGCCATCATTTCTTCCAGGTTGCGGTTGGTGGCAGCAATAAGCCGAAAGTCTGAGTGGATCAGCCGTGTGCCACCAACGCGTTCAAACTCCTTTTCTTCTAGTATCCGTAGAAGTTTAGGCTGCATTTCAAGTGGCAACTCACCTATCTCGTCGAGAAATATAGAGCCCCTATTGGCTAATTCGAATTTTCCAGGCTTGCCCTTACTCCTGGCTCCGGTGAAGGCTCCCTTGTCATAACCAAACAACTCCGACTCAAGTAAATCTCCGGGAATGGCTGCACAGTTTAAACGGACAAAAGGGTACATTTTACGAGGACTTGCGTGGTGTATTGCCTGGGCAAAGAGCTCCTTCCCTGTGCCACTCTCTCCAGTGATTAAAACAGGGAAATTATTGGCAGTCGCCTGAAGGGCTTCCTTTTTGAGATTAAGGATTGCAGTACTGACACCTATTATGCTGTCTATGGTATACCGGGTGGAGCGTAGGTTTATTAGTTCTTTTTCGTATAACTGGACCTTGGACTCAAGTAGAGAAAACTTGTCGACAAGATTCTTTATGTCGTTGACATCACTAAATATTATTCTGGCATAAACACCAGCAACCTTGCCTTCTGAAAAAAAAGGAAATCGCTGGACCACAACATCCCGGTTGTCAATTCGCTGCGGAAAATTGATTTCAGGCTTGCCAGTTTTAGCCACGATATGCAGTCTGCTATTGTCAATGACATCAGTACAATGCTTGCCGATAAACTCCTCCGGATCAACACCCAAAAATTTACCGTAGGCATCATTGAGATGCGTTATGTATCCTTCACTTGTAACGATGACAGCTCCATCTTGACTACTGTTAAAGGCTAACTCCAATATCTCAAGATTGTGCGTTTTCCAATCTTTGTTTGTAGTCTTATTGCGGGTAGGTGGACTAGGATTCGTATTACGCGCTGTGAACTGTTTCTTTGACTGTTTCATGCCCGGCACCTCAGTAGTTAATATTCTACATGTCGACATCCTGCTACGGATTTTATACTCCCACTCCAGCAACTTGTCTATATATTCCCTCTTTTACATCTATGTTTTCAACGATCTTCGATCAATGAGTGCATGATACCGTTAAATGGCATGTTATGTGCTTTAGCTCAAGCACTGACCATGGAGGGTCGTTTCTCGCAGAGCCATATTTCATGAGACTTTTGTTTATCTGTATTTGGAGATCGAAAAAATAATGTGTGCAGAAATCAAGATCATTTCAGCCCAAGAAGCAGTAACAATAATTAAAGATCGTGACACCGTTGCTACGGGCGGATTTGTCGGTATCGGTGTCGCGGAAGAAATACTACTAGCTATTGAACAGAGGTTTGAAGAGACTCAGAGCCCCCAAGAGTTAACTCTTGTCTATGCAGCTGGACAGGGAGATGGAAAAGATAGAGGCTTGAATCATCTCGGATCTGAAAAGCTTCTCAAACGTGTCCTTGGGGGGCACTGGGGACTCGTTCCGAAGATCCAAAAGCTAGCGCTCGACAACAAGATTGAAGCCTATAATTTCCCACAGGGTGTCCTTTCTCAGATGTTCCGTGACATTGCCGCTAAGCGACCAAGAACTATCACTAAGATAGGCATGCACACGTTTGTTGATCCACGTATTTCCGGCGGCAAAATCAACGATAAAACAACCAAAGAACTCGTAGATCTGATCGAGTTTGACGGGGAAGAATACCTTTCTTACCACCCACTTCCAATAGATATTGCGATTATCAGGGGAACAACAGCAGATATTGACGGCAATATTTCGATGGAGAAAGAAGCACTGGACATGGAATCCCTGGCCATTGCAATGGCCGCGAGAAACAGTGGCGGCAAAGTAATTGTCCAGGTTGAGCGTCTCGCGGAAAGAAACACCAGGAATCCACGGGATATCAAGATACCTGGTATTCTTGTTGATTATGTTGTGGTGGCAAAAAAAGAAAATCATCATCAGACCTTCGATGAGGAGTATGACCCTGCATATAGCGGTGAAATCAAGGTTCCTCTCGATAGAATAAAGCCAATGGAGATGGGAATCAGGAAGATTATTGCCAGGAGAGCTGCCTTTGAGTTGTTGACTGGAGATGTGGTTAACCTCGGCCTCGGAATGCCCGAAGGGGTGGCAAGTGTTGCCGCAGAGGAAAACATGCTGAATGGCATAACGTTGACAGCAGAACCGGGCGTGATTGGTGGTGTGCCCGCTTCTGGGCTTAATTTTGGTGCTGCCACAAATGTGACTGCATTAATTGATCAACCATCTCAGTTTGATTTTTATGACGGGGGTGGTTTGGACATAGCCTTTCTTGGTTTAGCACAGGCCGATAAAGCTGGAGATCTGAATGTCAGTAAATTTGGCCCCCGATTTGCCGGAGCAGGTGGGTTCATCAATATCAGTCAATGTGCGAGAAAGATTGTTTTTGTCGGTACCTTTACCGCGGTTGGGTTAAAAATTTCAATCCGGGACGGTCAACTGCACATTGATGAAGAGGGTAGTGTCATTAAGTTTGTGGAACAGGTTGAGCACGTGACCTTTAGCGGAAAACTCGCTCAGGATGAAAACAGAAAGGTGCTTTATGTGACAGAGAGGTGCGTTTTAAAGCTGTGTCCAGCTGGTATGGAGCTTGTGGAAATTGCACCTGGAATTGATATCAAAAAACACATTTTACCGTATATGGAATTTGAACCAATCATCAAACATCCTCCTAAGTTGATGGAAAAAGAAATCTTCTATGAGGGTGTGATGGACATAGGCTGAAATCCGTAGTTATCAATTAATTAACATGGAAAAGGAGTACAGGTAATGAAGGTGAGATCAGTATTATCCGTTTTGATCACAATGCTTTTAGTTGTAGGGCTGAATACAACAGCTTTTTCAAAGACTCTCAGGTGGAAAATGACCACCACCTGGCCACCCTCTATTTCACTTATTGAGGCAGATCAGGCTTTTGTAAAAGCTGTAAATCACCTGGCCAAAGGCAAGTTGCAGATCAAATTCTTCACAGGCGGCACCTTAATGCCCTCCTATGAGGTTTTTGACGCTGTGTCAAAGGGGTCAATTGAAGCCTCAGGTGACTGGGCCAATTATTGGTCTGGCAAGGACAGGGTCTTTGATGCATTGGGCGCATATCCCATGGGACTCACACCCATGGATTATTTCATCTGGATATATGAAGGTGGCGGCTTAGCACTCTATCAGGAGGCTTACGGTAAGTTCGGAATGCACTATCTGGTTACCGGTATTACCCCTATGGAATGCGGTATTCGCAGCAACAAACCAATTAATTCCCTAGAAGATCTGAAAGGTATGAAGATCAGAATGTCCGGTAAAACACAGGGTGCGTTACTTGAAGATCTGGGTGCAGCACAAATTGCTATGTCTGGTCAAGAAATCTACCAAGCAATGCAAAAAGGTACAATTGACGGTGCAGAATTTAGTAGCCCATCTTCCGACTGGGGTATGGGATTTGGTGAAGTCAGTAAATACTGGGCGGTCCCGGGATGGCATCAGCCAGCATCAGTAATGGGTGTTATGATTAACAAAAAGGCCTGGGACTCTCTCGACAAAGACCTCCAGGAAACAATTACTTATGCTTCAAAAATTGCTACCATGGAGTTTATGGCTAAGCAGTACTTCGATGTGATTGAATCAACAGAAAAATTCTTAGATAAGGGTATTCAGATCACCCAGTACCCACAGGAAGATCTCGAAAAAATCCAAAAACTGGTCGACGTTCATACCATTGAAACAGCAAAGAACAACCCGCTTTTCAAGAAGGTCATTGAATCTCAGAATGAATTCAGAAAGAAATTCGGCAAATGGAGACAGATGGAAGGACCATTTGGCTTTGGCTACACGCCTAAAGAATTTCCAGATCTCGATCAATAATACTTGCTAACAAGCTGATAGGCTCCGGTGTACCGGGACAATACCTCCAACTGGCTGAAGCCTATCAGTCCTACACCCGACATCGATTCTTTTCGTAAGAGCTCGTAAAGCCCTGGAAGCGATGTCCACATAAGAAATGTTTTGGTGGGATTTAAGTTTCGATTTCGTTCGTATAATCCCGGAAAACAGGAGATTTCTACTTATGAACTTCCTGAAAAAAATAGGAAAAACATTCGATTCATTAAGTAACTTCACTGGTATCGTTTTCGGCACGATCATTGTTTTGTTAGTTATTCTCACAGTCATGGAGGTTGTTCTTAGAAAATTCTTTAATAGTCCGACTATCTGGAGCTTTGAGGTATTGAAACAGCTCTTTGCTGTATATTTCATGATGACTGCAGCATATGGTTTATTCAAGGGTTCCCATATTTCCGTTGACCTATTTTCAAGGCTTTTGACTGAAAAGAATAGAGCGATTTTGTCCATTGTCAGCTATGTGATCTTTTTCTTTCCATTTTGTTTGATCTGTGCATGGTACGGCTATGAATATGCCGCTACCTCGTGGGCAATGAATGAGCATTCCTGGAGTAATTTCGCCCCTCCTCTCTACCCCGTCAAATCAGTTGTCTGCATCACATTTATCTTGCTTATTTTGCAGGGAATTTCGGAAGTAATTAAGAATATTTTTACCATTAAAGGGTTAAATTATGATTGATGTAAGTGGGGAAATGATCACGATCTTGATGTTTGCCTTTCTCCTTATCGGCATATTTATGGGGCACCCCTTAACGTTTATTCTGGGCGGGTTAGCTATCGTTTTTGGCTACCTGAGCTGGGGACCTGGTATTTTCCCCATGTTCATCAATAGAATCTATGGGCTCATGGACAACTATGTCTTACTGGCGATCCCGCTGTTTATATTTATGGCCCAATTCCTTGATACGTCGGGTGTCACAGTGCAATTATTTAAAGCCCTGAGGTACCTTCTCGGACCCATTCGTGGAGGAGTTGGCGTCACGGTGGTTATCGTTTCCACAATTTTTGCTGCCTGCACTGGCATAGTCGGAGCGTCCATTGTGACCATGGGGCTGCTGGCCCTGCCCATGATGATGAGTTACGGCTATCAAAAAGAGTTGAGCTGTGGTGCTATTTCTGCAGCAGGTACACTGGGAATCCTTCTTCCACCGAGTATTATGTTAGTGCTTATGGCGAGCGAGGCATCACTGTCGGTTGGTAAGCTCTTTGCTGGTGCTGTATTTCCTGGGATACTGCTCTCGGTTCTCTACCTGGGATACATTATGATTCGCTGTTGGCTTAATCCCGAATTAGGACCGGCATTGAGTAAGGAAGAGAAAGGCGATATCACCAATCGTGAGATTTTTTTGATGGTACTGAAATCTCTGATACCACCGATGATCCTTATTGTCGGTGTGCTAGGATCAATTTTCACAGGTGTTGCCACACCGACTGAAGCATCCGGCGTAGGCGCCTTTATGGCATTTCTGATGGTTGTAGGATACGGGAAGTTCACCTGGGCGAGCCTTAAAGACGCTATCCAAAAAACGGCTCAGACCAGTACAATGGTTGTCTTTCTACTCTGTGGTGCTACCTGTTTTACAGGGGCCTTCCTCGGAGCTGGCGGTGAGGAGGTCGTTACAAACTTCATCGTGGGTCTTGGCCTTGGTAAGTGGGGAACGTTCTGGGTCATGATGGCTATTGTTTTTGTCCTCGGAATGTTTCTCGATTGGATTGGCATTGTGCTGATCTGTTTTCCGATCTTTCTGCCAATGGCTAAAGTGCTTGGATTTGACATGGTCTGGTTTGTAGTCATGATTGCTGTGAACCTTCAGGCATCATTCTTGACGCCTCCTTTCGGATACGCTCTTTTTTATATCAAAGGTGTTGCTCCACCGGGTGTGGAATTGAGCCACGTTTATAAAGGAATTCTGCCCTTTGTCCTCTTAATGCTCAGCGGGCTGATTATCTGTGCCTCCTTTCCTCAACTGGTGCTATGGCTTCCTAACCAGGTTATTAATTAAGTCGATAGAAACAACTAAGTTGATATCGGAGCTTACAACACTGGCCGTCAAACCAGACAGCAACTATCAAAATGTTTTTCGGTAAACAAAAAATTGTTAATGTCATAAAAACAGGAACTTATCGTTATGAAAAAAGTTGTCATTGTCAGTGGTTGTAGAACACCCGTCGGATCTTTTGGTGGCAGTCTAAAGGACGTATCAGTTGTTGATCTTGGAGCAACGGTTCTACGGGAAACGCTTATCAAGGCAGGACTCAAGCCCGCATACCGCCAGCTAGATACTGCCCATAGACCGGAAAAACTCGATAACACGAAGAATCTTCCCTTGGCACAGCAGTATTCGACATGGGCTGATGGTGCCAGGGGAATCGAGATAGATGAAGTAATTATGGGCAATGTTCTTCAGGCAGGCCAAGGGCAGAACACAGCACGGCAGGCGATGGTTCGAGCGGGTATGAATCTTGAAACACCTGCATACACAATTAATAAGGTGTGTGGTTCCGGTTTGAAAGCGGTGGCACTTGGTGCTCAGTCGATTATGACAGGACAGGCTGAGGTAGTCCTGGCCGGAGGGCAGGAAAATATGAGCCAGGTACCTATGGCCCTTCCAAAGGCTCGCTGGGGATACCGGATGGAGGTAAGTGGTAAAGGTGAGATTCATGACTTGGCGGTTTTGGATGGATTGTACGAGATTTTTTACGGATATCATATGGGGGTTACAGCAGAAAACATTGCCACCCTTTATGGAATAAGTAGAAGAGAGCAGGACAAGCTGGCATGCATGAGCCACGGTAGGGCGATGGCAGCAGTTAAAGAGGGATTATTCAAAGAAGAAATTGTTGAGGTGACCGTCAAGTCAAGAAAGGGTGACATCATCGTTGACACCGACGAAAGGCCCATGGAGACCAGTATCGAAAAGCTCGCGAAGCTCAGACCAGTTTTCGATAGGGAAGGAACGGTGACTGCGGGTAACGCCTCAGGGATCAACGATGGTGCAGCAGCCTTGCTGTTGATGAGCGAGGAGAAGGCCCGATCCCTTGAGCTTACACCGCTGTTGACGATAGAAAGTTTTGCTGCAGGTGGATTGGATCCAGCCTATATGGGGCTTGGACCTGTTCCTGCGATACGGAGTTCACTTAAGCAAGCTGGCAAGTCTCTGGATGACATTGAGCTTATCGAGTTAAACGAGGCTTTTGCCTCCCAGGCGCTAGGCTGCATGATTGAGTTGGATATTGATGTTGAAAAACCAAATCAGCTGGGCAGTGGAATTTCCATGGGCCATCCCGTGGGATGCACCGGCGCCCGACAACTGGTGACCGCTATGAATCAGATGACGCGGCAGGGGTTGGCTACCGGACTTATTTCGATGTGTATTGGTGGTGGTATGGGAATGGCTATGGTAGTGAGCCGATAATTCATTTTTCTATGTTTCTATAGATGGAGAAGAGATCATGAAAGTTTCATCTTTTGGGGTTGTGGGTGCGGGGCAGATGGGGGCTGGAATAGCCCAGGTGGCAGCGACAGCCGGGCTACAGGTCGTTTTACAGGACATTTCCCGGAAATTTACCGAACGCGGCCTTACAGGCATTAAAAAGAATCTGAAGCGAAGTGTAGAACAAAACAGATTGACCGAAGGTGATCGTAACGAGACACTTTCAAGAATCGCCGTTGCCACTGAAATATCTGAGCTGTCGGAGGTCGACTTTGTGGTCGAGGCTGCCTCTGAGGATGAAATCGTCAAGTTCTCCATATTCAATGAACTTGACAAAGTATGTGCTCCACATACCATATTGGCCACAAACACCTCATCCATACCGATTGGCCGTATAGCAGCAAGGACAAGGCGTCCAGAGAAAGTGATCGGAATGCATTTCATGAATCCTGTACCTGTGATGCAATTGGTTGAGATTATCAAAGCCTTACCCACTTCTGCTGATACCCATGATACCACAATCGAGCTTACTAAATTGATGGGAAAGACGCCGGCGCAGGCAAATGATTTACCGGGGTTCATCGCCAACAGAATCCTTCTACCAATGATCAATGAAGCTGTTTTCTGTCTTTTTCAAGGGGTGGGAGATTGTGAATCGATTGATACTGTAATGAAACTTGGCATGAATCATCCCATGGGGCCGTTGGCCCTCGCTGATTTAATAGGACTAGATACTTGCCTGGCCATTCTTGAAACACTGCATCGAAGCCTGGGAGACCCCAAATATCGCCCTTGTCCATTGTTGAGGCAATATGTGGAGTCAGGCTGGCTTGGCAGGAAGTCCGGAAAAGGTTTTTATCAGTACTAAGATCAATTTACGAGAGAGGTAGTTATGCTTGCGATAAAGGACGCTGTTGCTGTTATTACTGGAGGAAGCGGCGGGATAGGTAAAACTATGGCAGAAATCTGGCTGAAGGAGGGAGGAAAGGTCGTTATAGCTGACATAGTGGAAGATTCACTACACAATGCCAAAAAGGAGTTGCAGCAAATTAGTGGAAATGTTGACTCATTTGTCTGTGATATCACCAGTGAAAAAGATAATAGTGAGCTTGCTGCATTTGCCATAAAGAGGTTTGGTGCAATCAATTTAGTGGCTCCTTTTGCAGGCATCACGGGGGACGGACTGATGATCAATATCGATCGTGATAGTGGTATGGTCAGTGACAAAATGTCTCTTGAGAAGTTCCAGAAGGTTATCAATATCAATTTAACAGGAGTCTTCTTGACGGTGAGAGAATGCGTTGAGCAGATGGTCAATAACAGCTGCCGGGGCCTTGTCTGCCTTGTCTCCTCAACCGGTTCCCTAGGAACTGCTGGGCAGTTGAATTACTCTTCATCCAAAGCGGCGATGTCAGTTTTCCCAAAGGTATTGACCGCCGAGTTTTTCCGTAGAAAAATCGCCGACCGAATTCGCTGTATGGCAGTTGCCCCTGGTTATGTTGCAACTCCGATGGTGAAAAGCATGGACGAAAAGAACATCTCAAAGATTGTCGATCAGGTTCCTATTGGCCGGCTCGTTGAACCGATGGAAGTCGTTTCTATTGTAACAGAACTTTTTCGAAACGAGGCTATGGCCGGAGAGACAGTCTTTGTTCATGGTGGCCTGAGGTTGGGGTCAAAGGGATAAGGAGCCTTAATTCTTTTTCGAGATTGTGGGGAAATACTTTATCTTCCTGATGTTGAGACAATCAACGATTGTTTGTCGTAACAAAAGAAACAGGTGCAGATGTATTTTTTGCTAAACCCTACGCAAGTTGGCAGCGAGGTACAAATGAGAATACCAATGGCAGCATAAGACGATTTCGGTCAAAAATATTCGATATGGCACCCTCACAGACAAAGAGGTCGAGGATAGAATTTTACTGTTGAACTTAACGCCAAGAAAGGTCCTAGGAGGACTAACTCCTTTGGAAGCTTTTACTGGCAGGCGTGTTGCACTTAATTCTTGAATCCAGCGCTAACCATCTGCTGCACACTGAGCCCGCAAACTACGCGGGCCAGGTGAGCCGAGGCGTTGTGGATTGAAAACGAATAGGAGATGTGGATGACTGAACCTGTTTATGCACTAAACTTGTTTGATGTCTCAAATAAAGAAGAATATTTAGCATATTCACGAAGATCGTCCAAGGAGGTTCAGGCACATGGAGGGCGTGTAGTCGCCCTTGGCAAATTTAGAGAAAGTGTCGTTAGCGACATAGAGCCCAGGTCGGTCCTGATAATAGTTGAATGGGAGTCTTGTGAAGCATTTGAAAGATATTGCAATGATCCAGACCTCGAAGACCTCCACCCACATAGAATCAACGGAACAAGCAACTATATTTGGCAACTTTTTGATAAATTGTCAGATCTTAGATCAATATTGAAGTAAAAATTCAATCTTTTGGTTCATCCGACTAAAGCGTACTTTGTCTCATGGAGAGCCATTATCTTCAGATTATCATGAATTGTTCGGTCACCCTCGATTCGAACCACTGAGTACGGTAATGTATTGATCCATTTCTCATGACTAGACTTGCTACGAATATCTAATCCACCTGTGTCGTACGCCGCTGCCCATTCAAGAAATTCTTTGTAGGCTAAATGTCTCGGATGGCTCGCTTCTTCAATTTCAAG
>JAWSVG010000016.1:981-19777 GCA_033852035.1 Desulfocapsaceae bacterium | reverse complement strand
GGAATTACAATAATAGAAGGGCATGCGCAACCTGATCATGAACATTTATGTTTGAGTAGTCCCCCGAAGTATAGTGTTGCTACGATAGTTGGTTTCCTTAAAGGCAAGATTGCAATTCGTTTAAATAAAGAGTTCAGTAATAATCACAGTACAGGCAAGCACTTTTGGATACGGGGTTACTTTGTAAGTAGCGTAGGGCTTGATCTCGAAGTAATTCAAAAATACATTCGGCATCAGTCAGTTTCAGATAACCGTCAATTGTCATTGCCGGATTATAATTAACAGGTTGCCCCTTTAGGGGCGGTATAATAACAAAAGCCCCTTCCAGGGGCTCTCACGAAGCCACCGGCTCTGTCCGGTGGAGATTCACTATTGAAGGCTCAAAAGATACAGCCTGAAGATTTACTGACTATAATTTATGCCTCAGGTACCACAGGGAGGCCGAAAGGGGTGCAACTCTCTCACAGCAATATCATGCACAATGTACATGCTGTTCCTGATGTAATTGAACTGACTGAAGCTGATAACTGGTTCTCTATTCTACCTAGGGGTTGTCCGAGAATGGCCTGTTGCTGTAACTCAGTTACTCCAAACCTTCTAGCGCTTCATGCAAATCATTATATAATATGTTTAGCGGATAAAGGATCGCTTCTTTTTTTGTATGCGCATCGATATCGGCCTCCTCTGTTTTTATGTATGCTGTTTCAATAGTATCTATCGTAGCACCGAGCTCTGACACATATTGAAATAAAATTTGAACGAAGAGGCCGTCTGGATTAAGAAACCTCACACTTTTCTTTACTGTAGAGAGCCTGAGTGATTGCAGCGAAGCTAAAACCGCCTCTTTTTTTGTGGGCTCTTTGATTTCACTCTCTTTGATTTCATGGTAGCTTTTCCTTAGATTCTCTGTCTCTTCAAGAAACATCTGCAGAATTTCGGACTTGGACTTGGCAAGTTGATCTTCCTGAACACTAGCATCATTTTCATTTTTCATTCGAGCCTCTTTTTATTGCAGTTAGTTAGACAAAAATTCGCACTATTACTTTGAACCTCAATTTTGTAATTGACCAGTCCGCCGGAGATGCGAGGCAACAAAGTTGATGACGTATAAATATACCAGGTTTTTAGAGAAACTTTGTTTTTCCGATACATGAACATAGCGTCCCATGGCCTTGGTATATGTGAAACGAGGATCAGCAAGCCCTCTATTTTATTTAAACTAAAATGGTTATCGAGGTTGTGTTTCTTTTTCAGCTGAACGAGATGGTTCCATGCCTCGTCTGAATACGCGTCTCGGACTCTGCTTTTCCATTTGTCACTTAGGAAATTTACATAGACACCATGGGAAACAAGTCCGTCGAAAAATGTAATTATAGATATTAACAAATGTTTCAGCGTACGCTTCTGCAAAGGGTGGGTTGAAACTGTTGACTCAGAACATGTGTTGTGAATGGGCGAAATCTAACCTTAACATAAACGGTATTGGACCGGGCTATATCGCAACAGTTCAGACTGAACCGATCCGTATAGATGGACATCAGTTCAATGACCTTGTTATGACTCGTATGCCTGCTGGTCGTTGGGATGACCCTGAGGATCTTGCCGGCGCAGCAGTTCTCCTGGCATCGGATGCAGGTCGATTTATCAACAGTCAAGTGATCTACGTAGACGGTGGAATCTTGGCCAATTTCGGTTACGTCAAAGGAGAGAACGATTTGTAATCTCAAATTTATATCTCGTCCTTTAGATTGCCTGTTTCTTCTCAAGCGTCTCTATAGTGCCAATAAAGGTGGTCTGGCTGAGGCTCATTGCTCTGGCCAGATCACTCGTACACATATCTCCCTATCGAGAGAGACTTCTTTGAAAATAGTAAGTTGCGGTCCAGTCAAACCCATTTAGTTTTGCAGCATAAAAGTGTGGTATTCAAGTTTATCAAAGGTTCTTCTCAGTATCCAGATGCCAACTACTGAACTGATGAGCATGGAACCGCAGAAACCAAAACCATAATATACTGGATCGAGTTGCAGAGTAATCAAAGTGAGGAGTCCATTGCTTACTACCAGAAGAAAGGTCAGGCAAAAGGCGGCGGTGAGCCGGTCAAGATAAAAGAGGACATTTAGGATGGAAAGCAGAATTACCTGCAAGGCAACCGCGACGATATCTACGTAGAGAAGATTTAGATACCGTGGTGAAATATTCAACCAATTGATAATAGCTGGCGCAAGGATAAAGATCATCACCACTGTCAGTCCCTGGACTTTGCAGATCTGGGAAAAGCCTTCCTTAACACTCTGTCGCATCTCTTTGCTGAAACGTTCGATTTTCTGTAGCGTTGCTCCCTCTCGGACAGCCCGATAGTAGTTGTCATAGGCCTCGACAAAATCCGTCTCTATTTTCACCAGAAAAACAGCCATACCCGGTATGATTGACAAGTAGGCGAGAAATATTGGCAAGTCATAAATCACCGAGGCTCGCAGGGGACCAATTACTGGCTCGGAGGTGGCTGGATCCATCCAGAAGAGCAGTTTGTCAATCCAGATTCCGGTATTATAAAAAAAGCCGATGAATATAAGTCGCAGGTAGATATTTTTCCTTTTGAGAAAATCAAAACGAACAAAGCTGGAACCTGGATATTCACGGAAAATGAGTACCAGCATGAAAAAGAGCAGGGTGCAATGCCCAATGAGTAAACCAGTGAGCAAGCCTTCGAGCCCTTTATGCTGCAGGCTGAGCGCCGAGACCACCACGGTCAGGTAGCCAAGGCAGAAGGCGGTGATAATAAGGTGGTACTGCTTCATTCCGGAGGAAAAGATGACCGCAAACCACATATTGCAGAGGGCAACAAAGTTGGCCACCATCAAAATGCGATAAAAGATTGATTGATCTGGAAAGTAGAGCCAAAGAACAAGGGAAGCCAACCCGCCGGAAATCAAAGTACTGAAGAGTAGGAGGCCCACCACGTTGGGCAGAATAATGGCATCGGCTTTTTCAAACATCCGGTCAGCAACAAAACGGATAAAGACCAGCAAAAGAAATCCGGTGACCATGAGTGAGCTTGCCATGAGCCAGGTAACCGATACCAGAAAGCTGATTACACTGTGAGCGTCAACTTGCATGCTGACGCTGAGAATCCCAACCAGCATCACGCCCAGGATGGAAAGAATCCATGGTCCGGCGCCAATGATTCCAGCATACCCATATGCTTTCAGGGCACCAAGATAGCTATCGCTTTCCAGGTATTTACGTAATTCAAATCCTATACCAGCCATATCAATTCAAAGCCTTGTTGTACCTTTCTCGGTAGCGCTCAAAAAGTAGAGATTCATCATAGTAGCGGTCTACCCGGGCCTCTGCAACCTGCCGAGCGGTTTTCCATTTTCCAGGTTCAGTCAGTAACTCCCGGGCTGCATGGGCCGTTGCACTTGGGTCGGCAATGGGGGTGATTACGCCGGCAGCGCCCAGGGCTCGATCTTCTTCTGAGTCACCCAGGATCATACCACTACAGAAGCCGACATCGGTGGCAATTACAGGCAAACCAGAGGCAAATGCTTCCAGGATTACCAGAGGCTGCCCCTCTGAGATTGACGTCAAGACCATAAGGCCCAATTGCGGAAGGAGTGTATCAATATTTTGAAATCCTAGGAATTTAATGTTGTTTTGCAGGTCCAGATTGTTTGCCAGGGTTTTGCATCCATCGGCATACTCTTGATCTTCATCTTCAGGGCCGATGATCCAGCCTTCAGCCTCAGGTAAATGGTTGCAGAGAATTCGAATTGCCCGGATAAAAGTTTTCACATCTTTAATCGACACCACTCTACCTATAAACCCTAGTACGGGCGGTGGATTGTTGCTGCGAGATTTTCGGATCGGTTCAAACCGGGTCAGATTAATTCCGTTTGCAATGACCACGGTTTTGTCTCTACTGGCCCCATCTATAATCTGTTTTTCCCTGTTTGCCTCGCTCAGAGAAATAATAGGTTGTGAGGCTGCATAGGTCATTTTTCCCAGTGCCTCAAAAAAGTGGATGGACACTGTGCGCAGGTAACCGATATGTTCATCCATTCCTGTTTTAAACAAGTTGCCCTGGTCGGCAATCCAGGTGGTCTTGGCAAGGTCAATTTTCCTCTCCTTGGTGTATATACCGTGTTCACTCAACATGAAGGGCTTGTCGTGAACCCTATGCATGAGTGAGCCGAGAAACCCTGCGTACCCAGTGGAAATGGCATGATAGAGTTTTGCCTTTGGCACTTTGTTCACCACCGAGGCAAGAGCAAAAAGCGGTAAATGAATAGTTCGTATCAGCCAGAAATAATCTATAAAAGATGGGTGGTCACAATACTGTAGGTAATCATGTCGTATTTTTTCCCAGCTCTGTTCACTGTAGAGGAAATTTTTTAAGGAGAGTTCTCTCGGGGCTGCAAGGAGTCTGGTAAGTGAGGAAAAAAGTTCCGGGGGAAGCCTGTTCCCATCGCGAAAATGGTTGTGCATCTGCTCAAGTTGTGCATAAACAGTCTTGTCCCCTTTGTGCGCTCGTGGAGTAAGGTTGGCATCCCGCTCCATGATATACAAGGTTTGCAGGTCAATAATATTGTCTGGTAACTCATAGCGGATTTCATCGTAATCATCACGGGTGGAGCCGATGAAAAAGAGCGCAAAGGTAAAATCCGGCAGGCCGTTGATCAGTTGGTGTACCCAACTGGAAACTCCGCCTCGAACGTATGGGTAGGTGCTTTCCAGCAGTAGGCAGATGTCAGCCTGTTTTTGTTTGTCCTTAGGAATGTTCATGTAAGTACTTGAGATCCATTTCAAAAAAATATATTTTGCATATTATAACCAGTAAGAGGCGATACCGGCCAAGGGAGGGTAACGTCTCCGCTCAGGGGGGATGTTGTTCAGGTATTCAGGAATGCTCTTAAATTGTCGGCGAAGAAATGCAATGTGGGCCAGGAATGGGTAAACAGCAGTTGGGGAAAAACCAAGTTGCAGGGCCTTGGTAAAGGAAAGCTCGGCTTGATCAACGTCATCCCGTTCCAGAAGCACCTGGCCAAGTATGAAATGCCCATTTCTTTCCTCAGGGTTTTCTTTAAGCGCTTTCTTCAGGTTTTCTTCGGCTTTTTGTAAGGCTTGATCCTTCATCTCATCCTGGATCAACTTCAGGATGACCAGCCGTAGGTAATTACGTGCAATGGCAATATGGGTCTTTGCCTTTTTATCTTCATTTTGTAGATTTTTTTGCAAGTTTTCAATGTGGGAATTAATATCGGTGCTTTTTTTCTCCAGTAGTGAGAAGGCCAGTAAGCGAACGTCATCCTCCGGATTTCTCAGGGCGGTGTTTAATAAGGGGATAGCATTGTCATCCCCCATGAAGCGGGTGGCAAGCACAATACCAAGATGTTGCGAAGAGTTATTTGACCGCCTCAATCGACTCAGCATGCCACTGGCGCCAAACTTTGGCCTTTCATTGAGGTCAGGTGCCTGGTTGGGCATGAGAGCTTGCCCTGTGACCCTCCAGATGTGGTCGTCTGTGGCAAGTTTTTTTTCCCTGCAGATACCCAGGAGAAAGACAAGGAGCAATCCTAGGCTTCCGATCAGGGGAATAAAAAAGGAGAGGAGAAAATAGTAACCAAAACCTTTTATAAAATCTGCCTGGTATTTTAACGGTAACAGTCTGTAGAGGGCCCAAGCCATAAGAGTACTGGCTGCAGTATGTTTGAGCATGAGCGATGCAAAAACAATTTTCTTAGTCCCTGGTTCTGTGAAGAAAGGGAGGAAAGCGCTACATTCCAAGGAAAAACCTGTAAGTAAGGCCAGGGCGCAGAGCAGGTAACCAGCAATGACTAAGAGGGAATTGGGCTTTTTGGAGCTCATGCCTCACCCTCCACACTCGTGGGCAGGTAAAAAAGGCGGATTTTGCCAGTGGTCGATTCAATATATTTTAAAACCTGTGGATCTGTATACAGTGGATACTGTCCAAATACAAGGTAAAGCGGTACCTTCAATTGGCTGTGGAGCCTTTGTAAAAAGAGCGAGAAATCATTTGGATTGGTTTCTTTTTCACTGATCATGTAATAGTGGTCGCCTTGAGTGTTAACAGCGGAATACATGAAAAGAGGGTTTTCTCCTCGCTGGTTGCGTACAGGAATATCGCGTTTTTCCAGGTTCTTCATAAAGGTTTGATCAAGGGGGGACTCATCAATAAAGAAGAGAACGGCTGAAGAGTGGCTGGCTTGGCTGAAAATGGGCAGTAAAACGTTTACCCGCCAGTCAGGAAGAAGCTGCGGTTTTTTCTTGATTGCAGCACAGAGTTCGTTTTTGGGGAGGAAACCCATTTGGGTCAACATTCTGGCCGTAGTTACAGGGCAAAGATTGCCCTGGAATTTATCAGAGACTATTTTCTCAATAACTGTTTCGGACCAGAGCTGGTCTTTTTGGCCAAAGTCTTTGGGCAACTTGTAAATGATAGCCTTGAGTAGCCATTGTAGTTCGGGTAAATCGAGTTCTCCGGAAGACACCTGCTGTTCTTCTCTGCTCAGGGAGATAAGTTCTAGTTGGTCAAGGTCGCTGATCAGCCTTATGCTGTCCATTTCTCTTTGTAATTCCGACAGGGCGACCGTGGTCTTTTGTACCGGCGTTATAGAGGGCGGAAGGTTGGGGAGATAGCTGTCTTTTGTCCTATCGGTAATGAAGGAAACAATATCAAAGAACCGGCGTTTACCGTGGATCTCCAGATGATGAAATGTCCCCTGGTTTTCCTCCACTGTATGACCAAATTGGTCCAGAAGAGAGGTATCAAGACTGTGCTTATAACTTAAATACTCACTTTCCGTCGTGAGCGGCATGAGCAGGCAGATTACCGGATATTTTTTATCATCACTGAAAAGCCAAGCACTATCCAGGCAGCGAATTCGACTGGAAACGGCTCTAAGGTAGTCGTCTGCCGGGATATTTTTCCTGAAGGTAATACAGATTATTGACGAGATAATGCCGAATTCTCTGGCCATACGCCAACTGGTTTTCAACTCTCCAATAAAGGCTTCACGGCCGCCTTCCTCATAGAGGATATTGTCTGCCTGGCTGAGAAGATCACCGGTATAGGAACCAAGGAGCTGCATAAGGTTAAGGTTTTCCTCCTGAAAGGCAGTAAAATGCATTTCAGTCACGACAACAAGTCCCCAGATTCGGCCGGATATATCTCTAATCGGTACAACCGCAAGCAGATCGGTTTCCAGTTCTTCCTTATTCTTACTGGTATACATTTCTGAGCGGACACTCACCATTGTTCCTTTCTTCAAAGCTTGGAGAACAAGGCTGTCTTTACTGTTAAGTTGGCCAATATTTCCTTGGGAGGCTTCTGGGGTTTGTGCAATTTTTCCCATTTCATCCACTCGAAAAACACCGGCTATTTGGGTGGCGCAGAAATAATTAAAAATGGCTAGCAATTCGCTGGCCACCTGGTTATTGAGGCCTCGTTTACCAGCTTTAGTTTGCCCTCGAAGTTCTTCTGTAACCATTTGCAGCGCTTCCCGAAGACTGAACTTTGCATTGGCAACTTGTTCTTTGAGCTGATCATGGGAAACCTTCATTACGTGGTAGGCATTGGTAAACTCGCCAAAGCGCAAGGTGAGAAATTCTTTCTCAACCTGACATCGCCGTATCTCTGTAAGGGAATTATTTGCCATCTCCCCAGTCACCAGGGTGATTACCAGAATGCCGAAAATCAATTGGCTGGGGTACTGTTCCATATGTCCTATCTGGCTTATGTAGGCAAAAGTCAGGCTGAGAAATATAATGGCTAAGCTGAGCATCCCGGAGATGAGTCCATAGCGAAGGGAAAGGAGAAAAGGCGGCAGCAGCAGTATTGGAAAAGAGGCTTGGAGAAAAAACGGATCTGTCGGGTTAAACCAAAAGCCAACCAAAGGGGGCAGAAGGGTAATAAAAATCAATTCAGGCCAATGGTTTTTGATCGATATCTTTTTTTTCCGGGAAAACAAAAGTTCCTGGACGGCGGTAAGTTTCATGGTATAAGATCCAACTCAGCAAGCAGGGTTTTAAGTACTTTTGTTGTTGTCGTTGTAAGGTTTTCAGAACCCCATCCTGTACGGGAGGCCGTAGCTGTCCAGATCAGGGCATCACTCTGCAGATCAATAAGAGAAAGGGTTATGCCAACGGCTGGCTCGCCATCGAGCCCGGTCTTGTATCGCCATTCCTGGATGCTTCCAGTAACTCCATAGCGCCACCCTGATTCTCTCGCCCAGATTTGTGCTGCCGCCAGTCGCTTACCGTCATCTATAAACAGGGCAAGGTCGTTTGCATCACCTTTTGGATAGCTCATTAAAGGGTTGACTCCCTGGTTCTGCAGAAGGCTCAGAAGCATGGACTCAACCCTTTCCCCGGCACGTGGGGTTTCTGCAAGATTTTGTAGGGGAAGTATTGCCCAGGGGGCGCTTTTACTTACCTCTATGGAGGTCCCAGATTCAAGATTGGTACACCCGCTTTGCCATACAATTGTCAATAGTGATGCACAGAAAAGGATAAATAATTGTTTCATGGTTTCCTCGTTATAGATTCCTAAAGCGGCTTAGCCGCATTCATTAATAATACCCTTAGGGAACTCAGTGTAGACTCCCCAAAAGGGGGACAAGTGCTTTTAAATTTAAGCTTCTAACACCGGTAAACGGTAAGTAAGTATCTTGTCAGTGCTTATAACCGTATAATATAAAATAGAATCCGTATTTTCTTGTTTTTTATCACAGTCTTTACTACGCCATCAAAAATGGTATCGATACTGCCCCGAAATGCCACTATCGTCGTTGCGGCCAACGACCTCACCGGATTGATTGTAATGTAGTTCTATACTCAGTTCATCGTTGCCAAGAATCCTGGTCCCCCAGCCCGCTTTCAGATAGGTGGCCAATTTATTTTGTGGCCAGGTATGCCCCAGATAGGCGGAGGAAAAATAGCGAATTGAACCAGTCACAGGATACTCCTCACGAATGGCACCACGACCTATACGGCCGCCAATCAGAACTGAGGTCGCCTCTTTGACAATAACATTATCGACACCATAACCCGTGGGGAGCATTGGTTTTAAATCATCAGGAATTTCCCGGTCAAAGTTGTGTTCAAAATTGCCCTGAATACCAGCCAGCCATTCAAATCGGCCCCAGTGCTGTTTGAAACCGACTTCTGTAGTTGCCCCGTAACCCTTAGCAATATCATTTCCTTCCCTCGTTGAATACTCTCTTCCCCAAATATCCAGGTAGTAATAATAGTGGGAGGCAAGGGTACCAATCAATGTTGCATCCAATCGGTTCTGCAGGCTTGCCGGCTGGAGGATGGAGTCCACATCTGGTACCGCGTGAATAGCAAGTTCAAACTGAGCAAGGATGCCATCTGTCAACTGCCGGTGAAACTCCATAAAACCGTAGCCGATGTCATCAGCATCGTGGTGGTTTAAACCAAAGGTGGCGCTGCCGCCCATCTTTCCATGGCCAATCGAGGCGGAAAGTGCCAGATCGTTGGCCTTGTCATGTCCATCCAACATGTAAATCGAGCTGGAATAGTTAATATAACGGTAAACAGTAGCTAAGCTGACAGGTTTGTCTTCAAGTGAAAAACGGCCGCCAATGTGTGCATCCTGACTTTCCAGTTGATCGGAGAAAATGGAGTCATACCCAATGTTCCAGTAATCGGGGTACTCCGTTTTGAGTGATGCTGCCAGCATCCTGGCGGTTGATCTTTGATCATATCCTCGCCGTTGGGTAATACCCAATTGGGCAGTTTGTAATGCCTCCTGCCGACGATCAAGCTTTTCAAAGGCTACTGCCTTTTGTTCAAAATCAAGTGAGGTTCCAGCTTCTAAAAGTCTTGCAATCTCTTTGGGATTGTCGCCTTCCAAAGCCAGGGTCACCACTTGCACTTTTTGAACCTTGATTCGCTGTTCATGTGCCTTTGCAAGGGGTACTGCCTTTTGTTTAGAATCAAGTGAGGCTCCAACTTCTAAAAGTCTTGCAATTTCTTCGGGATTGCCGCCCTCCAGGGCCAGGGACACCACCTCCATTTTTTGAATTTTGATTCGCTGTTCATGTGCCTGGGCAAGGGCTACATCCTTTTGTTCAAGTTCAAATGAGGCTTCAGCTTCTAAAAGTCTTGCAATCTCCTCTGGCTTGTCGGTTTCCAGGACTAGGGTCACCACCAGCATTTTTTGAACCTTGATTCGCTGCTCATGTGCCTGGAGAAGCCATCTTTTTGCCTTGTCATACCGCTTGGTTTTGAGGTACCAGGAGATGGCAAAATCATACATCCAGGGCGGTGACGCTTTGCCCTGTTCGAGGTGCTGAAGTAATTTCAGCCAGTACTCTCCCTGCTGGGTGGAACCGTAGCGGTGCATCAGGGCAACATAGGACTGGATGGTCTCAGTCAGGACTCCAGGATTTTGTATGAAATCAGCAGCCTTCTTGCGTTGTTGTTGCATTGTATGCATACGTAAACGAAAGGCGCGGTCTTTGGCACCAGCAGCCTCCAACACATCTGCATAGCCTAAAAGAATACCATGCACCGTATTACCGCTGGAAACGAGTTTTTCATACCAGGTCCAAGCCTGCTGGTACTGCCCAAGGTTGTGTCTGCAAAGGGCGTAGACCAGCCAAAGCTCCTGGTTGTGAATCGCCTGTGACTGCCAGGCATCAAGTTGCTCGGCAAGCCTTTTTTTATCTCCCAGAGAGAGCAGCGACCAGAGAATACCCTCTTTAGCAGTAATGGAGCCGGTATCAAGCTTGATGGCCTTTTGGTACAATAATTCAGCTGTCCTGTAGTCACCCTCGGTGTATTTTTTCTGAGCCTGGATAATCCAGTATAGAGGGACCGAATCAAAACTATCGGCACTCGCATCCATTTTTTCCAGCAAGGAAGTGATTTTCTCTTCATCAAGGCTTGCTACTGCAAGGTTGAGTGCCAGCATGAGGAAACGTGGGTCTTCTGTTTCTTCGGCGGAGCGAATGGCAAAAGCAATTGCCTGATCCTGGTTACCGGCATCACGTTGTAAATAGATGATACGTTCAAGTACAAAGAACTTTTTTTCATTGTAATGTTCCAGCAGGCTGTCAAAGCTGTGTCTTGCAAGCTCCGGGCGTCGGTAGCGCCAGCCTAGTTCTACCAGAAGATTAGCGTGGTAGAGGTTGTCAATTCCGGAGAGATCACCCTGGTAACTTTCCATAACCTCAAGCGCTGTTTTCTTTTTACCTAAACGCCAGTAACATTCTGATCTGAAAAGAGTCTCCTCTTTACTTCTGCCAAACCGGAAGGCGATTTGTTCCCAGGTTTGTGCAGCTCGGGCATATTCGCGGCTACGCATTTGCAAATGTGCCAGCTCCAGCCACCCCGAAAAATCTTCAGGATATTTTTCAAGGTGCCGAACTGTGGATTCAATACCTTTTTCGGGCTCGCCCAAAATTTCGTACAGACCAATTTGATCTTTTAATTCGGGCGGAGTGAGAGGGCGGTGTTGTAGAATAATCTCTAGTGCTCGAAGGGCCTGAGTCTGTTCTTTTAGCATCTTACTCAACCGAAAGACTTGCTCAGCATTTTCTACTGAAACCGCGGTGTGCAGGAGGTGTCGCCAGTGGGTAAGTGCTACTCCGGGGTTGCCATCCCATTCTTCGAGTTGAGCCAGCTGTCGCTCTACCTCTTTGTTTTCCTGGTCCAGCTGGAAGGTTTTACGGATCGATTTCACAGCCTTGGCCAGGTCCTGCCCAGCCAAGGCAAGATCGACCTGCCGTTTCAGGAGGGACCTGTTATTGGGGGTCAGGTCAAGTAACAGGTCATTCCAGGTAGATGCCAATGCTATGTTGCCAGCGACGAGGGCGGCCTGAATACCTTGTTCCAGGAAGACTGCATTTGTTGGTGGTTTATTAATGATTTCTTGGGCAATGTTCAGTGTGCCTTCAAGGTTATTACCACTGCGCATTAATGAAAAGAGACTGTGCAGCCTGGAATTAATCTGTTTCGGAGTAAAATTTTCATGGGGGCACTCATCAAGAAATGCAGCGGCCTCAAGGGGCTGGCCAGCAGCAATTGCCCATGTTACGGTTTCACCAAGCCACTGGTCAGAATCTTGAAAATTGGTACAGTATAGTTTAGCATATAGCTGCCAGGCAAGATCCGGTCGTTCGACCTGTAAGCTGAATATTGCCAGGTTTTCCAGGGTGTCAGCATGGGTAGTAGTGTTGATTACACTTTCTATCTCATTGGCAACCTCTGCATATTGCTGGCCATCACGTAATGCTCGTAACAGAGCCATCATGTACTTTTGCCGATCAGCATTTGATTGGGCGGCGTTGAAGGCTTTTTGAAAAGAGTCAATTGCTTCCTGATACGTTTTTTTAATCAGGTTCCATTCACCGGCTTTGTACCACCATTTGCTGCTGTTTTCTGTATCTGCCTCTGCCAATTGCCGAGCAAAGGCAACAACTCCTTCACCAACATCAAATTGTTCTGCCTGTTGTTCCAGGTGACGCAACTCCTCATTATTAAGGTCTGGCGTACTGGATAACTCCAACAGTAATGTGCGGACTCTTTCTTTCTTTTTGTTCTTGGTCTCACCCTGTTCAGCAATTCTGAAATATTCCGCCGTTTCCAGTCGTAGTTGGGTTATGGATTTTTGGGCTTGAAATGATTGAGGTAGGGCAGGCGCCTTTTCAAAAATTTCTCTGGCACTGTTTAGATGCCCTGAGCTGATTAACTGATTAATCAGGGCCAGGGACGATTCAGGAGTTGTATGGCCTCCAAGTAATTCCGCTTTCTTATAGAAGACATCAAGCAAATCTACCTCTGCCTTTTTTTTATCTGCGCCACTGGCTACAGGTTGGAGGAGGGGGAAGATAAGCAGAAATGCTGCTAACAGTAAACAGTATTGTGCTCTGAACGTATTGTTACATTTCATTAGTGACATTCAAGTCGGGCCTTGCCTGTATCCTTCACCGGGAAGAAGAAAGATGAGATATTGTTTGATCGATTCTTTGGAGCCAGGATACCTTGCTGCCAATGTACAGAGCATTGCTGTTTCCCGGTTACTACATCCATAATTACAGGGACATTTCCCTGGATGTGGAAATCAATGGAATTTTTATGCTGTTGCCATTCTACCAACCTGCCGTTTGCCTGATGGAGCCGCAGGCTGTTTGGTTGTTGAGGACTGAGTTTGAATTCTACAGAAGGTTTCGGCCCGGCATGAAGATATATGCCATCATGCAATGCTCTCCATCCGGCAATATTGCGGCTGCTGCTATCCTGCGGCCAGCCTTCACCCTGATGGAGTCGCAGGCTTTTCAAGCTATTCAGACCGCTGACTTTCCAGCTCTGGTCGCTTTTACGAGCTACGCCGATATGTCGGTAGTTATTTACTTTTTTTATGTATTCACTGGCATAGATAGGAAATATCTCCTGAGATAAAGCCCAATCAAAGACCGTTGTTAAGGCTTTTAATGAAGCATATTTTGACCCTGAATAAAAATGATAATAGATGTTTATTGGTTTAAGGCGTTTGGGGTGTTCTGTATATTTGAAAGTTTCAATGACTCGTCGGAAGCCATAAAATGGGCCTGTCCAATCATTGGTGTAAAGATTTTCATTGCCAATGGCGGCATATGTCTGGAATTCACCGTTTGCAAATGGTGCTCCCATTGCGCTGGTTCGTGTTAATGTCGGGTGAACATCGCTGATTGTTGTATCACCACCATTCATATTGAGTAATTTGTTTTTTGAAGCCATGGAAATGGCTTGAGGTGTTGGGAGACAATCCCCAGTCCAGAGCAAGACCTTTGTTTTTTTTCCTTCAGGCGCAAGTTGTTTGTTTATGTATTGAACTGAGCCTTCTATTTCTCTATCGAGGTTGAAAAAATAACCTTTAATTGGCAGGTTATAATTTCCCGTTTGTCTTTGGGCTGTACTTGCACCCCATTTGTATGGGTGACTGAAACTGTGGCTTGCAATTTCCACATTTTCTAGTCGGAAAATTTCTTTGGCAATTGATTGCAATGCCTCTGATTGTTCAGGATAAAGTCCATCAGGCCCTATTTCTCCCTCAACAATAGAGATCGTATGTGGAGTAGGGTAAACTGTGAAAATCTTTTCAAGCAGTATTTGTGCGGCATACCCTTTAGAAGGGTTTTCAAATTTTTCCATAAATCCATCACCATCTACATGGGTAAAAAAGATTCTACGGCCATTTTCTGTCGTAATGGTTGGCATGGGAAACGACGGTAGCTGAAGAGCTTTTTGTAGGAATGAAAAGGGGTTAATAACCCATGAACCATTATATTCGAAATCCTCATCCAGGAGGATCTCCTGTGCAGCGTAGCCCCCCCAATCACCAGTGACGGCAAGGTCCACTTGATTACCTGTATCATCTTCCATTACCAGGTGTCTTTGGTTTCTTTGAGAATCGACTACTTTCAGTGAAGTGAAGTCTTCCATTCTCCCTAACTCTTCAACTTCAAACCCTATCAAGTTGCTTTGCTGAGCAATAGAAATAGTATTGATGTTCAGATTCGACTGGGTTGCCAGGCCAAGGTCGTCGGCAATTGTTTTGTCACGGAGTATGTCTAGAGCCCCAAGAAGTACAATAGGAACTTTATGTTTTAAGAGCTTTTTTAACCATGGTTTGAGATGTACAGTTTCTGATTCTGGCGCTAACCAGCTGATTACCCCGCAATATCTGCCTTTGAGTATTATTTCTGGTAATGCATCTCGTATATTAATATATTCAGGAACCAGGCCCTTATACTCCAGGGGGAGAGCAAGTAATCTGTGCATATCTATTTCGGCTAGTGAATGGTCGTTTAACTCACTATCGTATAATAAAAGTACTTTTCGTGGAATTGTTTCCAGTATACCTATCCCCATGTAGTCAAACGAAGGGTTCGCAATCCAGGGGATAAAGCCGTCCTGCTCAATCATTTTTGCTGTTTCCCGAGCGGCCTCGCGTTGCTCCGGTGGGAGATAATCAAGGATGACAATATCCAGGCCATAATCGGTTTTTATTGTATTGAGGGCTGTTTTTAACCAGGTTCTGTCGGAGGCCGTAACAGGCAGGTACCGTTGCTTAGAGTTATCCCACCCCCGGTAAAGAGATTCTGCTGCAACTGCCTCAAGATGGGGTGCGATTGCCGGCATGATTTCAAATCCCCGGTTTGCAACCAGGGAAAAATTGGGGTTTAGCTGTTTGAGTTGTTGTACAATGGCCGCCAGGCCGTCTTGCTGTTTTTTAAGGTCCCCAAGAGGTAACTGCAGTTGGTGATAGCTGTCCATAGTATCAAGGAAGAAGCCGTCAGCACCCAGTTGTTGCAGTTGATCGGCTCGTTTCAGGATATATTGCTGCCAGCCTTGGGCAGACAGATCCATGATGCTGCTGGCCCAGGACGTGTTTGCTCCCAAAATCCATTGAGGATCAATTTTTTCGATAGAGACCCTCTTACTGTTATTTTCCCCTAAACTCAGGTAGGCAAGAACCTTTCCCCCATGTTGTTTGAGCTGCCCTATTTCTTTTTCCGAAAGGTTATCCGCTTCAACGATAATGCGATCAAATTGTGACAAGAGGTCAACCGGAGGACTAACACCGTACCAGAAGGTATACGATGGCAAAGCTGCACCACTCGCATTGAGTGAGGTAGTAAACTGTAGGGATAAAATGGCAAAGAATATAAAAAACAGCCGCATATCCGATCTCCAGAGAGGAAAGATGCAAGGTTTATTGACAGGCTTGTCGCCAAGCATTCAGGTTTAAATTTTTTTTAATAAAGGAAAGACCGTACTCATTTGCCTGGTCGCAGAACTCACTTTGGTCTTTCGTATACTCAATACCAAAAACAGCCTTGCCAGCATCTATAAACGGCAGCAGTAGAACGCATTCGGGCGTATCGCCATAAGCATAGAAGTGAAAACAACTTTCATTCAAGGCCCAGTCAAAGTGGTTCACCAATGTACTCACCTGACTCAGGTCGTTTTTTAGCCCGATGGAGAGGCCCCTTACATGGGCTTGCTCAGCCAGCCATTTGTTAAAAGTGAGTTGATTATCTGCCGTGAGGTTGAAACCTGTGTCATGGGTGTAGCCATTAACATTGTCCGGGTGTAAACCGTCGCATCCCTTCTGGACGGCTTCATCCATTCTCGCCTCTAAAATTGGGCCCAATGTATCTATCTGGCGGATATCAACCCAGTACTCGTCTTCCCAGTCAACCATTGAGTTTCCCAAGATTTCTTTGGGATAATTGTTGCTGTCAGGCCGGAAGTCTTCCCAGCTGCCAGCACTGAAGTAGCAGATAACTATCCTACCGTTGTCATGGAGATTTTTGATGTCTTCTGTAGAAGTGGTATGAAGGTCAACATCATACATATCAACATCAAAACTCCTGTCCAGGGAGTCGGTGAATTGTATTTGCCAGCTTGTCCCCGGGGAAGGTTGCCACCATGGATCATCTGGATCAGGTGATGGCGAGGGCGTTTCCTGGGAGATAATAACCGGCAGGAGCTTTAATATAACGGACTCTTCAGATGTTGTTCCTGTTGCTGTTGATACCAGTGTGAAAATGAAAAGAGACACCAAACCAAGGTTTTGTAAGGGAAAAAACTTAATCCGCTTTGAAATGAAATAGAGATAAGGATGAGGCAACCTATTCGGTTTTCGATCAGAGAGAGGTGAGTTTTGAGGTTTGTGAATCATTCAGTTACATGGGGTAGAGGTTGGAAGCAAAGCGATTATTACCAGTAGTTTACTACTACAGTAACGCATTCGTCAATAATAGTTCTGACTTTTTGAGGTTTCTCTTTCTACCTCAATTTTGCAATTGACTAGTCCAACGGAGATGCGAGACAGCAAAGCTGAAGACCGACAACTACTTAAAAGCATCGGTAACAAGGTAGATTCGGTGAAATTTTCAATCCCGAAGGGTTGCGAGTAACCGAAAAGGGGGTACTTGTGTACAGGTGAGTTTCGGCGTCTGGTGGATTACAGAAGAAGGCTACCGCGTCAGATTTCAGTTGTAATCCCCCTGATTCAACGTTTTTTTATCAGCAATCATAGCACAAATTTACTTCATTAATTCCGTATCTTTGTTGCTGCGCTGAAGGGTAGACTCGTTTTCCAGCTTCTCTTTCCCTAGTTTAGCAAAGGCTTCAGGAAGATTTTCAAGAGATCCGCACGTAATTTTCACATAATCTGGATGCTTGAGGTTAGAAACTAATACCGCCTGTGCCGGTTGGTTTTCAAGGTCACGGTCAAGGTTTGCCCGGCCCAGCCTACGTCGAAGATTTTGTTTGTCGGCACCGAAAAAATGTTCCGCGACATTGTTTGTCCGCTCAACCACGGCAAGGATATTTCCATCCTCTATGAGGAGTGGGTGGCCAAAGAGATGGGAGCTATAGCGATCAAGATATTTGAGGATAATGGCCTCTGCTGATTTCTCTGAAGTTTTTTGAGATTCTGTTTGAGCGCAGGCGACTCGTTGACGAATTTCTTCGTGGTAGGCAATTGTCTTTTCTTCGATTGCCTGTATGCGTTTGACCTCAAACGCCGGGAGTCCTCTATCTATTAGTCCACGTCGATCTCCCCGTGGAAGTTCTGCATCAGTCAACCGCAGTATGTCCCGCAATTCGCAAAAGGCTTCCCATCTTATTTTTAACAAGGGGGGCACGCGTGCAATATTTTCAGTTTTGCCCACAGGCTGGCGATCACTGTAAGCAATTGCTTGATAACACGTCGTTCTACCTGTTATCGAGGGAGAGGCATCCACCGTTCAAGACGTTGTGCAACCTCGCAACAACGTAGATAGAAATTCAAGTGCGGTAAGTAAAAAGGAAAAGGAAGATCCTTGGCACCTTCTTCTTCTAATGTCCAGGGAATCATGGCTGGCAGAGCTTTAACCATTCGTCCATGGCCAAACTTTCCATCATACCTGTCTATGGTGTGATTTTTGCGCAGATCTCTCAACAGTTCACATAAACCAGTGCGAATTTTGCTTTGTTTTAGGTGCTTGCGCAATAACGAATAATCGGCGTCAAAGAGTTTTTTCCAAGCGCCCCAAGAAAATGATAGTGGCATACTAAGTCTGGAATATTTTTCCTACGCAGATGATCTACAGCCTTAGCGCTGGCAGTACCCAGATCTCGTACAACAGCAATAGGATCGCCAAAGAGAGTGGTGGTTACGTCTATCGCCGGTCGAAGTTCATCAGCATTTTCTGTTGCAATTTTAGCAGCATGCAGCACCCAGCCACTCCAGCCATCAAGACAGAGAAAGAGTCCGCCTTTACCGTATTCATTGGTCGCATCAATATGGAGTGGATACCCCTTTTCCGTGGCAGCACGAAGAGCTGGGGCGTAACTTACATGAAGCGCCTCAAAATAAAAGTAGAAAACGGTCGCAAATCTCTGAGATGGATCCGTCTGAAAGAATAATATCTTGTTCAAGAAGTAATTCAGTACGAATCTCTTTAAAGGGCGGTAAAGAGTATGTGTACGAACCATGGCCCACGCTCCTCACTTTTTCGGGAATTGGTAAATTCTTCTTTGAGTTCACTGAGTAATGAATGTAGTATGTGCATGCGAGGCCCTCGTTATGATTTGTTTTTTCACAACTACAATATACCATAACTCGGCCTCGCATCCACTGTTAACCTGCTGTTTTCATGACAAAAAATAATTTATGTATCGGAAAAACAAAGTTTCTCTAAAATCACTGAGTAACGGTTAGGGGTGCTCAGAGGCAGAATTATATAGGACAAAAAACATTCCAAGCGTTCTT
>JAWSVG010000016.1:0-819 GCA_033852035.1 Desulfocapsaceae bacterium | reverse complement strand
TGCCAATAGGCCATAGTGTCGACTAACATTGAAATAATGTGGTGGAATGTGGCGGATCAGCTTCCGGATGAACTCGATGGTTTTCAAAGTGTAGAGGACCTTACTCCTATTATGCCTGTAATCCTTGAACTCAAAGGTAACGTCTTCGCTTGTGTAATCTTTAATTCGGAGTTCTGATAACGGAGGACGCCTTGCATATCTGCCAATATAGCCAGCAGTTAACTGGAGGTCCTGTCGTTCTTCAGTGATGTGAACAAAGAAACCGTTTTGATATTCATTTTTGAGATCATCAAAGAATGATTTCACAACTGCTGGATTTGAAAAGACGAGTAAATCCTGATCTGGTTCAGAGGATTTGATATTGTTTTCAATTGCTTTTTTCAGATGTTCGAGCAGGAGTGTCTGGTAACATTTTTGAAGCATTTTGTAAGGGAAAAATGATATTCAACCCAACGTGGATTGTCTTCTGCAACTGGGACCTTTTTCTTTTTGGCTTTTGGGTTTTTCTTCTTTCGTTCGGCAAACCTGATGAATCGTTCTGCTTTTCCTGTAAGTTTTAATCCACCTGCAGTGACAATACAGTGAATGTGGACGTGACGTTTCAAATCGCTGCCAAAAGTATGGAGGACTGCTGTGACTGCCGGGAGGAATCCACGTNNGCCCGTGCTTGCAGAAAAAACAGTGTTAAGTAACGACCGTTTTTCAAAAAGCAATGTCCTGAATTGTGTCGGAACCGTAAAGGTGATATGAAAATAGGAACAGTTCGGGAAGAGTCGGGGTATATCTGTGACGCACTTGTCTATTTGAACTTTTGCACAA
>JAWSVG010000002.1:0-32855 GCA_033852035.1 Desulfocapsaceae bacterium | reverse complement strand
TTTGGAGGTCAGGAGGTCTGAAATTGTTTTGAGTAAAACCCTATGTTTAAGATTTTCGATACAGGATAACAATCGACTTACCTCTTCCATGCTGAGCACATGTGGCAGTTTTCTACTTCGAGGCTGCGGTGGTAATCCAAAACGGTCATCGCTTTCACGATTACAGAGATGTCTGTAAAAATACGTGATACCGCACAAGTATGATCCGCATGATCTTCGTGCCAATTTACGTTCCAAAAGAAGATGACGGAAATAAGCCCGCACTTGTTCATCGGTTAATTTCTCAGGGGATTGGTTGTGGTATTTGGCCAATCCTTTGACTCCGTTTATATAGCTTCTCTGCGTCTGCTTTGCTAAACCTAAAAACTCCATATGTTCAATGAATTTGGCTCTGATCGTGGTGCTCATGGCATACCTCCTTGATTAGGTGAATAAGAATGATGCTACAAATTCTTATCGACCCAAAAGGGGATATTATTGAAAATGAAATTTATGGGGGAGACAAATCAAGAAAAACGTGCGCGGGGACGAAGCCCTAAGCGCACAAGTGTAATGAGTGCGCTTGGGTAAAAGGAAATATTATCTGAGGTATCAGCTGAATAGATTGTTTATGCACAGGGGTGCTTTTTTCCGCGTAGCGGTTCAGTTCTAACTGAAAATACGTAACAAAACCCTCTCCCTTCCAAGTCAACATTTTGCCACTACAACATGACCTAAAAATCAATAAAATATGCAGAAAACTGTCCCTGACATTACTTATAGCAGGCTTGTAAATTTATAGTCGATAATCTAATATTTCGGAGTATCCCCGTTTCACAACCCCCCACCCAAACCAACCAAAACCTCAGACGAACCAACAGCCCCCCGCACCTCCCGTCGGAAAGCAGTGTGGTGGCAGTATAGCACCTCGCAATATTCATGCAGCAGGGACTGTGCTTTCTTTTTCTCTCCATTTGCCGCCATAGTTTCGGCCAGAGAGCCAAGCACTGTTGCCGCCCTGTCGTAGGCACCTCGGTGGGTGTTGGAGACGATATGGTTCACCCGTTGTTCGCCAATCGTCCCTGCCCATTTCCGGTAAGAGTCCAGGTCAAGACTCTTTGAGTTAGTATCAACGAGGTCCAGTCCATGCTTGATTTCTTCATATCCGGATCTACTTTCTATGATCGGCTGACTGCTGTAACTGTCAAAAAAGACTGTATCACAACCACCATATTCTTCCAGTTGTCGGTGGATAAGTGAGCAGGTCGCATTACCGCCACAGAGCAGATACAGACTACTGGCAAAAAGTAAACCGGTAGCACTGTGTGACCAGTCGTAACTCTTTTCCTGCTTACTGAGGGTAAAGGCTTGCTCAAATTCACCTGCCATAAGCAGAGCTTTAATCAACAGGAGCGGCTCGTCGGATTCGGGCTTAATTTTAGCACAGAAGATACAGACTTCTTCCAATTCCTGTGCACGGACCTGCTGTCGGTTGGCCTCCGTCAGGAGATCGAGTAGAGTACTGTCAGTGGGCTTTGATCTGAACCTTTCGCGATAGCCGGTGAGGGTTGTCGTGTCATCTCCAAGATGGTTGGCTGCCGTAATCAGAAAATCTGTTGCTTTGACACGATGCCAATCAGGTGGTAAGGCTCGGAGGGTTTCAAGGCTGGCATCACGGAGCACAGACCAATTTTTCTCTCTTTCCAGTTGCTGGAGCCAGTAGAGATAACCGCGGGGTTGTTTGTTCTGCCATTCTCGGGCCAGTTCACCGACAGCCTCGCTACCGCTTTGCAGGAAGACCGCTTCAAGAAGAAGGTCTGCTATGCGGTTCCGTCTGAAGGTATGTTGGGAAAGAGCGCTTTGCCAGGAGGGCAGAAAGGAATCAAAATCGGCAAGGTCATCGGTCTCGGCATTCCAAATATCCTGGAGAAGGGGGAAGTTGTGCAGGTAGAATTCATTTACGTTGTTTTCCAACTGGCTTGCATGCATCATCTCCAGCATGGCATCAACCCGTTCTTCTTTGGAACTAAGGACATACACGCACCTGGCCATGCGTGCCCGGGTCTCACGCAAGTCGATTTCCAAATCCGCTGAAAGGCCATATTTCTTAATTTCCTCAATAATGGCAAAAAGTCCATTGTAGATCATTTTCGCCGCCCTCTTCTCACCATGCATAAAGTGGTGATCTGCTTCGCCAAAAAAATCGGTGAGAGCCGCAGTTTGCTCATTGTTTATCGGCTCCGGGCCGTCATCCTGATAGTTGTAGGAATCTTCCCAATCCTCATCGTCGGGGTCGTCCCAGTAGGATCCGTCTTCTATCGAGACAAGCCGGTCTCGTATTATCTCGTGGAGTTCTTTGATCTCCGTCTGTAATTCAGCCAAATCGGTTTCGGAAGCTGTTGTTGCTTGTGTGTTCTCTGCCGATAAGATCGAGTGGAAATTTACCAGGAAATCATTTCGTCTGGAGGGCGCGGCCTGTTTTGCCAGGGCCAGGATCAGTTGGATGAGCTTGTCCCGCTCGAGCAGTTGGCACTGCTCTTCGATGCTTTCAAGATATGGCCGCAGGGCAGGTTGTGGTGTGTTCATATTTCTCTGAATAGGTTGACATGCCGGGAGTTTTTTTGTCTGTCAGAGTGAAGGTGTTCTGCACACTATAGCATACCAAGGGTATCATATAGTGACACCCCCGGTGTTTTTTTGTATATTTTTTAAGCGGCTTGAAAAATGACTTTCGATATGGTCAAGTTTTGGCCTTGACCTATACACCTACTCTGTCAAAGAATATTTCAATTCATTCACAAAGGACTGCTCATGGTTGCCCTGCAAATCGATACTATCCATCAAATCGCCGATTCACCTGTAATTTTTAAACGTGGTGAGTTTTTACAGAAAAACGGGGCGTTTAGCCGGCTCCACGAGCAAAGTGGAGAAGGGCGGTATGTATATGAAGTGGACGGGAATTATGGTAATTACCGAACTGAAGTTGTCTTGAACGGCGCCGTCAGCTGTCTGTGTGATTGTCCCTATCCCGGCCCCGGTTGCAAACACATTGTGGCGATACTGCTCGAGTTATTTGACCAACAGGGTGATATGGATGAACGACCCAGCGCAGCTGACGTCCCCCAGATGGAATATCTGTCCTACGAGGAGATCAAGCAGCATGCCTTTGACGATCGCCACAAACGGGCAAAAAAGGAAGAGTTTAAGGTGACTCAGGGGGATATGTTGAAAGGCGATCACCTGGTAACGACGGTGAAGGGGCGGCAATATCAGGTGACTCTGCATAATCCTGCGGCGGGTGTTGGTCACTGTTCCTGTCCTGATTTCTATTCCAATAAACTTGGTACCTGCAAGCATTTGATCTTTCTCAGCTCTTTTCTTCAGGAGCAAAAGGTTTTTACTAAACGTCTGGCTCAGGAGGTTTTCCCCTATATCGATATTTTTTGGGACAGTGCTGCCGGAAAACCACACCTTTTTCATGAGCGCAGTCGTGAAGACAATGGTCAGGAACTGACGGACCTGCTCTCAGAAATTTTTGACGAGCAACATCTCTTTCGCGAGGAGAATGTTGCTGAATTTATTCCGTATCTGCAAAAGCTGGAGCAATATAAGCAGGTTCGTGTCCAGGAACCTGTCATGGGCAAGCTGACAGATGCTGCCACAGACCACGAGTTGTCCCAGGTCGCTGCCAAACCTTTGACGGATATCTCCCGGTACCTGAATGTGGTTCCCTATGGTTACCAGGAAGAGGGAATTACGTTCGGGCTCTATAAAAAAGCCGTGCTGATCGGTGATGAGATGGGCCTTGGTAAAACCCTGCAGGCCATAGGGCTGAGTATCTTGAAAAAAGAGATTTTCGGTTTTCGTACGGTACTGGTTGTTACGCTCAGTTCGTTAAAGCAGCAGTGGCAGCGGGAAATTGAGCGTTTTAGCGATGAAAAGGCTTGCATAATCGCCGGTAATGCCAAAAAGCGCAAGGAACAGTATAGCACGGATACCAGTCTCTTTAAGATCACCAATTATGAAGCGGTCCTCCGGGATGTGACAATAATTGCCCGGCTGAAACCCGATGTAATCATCCTGGATGAGGCGCAGCGGATTAAAAATTTCGAAACCAAAACCGCCGAGGCAGTAAAAAGTCTGCCACGACAACATGCAATTATACTGACGGGTACGCCTTTAGAGAATAAGCTGGAGGATGTCTATTCCCTGGTACAGTTTCTCGACCCGGAACTGCTCAGCCCTCTCTGGCAATTCGCGGCCGACCATTTTCTGCTTGGGCGTAGCAAAAAAGGAAACATTCTCGGCTATGTCAACCTGAATTCCTTACATGAAAAACTCAAACCTCTTGTTATCCGTCGTCGAAAAGAAGAGGTGCTGGATGAACTGCCCGAATTGATCGTCAACGATTATTATATAGATCTACATCAGGAACAGGCGGAAATTCACGCGGGATATTCTCAATCACTTCTGCCACTGTTGAATAAAAAATTTCTCACCCCAATGGATTTGCGGCGTATCATGACCCTGCTTCTTAAGATGCGGCAGACCTGTGATTCGACCTATCTGATAGATCGGGAAACAAATATCTCACCTAAGCTTGATGAACTGGCCAATATCCTGGAGGAACTCATCATCCAAAATGGGCGAAAGGTGGTGATTTTCAGCGAATGGACAACCATGACCATGCTTATCGGCAAACATCTTTCCAGGGAGAAAATTCCCTTTGTTGAGTTGTCCGGCAAGGTTCCGGTTGTCAAACGCCAGGCCCTAATCGATGAATTTGATACTAATCCTGACTGTAAAGTGTTTTTGTCCACCGATGCCGGGGGAACCGGACTGAATCTTCAGGCCGCAGATTGTGTGGTGAACTTTGAGCTGCCCTGGAATCCGGCAAAGGTTAACCAGCGAATCGGCAGGGTCAATCGAATTGGTCAGAAAAGTAAATGTATCAATGTTATCAATTTGATAGCAAAATATAGCATTGAAGAAAGGATCATGGCCGGGATCAAATTAAAGGGAGATCTCTTTGAAGGTGTTTTTGACGGCGGAAAGGACGAGGTGATGCTCTCCCGGGAAAAACGCCAGGAAATGGTCAATCAGCTGCGTGAAATGATGGGAGAACCTGTCGAAATGGTGCAGGCTGAGCCAGTGCCTCAAGAGGAACTTGCAGAGGATACGCCACATTTTCTTAATCCGGAGGTGTTGAAAAACGAGGTCGATTTTGTAGCTGAAGAGCACGTTGAGCCGCTTGTGGAACAGCTCTTGTCAGAAGAGGTGGATGAACCCGAGGGCGAGCCCGCTGAAAAGATGGAAGAGGTTTTGAATCAGGGGATGGGTTTTATCAGTGGCTTACTGGAGATGGCGACAGGAAAGAAGCTGGGTGTTGACGGAGGCGGCAAAAAGATGGTGACCCTTGATAAAGAAACCGGAGAGGTGACACTCAAATTTACTCTACCCGGTTTTTGACCTCCTCTCGCCAGTTTTCCTGTTCTAACCATCCGTTTTCGAGTGTATAGAGTAGTTCATCTCGAAAAGGGAATCGTCGGTTGTTTTGCAGGAGGGTCTCGGCTCTTTGCTCTTGCTTTTGAGATAAGGGGAGCAAATGTTGCGCGTGTTGCTTGAGCGTTTCGATATCACAACGAAAGAGACGTAACGGGTAAATCGAGTGTAATATAGAGGCGATGTGCAGGCCGTTAGGATCCGTATCGCCCCAGTGGCAACAGGAAGCCGCTTTGGGGGCCAGTAACTCATATATTTTGCATACACCACTTCCAGGAAAACCACTGGTAAAAAGAATGCAATCGTCATCCTTTTGTCGCATAAGCTGGCTGAATGGTGCTTCGTTTTCACAGCAGATGAGATCGGGGGGATTATCATCGCGTCCGCTCCATTGTATTTTCTCAATACCTTGAAGATTTCCCCAACTTATCGTAGCTGCTTCACCCTGTTCGTACAGCTTGAGTATCCAGTCAAACTCCTTGCCATTTTTGGTGTACACAATGGGGCCGTAAATCACACCATTTACTGTGAGTCGATCGTGGTACACATGATAGGTAGCCCATATTTGATCCTCATTAGCTACTTTATCAAGCCCCGGGCAGTACAAGTTGAGCCAGCGAAGGATCATATGTCGAGCTTCGCCCTGGCGGAGCAGCTTACTATTATTGAAAAAGCGAGCACCTAACTCTGAAATGGTGATAGGGGTTTTGTTTTGTAGCAGAAAGTGTGCTAGCTCTGCTGCCTGGAAACAGAATTCGGTTACACATTGCTTGGTCTCATTTTTGAACATGCGTCTAAGATCATCTTGAGACGCAGAGAGTCCTTCTGTAATTGCTTTAAGATCAGGAAATGCCAGTTTGAGGCGGGTGATTAACGTGGTAATGGCTTCTGAGTGATCCTCTTTAACCACAGCTTGTAATGTATACCCAAGATGCGGATTTATTTTTTCAATCCACTCTGATTCCGGCGTGTTTTCAAGGGCGAGATCAAAATGCAGACGAACTTCATCTTTATTGTTTATGCGAATGGGGGTTATACCGAAAAAATTATGAAGTATTTGCAGCTTTTTATGATCGAGCGAGGTGCCGACCTTCATCACCCCGCTTATTTTGCCTCGCTGCTGGTAACGGCGGGCGATTTTGCTCAAGACATTCTTTAAAAACTCGGACTGGAGTTGCTTCACAGCTCGTCCTCAAAGGCTATTTTTGTCTCCTTGGGTGTGGGCTCGAGGATACTCATTTGCCTGTTCACAGGATTTTTCCAATGGAAGGGGAAAAGGTGCACATCATAATTGGTGTCTTTTTTTACCAGAAGTGTTGTTGAGTTGCGAACTTCCTGGCGAACGCCATCCTGGTCGGGGGAGGCGATGAAAAGCTGCAGGTTAAGGTCCGTGGCAAAGCCGAGAATCTGGTCTCTTCTCCCTGCATCAATGCCGTAAAATGCTTCATCAAAAAGCAAGGTGTGTACACGCGTTTTCTTGCCTCTGTACATAAAATGGGCAATGGTCAAAATGAGCAGGTAATTGGGAACGGCCTGTTCACCCCCGGAACCGAGGCTCTTGTTGCGACGATTTATGACTTTGCCTTCTTCTCCAAGGGTCGAAACAACCATTTCATATCGATACCAGTTGCGGTAGTCCAACTCTTCAGGGATTGTTCCTGTCTCGGTACCAATAATTGCGTCGCGATGGTCTTCAAAGAAGGCTTCCAGTTCTTGTTCGCCTGCGGGATTGAATGGGCTGATTTTCTTAATGATGTTTATTAACCGCTTAAATTCATCGAGGGGGCGAATTTTGAAACTGTATTGCTGGCCGCCGAACGAGCGGTTACGGAGCCGGGTGTTAATCCTGCTTACCATCTTCTCCATTTCGCCGACATGACCCCGCAAGTACTGCATAAGGTCGGTCATGATAATCTTTTTAAATAACTCACGTGTTCGATCATTAATAACCTCCTGCTGCTCGTGCAGAGCCGTGGTCTGTTGATCCACAATTGCTTGTATGGCTTGTTGGCGATAGTCGTAGAGCTGGTTCTTTTCTTCATCATAGGTGAAGCGGAAAGCGCCGCCGAACTCCGGATCATTCAACTGTGCCCTGAGGTTATTAACACCCGTTCCAAGAGCGATCCGGCAGTTTTCAATCTCTTTCTGGATTGATTGCCAGCTTCTGAACTGTTGTCCCTTTCTCGTCCTCAGAATGTAGTGGGCCGGATCAGTCCCGGGCGCCAGGGTTTCCCGCAGTTTTTGCTCTGAAGCCTCTTTTTGTTTGGTCAGTGAAAGACGCTCTTTGCGGATAGATGCTATAGTTTGTTCAAGTTGGGATATCTCACGTCGATCACCACCAATGTCATCTTTAAGGTTATCACTTTCCTCAAGAGTGGCGGAATGCTGTTTTTTAAGTCGTTTTATTCGTTTCTCAAGATTCTTGAGGCCCTCTTTGGCAATAAGCTCACCCATCTCGCGAAGGCGTACTTCAAGCGTGCCCACCTCAGTTTTCAGTTTGAGCTCTGCATCATAATGGGTGTCATACCGTAGTTGGCTGGAGGCCAGGGTATGCACAGCTTCCTGCCAGGTGTGGATACAACTTCTTATTTCAGCAGTTTTGTTGAGGATATACTTTTTAAAACTCTTTACAGTCGCAAGACTATGTTCCACAGCCTTATGTCTTTTAGAGATCACATTCTTTTTCTGGCCAAGTTGCTTCAGCTCTTTCTGCAGATCACGTATCTCGGCTGCCAGGGCTTGCTTTCGGCTGTCGCTGCCGATCAGGCGAGCTGATGCATTGCGGAGACCCCGTTCATGCCCACGAAAGGCGAGGAGTGGTTTTACTGCAACCAGATGTACTTCAGGTTGCCACCCGCTGCTTTCCATTTCCATAGCAAGTGCCAGCAAACAAGTAGGGTCTGACTCTTTGATATCAAATACCTGGCGCATCCAGTCTGCTATCTCTGTGTTTTCCTGCCTGTCGGAATAGATTCGTAACCCGGAATAGTTGGTGCAAAGCTCTCTTGCTTTTTCGTATTCAGCCTGGCGAAGGAGTAGGGTGCCCAATATCTCTTCCCCTATACATTCCTCGATATAGCACCGTTCTTGCTGTTTTACTGATGGAGCCCATTCCAGCCCGTGGAAGAGTGGCCGGGGAGTGAGCATTGCATTTCTCAAATCTCTCTCGAACTGTTCATAACCTTCCAGCTGTGGCACTAATTCACTTCTTTTTTCAAGCTGCGCCACTTTCTCCTGTTTAAGGGTAAGCTCTGCATCGTATTGCTCTAACTGCTGATGAAGTAGAGTACTTTCTTGAACTCCAGCTTGGATATGATGATCACAATGGTCGATAATGTGCTGGGAAGCTGGTTCTGCAGGTGAAAAGCTCTCCAATCTACTGAGGGTGTCTATTTTTGCCTGAAACTCTGTAATGGGAAAGGGTAGCGAGGTGGCCTGGCGGGCAAGTTCGGGGAGAAATTTGTTCAGCAATTTCTTAAGAGTATCACGTACTTTGTCCTGCTCTTTTTCATTTTTTCTGAGTGTAACCCGTATTGTGCTCTTCTTTTCCTGCTCCTGTTGTAATTGGATTTTTTTTCGTGCTGTTTCTTCCTGGCAATTTTTTTCCTGTCGAACAAGCCCCGAGCTGTCTTTGGCTTGCAGGTTTTGCAGCCGTTCCTCAAGTTCTCTGCTTTTTTGCTCAAGTTTCGCCAGAGTTGCCCTCCCATTTCCTATCTTCTCGTGTTTTTCCTGTAGCGTGTTGCGGCATTGCAGTTCTTCTTCCTCTTTGCTTTGTAAAGTGAAGTGACAAAGCAGCCAATTATATCGCAATATTCCCTGGCGCGACTCTGCAATGTCTATCAGTTTAGTGTTGAGTTCCGAGAGCCAGCCCAGCTTGCGCTCCAGGTCATCGAGCAGAGTTTGCGACTCATCAAGGCTACGAAGTGACTCAATGATCTGCTCAAAAAGAGAAGTTCGAGGTTCCGGCAGCAACGATTTGAATAGCTGATGGTAGTCTGCCGCACCGGCTGAAATCTCTTTATAGGATTTGCTCATGGACAAGAAACGGCAGATATCCTGGTAACTTTCTTCACCGCCGAACAACCTGTCGCCGAGATCTTTTCTGTATGCTGTTTTATTTGTATAGAAACCGTGGCCGGTGTCTAATCGTTCTTTAAATTCCTGGCGAGAGGATGGCCGTATTTGTCCATCTTCTTCGGTGGTAAACGGCAGGTCTTCAAGCGTGCACTCCTTGATAAATCCCCAGAATTTAATCTTTTCATCAAGCGCTGTTGCAGAGAGCCCCATGCCGACAGAGAGCAGCTTGCCATGCCGCCCCACGATTTCGAGTGCAACATAGGTAATGGCACCTCCGGCGTTCATGATGCCGGTATCAAGATTATATCTCAGCACAATGCCTTGAACACGGCGGCCATCGCGCTTTGTGCCGGAGAGTCTTGCTGCGGAGTTCCACTCCATTCCTTTTCCGGCGGTGAGCACGTAATGAACTGCATCAAGGATTGTGGTTTTGCCGCAACCATTATCGCCAAGCAAAAAAAGGTGCCCACGATCCTCAATTTCGATGGTTTCATCAACAAAATTATGAAAATTGATCAGCCTGATTCTTTTTATTGGATAGGCGGTATCAGACATTATTCACCTCACTCGCTCCAATCGTCTGGGTAAGTTCGGGGATGGTGCGGGATAAAGCTGCACCATTGTAGTGGTACAGGGCAGGCATCGCCTCATATATCAGCTCTGCCGTCGCGGCCTGCAGATCCTCGGGTGGTTTGATCTTTGTTAAGAAACGGTGTTTTTCAAGCTCGGGCATAACCGGTTTCCAGATTTTGTCGCGCACCTTGTCCTGAGAATATTCGTCGTGCTTATCGGGGAAGATCTCAGTAAAACGTTTTTGGCTATAATCAAGCAGGTCGCCAAAATGAAAGCGCAGGTTCTGTTTATCCTCAACCGTCATGCTGTTTTCTTCAAGCTGTTGTTCGAAAAATTCCAGCAGTATCATAAACGCCAGGCATTCATCTCGTTTTGAAAAGTTAAACAGTGATCGGTTAGCAGGTGTGATAGCCTTATTATGCCATTCCGTCTTATATACCCGTGCGCATTTGGAGTCGATAAGCAATGACCAGCCGTAAAAATGGTTGAAAAACTCTACAAACTCAGTACGATGCCGCCTGAGAAAAAGAAAACTGTCGTGATCGTCCTGGGCGTAAAAATAGGGGCTTTCAATCATGATATTGAGGACTTTTTGCACTTTGTCCCCATGGCGTTTCAAAAGGGTGGTAAGGGCTATTTCCATGGTTTTCCTGATGCAGTCGGTTGAGGGGTAACCACCATTTCGGGGCAGCGCAGGTTTTGTTCATCAATAGACAGCAGTATACGTTGTTCTACCGGCGTGAGGGCATAATCCAGGCGCGCCAGCCGCTTGCCACCTCCGAGCAGTCCGGCACGGGAAAGCTCGATTATCCGCATAAAATCTTCAAAGCAGTCAAACTCCGCAGTCGATAGAAGCCCAGGGTTTCTATCGTTTATAAGAATTTTGTGCTGAATCCACTCTTTCAATATTTTGAGCCGTGCTTCATCCATCGACTCCACTACTTTTCCTGTGGTTTTCTTTCTGCTTAGGAATTGTTTTGGAAAAGCGGCCGTTTTCGCCATACGCCTCCGTGGTTCCGGAGGCTCCGCCTTTTCGATATTGTCCCAGTAGTTAGGATCGAATCTGTTTTGCGGCTGGGAAAGAAGATTGTTCATAAATGCCGGAGCACAGTCGTCTTCCGGAAGTGTGGCAAGTTCTTCTATGCGACAACGGATATCCTGAAGCCGGTTGTTCTTTCTCTCCAACTCCCGCAGATGGCTTCGCAATTTCTGCCAAACATGCATTGAGGAGTTGTTTATCCGCTGCAGTAGCCGATCCAGCCCACCCTGCTCTTCAAAAAACAAATGCAGGTTCATGGGGATGCTGGAAATATTGATATTTCTTCTGGACTGAAGCAGGTTTGGCGTGCGAAGACGCTCAGCCTCCATTATCTGATGGCATGCACGTGTTTTATTGACGTTCTGTTCCTGCTGCAGCCTCTTGAGTAATGGTAATATTTCTATTCGCAGGCTGTAGGTCTGTTTTAGGAAGGCCTCAACATACGATTCAATCTCCACAATTAGTTTCCGCACTTCACCTATCTGGTAATGCTGCAAGAGAAAGAACAGTAAACGACCATTAAAGCCGGCAAGGCTTGCGCTGATTTCCTGGCAGAGATCTCCAAGCTTAAAGAGCTGAAATAACATGCGGCGTGCAGTATCTTCCTGCTCCTTTCCATCAATTTTGAACGAATGGAGAAGCCTTAGCAGCTCACCAAGACTGCCTCGTGTTTCTCCAAGGAGATCGCGGGTATCATTGCCCCGGCTCTGCATATCGTCAAGGCAACGTTCTTCAAGCCACTCCAGAAAATAGGTGGCCTCACTTTTTAGTCTATATCGAAATTTACGTTTCCTGTTGTCACGATAGCCCCTAAGTCGTTGTTTCTCAATACGAAACTCAACAAGCGCCCAGCGAGACAACTGGTTTAGGTCAGTGCGGAACTGATCTTGGTTGTAATTTTGGTCGAGCGTTGATTGAGCTGAAAGCACACCATAGTAAATGTCATCGTAGAGCGGCTCTAGCTCATAGTCGCGCTTAAAGAGCAGCATGCGATAAAGGATATTCAGGTAAAATGGTGCTCTTTCTGAACCAAAGAGAGTACCAATGTTGGTATTTCTTCTGGAAAGAAGCGCCGTTGAGCCATGTCGTTGAAAATAGGCCAGCCCATCGTTACTAAAGAGATCCTGACTATCGTCTGGCTGATTTACTGTTTCCATAAAGTAGTAAAATGGCTTATTCTTCCACAATTACGGGAGTATAATTGAAGTCTCACAGTTCAGAACCGCTTGAAATTCAAGAAAAGGAGACTGCCCATGTACGACGGTCAAAGTTTAAGCCACACGAAGTAGGAATGCAAGTATCACATCGTATGGATTCCGAAGTATCGAAAAGAGGATCAATACTATCCTGAAGTCGAGATTCTCTATTTTTTTTATCATTCATCTGTTTGGGATTTTTTATCGGATGCTGGTAGCGATGAATCCTGAAATGATGCAATCATTTGCCAGGAAACAAGCCATGGGAATTAGTGCAATTTTTCGTTAAGAAAGAAATCGTAGGTATCTATTCCAACTCTGCGGTAGTCGACACTTTCACCCTGGAGCACTGAGACGTTCTCGGAGTTCTTCGCTTATTTTTCAGAGCAGGTCCATTTAAAACGAAATTGCGTTTTTGTTAACATTCTGCAAACAACTATTTTCACTGGTGAGAACTCAACAAACGGTCACCACGAAACAAAACCAGCGTTTGTGGTAGGTGCAATTATTTACTTGCTTTTGCAGCAATTCTTATATTTTTTTCCACTACCACATGGGCAACGCGAATTACGTGAAGTTTTTGGTGGTTTCACATCGTTTCCTTCTCCACCTGGTGTGCTTTTGAGGTGTGTCTGGGGTGCTCTGATAAAAGCGAAGTAGGCGCCCACCATAAATATTGGGACACTTACCCATAGGCTATAGCTCATGGTAAGTATGGAAACTATAATTAACCCACCTCCGACAGCCATGAATGTGTTGTGGTTATTGAACATGATTATGTCTACCGATCCTGTGATATTTTTATAAAACCTTGATATAATGGAGCACCTAAGGAAATCATAGGAGTGAAAACACAGCAATTTCACCCCTATTCAAGAATAACGTTTAGGTTGTTGTTTAGTACCTTACTCCGTAAAAGCTGTAACAAAAAACAAGAAAATACGGATTGGGTTTTATATTATACGGTTATAAGCACTCACAAGGCACTTACTTACCGTTTACCGGTGTTAGTTCATCTCAGAAAGGGCAGCCCGTGCTGCAGCCAGTCTCGCTAGCGGAACCCTGAATGGAGAGCATGATACATAGTCAAGCCCAAGTTTATGGCAAAGGGCAATAGATTTTGCCTCTCCACCGTGTTCTCCGCAAATTCCCAGTTTGATATCCGGATTGGTTTTTCTCCCCTTTTCCACGGCAATGCGCATTAGTTCACCCACGCCATCGGGGTCGATAGTTTCAAATGGATTATCCGGAAGGATGTCGTGAACCATATATTCAATCAAAAAGCCGGACTCTGCATCGTCTCTTGAAATACCGTAGGTAGTCTGGGTCAGATCATTGGTACCAAACGAGAAAAATTCAGCGTACTCTGCAAGCTTGTCTGCAGTGAGCGCTGCCCGCGGGATCTCGATCATGGTACCAAACTTATAGTTGATCTGGAGGCCCTGCTCCTTCATGACTATGTTTGCCTCTTCTTCAAGAAGCGCACGTTGAAACTTCAGTTCATTCACATGACTGGTAAGCGGAATCATTATCTCAGGTTTTACCTCAATACCTTCTTTGGTAACAAGGCAGGCTGCTTCAATAATGGCTCTCACCTGCATCCTGGGCAGTTCTGGAAAGTGAATTCCCAGTCGCACTCCACGAAGCCCCAGCATTGGATTATCTTCCCGAAGCACTTCAACTCTGCTGAGAATTTTCTCCTTGCTGCGCATTTGCCTGAGCAGGTCATCTATTGCTTCAAGATTTGGGGCATGCTGGAGCTGAATTTTCAAGTCAGACAACTCTCTTACCAGGGACAAGTGGTCCGGTAAAAATTCATGTAGAGGAGGATCGATAAGCCGTATCACTACAGGCAAACCAGCCATTACCCTGAACAGCCCAGTGAAGTCCTCACGCTGGTACGGCAACAGTGATTTAATTGCTTCACTGCGCTGCACTTCCATTTCGGCAAGAATCATCTTCTGAACAAACGGAAGTCTCTCCGACTCCATAAACATATGTTCTGTTCTGCACAGTCCGATTCCCTCGGCGCCGTAATCTCTGGCCCTTGAAGCGTCCACTGGATAGTCTGAATTTGCCCAGACCCCGAGGGTACGGAATTCATCAGCCCAACTGAGAAGTTTGAGGAGCCAGGGATCCTTAATATCCGGTTGCTTCGTCTCAATTTCACCGAGAAATACTTCTCCGGTGGTACCATCAACAGAGATGAATTCCCCCTCTTTGATCACCTGGTCTCCCACGGTGATCTGTCTTCTGGTCAGGTCGATATCCATATCGTCGACCCCGACGACTGCAGGCTTTCCAAACTGACGGGCGACCAGCGCTGCATGGCTCGTTCTTCCCCCACGGCTGGTTACGATGCCCAGTGATGCGAGCATTCCGTGCACATCATCTGGCCTTGTCTCAGGGCGAACCATGATGACCTCCCGGCCGTCTTCCTTGCCCCAGATTTCTGCTATATCTGCGTCGAGAGCGACGACTCCAACTGCTGCACCTGGAGAAACATTTAAACCTTTGGCGAGAAGCCTGCTCTGGGAAACTGCGTCTTTTATTGCTTCGCTGTCAAACTGTGGATGGAAGAAAAAGTCGATGAGTTCTGGGGTCACTCTCATCAGCGCTTCTTCTCTTGTAATGAGTCCTTCCTCCGCCATATCTACAGCAATTCGTACTGCCGCCTGTGATGTTCTCTTTCCATCACGGGTCTGCAGCATCCACAGTTTTCCTTTTTCGATGGTGAACTCTACATCCTGCATCTCCCGGTAGTGGTTCTCCAGGAGCATCGCCACCTTTTCAAACTCGGCGTGGACCTCAGGCATCTCTTTTTTCAGCTCTGACAGATCCTTGGTCATCCGGATTCCCGCAACAACATCCTCTCCCTGGGCATTGGTGAGATAATCACCTTCGATACGTCTTTCCCCGGTCGTACCGCTTCTTGTCAGCGCAACGCCGGTACCGCTGTCATCGCCAAGGTTGCCGTAAATCATTGTTACAATAGTAACAGCAGTACCAAGATCATGGGCAATGCCTGCAGCGTTACGATAATCAATTGCCCGTTTTCCGTTCCAGCTCATAAAAACGGCTTCGGTAGCCATCTGTAGCTGGGCATATGGTTCTGTGGGAAAGTGGTGATGAGTATGGAAACGAAACACATTCTTAAACTCCTCCGTAACCGCTTTCCAGTGATCAGCAGTAAGCTCAGTGTCAGACTTGACGCCAGCTTCCACCCGGGTCCTGGTAATGACTTCTTCAAATTTGTCGTCGGGGATATGCATGACCACGCTTCCAAACATCTGAATCAAACGACGATACAGGTCGTAAGCTACGCGGGGGTCACCTGTACTCTCAATAAGTCCGGCAACGGTTTCGTCGTTCATGCCAATATTAAGAACCGTATCCATCATTCCGGGCATGGAGAACTTGGCGCCTGAACGACAGGAAAGCAAAAGAGGGTTCTTCGGATCGCCAAAAGTCTTGCCGGTCTCTTTTTCAATTTCACCAAGTGAATGCAAGAGCTGCTCCCACAGTCCCTCAGGTAATTGCTCCCCCAGCGAGAGATATTCGTTGCAGGCTTCTGTTGTTATAATAAAGCCGTCCGGCACAGGGACTCCAATGCGGACCATCTCCGCAAGATTGGCGCCTTTGCCACCCAACAGGCCGCGGACGCCATCCCAGGAACCGCCGACATATTCTTCAATTGCATCAAGCTCAGTGAAACGATACACCCATTTTCTATTCATTAAAAATCCTCCAAAATTGATAAATGTTCAATGCGACTGATTAGAAAGATTAGTAATACTTATTCTGGGACCCGCAACCCAAAAGTTACGTAATGGTGAAAACATGTCTTTAGATACCGTGAGACAGTTATAATTACAGCTGGTCTGATACTCGTATAGACCCAACTTTCTCACTTATTCCCTTCTTGAGAACCTCACGGTTATATGCTGAGATAACGCTGCGCCGCTTAAGCATTCCAAGAACCCATGGACTTTCCAGTGATTCAACAACCGGAATTTCTTCGATTCCTTTAATATCGAAAAGCTGCATTGCTCTATAGAGAGTGTCATCGGGGGTCAGCATTATGATATCACGTTGGCAGATCGCACCTACTGTTTGTTCTGACCGCTCTTGAGAATCTCTGTGAATAATGTTTTTTACGTCTGTCATTGAGATTATTCCAGTCATTTTCCCAGTAGTGCCGATGACCGGAAAGTAGAATCCGCTCTTTGTTTCACTGAACGTTAATAGTAACTGATTGATATTTGCTTTTTCACTTATGAAATTGATATCTTCAGTTATTGCCAAGCCGACTTTCAGTGACTTCATTATAGCCACCTCGCGACCTTCGTGAATGTTAATACCTTCTCTGCTGAAATCGACTGTATCAATTGAGTCTTCATTGAGCCTGGTGGCCACAACAGTACCGATGATGGATGCCAACATGGCGGGAACTATGATCTGGTAGTTCCCGGTCATCTCGAATAGCAGAAAAATAGCAGTCAGTGGGGCGTGAGTGGATGCAGCCAGGAAGGCACCTATTCCGACAGAGGCATACGCGCCGGATCCCGCAGTTATATCGGGAAAAATTTTATTAACAAGTGCCCCGAAACTTCCACCAATCATCGTGCCGATAAAGAGGGCTGGCGCAAAAACTCCCCCGGCTCCGCCAGATCCAAGAGTGATGGCTGTTGCAAAGATTTTCAAAAAAACAAGACATATAAGTAGTTTGCTCATCTCACTGCCGTAAAGTACGGACTCGATGAAATGATATCCATCTCCCATAACCTGAGGAAATAGGATTCCAATTGTACCGACGATGAGGGCACCAGTTATTGGTTTAAGTTGTTTGGGGATCGATAAAGTGATGTAAAAATCACGAACATAGTAAAAAACTTTGGTATGAAATACTGCGAGAAAACCGGTGATCACTGCCAGCAAAGCATAGAGGGGGAGCTCAATAAAGTGGTTAACCACATTGTATTGAGGGATTACAAAAAGGTTTGCTTCTCCAAAATAGGAGCGGGTGACTACGGTCGATATTGCAGAAGCTGTAATCAGGGCAGAAAAAGAGGATATTTCATAGGTGCCGAGCAGCACTATTTCAGCGGCAAAAAACACTCCCGCTATCGGCGCATTAAACATTCCTGCAATCCCACCGGCACAACCGGCAGCAATATAGAGTTTCATCCTATTTCCAGAGACACGAAAAAACTGACCAACTTGTGAGCCCATTGCCCCGCCTATCTGAGCGATTGGTCCTTCCACCCCGGCAGAGTTGCCTGTGCCTATGGTGAGAGCAGTGGAAACTATTTTTAAGAAAATGGTTCGAGCACGTATATATCCACCTTCCAGGTTCACTTTGCGCAGAAATTTCGTGAACCCGTAACCATTTACCTCGCCGGGAAAAATCAGAGACAGTGGGATGAGGAGGACCATGCCAGCCATGGGGATAAGTGGCAGGAGGAGGAGGTGCATACCACCTTGGTTGATTTGCAAAAACTCCTTTCCGCCCTTGAAAAAGAACTCTTCAACAAAATGAACAGTAGTTCGGAATACGATATTGAGGATACCGGACATGAGGCCGATAAAGCCAGCGACGGCAAGAAGACGTGTGTTATCTCCGGGTAAGAGCCTTCGGAAGTGTAATTTCATGGTAGCAACTGAGGTAGTGGACAGCACCAGGTATCGACCTGGATGGAAGGATAGAAATTGTCAGAATGAGTTCTAAGTCGGCCGTAAATATTCACAAGATGATGACTGTATAACATCAGTATGGGTATGATCAAAGTCTTTTTACGATCCCTGGTGGAATTTGGTGCATTAAAATACGGAAAAACGATATGATACATCAACAGGAAACGAAAAATAAAATACTCTTTTTCCTTGGCGTCGATTTCTATTACACTAAGTTGACTGCATACGTGTCTCAATCCTCAATAATCACCAAGGTGCAGCAACTATGGGTCACTCCACTTATTTTGCCGTTGTATAACAGAGAGATTTTTTCAAAGGTTTCGTTTGATTTCTCCAAAGCGTGCAGGTCGACCAAAATCCTATGCAGAAAGCGAGTTTGTTTTCCCAGATATGTCTCTATTGTCTTTGCGGACTCCTGGTAGTAGTTTTCGTAAATCTTTATAGTTTTTGGGCTGTTGTAAATAAACTGTTGCCTGGAGTTGTTATAAAAGTACTGCCTGTTGCGGCTGTCGTTCTCTTTTTTTTGGCAGTCCTGTTATATTTATCCAGGGTGAAAACAGACAAATCGGAGGTTAATTGGGTCATCTTTGGGATTGGGGGGGCAGTCTGTGTCTTAGCTCTTCTTGTTCCAGACAGTCAGTTTCCTGTAAAGAGAATTCATGTTCTTGAGTATATGATACTCGTCTGTCTGGTACGATATGTTATGTCGTGGCGTATTCAGGGGCGATCGTTGCTGTTGTTTTCTGTCCTGGTAACGATACTGTTTGGCATACACGATGAACTGCTTCAGGGGCTTCACCCATTACGTACCTATGGCCTGAGAGATATGGTTGTCAATAGTGTTACCGCTGTGGGTGGTGGGGTAATGTGGTATGGAGCGGGACTTTTTGTTCGTCCTGGAATTGTCTGTCACAAGAGGGGGCATCGAAACGAAAATGTACTTGTGGCAGCATATCTTTTATGGCTCTGTCTTAGCGTACTTGCTTTTCTCGTTCCCCTCACTGCGTATCGCCAGGAGATAATTCCATACTGGCCGCTTATTCCCCTTTCTGGCGCCATTGTACTCTGGTCCATCTCTTATCAGAAGGTTGGCGGGCAACTGAGTTATGGATGCCTGGTTGTAAACTGTCTCATTTCGCTCTATCTCGTCTATCCGGTGGTAATCAATGTTTCTTCGTGTATTTTTCATTAGTGCTGCTTTTTTGGTTTTTGCCCTGTTCGTAAAGGAGGGAGTAGAACAGTATCGTAAAATGAATCAGGTAAGTATTGTTTTGTTGACCGTCGAGAGTCTGCGCCAGGACATGGTACGAAAAGATACGACTCCCAATCTGCTTAAGGTTTCAAAGGAGGGGTATAGTTCTGTGCATCACAGGGCAGTCAGTGGCTGGACTGGCACAAATATGATTTCGTTATTGAGCGGATTGTCACCGTTTCAGGCAGGAGTCCACACCAGGGGCCAATCTGTGCAACAGGGCCTCAGACTGCCGCTCAAGATATTGAGCGAGAGAGGATACCGAGTTGCAGGATTGCAGGATTTTATGACAATGGATCTTTACCGGAATTTGGGGCTGGATATCAGTGACCTTGGCATTGAGCCACTCTTCTGGCTGACGCAGCGAGGAAGAGATGGCGAGCCTTTTTTTCTCTGGGAGCACTATGTTCATACTCATTTTCCCTATAAGTCCGGGAGTGGTTATGAGGTGGATATCGATTCAATGCTGGTTGACAAAAAGGCGCTGGCACGAGTGAAAAAAGTCATCTCCGAGACCACTATTCCAACAGGGAGCGTAGAGTTGCAACCGGGGGACATACCGGCAATCCATGCGCTGCAGGAGGCCAATATACGCGAATTTGATGACTGGTTTGCAAAGTTTTGGGACTTTTTCAATAAGAGTGGGCTAAGTTCCAGGTGCATTTTAGTCATTACTGCTGATCACGGTGATGAGCACGGAGAACGAGGTAGTGTCGGCCACGCTTCTACAAATGGTGGAGGGCATTTACGGGAAGAGATAGTTCGGGTTCCATTCTTTATCTGGCTGCCTGATACATTGAAAAAGCAGCACTATCCACAAAGATTCCTGCGAAGTAGTCACCTCGATGTTGGCGTTACCCTTCTTTCATTACTGGATATCCCTGTTCCCAAAAGTCTGCTGGGCCGGGATCTTTTCAACTCGCCACCTGTTCGTGAGTGGTATGGTATGACCTCAGGCGGAGGTTTTAGTAAAAAAGATGCATATACTATTCAATATTATGAGTATTCCCTGATTGCTGACGAATGGAAACTCCTGTGGCGGATTGAGTCAAATGGAAACGAGAGAATCCAGCTGTTTAATCTGTTGGAAGACCCTGAGGAGCAGAACGATCTTGCAGACTCTCACCCTTTGATACTCAGCACGTTACAAAACAAGTTGGAGCCGCGGATCACTTATGCTCATCATCGTCCGATCGACCTTCCAGTTGATGAGGCTACTCCATGAAATGGATCAGGCTGATAATTGCAATATCTGTATGTCTCTCAAGCGTAATGTTGTGGTGGGTAAATTTTTCAAGATCTCCCTTCATGGATCATGACCTTAACATGCAGCGAAAGTACCTGGATTCTATGTACGATGAGCTTGCCACAGATCTACAAAATGAACGACTTTTGGCCATAGACTATTGGCTGAGATATCCTGATGTTCGCAATAATGATTTTTGGGGAGAGAAGAGTAGATTGGGAATAAAAGGTCCTGCTGACCACTATCGTTATCACGGACATCGGGAGGGTCGAATATACGCGAAGGTTATTCAACCTGATGACATGGTACTGGAGAGAACACTGGCCGAATCCTACTGGAGTCGATATCAGGATATTGCCAGATCGGCAATCTGGGGAAGGAACGGTGCATTGGGGGTCTTGGGGCCGAGGGACCATTATCGCTTCTACGGTGAGCGAGAGGGACGAAAATGGGGGGCAGTAGAGTAAAGCGTTCTCACGTTCCAATCCATCGCCGTCAATCCTTGTTGGCACATATGTTCCCCTGCCGATTCGGGAAACATATGACTCAGGCACCATTTCTTCGTGAAGATTGTTTTACGACTCTATCTGTATCTCCCAGCTGATGTTCAAAAAACTTTCATACATCTTAGATACTCCACAATATGTGTGATGAGAAAGCTGTATCACTTTGGAGAGCTTTTTCTCATCAAGATTGTTTCCTTTAAAGGCATAAATAATGTGTATTGCCTCATAAACAGATGGTATCTCCTCAGTGGCTTCCGCTTCAACGGTGATCACCAGGTCATCGATCTGTACCCGCATTTTTTTCAGGATTGACACGACATCGATACCTGTGCAGCCGGCAAGAGCTGTAAGCATAAGCTTTTTCGGGCTCGCTCCTGAATTGTCACCGCCAAATTCAGCAGGAGCATCGGTGATTACCACGTGGTCCCCTACCATAGACTCAAATGCCAGGTTGCTTTTCCATTTTGATTGAATTGCCGTTTTCATATTGTATGTGCACCTTTTTTGATGTTATTTATTCCGTTATATAATCGCCAAAACACAGGGGATAACTGTAATGCTACAATGGGCTGTGATCAACCGGCCTGCAATCATATTCATCGAAGACAAGTCAGGCAACGGCAAAGTTTTAAAAGCAGCAGTTGTGCCTTGGTGGGGCTGTTCTTTATTGCTTGCTACTCAAAATGAGATACAATTGGCTCAAATGATGAAATAGATCGACGGTGTCATGTGTCTGTGTTAATAATATTTTTGCCTAACCATGGGGGGTTAGGTACGGTGTAGTAATGAAAGACAATAAGAGAGCTTGAGTGCTATGGAACATGATCTCCTCCTAGGTAAAACATTCGAATGTAGCTGCGGGAAACAACACGTTGTACCCACAGAAAAATTTACGTATGGTTCAGGCGCATTTTCTGACATAAAGAGTATGCTGCAAAGTTCTGCTGGAATCGTATCCTCCCTGATCATTGCCGACAAAAGGACGTACAGGGCCGCAGGAAAAGATGTGGAAACTATTCTGAAAACTGTCGGGATGGAAATTGCACATTTTATAGTACCTGATACAGAAGAAGGAACTCCTGTCGCGGATGACAAGACCAAAGATTTTATCTTCAATCAAGCACCTCATGCAGACCTTTATATCTCAGTTGGAAGTGGAGTGATCAACGATTTGGTCAAGTGGGTCTCATACTTGAGGGAAATGCCCTATGTAACTGTTCCGACAGCGGCCTCAATGAATGGCTATGCTTCTGCGAATGTTGCTGCATCTGTTGAGGGCCTGAAGGTCCTGTTCCATGCTGACGCCTGTAAGGCTGTTTTCGTGGAGCCGGATGTTCTGAGTGATGCACCGTATGAACTGACCTCGTCCGGCTTGGGAGACGTGCTTGCAAAATCAGTCAGCTCCGCAGACTGGAAGCTCAATCAGTTTCTTTTTCAGGACTATTACTGCCAGTTTTCAGTAGACCTCCTGAAAAACCTTGAACCGATTTATCTCGAGAATCCAACTGGAATAAAAAACAGAGAGCCCGAAGCGATCAAAGCTTTATTTGAAGCACTGTTCTATTCAAGCATTGCAATGACTATCACTGGGACATCTTCTCCTGCATCTGGAGGGGAGCATTTGATATCACACACCTTGGATATGACGGCAGCACGAGATGGTCGAAAACATGATCTTCATGGTCGACAGGTGGGAGTAGCTTCAATTTTGATGGCTGCGCTGTATGAAAAAGTTATGGCTATTGATGTGCCGAAAATTGCAGACGTTCCTGGACAGATAAACCGGGAGTTCTGGGGAACATTGTCGCCTGTTGTTGAAAAAGAGTACGATAGAAAACGAGCTAAATACGAAGAATGTTCGGCGATTATATCGTCACAAGATAATTGGCAAAAGTTGAGGAATCTGATTATCCCCGGGCTGGTGCCTGCGAGAAAATTGAAGAAGTGCCTGGCTGATGCAGAAGGGGCCCATCGTTATTCGGATATCAGAGATAACGACTTGCCGCTGGACGGGGAGGCATTTCGCGCAGTAGTGTTGAATGCGAACCAGATGCGTGAGCGATTTACTATTTTGGATCTGGCACTGCTGTTAGGCGTCATGCCGGATAGTCTTGATCTGCTCATTGGAGACTATGTTACTGTATAGCCCTGGATGTAAGGGCTACCCTTCCTGGTAGATAACCTTTTTAGATTCAGCATCAAAAAGATGGAGTTGTGCCAGGTTGAAAAACACGTCAATTTGTTCACCGCTCTTTACTATTCTTCTGCCTTCGCATCTGGCTACAAAGGTTGGGCCGCCGCTGAGTTCCACATGCAGGTGGTTTTCGTTGCCGAGGGGTTCAACAACCTTCACTGTGCCGGGAAAAGTCCATTCAGGCTGTTTAGGGCGTGAACTGTCGGCAATAGAAATTTCTTCCGTTCGAATGCCCATTAAGACAGCTTGCCCGTCTCGGATTTCTGCACCCTTCCGGGGCGGTACAGGTATCTTCAGGCTCTCTTGGAATACGACAAAATCTCCGCCTTTTTCCTTTTTGACAGTACCTTTCAAAAGGTTCATGGGGGGAGTGCCTATAAAACCGGCCACAAAGCTGTTTACGGGTTGCAGAAAGAGTTCAAGCGGGGTGCCCACCTGTTCAATATACCCGTCTTTGAGAACCACAATCCTGTCAGCCAGCGTCATGGCCTCTACCTGATCATGAGTCACATAAACCATGGTGGAGTTAACTCTTTGGTGGAGCATCTTTATCTCCGCTCTCATCTGTATCCGCAGCTTCGCATCAAGGTTTGAAAGTGGTTCGTCAAAGAGAAAAACAGACGGTTTTCTCACCATTGCCCTGCCCATGGCCACTCGCTGCCGCTGTCCCCCTGATAATTCGTGGGGTTTCCTGTAGAGGAGGTCCTCAAGGCCAAGTGTGTTGCCAACCTCTGTGACTCTTTCCTGGATTTCTTCTTTTGGTGTCTTTCTCTGCCTGAGTCCAAAGGCCATGTTATCGTAAACGTTCATATGAGGATAGAGTGCATAATTCTGGAAAACCATTGCCAGCCCTCTGTCCTTCGGTGCTTCATCGTTAATGACTTTGCCGTCAAGAGATATTGTTCCACCGGAAATCTCTTCAAGGCCAGCTATCATACGCAGGAGGGTCGATTTTCCGCACCCTGATGGCCCAACCAGAACGAGAAATTCTTTGTCTTTGATCTTGAGATCAATACCGTGAACAACTTCAGTCTTTCCGTATTTTTTGGTGACGCTGTCAAATTGGAGTTCAGCCATTGTGCTCACCGCCTTTTCAAATTGGCAAAGTAGAAATTATTAAGAACGCGAGACAAGATTACAAAGAATTTACAGATAGTACAGTTCTTTTTTGTTATGTCAATTTATAGCTTGACTCTGAAATAATTACCTACTAATGCCAGTGAGAGAACCTTTTATACTTTTGCAGTATCTTGTGGCCACTTTTTTCAGTGGTATCCTAGTTATTCTTTATTTTGAGGAGGAAGCAACATGAGACTGAGCCGAATGTGTATTGTTGTATTTGTTGGAATATGCCTGGCTATTCCAGCAGCAGTAGTTGCTGAGCCTGTCACTATCAACTGGTGGCATGCCATGCGAAGTGCAAGGGGGAAGGTTGTAGATACAATGATTGAAGAGTTTAACAAATCTCAATCTGAATATGTTGTTGTTGGTATTAACAAGGGTAACTATGATGAAACCATGAATGCCGGAGTGGCAGCATTCAGAGCAAAAAAGCAACCGCATATTTTGCAGGTTTTTGAAGTTGGTACTCAGACCATGATGCAGTCCGGTGCTGTCTATCCTGTGCATAAACTGATGTCTGACACTGGCCATGATATCAAATGGTCAAATTACCTCCAGGCAGTTCTCTCATACTACATGGATGCTGGCGGCAATCTGATGTCCATGCCTTTTAATTCTTCGACACCAATTATGTATTATAACGTCGATATGTTTAAAAAGGCAGGTATTGAACCTCTTTCTAAAATTGACCCGATAACCTGGGATGAACTAGGTGACATCACCAAGAAACTTGTTGAGGCAGATATTGCACCCTCGGGAATGGTTACTGCATGGCAGTCCTGGACTCAAATTGAGAACTACAGCGCTATTCACAATATTCCTTTTGCCAGTCAAGCAAATGGCTATGAGAGTATGGATTGTGAACTTCTAATCAATAATGAACAGGTTGTTAAGCATATTCAAAGACTCAGTGATTGGGCTAAAGATAAGAGATTTATGTACGGCGGCCAGAAATATCAGGGGCCAAAGGCTGAATTTATTGCCCAGAATGCTGCTGTTTATATGGACTCTGTAAGTGGAATCGCCAAGCTGAAAAAAGCAGTAAAAGACTTTAAATGGGATGCCGCCCCTCTGCCCGTTGAAGCTTCAATGAAAAGCCCACAGAACAGCATCATCGGTGGAGCCTCCTTATGGGTACTTAACGGCCATAGCGACAAAGAATATGAAGGAGTCGCTGCCTTTTTGAACTTCCTCGCCAATAATGAAATGCAGAGCTACTGGCATAAAGAAACCGGTTACTTTCCGATCACAATTGATGCGTACAATGATTTGAAGGGTAAAGGGTATTACGATGAAAACCCACTTCAGACAGTCGGTATCGACCAGTTGAACAGGGCTGTTCCAACTACAATATCAAGAGGCCTTCGACTGGGATATTTTGTACAGATTCGAAATATTATCAACGAAGAACTTGAGTTGGTATGGAATGGTAAAAAGAGCCCTCAAGAGGCTCTGGACAGTGCCGCTGAAAGAAGCAATGTTCAGTTAAAAACATTTGCTAAAACATATAAATAGCATCAACTCATAACAAAGGTGCCTTCGGCTTGAAGGCACCTTTGTTATTCATACAGGCATGATAAAACGATCAACATTCAAGTCACCCGTGTTGCCGTACCTGCTCATCCTGCCGCAGGTTGTGATAACGCTGACCTTTTTTTACTGGCCGGCGGTACAGGGCTTGATTCAGTCATTTCTTCTGAGTGACCCTTTCGGGCAGAGAAGTAAATTCGTCTGGTTTTATAACTACATAGAACTTTTTACGGATCCACTGTATCTCAAGTCGATCCTTATTACATTTACCTTTAGTATTGCAGTTGCATCTGTTTCTATTTGCCTCGGCCTGTTTATCGCCACCATGGCGAATCGAGCGCTGAGAGCAACTGCGCTGGTGAGAACTCTGCTGATCTGGCCTTATGCGGTTGCGCCAGCAATCTCAGGTATCCTCTGGCTTTTTCTTTTGCATCCATCCTATGGAGTTGTTGCACTGGGAATCAACAAGTGGCTGGGGCTGAACTGGAATCCGGTTTTGAATGGTACCGATGCCATGGTTATGATTACCATGGCCAGCGCCTGGAAACAGATAAGCTATAATTTTGTCTTTTTTATGGCCGGATTACAGGCAGTCCCGAAGTCTCTCATTGAGGCTGCCGCTATAGATGGGGCAAGTCCTCTGAAAAGATTCTGGGCTATAACTTTCCCTCTTCTTTCTCCGACCTTCTTTTTTCTGTCTGTGATGAATATTATTTATTCATTTTTTGAAACCTTCGGGGTTATCCATACAGTGACTCAAGGAGGGCCTGGAGGGTCAACAAACATACTCGTCTATAAAGTATATCAAGATGGGTTTGTCGGGCTGAATCTGGGCTCATCGTCAGCACAGTCCGTGGTGCTTATGTCCCTGATTATCCTGATTACTGTTCTGCAGTTCAGATATGTTGAGAAAAAAGTTCAATATAGTGGTTAGATGCGATGGTTGAGAAAACACCGATACTTGATACATTTACATATATATTCCTGATAGTTGGGGTTCTGGTCGTCGGGTTCCCAATTATCTATAGTCTCATCGCAGCAACCCTACCGCTAGAAGATGTCTCCAGAGTGCCAATGCCCATGATACCGGGAGACCAGTTCACGGTGAACATGAAAGAGGCCTGGTCCAGAGGGAACCTGGGAACACAGATTTTTAATTCCTTCGTCATGGCGACAGGCATCACTGTGGGTAAGATTACTATCTCTATGATCGGTGCCTTCTCCATTGTCTATTTTGATTATCGTCTGCGGGTTGTTGCTTTTGCCTCAGTGTTCTGTACACTGATGCTCCCTGTTGAGGTACGGATAATGCCTACTTATGAGGTTGCGGCCAACGTTCTTGGACCTTTGCAGGCAGTATGGGATTTGCTTCACTTGAATGGGCTGGTCTCGTGGCTGACAGGGCATGAGATCGAGGTGAACCTCAACTGGTCGTTACTGGACAGCTACACTGGACTTACCCTGCCACTGATCGCCTCAGCTACCTGTACCTTTTTATTCAGGCAGTTTTTCTTGACCGTTCCTGAGGAATTATGCGAGGCAGCAAAAATGGACGGGGCATCCCCCATGACATTTTTCCGTAAGATACTTTTTCCACTGTCTAAAACAAACATCGCAGCCCTTATCGTTATTGAGTTTGTCTATGGTTACAATCAATATCTCTGGCCACTTCTCATCACCACTGATCCGAATATGACAACCGCCGTTATCGGATTACAGAATCTTATTCCCCAGGCTGATGACCTGCCTGAGTGGAACATAGCTCTTGGCGGCGCGCTTATGGTTATGTTGCCGCCGGTCCTTGTGGTTCTCTCAATGCAGCGCTGGTTTGTAAAAGGCTTGATTGAAAAGGAGAAATAGTTAGCATGAACAGGAAGTCTGTGAATTGTTCATGAGATGTTCTGATTAAGCGGTTAATGCCTTGCAGTCCTCAAGATAGATTTCCATTTCTGCAATATCCAGCTCTGATAAGTTCAGCAGGCTTGCCTCTATGGTAGCTGAGAGCATGATTTCCTGCGGAGAATCTACACTGATTCCAAGTTTGAGGCAAACCAGATCCGCCATTCGGACAATGAGCAGTAAGGTGTTCGTCTTATCGATTTCAAGACTGTGGTGATCCCTGGCAACAACGGCGAACTGGTGAGGAACGTTCCAATGTTCAAGCAGTTTTGATCCCTGGGTGGTGTGGAGTTTGCCCATGGCTTCCTTTATCAAGCTCGGTGTGATTTGCACCTGTTTGTTTTTTTGTTTGATATGTTCAATCACCATGAGAATGAACAGTTTACCCACGTCATGAAATAAGCCCCCAAAAAAGGCCTCACTCTGCTCAATATTGTAATCACGTCGCTTGCAGATCCATGCAGCTCCATACGCGCACCCAACCGAGTGCTGCCACAATCTTTTAATGACCAGGTTAATGAGTTTGTCCTTACACCTGAATGTATTGCTGGTGGTCGCCAGCAGCACGATGTTTTGTATTTCTTTGGTGCCCAGGCGGATGATTGCATTGCGAATGGTGGAAACCTCTGAGAGCCCCCTGTAGAAGGCAGAATTTGCCGTTTTTAATACCTGGATTGAAAGGGATTGATCAGTCGTAATCACCTTTTCAATTATTCGGATGTCCGGTTCTTTCTTGGCAATTTCCTGTTGCACTCTGGACGCCGTAGCGTTAAAAACAGGAAGGGTAATAGTATCGGACTCGATATAGTTGTTCACAACATCAATAAAGGATTTTTTTTGGGTCATGCTAATTTCCTGATAAACGAACAAGTTCTGCTAGTTGTCTGGGAGGTTGCTGTAAAGGCAGACAGCGCAGGACTTCGTCAAGTGTGGTCAGGCCTGCTGCGGCCTTGACCAGCCCGTCTTCAAGAAGGGTTATCATCCCGGAGTGCTGGACGCTGATGTTGCGAATCTCGTGGCTGGTTTTCTTTTCAAGTATAGCGTTACGGACCATTTCATCAAGGATAAGGAGCTCAAAGACACCGATCCGTCCTTTGTATCCTGATTGCTTGCAGTTGCTGCACCCTCTCCCTTTTTTAAACTGGGCACCCTGGAGATCAGCAGGTCTGCATCTGAGGCGCTGGAGTTGTATAGGCGTTGGTTGAACGGCTGTGGCACATTCAGCGCAGACTCGTCGCAGGAGGCGTTGTGCCAGTACACTGACTACTGTAGAAGAAACCAGAAACGGGGCAATATTCATGTGCAGCAGCCGTACCAGTCCTCCTATACTGTCTTCCGTATGAAAGGTAGACAGCACTTTGTGCCCCGTGAGTGCTGCCTGAACTGCTACCTCGGCAGAATAGGTATCTCGTATCTCACCAATAACTATGATGTCGGGGTCCTGGCGCATCATATGGCGCAGAGTCTCTTCAAATGTCAGGTTGATTTTGGGATCTATGGAGCACTGAGAAATGCCGTCAATCACATACTCTACAGGTTCTTCTGCCGTAATAATACTGACTTGCGGACCTTTGAGCTTATGGATGCAGCTGTAGACGGTGGAGGTTTTACCTGAACCTGTGGGCCCGGTTACCAGCAGCACGCCACTTGGCTGATAGACCGCTTCTTCGAGAAATCGCGACAGCATGCGCGGGGAAAGTCCAATGGATTGTATATCGAATAACTCCTGTTTTCGGTTCAGCAGGCGGAGTACGATTTTTTCTCCGTGGACGGTAATGTAGATGGAAACCCGCAGGTCCAGTTCTCCCTCATCGTGAGAAAAAAGAATCCGCCCTCCTTGGTGGCGACGTCTCTCAGCTATATCTGCCTCACACAGGATCTTGAACCTACTTGATATGGAGGGTATCATCTCCTGCGGAAAGTCCTTGTAATGATTGAGGATGCCGTCTTGGCGGAAACGAACCTGGAGGCGATCAGATAGGGGTTCTATATGTATGTCACTTGCGCTTCCGGCGATGGCTGCAAGGATGATGGAATTCACTGTGCCAACCACGGTTTTGGTGTCGACAGCAATTGCTTTTTTGGAAAGCCTGTCAACGAGAAGTTCGATGGTCTTGGTGATGAGATCACGCTGGGCAATGGCCGGAATTATGGCGGCCCCAAGAAAACGCTTTGCAGTATCAATGGCAGTCTGGTCAAGAGGATCGGCAAATGCCACCTTTACTTTACCTCCCGCTTCTTTTCCGATCGGTAGAAAGGAGTGCTCCTGCATGACTTTTTGGGGCACTTTACTGCAGAGGGTGCGATCAATTGTGGCTAAGCTTGGCTCTACCAGCGAAAAACCCATCTGGATGGACAGGAGTTCTATGAGAAGTTGTTCCTGAATAAAGTTATGTTTGACAAGAACGGTGCCAAGTTTGTCCTTGGATTGACTCTCTTGCTGGATACGACAGGCAGCGTCCAGGTCATCGGGTGAAATATAACCGAGTTCCGTGAGGAGGTCGCCGATGCGTATTTTGTGGGCAGCTTCCCGTAAACATACGTTAATTTTTTTATCATCGAGAATCTTGAGTTCCTTTAATATTTTCAGTAAGGGCTGAAACGAGCTGAGCTTTTGCTGGATCCTCTGTCCGTGTTCTAACTGTTGCCGGGTTATGACCCCCTTTTTTACAAGCAGGTCTACGATAGGGGGCGTTTCAGAAGAGGGAGTTGTCGTTGGCATGGTCAGTGGGGCTTGGGTAGAGGTGATATTTTCTGTAGTGGCCGACCAAAAACCACTAATTCCGTCGATTTCTTGGTTGGCCTCAAATTGTAATCCTCAGGTAAGCGAGGAACGAGACTCCGAAATACGTAATGTATTCTTCCGGTTTAAATTATCGCCCGCCTCGAACTTGAGAGAATTTGCAGGTTTTCGTTCAGATACTACTTCGCAAACAAAAGGGTCAGGTTGCTCTTAGTATAGAAAAATAAGATTGTAAGATCAAGAGCATATAATTGATGGCGCGATATTTCGTGGAGAAAGAGACGTTGATAGCCTTAGTGCGTGCTCTTACCCTTGTTATCAAGAGAAAAGTTTCTACGGAGTTCCTGTACCAACGGGTGTTTACCGATGCCTTTGGCTGGACGATTCATGGGGATGAAGGAGATTTTTTTACCAAATTTCGAGTTGCTTTTAAGGGTGAACCAGACAAGTCTGGGACTGAGGTAGGTGGAGCCATCAATGTCAGCTATCTCTGAAAAGGCAATGGTTGTAGCTGTGTGAAAATTGGAGACTTCTAACTGCTTTTTCCGCGTGTTTATGGAAACACGTTTAATTGAGCCGGTTGAAAAGTACATGAAAAGGGTAATTGCACTCCAGGTGACAACATATTGCAGCCATCTGGCATCAAATTCATGGTTGAAAAAGATGGTCTCTCTTGCGCCAAAACCAAACCCGATTACCCACATCAGGATGAAGATGTATTTGTAGAAGAAGGTCAGTTTTGAAGATAAAATTTGCATGAGGGGGGCTATCTCTATTGTGATCTATTCTGGATTTGCTGATAATATCATGTTAAAGCGCATTTTCCAAGAGAGAAACAAGTGCACACCACAAAGGATAATTCTGAGCAAATCCAAAAGTTCATCTGTTGACGACTCGAACCTGGGCGAATTGCTTGTGGCCATCGGGCGAACCGTGATAACCAAAGCCGCTCTGTTTGGCGCCCACCCAAGGCGAGTCGCCTTCCCCTCCGACACCTTGGTTTATACCGACCATTCCAGCAACAAGCTGGTCCGCCACCTGTTCTGCCTTCGCAGATCCAAAGACAACTGCACCCAAGCCATAGCTGCTGTCGTTTGCACGGACGACGGCGTCCTCTACATCCGAAAAACGGCTGATACAGACCAGTGGTCCGAAGCTCTCTTCCTGCTCAATGAGCATATCCGGTGTCATATTATTGATCACTGTTGGCTGGATGTATGGTAGCGGCTGATTTTCATAGCCAAGAAGAAGAGAACTCCCCTTAGCTTTTGCGTCACGAATATGGGTCAGGATTTTCTGGTGCTGTTTATTGTTAATAATTGGTCCAATATCGACTCCCTCCATATCCCATGGGCCAACTCGGTAGTTTTTAGCGTACGCTACAACCAGACTTTCAAATTCCTCTGCAACTGAATCCTCAACATAGATCCGTTCTGTCGATGTACACATCTGGCCTGCATTTTCAAAGCTGCTGGCCACCGCAAACTTTGCAGCAGATGGAAGGATAGCATCACGTAGAACAATCATTGGATCGTTGCCGCCAAGTTCCATAACCAGTCTTTTCAAGCTTCCTGCAGCGTGTTTCATGATTTCTTTACCCACCGCTTGAGAACCGGTAAATGCAATCATGTCCACACTGCTTTCCACAAGGAATCGGCCTTGTTCACCATCGCCATGTACTATTTGAATCACTCCCTCAGGGAATGAAGTACTAATGAGATCGAAGAACGCCTGGGCAATAAGTGGTGTTTCTTCAGAAGGTTTCCAGATTACACAGTTTCCAGCAGTCAGAGCTGGAACGATGAGATTGTTAGCCATCGCCAGCGGGTAATTCCACGGGGAGATAACCAGCACTGTCCCGAACGGTCTGTAATCGATGGTTGATCTGCCGATATGTTTACTTTTGAATGCTTTTTCGGCCATTTGAGAAATGTACGGACCACCATAAACGGTACCATGCACTTCACCGGTGGAGCGTCTGATATCTTTTCCCATCTCCCGGCTGAGCAGTTCCGCCAATCGAGGAATTTCTGCTTCGGCGAACGAATACGCATTTCGGATTATTTTTACACGCTCGGCAATGGTTCTACTTCGCCACCCGGATTCTGCTTTTTTTGCTCTTTCAACATTTCTCTGGGTTTGGGTTTGAGTGGCAGCTACCAGCTCTCCCAGCAGTTTTCCGTTACTGGAATCATGTGACTGTATTTTTCGTATCATATACTTTCCTCAATAGATTCTTGCCTCAATCTTGCGGACGGAAAAAGGGAAGAATGATTTGTCATTGCAAAAATGTACCTGTTCAT
>JAWSVG010000156.1:0-848 GCA_033852035.1 Desulfocapsaceae bacterium | reverse complement strand
ATCAAAAAAGTCAGGCGTCAGCTGGAACATATACTGACCTTCATCAAACATGAAGGCGCACCACACCACAATAATTACGGCGAATACATCATAAAGAAAGGTGTGGTGAAACGAAAAATGTCTCTGGTGGTAGCATGTCCGCCGAAGGCGCCAGGGCCAACGCCTGCATACAGTCCATCGCAATGACATGTCAGTTAAGGAGCATTTCCTTTCACCACTTTCTGAAAGCAAGTTTGGTTGGTTATATCCGTACAGGAAGACCTATGTTGCTGGCTGAATATGAGTCCGGTTTGAAACCGATCGCTATCTCTGCTTAAATCCATCTTTGTGACTTGAAGTTGTGATTTCTTGTAATTCCAGTAGGTTACTTGTTTTTCGTGTGTCGTTATGGCACTACAAATTTTCATTTCCCTTCGATTTCTGATACTATCGTTTTACCGGGATGAGACGACAATCCCAAGGCATTATAGATCTTTTGCTGCCATAATTCTGGTCTGGTACTTTTTCTGACATGGACTATGTTGCCATCTTTTTGTTTCATTGTGATTGTCACCCTGGCTTGTCCTTCGAGCTGTTTGCGAAGATCACCCCAACTGCTGTTGATATCTGTTGATTTAAGTCGGTATCGTATCGTATGCACTACATGATATGCCAGAACTGTGATGAATAAAATGGCCGGTAACTCTATCTGTTTTTTGATGATAGACAGGCCGTAAACCGAGTTCCGTTTTTAAGGAACGGAATACGCCTTCCAGGTAACCAGGGTAGCCATGCCGCTCTTTTCATCTTTTTCAACAGTGATCTTGTATTGTTTAGACGCCTTGGGATTTTTCTGTTTGATTCGACCT
>JAWSVG010000085.1:0-28053 GCA_033852035.1 Desulfocapsaceae bacterium | reverse complement strand
TTATTAGCAAGATGAATAGGAATGAAGAATCCTGTACCAATCACTTCATTCAATATGGCGCCTTGGAAGCTTTGACCGGTACTCAGGATGTGGTGGTGGCTAATTGTGATGTCACAGAAGCCATGAAGAACAGGGGAGGCAGCAATTCGGAAAAATACCGGAGTTTCCATGTGCGCAAGAACACATTTCGGGTGCCAGTTGTCCGGAGAGACAGCCAGAAATCTAAGGCTGGCCTACTTCGGTATCGACCTTGCCACGATAGAGGTGGGGGGTTCCAGATTGAAACATTATCTGAAATCCTAACATAGCAATACGGTCCAGAATCTGTTCTTTCCCCTTTTGTGAAGCGTTCTATACTGTTAGTCCTGTGCAGATGTTTTGGGTATATGATATCCATGCAGTGATGAGAACTCGGCGGTGGTACCACACAGTGCTCTCTGCATTTCCAGGAGAACGGACTTGGTCATTCGCATGGAAGGACCGGAAATGCTTATCGCATAGACCGGGTGGCCTCTGAAATCACGGATTGCAGTTGCGATACATCGTATACCTTCCACCCATTCCTCTTCATCAATGGCATAACCTTGGCTCCGTATATTTCGTAATTCGTCGAGGAGTTTCTCAAAAGAGGTGATGGTGTTGGGGGTTTTCTGGATATGCGGGGCGCTGTTGACCCAACATTTCCTGATGGTTTCGTCATCGGAATAGGCCAACAGCACCTTGCCCAGTCCAGTTGCGTGGGCAACCCCTCTACTACCGATAGGGAGTTCGTATTTAAGGGCTTTCTGGCTCTTGATCATATCAAGAACAACCACTTCATTTCCCTCGAGGCAGCCAAGGTTTACCGTTTCATCGAACTGTTCATTGAGTCTGGTCAGGTATTTTCGTGCGACGCTCCGGCTTTCAAGACGTTCAGCTACGGCCAGTCCGAGGCTGTGTATCCGAAGGGAAGGACGATATTTGCCGCCACTGTCCTGAATGACATACCCCATATCTTTTAGGGTCGCGATGAAGCGATGAGTAGCGCTTCTGTTGAAACCGAGCAATTTAGAAGTTTCAAGGACAGAAAGAGCTCCTTTCTCAACAAGCAGTTCCAGGGTTTGGAGTCCTTTTTCAAGTGAACCAATACGGTAATATGGCGTTTTTTTGTCGCTTATCTCGTCTTCCACAATGTTTCTCCATTTAACAGGTTTGTCATAAAGAAGATAAACTATTTCCCATATAGTCTCAAGATCTGTTTGAAACACATATGCCAATACTGTTCACAGTAAAAACAATTATCCAGAAATTGCATCTATTGTGTAGAGTGGGGTGAAGAATTATGTCCTATAGGAATGCTTTCTGAATGTCATTAAACATAACTTAGCTGCTGATTTCCAGGGAAAATTGATTTTTTAATGACAGAGGAAATATTTTATGGTAAATGGCAACTGTCGTTATTTAAACATGGTGTTTGTTATGTGAACACTTTTGGATAACGAACCTGGTTATAGGTGCAACCAGTCTATGCAAGAGGAAGAGATCAAGCAGTCTACTGTGCCTTTATATGAAACAGCGTGATATGGAACAGCTACCAATACGGTACCATGTCTTGTCGTTACTCTTCGTAGTGCATGTTCTTACTGTTCAAGGAAAAAACCAAAATTTCATTTTTATACTCAGGAGATAGCGATTTTGAAATTTATTAACATTGCCAATTTTCTTTCAGACCATTTCCCTTTAGTCCTTCTTTTATCTTTTGTTGTCGGACTGGTCATACCGGGGCTTGAAAAAATTCCGACCCATGTGATTACCATTCTGGTAGCTCTGCAGATATTCTGTTCCTGTTTCAAAGTCGAGCTGGCGGATGTACGTGGCACCCGGGTGTTACCGGTGTTGGCTTTTTATATAGGGCGATTTGTTTTCTTACCTGGGTTAGCCTATATATTTATGACTAAAATCGGTTTCAGTTGTACTTACAGTGCGGCAATATTTCTCCTTCTCGTTCTCCCAGCAGGAGTTTCGGCGCCGGCTATTACCGGGATATTGAGAGGCAATGTTTCCCTTTCGCTTCTCCTCGTGGTGTTCAGTTCGCTGCTTTCTCCCTTTGTTATTCCCGGACTTTTTGAACTGTTCGTCGGCAAGTCATTGAATATCGATGTCCAGGAGATGTTTATGACTATGGGGTTACTGATATTCTTACCGGTATTGAGCCAACTGCCCTTTCGAAAGTCAAATCAGATCAGTTGCTGGATGAAAACTTATCATGCTGCTCTTGTCGTTCCAATGATGGCCGGGACCTTTGTTCTAGCTATTGCCAAGCAGCGGGAATTCTTATTGGAAAATTGGAGTGCACTTTTAAATGCATTTGTGGTCTCTATGCTGATATTTCTCTTTGTTTACGGTATTGTCTGGATAGGCTTTTGTCGAACCGAAAGGAAATATCAGGTGGCTTTCGTTCTTTCCTCAGGACTTAACAATATTTCATTGGGTATTGTCTTGAGTTCGCTTTATTTTGATGCGGATGTGGCCATCTTCATGGTTGTCGCAAACGTGTCATGGGTTTTTGCTATAATGCCAATTCGCTGGTGGCTAACGGTCAGATCGCCAAAAAGCAAATCAATGAATCCAATGGGGGGTAAAGTGACCTAAGGTCTGGGGGAGAGGAGATATGACACCCAGGCATGGAACTGCATTTCGGGCAGTTCCATGCGAGATGTGGAGCGGTAAAAGACAACCAGGAAAATATTAAAAAGAAAAGAGATTAGTTGTTTCTTTTCAACTTACAACGATGTGAAGTCTCATCCATAGCCTCAAGAAAATTGTTTATTAAATCGTATAGAAGACAAATATTTCTTTTCTTAATCAACTCAAGAGATCCCGCAGAAACAGTGACACCTGAGGTACATACGTTATCACAAGCAACATGCAGATCACAGTTCCTACAGGCACAATAAGCGACTTGAACATACGCTGAACCTGGATGTCTGCCACTTGTGCTGCTGCAAACAGGTTTACACCAAGGGGAGGGGTAAACATTCCCAGTGCCAGGTTTACAACGACGACAGTGCCAAAATGAACCGGATCGACACCAAAAGAAATGGCAACCGGAGTCAAAATTGGCGCGAGCACAAGGATAGCCGCCGAAGTTTCAACAAACATGCCGACAAAGAAGAGAAGCGCATTAATTGCTAATAAAAAGCTCCACGATGCACTAAAAGTCGTTTGCGCCCATGCACCGATTGCGTTTGGCATTCCGGACAAACTCACAAGGAAACTAAAGAGAGAAGCCGCCGAAATAATCAGCATAACGGCACCTGATGTGATGGCAGTCGTTCGAAAAATTTCCGGCAGGTCACTAAAAGACATCTCTTTGTAAATAAACAAACCGAGAAACAATGCATAAAAAACGGCTACGGCTGCCGCCTCTGTCGGAGTGAAGATACCACCATATATACCTCCAAGGATTATGGCTGGCATCAACAGGGCCCAGAAAGCATGCAGGAAGGATGGGACTAAAGGCATCCGTTCATTACTATCATCTTTGCCATAGCCTTTCGTGCGGCACCAGATCTGAACCATAACGATAAGTGCGATCGAGACGAGAAAACCTGGCCCAATACCCGCCAGGAAAAGCTGAGTGATGGAGGTCTCCGTTGAAACCGCAAACAGAATGAGTGGAACTGAAGGTGGTATGATTACACCAAGCTCGGCTGATGATGCCTGGATAGATGCGGCTAGAGATACAGGGTAACCATGACGAACCATCGCAGGAATCAATATTGATCCAATAGCGAATGTAGTTGCAACTGATGAACCCGAGATTGCTGCAAATATCATACAGGCTATTACGGTAGTGCTAGCCAACCCGCCCTGCATGCCGCCCACAACTGATTTTGCGAAATCGACGAGTCTGTGAGACACCCCACCTCTAGTCATCAGGTTGCCCGCAAGAATGAAAAAAGGGACAGCCATGAGCGGGAAACTATCCAGCCCGGTGAACATCTTTTGTGGAACCACCAACAAAGGCAGATTTGAGAAGAATGTGATGCCAAAGATAGAGGCCAGCGCTATAGATATGGCAACAGGGATTGAAACGGTAAAGAATATAATCAGAGAAAGCGCTAATGCTAAATTCATTTTGGCGACTCACTTGGATTGCGATGCTTGGTTTCCGCATCATAATTTGCAAGAAACAAACCGGGAATGGCCACCAATGATCCAATTGGCAATGCAGCATAAAGCCAGGCGACCGAAATGTTCATCATAGCTACTTGCTGGTCAACAACTCGCAATGTCATTTTGTATCCGAACCAGATAAGGACAAGTAAAACAACAAATATTGCAATATTTACCGCGCGAATGAGCCAGATAAGTTTTGTGGAAGGAATCACACTTCTGATGGCCTCGATCGGGATCATCCGGTTATAACGAATTGCCGGACCTAAAACCAAAAAAACACTCCAGATAATAACTGCCCTTGCGGATACTTCTGACCAGACAGCTGATTCCCCGAGGATGAACCGAGTAAATACTTGGTAAAAAACCAATACTGCAGCGACAGCGAGGAGAGCTGCTGATATATTATACATACAATGGACAATTTTATCTAAGAGCTTGATCAATTTTGACATATTATTCCCCCCATTTAACGTACCTCCCTGCATCTGGAAGGTACGTTTTATAGGAATGTTCTGTATTTATTGGGCTGCTTGAATTCGTTTGATCAGCTCATCTACACCCATCTTTTTGGCGTATTTGTCATAGGCGGGCTGTACAGCCTTTGCAAAAGCCTTCTTATCAATATCTACGACGACATCCATTCCGTTGTCTTTAAGTAAGGCAACCCCGTCTCTTTCGTTCGCTGAAACAGTATTACGCGCCGCAGCTGCCGCTGCTTTCCCAGCTTCAGCCAACCAACCTTGCTGCTCTTTCGTCAATCCGTCCCAGTGGATTTTGGACATTAAGACAATAGCAGGTGAATACACATGGCCGGTAAGAGTCGCATACTTCTGAACTTCCCACATTTTGTTTGCGGTAAGAATCGGAATTGGATTTTCCTGTCCATCAATCGTACCCTGCTGAAGTGAAGTTAAAACCTCAGTCCAACTCATTGGTGTTGGTGACGCACCGGCTGCTTTGAAAGCGGCGAGATGCACTTTATTTTCCATGGTCCGTAACTTCAGACCTTTCAGGTCTGCGGGAGTCTTCACAGGGTGAACAGAGTTCGTAACATGACGAAAGCCATTCTCAGCCCAGGCAAGTCCTACAAGCTCATGTTTCTTAAATTTTTCCAGCAGCTCCTGTCCGATTGGTCCATCCAAAACTTTTCGGGCACTGTCGTAACTTTTGAACAGGAACGGAAAGTCGAGTGCATAGGTTTCTGGAATAAAATTTCCAACCGGTCCTGTGGATACGATTGTCAATTCAATTGAGCCAATCTGCAGCCCCTCAATTGCTTCGCGCTCACCGCCAAGGGCACCGGCTGGTTTCAGGTTGATGATTATGTTGCCGCCGGAGAGTTTGTCCATGGTGGACGCAAAGGCTTTTCCTGCATCACCGTAGTGTGAATTTAACGGAGGTGTAAAGGCCATATTCATTTCTTTCGCATTTACTGTAGACGTAAAAATACAACAAGCAACTGTAATTACAGCTAAAAAATTTGAGACCCTACAAGTATGTTTTCCTCTCATGTTTTACCTCTCGTTGAGTTGAGTTGAGACGGGGAATGACTCCCCTGTTTTTTTCTGATCAAGTAACTAGACAGTATTTTTAAATTTATCCTCCGTGAGATGGGCCTGAAACACTTATAAGTAGTCAGGTTTATTCAAACACCGAGCCACGCATGGCACTTCCGACATTTCTTCTATAACGTTCCAACAGCGACCCTTTTTTTAATGTAACAAATTCAGGTAATATCCAGTTTTGCCTTCTCTCTTCAAGGATTGAAGCTTCTACACCCAATTCAAGAGTACCATTTGTGATATCAATATTAATTGCGTCCCCCTCTTCTACGAGGGCGATGGGGCCGCCTAAATAGGCTTCTGGGCTGATATGTCCAATGCACGCCCCCTGGGTTGCCCCAGAAAACCTGCCATCTGTTATGAGCGCTACCGTTTCACCAAGGCCCATACCAATGATGGCGGATGTTGGCAGCAGTTGTTCCCGCATGCCAGGCCCACCCTTTGGACCTTCGTAACGAATTACAACGACATCGCCAGGTCTGATTTCTCCTGAAAATATAGCTTTGAGCGCTGGTTCTTCACGATCAAAGACCCGGGCTGGGCCGCTGTGCACCATCATTGATTTTGCAACTGCGGCACTTTTGACAACTGCACCTTCGGGTGCCAGATTTCCAAACAAATATTTCAGACCTCCTTTTGCACTTATCGGGTTAGAGACTGTCTGAATAACCTGTGTGTCAAGAATGCGGCAACCCTTGATATTTTCTCCAATGGTTTTACCGGTTACCGTCAAGCAGTCGGCTTTCAGTTTTCCACTTTCAGCAAGTTCGTTCATCAAGGCAGCAACGCCGCCTGCTTCGTGGAAATCCTGCGGGAAGTATTTACCGGCTGGCTTGAGCAAGGTTAGGTGGGGCGTACTCTCCGCCACTTCACTGAAAGTGTCCATGGTCAAGTTGATACCTAATTCACCCGCAATGGCTGGTAAGTGAAGGCAGCTATTCGTGGAGCCGCCAATTGCCATGTCAACAGCGATGGCATTGTGGAAGGCATCTCTGGTCATGATGTCAGCCGGACGAATATTTTCCTCAAGAAGTTGCATAATAGTTCGTCCTGCCTGTCTTGCCAGAGCAATCCGTTTTCCTGAGACTGCGGGAGTCATTGCTCCGTCAACCAGGGTCATTCCCATGGCCTCGGTTAAGATGTTCATGCAGTTGGCTGTTCCCATTAAGGCACAGGCCCCAGCAGTTGGCAGAGCATTCAGCTCCATCTCGCCTAGTTCCTCGACTGTCATTAAGCCTCGTTCAACCTGGCCTTCGGCCTCAATGAGGTCTGTGTAACAAATATCCTTGCCATGATGACATCCCGTTGACATGGGACCACCTGTAAGAACTATACTTGGGATGTTCATTCGCCCGGCCGCCATGAGCATACCCGGAGTGATTTTGTCGCAATTTGACAACAAAATCATGGCATCGAAAGCATGCGCGGTGATCATCAACTCAATGGAATCGGCTATAAGTTCGCGACTGATCATTGGCATCCGCATTCCAGCATGCCCCGTGGCGATTCCATCGCATATGGCGATAGAAGGAAATTCCAAAGGAGTCCCCCCCGCTTCAGCAACCGCCATTTTTAGAGCTTGTGCCAACGGTTGGAGGTGGATGTGTCCTGGCATCAATTCATTAAATGAGTTGACAATAGCCACCAATGGTTTGCGAAGATCACCGGGGCGCCAACCCATTGAATAGAACAAAGCCCGGTGAGTAGCTCTGTCGACGCCCTCTGTAATCAGAGAACTTTTTCTCGTTTTTTCTTGTTTCTCTTTCATTATGTCAGTTTTCAAGATGGATAGAGGTTAGACATTTGATCTCCGCCGGTGAACACATGTTTTTGACTCGGATATTCACCGCTTCGAACTTCTTTTGCAAATGTATCAAAACCTGACTGTATATCTTCAGCAAGAGTTGCATACTGCTGAACAAACTTCGGCACAAATTTATCAAAGAGACCAAGAATGTCATAGGCGTTGAGATTTTGCGCATCACAGAATCTTCCTGCACCGACACCAATTGTAACAGCGGATACGGATTCAGTTATAATCTTGGCGACACCCTCTGGAATACACTCAAGAACCATAGCAAATACTCCAGCCTCATCGAGGGCTTTTGCATCGGCAATGAGTTGCTCTGCTTGCTCTGGACTACGTCCTTGGATGGTGAATCCTCCCAGAGCCGAAGCACTTTGAGGCGTCAGGCCGATGTGACCGATAACAGGAATTCCCACCTTCACCATCTTTTCTATATAGGGGGCGAAATATTCTCCTCCCTCCATTTTCACGCAATCAACTGCTGCCTCTTTGATCAATCTTCCTGCAGATTCGACCGCTTTCTCCGGGCTTGTCTGGTAGCTCATAAAGGGCATATCGCCAACGATAACGGTATTAGGCGCACCACGCCTGACAGCTTTGGCGTGATATATAATTTGTTCCAGGGTGACAGGGTTGGTATGTTGACCTCCTTGAATAACCATGCCCATTGAATCACCAACCAGAATCATCTCTGCCGAAGACTCGTCAACCAAACGAGCAAATGGATAGTCATAGACAGTGATCATGGTTAATCGCTCGCCTGCCTGTTTCTTTTGCTTAAATGTCGGAATGGCAACTTTTTTCTTGCTACTCATTATGTATTCCTTTACTTGGGTCTACAGTAGTACTGCGGTGGATCACATGATCGTTAACTAAGAAGCTTAAGAACTCATCTTGATTATTTTTTCATCAGATCGATGAATTTCGCCTCTTCCCCTTCCACCATGTGATAGCAGTACCGATCTTCGTCAGGAAAAACTCCGGATTTCACCTCGGAGACATAGTCTTTCATGGCATTGGTGATCACCTCGGCCACATCGCAGTATTTTTTTACGAATTTGGGGGTAAAAGCCTGGAACTGTCCAATAAGATCACTGACGATGAGAAGTTGTCCGTCACAATGAGGGCCAGCACCGATGGAGAGTACCGGAATATCCAGAGTTTCCCAGATATATTTTGTCACTTCGGGGGGGACACCCTCAACCAGCAGCATTTTCGCGCCGGCCTCCTGAACAGCTACCGCATCTTCAACAACCAGCTTTGCAGTATCGGCAGTCCTTCCCTGGGCTTTATGGCCACCAAGTTGTCCCGAACTCTGGGGGGTCAAACCGATATGCCCGATTACATTGACACCGGCATCAGTAATGGCACTAATTCGGCTGGTCACACGAACGCCCCCTTCCAGTTTAATGGCGTCCACATCTGCCTCTTTTAGAAACCGGATGGCATTGTTGACAGCCTGCTCATCGGATGCTTGATAGCTGCCAAGGGGCATATCGCCAACCACAAAGCATTTGGGGGCACCGCGACGAACCGCTTCACAGTGTACAATGCACTGATCCATGGTAACGGGGACAGTACCGTTATATCCATAAACGCACATGCCGAGACTGTCACCTACAAGAATCATCTCCATTCCCGCTTCCTGGGAAAACTGAGCGGTAGGATAATCGTAAGAGGTGAGCCAAGCGATTTTTTCGTCGTTTTCTTTCATTTTGTACAGATCAAAAATACTGGGTTTTTTAGCCATTGTACTTTCTCCTTATCCGGGATTTTTCCCACTTAATTTGTGTAATATTTTATTTTCGAACAATTATTTATAAAATCAATTCATCCTGTTGTATTCCTCAAGGTCTTCAACTGCCTTAAAGATCAACTCTTTTGTGATTTTATAGGGTGATACATCTATGTCGTATTTTGTAACTGCGCTATCAATGGCGGGTTCCATCTCCTCAAGCTTGACTTCCATATCAGCAAGCTTTGTCGGAAGACCAATTGACTTCATGAACTTGTAGATTTTATCAAGAAGCTCCATCTGTTTATCCATCATAAGCATGCAGAGCACACCATAAGAAACAACTTCGCCGTGAAGGTGTCTCTCTTCAATCTGTGGGAGTACCGTCATGCCATAGAACAAGGCGTGCGCCAGATTCGTGTTGTATTTCGCAAAATCAATAAGATATGAAACCATGCCGCTTGTAACTGTGATTGCAAGAACGCATTGTTCAAGAGCAAATGATGGTTTCCCTGCTTTGACAGAATTCATGGCTTCCAAGCCATATTGAATAAGAGGATCACCAGCCATTTTGCTTATGAGGAGGGGGAGGGCATCCTTATGAGCCATTTCAAGTTCATGACCTCTTGCTGAGAAAGGAACCTCGGTAAATTTAGCAAGTGTATCACCTAAACCGGACCATAGATAAATTTCAGGGGCCTGAGCGATGATCTCAAGATCTATAAATGCATGAACGGAAGGTCTTTTACAGACAAATGCGTCTTTCTGAACTCCACTGGGATAATACATAATAGCAATGGAGGTGATAGCTGCACACGTTGCCGCAATAGTAGGAAATGTGAAGAAAGGCAAATCAAAATTTCTAGCTACACATTTTGCCGTGTCTATCGCTTTTCCACCACCGCAGGCAAAAATCATGTCTGCATGTTTTACAGAATCCAGCTCTCCAAGTTTGTCAGCGTTTTCGTATGATGCGACACCGCCGAACCATTCAAAGCCGGTTATTTCAATACCCGTGCCCTTAACAGCTTCAGTGAGACATGGTTTTGCGGCTGCTATGGCTTTTTCTCCACCAATGACTACAGCCTTTTTGCCATATCTTGAACAAATAGGGCCAAGCTGTGAATAGGTCTCCTGACCAGAACCAATTGTATAACCAGCAAATGTTACGGTTGTTTCGCTCATCAATCGTGTTTCCTAGCAGTAGTTAAATGACATTTTGCTTCAAGGAAATTCCACTTCCTTCTCCAGATTTTCATTGAATGCAGTTCCTTATCCTTGCAATTATTTCACAATAATTTTTTTGCATATAGAGCAGGCTTTCTGTTTACCCTTCGGGCTCTCGGTTTGTGATAATCATATTGACAGCAGATCATATACTCATTATACAAGTTGTCAATGTTTTTTATTCCACGTGTCTGAGCCTGGTATTGGATCCAGCATCATATGCAAAATGGCTGAAAATTCGAATTTAACGTCAACGAGAAAACGCTTATGGATGCAATATAGATGGATGGCCTGCCGGTGAACCTTCCGCCGTAGGTAGGAGGCTTGGTGGTAAACATTCTCTGGGAGAGTGTTTACGTCAGGAAAGCACAATGGGGTATATTTATACTTTTGGCTTTTGAAATCCAACAACAATGGTTATGTTGAAAGGTTGAGGAGCTGGCAAGCACATGTGGACATGGCAACGCATTGAATACCCTTGCAATAATTCTACACCACGTTGTTGACATAAATCTCGAAAAAACGCACCAGAACAAAGTGTTACCTTTCTGTAGAGAGTCTTTTTGAGAAATATGGGCAGAATAAATATGGCATCTAGGTAGGACCTATTTTATTGCTGTACCGCATCGCGACAACCTATCTGGATCCTTCACGATATGTGGAGAATATAATTACAACTTATTTTGATCGAAAATGAAAATAGAACCCATCCGACGCATAAAACTATCCGACAAGGTCCAGGAACGATTGCTTGAAATGATACGAAGTAATGAGATCAAAGAAGGGGGGTTGATGCCCTCTGAACATGATTTAATGGAGCAGTTTCAGGTCGGTCGTCCCGCCGTCAGAGAGGCCATGCAATCACTTGAAATCATGGGAATTATTCAAATACGCCATGGTGGCAGGGCCAAGGTCAGGCAAGTGACAGCCCGTGACCTGTTTAATCAGATCGATTCAACCACTCGCTATTTGTTGTCATCCTCTGCCCAGAATGTTTCCCATCTGAGAGAGTCCAGGATGGTTTTAGAGGCTAGTGTTGTAGTTCTAGCAGTTGAACGGTGCAGGGAAAAAGATTTGAAGACTCTCAAAAAGAATCTGGAAAAAATGAAGCAAAGCATGCGAAATCGCGCAGAGTTTCTAAAATGTGACCTACAGTTTCACAAAAGCATTGCCAAAATGTCCAGAAATCCAATTCTATACGAAGTTTCGTGCGCCATGCTGGATTGGCTGTCACAAAGCCATACTGATTATGAAAAAGATATGCTAGGGATTCCGGAATTAGAAGATCTAACATACGAGGAGCATCAGGGAATTTATGAATGCATAGCAAAAAAAGATTCCAAGGAAGCTGCAAGGCAAATCAGTAATCATATCATGAGAGTCAATCAGTCCTATCACGAATTTCGATGAAGAAAGATCACCACCACCAGCAAGGCTTGATAAACATGTTCCCTGAGATGGTGGATAACACCTACCTCACAGGTATTTTTTGAAAATGGAGCAACTGCCTGTAATCAGCGGTCTAAAAACCAGCAAAAACAGCGGATGAAATCCCTCATAAATAACGCCGCACAGACCTCTGCGTCTCGGGAAATCCCAACAACGGATTTCCTTCGTCCAATCCCAGCAATTATCTAAAAAACCATTACGACCTCTTTCGATAGCTCTCCCCCTCCATAACAAGAATCTCAGAATTGTAAATTAGACGATCGGCAATCGCTGTGGCCACAGTCGTTGAGTCAAAGATGCTTCCCCATTGTGCAAACGGGAGGTTAGTCGTGATATTACCTGGAAAAAGTGCGCTGGGGACATCGAATGGGCCAAGGCAAGATAGAAGACCATATGATGCACGATGACTGTGGGATATTGTCAATGATTTCCATATGGGGATGTCGAATGAGTTCATTTGTGAAAAATGGAAAGTTTCCAGGGAGGACCAAGGCAGGTTTGCTGCTAAATCTTATGCGAAAACACTTGCCGCTATGGAAATTGAGGTTTTAAGGAACAGATTACCCCAGTCCAAATCCCTCAGAGAACTGGTGAATCGAAGTGGTTTTCCAGAGATGAGTGCCCTCAGCCAACAGATTACGAAACACTAGCAAAAATGCGTTCTGCTTTCGAAAAAAATGGTATTTATTGGAACACCAGGAAACGCCTCGATTATCAGTGACGGAGCAGCAGCAGTGGTCCTAATGAGTAAGGAGAAGGCTTAACGAACTAGGTTGTGAAATTATGGTTGAAATTGGCGCTCAAGCATCCCATGGGATTGAACTTAAATATGTGTTGATGGCACCTATCTACGCCATTCCCAAGGTACTCAGGAAAGAGAAAATCAATCTTGAGGATATAGAGTTATTTGAAATCAATGAGGCTTTCAGCGGGACCTCTGTCGCAATTAATAGGGTACTCAAGCTAGATACCGCTAAAGTGAATGTAAACGACGGCAGTGTTGCAATAGGGCATCCAAGCTATGTTAATGCTACGTCATGCACAATGAGTGGCATTGACTAGATGTGGTCTTGGTAGCCATGTTCAATAGGGGAATCTAAGGGAACGGTAAAGGACATCCAGCCATTGGTAGACTACACGCTAGACCTACTCAACGAGGACAATGTTACCATTGTCACCATTCCATCTGAGGTGTTTAAAATTCTTCAATCCTATCTGTGGTCTGGGAATGTGAGGGAACTAAGCAATGTCATCAAGAGAGCCTACAGCCTGGTTGACGAAGCTGTTATCCTCCCTCAACATCTGCCTTGCCTCCCAAGATACTGGCGAGTACCAAAACCAAGGTTTCGATCAATCTCAAGAATACCCTTCCCAAGGCGTTAGTCGAAATGGGAAAAATCTTGCTGGATACGCTGAGAAACACCAATTTCAATTGTAACCGAACAGCGAAGCAACTGGTAATCCACCGGAGCACTCTTTATAAAGAAATGAACAAATTCAACAAAAAGCGAGGCTAGATATGTCATCTGGAGTGCTATAGCTTCAGCTTATTCATTTTCCGGTAGAGAATTGTGCGATGGATTCCAAGAATATCTGCCGCTTTTGTTTTGTTATTGTTCGCTTCGCGAAGAGCCTGTTTTATAGCATATCGTTCTGCTGTTGCAATATAATCATTGAATTTCGCCCCCTTCTCCCGCAAAGGCAGGGTATCAGCATTGTTAAAGTTCTCGGGAAGATCTACGATATCGATTGACTTGGTTCCAGTTGAAACCAAGGTTCTTTCGATGGTATGTAATAATTCACGGCCATTCCCTGGCCACCTATAGCTTGTCAGAGCACTTTCTGCAGCAGATAATATGAAAATCCCTTTACCGGCAGGGCCTTTGATAATTTTTTGGATAAAATGGTAGGCCATAGGCAGAACATCTTCTTTCCGTTCACGTAGCGGTTTGATCTTGATTGGGACGACATTTAATCGATAATACAGATCTCGCCTGAACAACCCACTTTTCATAAGACTTTCTATGTTTTGATTGGTAGCGGCAATGACACGAAAATCTGAAGGGGTCACAGAATGGCTACCCAATCGTTCCACCTCTTTCATCTCTAGGACCCGTAATAATTTTGGCTGCATCTCAAGCGGCATATCACCAATTTCATCCAAAAAAATGGTCCCCATATTGGCTATTTCAAATTTCCCAGGTTTTCCTTTATTGCTGGCACCTGTAAAAGATCCTTTGACATAACCAAAAAGTTCTGACTCCAGAAGGTCTTTCGGAATTGCAGCACAGTTAAGCTGTACAAAAGGAAAATTTTTTCTAGCGCTACCCTGATGTATGGCCTGAGCAAATATCTCTTTACCCGTACCTGATTCCCCGGTGATAAGAACCGGGAGATCGTTAGTGGCAGCCTGGATCGCTTCAGCCTTCACCTTTTTCATTGCCGGACTTTTACCAATAATGGAGTCGAAGTTATACATAGTTTTAAGAAGAGTACCGAGTTCTTTCTGGTAGTTCTTTAATTTTGACTCAAGGGCTGAACATTTTTCAAATAGTTTCACAGCTGTAGAAGCGTTATCGAAGAAGATAATGCCGAGAACAGCAATAATAGTTCCCTCCTGTTTGATGGGAATTCTTTGTACCAGATAGCCTAATTTTTTATGCTTATGAGGATAATTGATTTCTGCATGGCCAGTTTTTGCAACAATATGGAGTCTGGAATTTGGCACCACATCGGTTGCATATTTACCAATTATTTGATCGCACTCAGTATTGAGGAACTGTGCGTATGTTGTATTAGAATAAATAATATACCCGTTCACATCAGATATGATGATTCCAATCTGCATTGCATCAAGAATTGATTTGAAAAAATCATTTCCTTTTAAAGTGTGCATTGCATTTTTACTCATAGTCATACCATTCTCCTCATTAAGTTATATCATTTTAAATACAACTTGATAAGGAGATAGTCCATTCTTAAATCGGGGAATTCTCTCTTATCTCGCCTTGGTGGACAACTGTGATTTATTTTATTCGCTTCATTGTAGTAACACAATTAGTCGCAGCCGATCCTCCCACGTTGAAAACAACTCCGACTTCAGGTTGTTTTTTAGTTGGTGCCATTCCTATGGGCTCACCAATAAGTTGTTTATAAGCCAAGGCGTGCATGGATGCGCCTGTTGCACCCACGGGGTGCCCTTTAGACTTTAGCCCACCAGACAGATTAATAGGGCACTTATCGCTCGGCCCAAATCGTTGGTCAATATAATCAACTCCCGCCTTCCCATCTTTTGATAATCCCAAAGCTTCGGTGGTGAGAAGCTGGTTAATAGAAAAACAATCATGGACCTCTGCAAAATCCACATCTTCAACGGTAATTCCCGCTTCGTCGAATGAACGTTTTACTGCTATTTTTCCAGCAGTCAGTTCATAAAGATTTTCTCTCTTGTTTTCAGCCAGTCTGTCACTTGCTATTCCGACACCAGAAATTTCGACCGCCCTTGTACTTATTTTCATGGCATCTGCTGTTGATGAAAGAACTAAGGCCGCAGCTCCATCGGAAACGAGCGAACAATCATGTAGCCTTAGCGGATCTGCAATTATTGGATTACTGCCTTTACCGGACGAGGGAAGAGCAAGGATATTTTGTGGGTCATCCAGCCCCAGGCGATGGGGTGGGGCTCCCCTTCCGAAGTGAGCCAACGGGTTTTCGTAGCCATTTTTGTAGCTCAAAGCAGAGACGTAAGCAAACATTTCCTGCATTTGTTCACGGGAATAGTTGTAGTGCGCCATATATCCTTTTGCAAGCTCCGCAAAAAGCCCAGGGAATGTCATTCCAAACGCACCTTCGCCAGGCCAGAATGATGAGCAGGCCAGAGCATGAGAAACACCAGGTGTATCCAGCAAATTCATCTTTTCAACACCAATAACTAGCACTCGCCTAAACCTTCCTGACTCAATCCCAAATACAGCATTATAGAGAGCAGCTGAAGAGGATGCGCAGGCGCTTTCAGTTCGAAATGTAGGGACAAATTTCAAATCATCTGGTGCCACCTCTAACCCCAGGGGAGCTACATGCTCCTGATTGATGAATTTTGATGGAGAACATGACCCTATCCAGATGCCATCAATTTCTTTTGGCGAGATTCCGGCATCTTCAATTGCACCTCTTCCAGCCTCCTCTAAAAGCTCATAATAAGATTTTATATCCTTTACCTCTCCAGTCTCTTTATTTTTTTCGACAAATGATCCAAATTTGGTGTTGTAGGCACCGATAATACTTGTTTTACCCATGATATTTCCTTCAATTTAAGTGGTTATCCTTTTGAGTCGAGCCTTAAACCGCCGTGTACAAAAAAGACTTCGCCAGCAATCGCCTGATTTCTATATAGCTCCCCGGCAAGAGAAGCTATTTCTTCTGGGTCTATCAATCTATTAATGGGGATCTTTTTTAGAATATGCCCAAGTGCCTCATTATTCATCCCTTCCAGGATTGGCGTTTTCACATATCCTGGAGCAATGGCAACACAGCGAATTTTACCAGCCATTTTTCTTCTGAAAAGTTCAGCTGTTACAACTTTGGGCATGACGGAAACTGCAGCTTTTGTTGATGAATAGTTGATTTGACCTGCTGTACCAAGCGAGCCTGTTGATGAAATAAGGCAAATAAGACCTTCACATTTATTGTTAACCATCTGCTCCAAACATTCTCTGACTGTTAGGAAAACTCCAGTCAGATTGATATTCACAACCGAAGTGAACTGATCGAAACTCATCTTGTTTTTTACCTTGCCAATATTTTTATCAATGTTGACGAGTAATCCGTCCTTTATAATCCCTGCACAGGGTGCAACCAGATTTATTGCACCAAATGTTTCAATTGCAAAATTTGCAAGTCTTGAATTCTGCTCCTCCTTGGTTACATCGCACTGAATGGTCACTACATTGGTTTTTAATTTTTTTTTGGCATTTTCGAGACTCTCAATATCAATATCTGCCAGGACGGCTTTGCCACCCCTCTTGACCCAATACTCAGCCAGGCTCAATCCTATGCCACTAGCACCTCCGGTAATTACGGCAACTGAGTTTTCAATAGTTAGCATTTTTCTATTCTCCTGACCTGAAGCCAACACATTCAGGTATAAAATATTTTGGATTCATTTGCGCCAGGTTGCTACCGATAAGAGGGGTGAATTCCATCTGAGCTAGAATATCCTTCTCCAGATCGACTCCCGGAGCAATTTCAATTAGCTCTATCCCATTTGAGATGAGCCGAAACACAGCCCTTTCCGTTACATAGAGCACATCCTGCCCTTTTATTGCGCCCAGTTCTCCACTAAAAGTAACCTGCTCAACCTCTTTGATAAATTTCTTAACCTTCCCCTCTTGCTCAATATTTAGTTTGCCATTTTCAACTCTGGTCCTTAGTCCATTAGTTGTGAAAGTACCCATAAATATAACTTTTTTGGAATTTTGAGATATATTGATAAATCCACCACAACCAGGGAATTTTGTGCCGAAACGACTGACATTGTTGTTACCTTGCTGGTCAATCTGAGCCATTCCTAGAAAAGTGATATCTAGACCACCGCCATCATAGAAATCAAACATTTCAGGTTCCTGTATGAGGCACTCCATATTAACTGTTGCACCAAAACTCAAACCACCAACGGGCATACCCCCTATTGGTCCAGGTTCAACGGTAAAAGTAATATAATCTAAAATGTCTTCTTCGGATGCTACTCTGGGTACAGCTTCTGGGAACCCAATACCAAGATTTCCAATCATACCTTTTTTAATTTCCTGCGTAGCCCGTCGCCCAATCACTTTTGCCGCGTCCAGAGCTAGAGGGGGTGTCTGACTCACAGGAACCCGAATATTTCCTGCATAAACAGGGCTATACTGTTCAGCAAAGGTCTGCATATGATATTTTTGAGGTGCTACCACCACGTAATCCACAAGAATACCTGGAATAATTACCTGACGTGCTGGAAGGCTTCCGAATTCAGCAATTTGTTCCACTTGAACAATAACTATTCCACCAGAATTTTTTACTGCCATTGCAGCGGCCAGGTTTTCAAGAATAAGACACTCTTTTTCATAAGTGATGTTCCCTTTGGTATCTGCTGTCGTCCCTCGGATAATTGCTACATTTATAGGAAAAGGTTTGTAACGAAGATACTCTTCTCCTTCAATTTCAATTAATTCGACAAGGTCCTCTGTAGTGATCGAATTAACCTTTCCACCTTCCAGCCTTGGGTCCACAAATGTCTTCAATCCTACTTTGGAAATGGTACCAGGTCTTTTTGCGGCGATATCTCGTAAAAGATGGGCAATTGCTCCCTGCGGGAAATTGTAAGCCTGGATCTTGTTATTAAGTGCCATTTGCCCAAGTTTAGGTGCCAATCCTGTATGACCCCCGATTATTTTTTTGACAAGGCCTTCGTGAGCAAAGTGATTCATTCCTTTATCTGCTCCATCTCCTTGTCCTGCAACGTACACAAAAGTTAGGTCGCGTGGAGTTCCCGATTTAAAGAAACGATCTTCAAGAGCAATCGCTAAATATTCTGGAAAGTTATTTCCAACAAATCCTTCAGAGACTAGCGTGTCTCCTGTTTTAATCATTTCAACTGCCCTTTCAACTGAGATGATTTTACTCTGATCTTGCATGATATTTGCCTCATTTTTAATTAGAGAAAGTTTCTGTTTTTGAGATACTCATTACAAAAATCATGCCACAAATTGTGTAGTCATTTTTTCAACGTTTTTCCAAGATATTAGGACCAATATAAAAGAATCATGGTGACTACATAGCTGATGAGATAGAGCAATATGCACTATTGCTCTATGGGCCCAAAGGTGTTGTTGAGCGTCGACGGGCATGAAACAGATATGAATGTTGGAGGGAGTACATGATAAAAGATTGTACCTGCATAAATAAAAACGGAATTAAAAGTTCAGACTGTAGCTCTATCGCTACACGTTGCATTTCTGCTACAACATTGAATATTCGCCTTTGTTTATCTTAGAGTTCCAACTCCTCAATATGACTGAGGAGTTGGAACTGTATTAATTTTACTACAATCTCTCATTCTAAAACTTCCTGTTACAATATGCTTTTAAGGACAGCCAACATCAAACGAGAAAATAAGATACAATAACAACCTGGGCACATAGGGACGGGCTGGAGATCTTCAATCAGGATGCAACCCTCACCTCTGCCGCAATGTTGGACAGGCTACTACGCCATGCTGACTTCGTTTTTATTGAAGGGAAAAATTATCGGATGAAGGTGCAGATAAAAGACTAAAACAATGGTTGTGACTGCAGCTCGGTCACTAGTTCACGGCGACGATTATGTCGTTTACAATGATAGTATTTTGATACCTCCTTTTTTCTGTGTTTTAACACAGCCAATAACAATAGCTTCAGTTTGTTAATTCTCCGGCAGAGAATTAACAGCTAAGCAATTGGCATGCACATAAGTACTCTCTATGACAAATTGGTCAGATTCAATAAAAAAGAAAATTCAGCCTACAAAGAGAGACATGTCTCCGAAACTAGACACTTTTGCCGTCAATTGTCTGGCGCTGTAATTTAAGTCACCAACTGATTCGGTAACTTTTAACTATAGCATTGGAGCCACACAATCGGAAAAAGTTTACCAATCGAGGCACTATTGTTTGGATTAGCAGTATAGATCGACTTGCTTGAGTGAAACACTCAATTTCTAATCCTTTTAGTCCTTCCTAGCAATCTTACGCCACCACATCGCTGACGGTATAATATATTGTCATATCAGAATGTTACGGTTGACTTGTTGGGTTAGCTCCGAGTAGAGTACCTTCGTAAGGCATGATTTTTGCTATTGGGAGTTCATGATGTATCGAACTTATCCCTCATAGAGGTATAAAACTTGAGGCATGAGAGAAAGGAACAGTTCCTGAACCTTTGGGAAGATATTTTTTGCAAAGTAGCTTCCACAAAATTAACCGTATTGGAGGAAAAATGAAAAGAAAAACCAGCCCATTTGCATTTTTGTTAGTGTCGACTTTTTTTCTAACTTTAACCCTGCAGGCAACAGCGATAGCAGAAACAATACACTGGAAAATGGCGACAGGACGGACTCCAGCATTAACCCCTTACCATGAGGCCGACCTGAATCTTGCCAAAACGATCAATGAAATGAGTGGTGGGAGGTTGGTTATCACCGTTCACCCAGCAGGAGAACTCATGCCGGCATTCGAGATTTTTGATGCTACAAGAAACGGTGTTGTTCAGATGGCAACGGCATGGCCCACTTACTGGACAACAAAAAACACTGCTTTTGATCTCCTATGTTCCATGTCAGGTATGATGACTGCTACTGACTGGATGACATGGCTCTATGATGGTGGTGGTTTGGAATTAGGGCAAGAGTTGTATGCAAAATATAATCTTAAATTCTTCCCAATGGCTGTTACCGGACCGGAATCAGGGTTTCGAATCAATAAACCCGTCCACTCTATTGCTGACCTCAAAGGGTTGAAGCTGCGGACGGGCGTGCTCCAGACTATCTGGATCCTTCAACAGTTAGGTGCTAATCCAACGAGAATTCCAGGGGGCGAGGTGTATATGGCTCTCAAACTAGGCACCATTGATGGGGCAGAATATGCTGTGCCGTCCACCGATTGGAAAATGAAATTCCAAGAAACTACAAAGTATTGGCTTACACCAGCAGGTTTGCATCAGGTGGGAACTGTTTCCGATTTAATGATTAATGAAGATGCTTGGAACAGCCTTCCAGATGATCTCAAAGTCATTGTAGAAACAGCATGTCGCGCGAACATGGTATGGTCCTATTCAAAAGCAAACTATGATGCGATTGACGCGGTGAAAAATTTCGAGAAGGCTGGGGTTAAGGAAAGTAGACTCGACAAAGAAGCGCAGGAAAAAATCGAAAGTCTCGCGGTTGAGTATATTGAGAGGGAATCTGTTAAGAATCCCGATTATGCCAAAATCGCCAAGTCCTTGTTCGCGTACTTAAAGGAATATGACAATGTACGTGATCTTGAAGGCCGTTTTGCATCAGGAACAAGCATCAAAAACTATCCTAATATAAAGTAAAACCTGTGTGATTCATGAGGCCGAATCAGGATCTCGGCCTCATGTTGACCGCAATTTTTAAATCTGATTTCATTTCAAGGAGAATCAAGTAATGGTGCAGAAAGTAGTTCAGTGTTGTGATTCTATAAGTGAGTGGACAGGCCGAAGCGTAGCATGGCTCATTTGGATAGTGATGGGACTTTGTGTCTTCGAGGTTATTACCAGACGAATTTTCAACTCACCCAATATATGGACTTATGATGTGATAACCGCCTTCTATTCGGTCAATTTTATGATTATGGGAGGGTATACGTTGCTTAAGAAAGGGCACGTATCTGTTGATATTTTTTCAGCTTTAATTTCGAAAAAAAAACAGGCGCTACTACAAATTACAACGTACTTTGTTTTTTTCTTTCCCTTTGTCATCGTCCTTTTTTACGTGGGCAGTAAGTCCGCCATTCAATCATGGGGGGATTTTCAACGAACGGCTACCGGATTAATTTTAATAGCACCGATCATGAAAACCTGTATCCCACTTGCTTCACTAATTCTTTTTATTCAGGGAATTCCAGAGGTTATTAGAAACGTCCGTATTGTAAAGGAGGAACAACCTGATGTTTGATATTGATCCTATCGTCATTACTTTTTTAATGTTAGGAGGTCTCCTCTTGGGATTGGCTTTGGGCCACTCCCTTGCCTTTGTGTTTGGTGGTCTCGCGGTGATCTTCGGCTACGTTGCTTGGGGACCGTCGATGTTTCCTCTCTTTATCAATCGCATCATCGGCTTAATGGATAATTTTATTCTAGTGGCTATTCCCATGTTCATTCTGATGGCCAACCTACTCAACAACTCCGGTGTTGCCGACAAACTTTTTGATTCGTTGCGGTATCTGATGGGCCCAGTACGAGGGGGCATTGCACTGGCCGTGGTGATCGTTTGCACGCTCTTTGCTGCCTGTACCGGTGTGATTGCTGCCTCCATCGTCTCTATGGGGATGCTGGGGCTTCCAATAATGCTTAAATATGGCTACGACAAGGAGCTATCCTGTGGAACTATTTGCGCTGGAGGTTCGTTGGGAATCCTCATTCCACCGAGCATTATGCTCGTTGTTATGGCTGACCAGACTGGGTTATCGGTGGGCAAACTTTTTGTCGGAAGCGTCGTGCCCGGTCTTATGCTTGCCTTTTTATACGCCCTATATATTCTGGTTTTGTGCTGGTTTAAGCCAGAACTTGGTCCCCCCTTGTCCAAAGAGGAAAGAGACAAAGTCTCCGTATCCGAAGTCATAAAGATGTGTTTGACTTCCTTAGCACCGACTGTCATTCTCATCGCGGGTGTACTCGGTTCGATATTCACTGGAATAGCCACGCCCACTGAAGCTTCAGCCGTCGGTGCGTTTCTTGCGTTACTCCTGACCATAATCTATGGGCGTTTTAGTTGGAAAATGCTAGAAGAAGTTACTCTTTCCACTGCAAAGACTGTTGCTATGGTCATGATGATTCTCGTAGGTGCTACCTGCTTTACCGGTGTATTTATGGGAACTGGAGGTGGCAATGCGCTATCAGAACTCATCTTGGGCCTTGGGTTGGGGAAATGGGGCACTTTTGTAGGTATGATGTTTATTATGTTTCTGCTCGGTATGTTTATTGATTGGATTGGCATCGTCTATATTTGTTTTCCGATATTTATCCCAATAGCAGTACAACTTGGCTTTGATCCTCTCTGGTTTGTGGTTCTTGCGGCCATCAATCTTCAATCTTCCTTTTTAACGCCTCCTTTCGGATACGCACTTTTTTTCATGAAAGGTATAGCTGGGAATGATCTCACAACAACCCAAATATACCGTAGTGTTGTCCCTTTTATAACAATCATCTGTTTCGGAATGCTGTTGTGTATCTTTTTCCCAGAGATGATCACCGTGCCTGCCAATTTAGTGCAGTAGCAGGGACAAGTGTGCTATTGGCTATGTTTCTTGATACTTGTTGCCCCTTCTGATACACAGGAAGTTCTATGACGATGATCTTTATCATTACCATCCTAAATACATTAAATGTGTTTAGAATAATTGTCCGATCGCTGAGTTCTTACGTTTATTAGCCACTAGGCCGAGTAGCTTCCAATTCACAAAGATCAGGGTGGGGGCAGGTTATCGTATCCACCCTGAACCATCCCGGAATGATTTATGAAAATCGCAGGAGAACTCCCTTCTTGCACGCCATCGAATGGTTTGGATGGAAGCTGGAAAATAATTTTGAGGAATACAATGACACAGTTTGTTACAGCAGCTGAAGCAGTTAAGCTCATAAAAGATAATGACACTTTGGCTGTAGGAGGATTTGTCGGTTTTTCTGTACCGGAGGAATTGCTGAAGAGTCTAGAAAAGAATTTTTTAGACAAGGCATCTCCAAGAAATCTTAATATTTTTGGATGTGCCGGAGTCGGTGATAAAAATGGTCGAGGTATGGATCACCTAGCTCACGAGGGTCTCGTTGGAAAACTTTGTTGTGCCTTTTTGGGATTGGCACCTAAACTTGGCAGAATGGCCAGTGACAACAAATTTCCAGCCCATACCGTCCCCCAAGGGGTAACCGTACACATGCTCAAGGCGATCGCAGCCCAAAAACCCGGAGTGATAACAAATGTCGGTTTGAAAACTTTTGCAGACCCAAGGCAAGAGGGATGTAGGGCGAATAAAGCAGCAGAGGGGGAAAGCGTTGTCGAATTGATTCATATTCATAACAAAGAATACCTTTTTTACAAATCAATTCCTATTGATGTCTGTTTTATACGGGCTACCACTGCAGATGAAAATGGCAACTTATCGTTTGAGAAAGAAGCAGTTAGGGTGGACCAATTGGCTATGGCTATGGCGACTCGTAACTCAGGCGGTATTGTTATCGCCCAAACCGAGAGAGTGTGTAAATGCGGCTCCCTTAAAGCCGCGGATGTTGGCGTTCACAACTATATGGTTGATTATGTAATAGTGGCATCTCCCAAGAACCACACGCAATCCTTTAAATCCAATGATTATATTCCAGAATGGTCAGGGGAGGTAAGAGGACCTGACAAGAAATTCGATCCGGTCCTCCTAGATCCCAAAAAAGTTATCGGAAGAAGAGCCTCTTATGAGTTGAAGAAAGGTAGCTTGACTAATCTTGGAATCGGGGTTCCTGAATATGTTGCTGTAGTGGCTGGTGAAGAAGGAGTATACAAAGATGTGATTCTAACAATCGAGTCCGGTGTTATGGGAGGCGTGCCGGTGAGCGGGCTCGGGATCGGTGCAACCTACAATCCCGATGCGATTCACCTACAAGATCAGATGTTCGATTTTTATGATGGTGGCGGTATTGATACCGCTTTTCTTGGGGCGGCACAAATTGATGAGTGCGGTAATGTCAATGTTTCGAAGTTCGGTGGAAGGGTTGTTGGCCCCGGTGGATTCGTCAATATCTCCCAAAATTCAAGAAAAGTTGTGTATTGCGGAACTTTTACAACTGGTGGTTTCAAAGCTGAGGTTGGTGAAGGTACTCTCAAGATTATTCAAGAGGGAAAGAACAAAAAATTTATTAACACCCTTGAACAAATTACTTTCAGTGCGGAAAATGCAATCGATTGTAGTCAGGAGGTACTTTATGTTACTGAGAGAGCCGTGTTTCGACTTACGAACAGAGGGTTGTTGCTCATCGAAATTGCACCCGGAATCGATTTGGAAAAAGATATTTTGCAGCAAATGGAGTTCATCCCAACAATATCAGACAACTTGAAAAAGATGGATCGCCGTATTTTCATCGATCAACCAATGAAGCTGGAAATTAATTAATGAACTAAGAGAGACGTTTGTTTACAGGAAAATGATTCTTTACGAAAAAGAGTACTACAGGCAAAAAGGGTAAACTATGAGGCAAGCGGTAATAGTCAGTGCGGGGAGAACCCCCTTTGGAAATTTTGGCGGTAGTTTGAGTAAAATAGGGGCAACTGATCTTGGGGCTCATGTCATAAAGGAAGTTGTTGCCCGCGCAGGCTTTGACAAGAAAGAAGTTGACGAGTGTATTATGGGTATGGTTTTGCCCTGCGGATATGGACAGAACCCTGCAAAGCAGGCGGCGATCAAGGCGGAATTGGCCCAGGAGGTTGAAGCGATTACTGTTAATAAGGTTTGTGGTTCAGCTCTTAAGTCGGTGATGCTCGCTGCCCAGGCGATCCAAGTCGGAGATGCTGATGTTGTTGTGGCTGGTGGCATGGAAAACATGAGTAAGGCCCCCTATTATCTTGAAAAAGGACGATGGGGTCATCGTATGGGGCCCGGAAAAATAGAAGACCACATGGTTCATGACGGCCTTTGGGATGTGGTGAATGATTTCCATATGGGGATGTCGAACGAACATATCTGTGATAAATGGAATGTGAACCGTGAAGACCAAGACCGTTTTGCCGAAGAGTCCTACAAGCGCTCACTTAAGAGTATTGGAGATGGGGTCTTCAAAGATGAGATTTTTCCAGTACCGATCCCAAAACGTGATGGAGGAATAAGCTATTTTGATACTGATGAATGTGCCCAGGAAACAACTTATGAGAGTTTGCAGAAAATGCGGCCTGCCTTTAAGAAAGATGGAGTTGGCACTGCGGGAAACGCATCAATTATCAGTGACGGCGCTGCGGCTGTAGTTCTGATGAGCAGGGAAAAAGCGGAGGAACTTGGTTGCACCATTATGGCCGAAATCGGTGCACAGGCCTCATCCGGTATAGAGCTCAAATACGTTTTAATGGCACCAATCCTCGCTATTCCCAAGGTGTTGAAGAAGGAGGACATTTCACTTGCCGATGTAGATTTGTTTGAAATCAATGAGGCCTTTAGTGGGACTTCTGTTGCCATAAACAGAGTGTTGGATCTGGATCCGAAAAAAGTCAACGTGCTTGGAGGCAGTGTTGCCATGGGACATCCTATCGGTGCTTCAGGTGGTCGTTTGCTTGTGACTCTTTTACATGAAATGGAACGTAGGGACGCGAAGCGTGGCCTTGTATCTCTGTGTCTTGGCGGCGGTGAGGCTGTTGCCATGGTGGTTAATAGAAAATAACGTATCAACAGGTGAACACTATGGAAATAAAAACAATTGGCGTGATAGGCGCCGGACAGATGGGTGGTGGTATTGCTCAAGTTTCTGCAGCGAGCGGCTATCAGGTAATTCTCAATGATATCAAGGATGAATTTGTTGTCAGCGGCCTTGCTGTAATCAAGAAAAATCTAAAAAGAGATGTTGACAGGGGCAAGTTGAGCCAGGAAGCCTGTGAGGCCACCCTCACTAAAATTACCACCTCCACCACCCTTGCAGATATGATCAAGGTCGACTATGTGATTGAGGCGGCAGTAGAGCGTGAAGATCTAAAGTTCAAATTGTTTCAAAATCTGGATGAGATTTGCCCGGAGCATGTGATTCTTGGAACCAATACCTCCTCTATCCCCATAGGTCGCATCGCCGCCCAGACCAAGAGGCCTGAAAAAGTGATAGGTATGCATTTTATGAACCCAGTTCCGGTAATGAAGCTCGCTGAGGTGATTAAAGGGCTGGAGACCTCGGAAGAAACATTTAAAATTACGTGGGATCTCTGTGAGAAATTTGATAAGACGCCGGCAGAAGCAAACGATTTTCCTGGGTTTATTGCAAATAGAATACTAATGCCTATGATCAATGAGGCGATATTTTGCCTTTACCACGGTGTCGGCAAAGCTGATGATATCGACACGGTGATGAAACTTGGAATGAATCATCCGATGGGACCTTTAGCCTTGGCCGATCTTATCGGTCTTGATACATGTCTGGCTATTATGGAAACGCTGTATGGTGGCTTTAAAGATTCGAAATACAGGCCGTGTCCATTGTTACGTAAATATGTGGAGGCAGGTCGGCTAGGGCGCAAGGCTGGCCAGGGTTTTTACAGGTATTAGTTGTTTTGGGAAGTTCTGAATGTGAATGTGTTTAACTCTCCAAGCAATCAGCGCAAAAAAAAGTAAGGGTTGTAAGATAGCATTATGAAACTATTGAAGAGTGAAAAAGGATTTTGACATGGATATCATTGAAGCAATACAGAAAAGAAAAAGTGTTAGAGATTTCACGAATGACAAGATCTCAAAGGCAACTATACGAGAAATCTTAGACATTGCTGGGCGTGCACCTTCTGCTTTGAATACACAGCCCTGGGAGTTTACTGTCATAACCGAGGAGGTCCTAGATTCAGTCAGAAATGACGTTATCAAAATATTTAGGGCTGGCAGGAAACCGTTATCATCAATTTCTAAAATAAGATGGCCTCTGGATAGCATTTACCGTAATCGTCAAGTGGGTCTCGCAAAACAGATTTACCAACTTCTTGATATTAAACGGGAGGATAATGAGAAACGTGTCCAATGGATGGAGAGAGGTCTTCGTTTTTTCAATGCTCCCGCGGCAGTTATTATTTGTATTGATCAAAAGATTGATCATGAAAGGGTATTATTTGACATAGGTGCAGTTTCACAAAACATCTGTCTAGCTTCGTTACACTATGGTTTAGGGACATGTATTGAAGATCAGGGTGTTATGTATCCAGAAATACTACGACAGCATTGTAGTATACCAGATTCAAAAAAGATTATTGTCGCAATTGCCATTGGTATTCCCAATTGGGACTATCCTGCTAATAACCTTATAACCCCTCGTGCATCTGCTGACAAACATATTACCTGGTGTGGGTTTGATTGATATGGGTTTGAGACAAGGTCACCTTTTTTGAATTTCTAAACATTTTCATTGTGCAACATCAATAACCTATATTGTTTGCCCAACAAAGATGCTCCTGGCAGGTAATCTCAGAAACTGATCAATGATCTTAACATTACCAGTTCGAAACAAATCAATCTCTTTATTTGCCCAAACGAGAGGTTACTGTGTATCCTAAATTTTACCTTCCTGTAAGAATACACTCGAACAACACTACATCCACAGTCCATTGCCCTTTTATGTCAGGTAATTTCAGAACTCTTGATCTAG
>JAWSVG010000084.1:0-26996 GCA_033852035.1 Desulfocapsaceae bacterium | reverse complement strand
AACAAGTTATTCTCTGGTTTCTTTATATCTCCAGAAAGGAACAAAAATTGACAACGCAAAATCAACAGGATAGAAGACTTTCTGCTGTATATCATGATTGTTTTGCTGGATATCGGGTTAACAGGATATCACGCTTACAACGTGTATCTATACTGAAAACAAACCTGTCGGGCAAGTCGCAAAATAGTAACTGAAAGCAAACCCTGTCAACCCCTTATTCGCCGGTTTTAGCCGTATTTAACACGTATTGTCCCGGATTCTCTAAAACGCCCAAACCGTCGGGTACTTTTGTTCTCGTGAGCAACAAACCTCGAAAACAAAAGGGCGAAATTGATCGACAACACAAACACTATTCCAACGACGATTACAGCGGGCAATTCACTTACCCGTTTGATCAATTTTGACGACTATCCGGCAAGCGATGGTTGGTTGCTTTCCTTGGTCCTGCTTAACGCAGCCGGGAAAATAACCATTGATGCCGTGGCCAGTGGCGATAGTCATTCGCTCCAAATCCCCGCCCTAACCACAGCAGCATACACACCCGGAGAATATCGCTATGTAGTTCTTGCTTCTAATGGATGACGAACGCCACACAGCACAAACCGGACAAATTGAAATCCTACCGGACCCAGCAAACATCGACAGTTACGACGGGCGCAGCCACGCGGAGATATGCCTCGCAAATATCGAGGCTATTCTCGAAGGAAAGGCAACCGCCGACAACTACAGCTATTCAATTGCCTGTCTTTCGCTCAGTAAATATTCATGGGACGAACTTTTAACCGCCCGGACCAAATACAAAAATGAAGTCATCAGGGAGCGCCGAGCCATCAGGAACCGGGGCAAATCTCAGCAAAACATTATCAAGATGAAATTTGCCTAATATGAATCTTTGGCCGTTTAAAAAGAAAGCTAAAAAGGCGCCTCGAAAGCGATCTTATTACAGTGCGGCGGCAATTGGTCGCCTGTCTAATGATTGGAGCACAACGCAAAGTAGCTCGAAGGAAGAATTGAAAACTTCTTTGCGTATTCTGCGGACCCGATCGCGAGAACTTGGACGTAATAACGACTATGCAAAAAGATACTTCAACCTTGCCAAGACCAACGTTATTGGCCATCAGGGTATTGGGCTGCAATCCAAAGCGCTTGACAGTAGCGGCGAGCTTGACACATACGCAAATAAAGTCATTGAAACCCATTGGGCGACATGGGGAAAGGTTGGGAATTGCGATGTTACCCGCCGGTTGTCTTGGATAGATTGCTGCAAGCTGGCTATTGATTCAATTGTCAGAGACGGCGAGCTGCTGGCGGTCAGTTTTGAAGGGGTAAAGCGCGGGCCGCATAGATTCCAGATTAAACTTATCGACCCAGATTTACTCGACGAAAATTATAACGAAGTTTTCGCCGACGGTCGTGAAGTTATTATGTCGATTGAGTTCGACGCCGAGGGAATCGCGACTCATTATCACATATTAAAGCATCATCCGTCGGACCATGGAAAGCCACGGGTTCGGCAGAAAATCCCGGTTGAAAGGGTTTGCCACGTTTTCATACAAGACCGAATCGACCAAGTTCGCGGCGTGCCTCAACTCGTTAGCACAATGCAGCGCTTGAAAATGTTGGGTGGTTACGAGGACGCCGAGCTAGTAGCAGCCAGGGCCAGCGCGTCTAAAATGGGTTTTATCTATGACGACGAAGAACCAGACGACGATTACGAGGGCGAAAAAGAAGAGGAAAGGCGCCGCTTGATTGGTCCGAAAAGGCGCGCAATATCCTCAATATTCCGGGGGTAACTGGCGTGTTTGGTTACTACCTCAACGGCACATACTCAGACGGCGGAAGTGGTGGCGGTGATACTTATGTCGTGAAGGGTAGCGGGAATACATTCTCAGGTAATGGTAATAGCTTGAGCGCCGGAAAAAGCCTTACCTCTGAACAGTATACTGGCGTTGGTACAACTGATATCTCATACANNGACAGTGTTATCACAAAAGGTATGGCGAGCTTGATCGATTCAGCATTACGCCTCAGTGCCTACAAATGAAAGCAGATGAGCGTCTAAATAAATCAAACAGGAAATAATGATATGAATGCAAAAGTAGTTGAAGTTGTAGAAGGGTATGACCCACTGGCCAGTGTTTTAGTTGAGGCTTTGGACCAGGCGCAAAGAGGAAAGGGCAAGAAATGCCACGCAAATGGGTTGCCGTTTTTGCAACAACCCATTTCGGCAGGTGGTCGGGAATGTGGGCCGGGTGGTTTGGCTTTTCAGGCTAGGAAGAAAATTCTTGAGGCGTTGAACTGTGAGGACGACGAGCGGGCAATTACTGACCTACTTGGGGCGATGAATTACGCGGCGGCTATGGTGCTTTTACGACGCGAGCAGTCGGTGATTATACTAGGGTAGCTTGCTTTTTATATTACAGACAATCTACAGCCAAGTGCCTTAGTTATTTTGCTTATTGTCTTGTAGCAAGGGTTTCCTTTGCCAGATAGAGATTTGTAAAGACTTGCTCTAGTGACGCCCGCTTTCTTTGCAATCTCTGTCATGCCCACGGCTCTTGATGCTGTATTAAGGGCGTGAATATAGTCAGAGCTTGAACCTGTTGCCGCCACTTCCTGGAGATATGCTTTGATATTTTTAGGTGTTTTTAGGTGTTCTGCTATGTCGAATTTATGTGTTTTCATGTTGTCACCTACAGTTTTGCAAATATTCTCTTTGCTTGTTTTATGTCTCTCTTCTGAGTGGATTTATTGCCGCCAACCAAAAGTAGAATTATAGTGTCACCGCGTTTTGTGTAGTAAATTCTAGTACCACTCCCGGCGTGGAACCTTAATTCAGAAATATCCTTGTTGACGCTTTCGGTGTCGCCTAGGTTTCCATTCTCAATACTGGTCAATCGTGCGAGTATCTTAGCACGGACAGTATTGTCTGTTTTTTTGAACCATTTATTAAATNNTTAAATTGTTTGGTTGCTTCGATTTCGTATTTCATGGTTACACTGTATCCCGCAGGAGACAATAAGTCAAGCGAAAAGTGGTCAAAAAGTCCGTTTGGGACGGACCCAAAACGGACCAGCCGGCGACCCGTGAAAAAAAATCCCCGTAACCTGTTAAGATTACGGGGAAAATATTCGTGGCGGAGAGGGTGAGATTCGAACTCACGGTACTCGCGTACACACGCGTTCCAGGCGTGCACCTTAAGCCACTCGGTCACCTCTCCATAACTGAATGCTCCGAAAAACGTGAAATACTATGTAAACTGTCATGGACCTTTTGGCAATGAAAAAAGTATGTTCTTTTTGAAAAAGGTCAACTCAACTATTCTTCAATTGTTTTTTAGCGACACGACGCACTCTGAAGAAGTCACGTAATAGAGCTCCACATTGCTCTGTTAAAACTCCGCTAGAGATTTCAATTTCGTGATTGAGGTGACCGTCACTTCCTATAGAATATATGGACGATGCTGCCCCTGTTTTGGGGTCACTTGCTCCGTAGACCAACCGGCTCACCCGGGCCTGGATTAATGCACCCATGCACATAATGCATGGCTCAAGTGTAACATAGAGTGTGGTGTCCTGTGGTAAACGATAGTTTTGTAATTCTATTGACGCTCTTCTTAGGGCTAAAATTTCAGCATGTGCCGTCGGATCGTGGAGGAGAACAGGGCTATTATGAGCCTCTGCAATAACAATGTTTTGCCTAACGAGAATTGCTCCAACCGGTACTTCCCCCTGACGGCCAGCTTCTTCTGCCAGCGTTATTGCTTTGCGCATCCAATTGAGATCTGTTTCGGGATGACTGGAAGGAGATGATTGGCTGCCGTTCATGTTTTTCGTGAGGAGTGTGTTGTTAAGTCTATGTAGTAGCGTACATAATTGTTATTACTATAAGGAGGGTACGCGGTCTGGCTATTGTTAAAGTAAATGCTTTTATTTGCATTTTCTCGTCAAATTTCATATAACCTACTATAGGTGATTACAAATTTGAAACAACCTTTACTTTTTCGTACTTGAACCCATGCCTATAATTCTTAATTTTGATCATTCTGAGCCTACCAGGACCAATTTAACTGCCGCTCTTGAAGGCAAATGTGAATTGACAAATATCTCTCAAGAGAGCGAATTCCAACAAGAAATTAAAGACAGGCAATATGATCTCATCTGTATTAATACAGACTTTTCTGAAAATCGTGCACTCGGCTTATTGGAGCAGGTACATAGTAAAAATCCTTTCTTACCGATAATCATGACGAGCACCTCGGAGAAGGCAAAAGTCATTGTGCAGGCCATGAATCTTGGAGCAAGCGATTTTCTTATTCACCCTATTTCTTCCACCAGAATTAACATCGCTGTGAGTAAGGCCATTGAAATTCGTGATCAACGTTTTGAGATAGCCTATCACCGAAGGAAACAGGATGTCGTTTATGACTTCAAAGATGTCATTGCACTCAGCCCCAGTATGAAAACGATTCTGGAGAGTCTGGCACGCTTTGCCAAGACTGATTCGACTATCCTCATTACCGGTGATACCGGAACCGGTAAATCTTTTTTATCCGGTACAGTACATTTTAATTCTCCCAGAAGAAAAAAACCTTTTGTCAAGATAAACTGCGCTAATATTCCTGAGGATTTACTGGAATCGGAACTTTTCGGCCACGAAAGAGGAGCCTTTACCGGAGCAGACAAGCAGCGTATAGGTAGATTTGAGCAGGCGAGCGGCGGGACTATATTTCTGGATGAAATTGGTGAGATGAACTTGCGGCTTCAGACCAAACTGCTCAGGGTACTTGAGGAGAAGTCCTTTGAAAGGGTTGGGGGCAACAAAACAATCCACAGTGATACGCGCATTATTGCAGCTACCAATAAGAACCTGACCAAACAGGTGGAGAATGGACTCTTTCGGGAAGACTTGTACTACCGGATAAATGTGCTGCCTGTCAGTCTTCCTTCTTTGAAAGAGAGGAGAGAATGCATCCTTCCACTTGCCGCGCTTTTGTTGAAAAAGTACTGTGCGACGGTGTCTCATGAGATAACGGGGTTTACAGATAATGCCATGCAAATGATGTATGGATACCATTGGCCGGGCAATATCAGACAGCTTGCAAATACAATTGAAAGAGCAGTTATTTTAGAAGATGACTCGACGGTTCATTCGTACAACCTCGCTCTTCCAGGGAGCAGTGAACATTCACAGACCATGTCCGGCGAGAATGCGGATAGGCCTGTATTCCGGAAGACTACACCCGTCGAATCTCTTGCAGAGCAGGAACGAGATTTGATACTCAAGGTCCTGGAAGAGTGTTTGTGGGTGCAGAAGAATGCTGCAAGTAAACTGGGAGTAAGTCCGAGAGCATTAAATTATAAAATTAATAAGTTCGGTATAACCCACCCTCACTGGCGAAAGAACAAAAGTGCTGAATAGTTGTTTCTGCACTTTTATTCTCTCTCTGTCACCACTACTCAATCTGTGCAAGCATCTCTTCTATAACCTGTAAGCCGTTTTGCCAGAACTGCGGATTGTTCAGGTCCAGCCCAAATGGCTCCAGCAACTCATAAGGCGAACGTGACCCTCCAGCTGAAAGCAGGGTGAGATATTTTTTAACAAATGGTTCACCTTCTTTTTGGTAAAGGCCGTAGAGCGCCAGTACCAGCAGTTCGCCAAAAGCGTATGAGTAAACGTAGCCAGGGGTAGAAAGAAAATGGGGAATGTATGACCACCATATACCGTAGTCATCACGTAGATTGACAGAATCGCCAAACATCGCTTTTTGTGTGATCAACCAGTACTCACCTAGTTGTTCACTGCTTAGCTCTCCTCCAGTGCGTCTGCCCTGGTGCATGAGCTGCTCAAAGCGGTTCATCGCAGTCTGTCGGAAAACGGTGGCGAAAATAGACTCCAGTTTCTGACTGATAAACGCGCGTTTTTCATTGGCGTTGTCTATGAGTTCAAGCTGGCTGTTAAATATCAGGAGTTCGGCAAATACCGAGGCTGTTTCTGCCAGGGGCAAGGGGGTGTCGCTGTTATAGTGCCCCGTTGCTGCGGCAAGGTACTGGTGGACACCATGTCCTAACTCGTGTGCGACTGTAGAGACATCTCGAATGTTCCCGGTATAGTTAACCATTACGTATGGATGGATTTCGGGTACGCAGGGGTGTGCAAATGCGCCGCCTCTCTTGCCCACTCCAACCGGGGCGTGAATCCAGTCGCGATCGAAGAACATCTTCGCAATATCGGCCATTTCAGGGGAAAACTTCGAGAATGAAGTAAGGACGATCTCCCTGCATTCATTCCAGGTGATACACTGCGACGGCAGAGAAGGGAGTGGCGCGTAACGATCGTAGTCCTCGAGGCTTTCAAGCTGAAGCAAGGATCGTTTGACGTGGTAGTAGCGCTGGACAATATCATAGCGGGAAGTTACAGAGTCAACCAATGTCTCAACGGTCTCATCATTAAGCTCGTTGTGCAGGTTCATGCTGCTTACCCAGGAGCTATGATTTCTCAGCCGGTCTGTGATCATTTTGTCAGCTGCCAGGGTGTTGAATATGTGCGTGAGGATATGGTTGTTCGCCTGAAGGCCTTCAGTCATCTCGTCGGCGGCTCGTTTTCTTGTCTCTCGGTCCGTGTTGTAGAGGTCTGTGAGAACTTCTTCTTCTGTTCGCTTGTTTTCGCCAAATGTATGGTTGCTTAGAACCTTGTCAAAGAGTGTGGTCCAGGAATTACGCCCCACCGCCTCCTTTTCGAGGAGAAGTTTCTCTTCGGCTTCCGAGAGCTGATGAGGCAGGTATCTCCTTAAAGAGAGCAGGTAGTGTCGATAGTGAGCGAGTCCTTCGTCGGCTAGAAGTATGTGAACGTGCTCTTCATCGACTTTATTCCACTCAAGGTCAAAGAAAACGATTTCCTTGCCGCACCTGCTGTAGAGTTCGTGGATACGCTGGTCAAGAGCGCCGGCTTCAGCATTCTCCATCTGCGTGGTGAAGTTCAGGAAAGAAAAGGTCGCGAGTTGAGTCAACCGGCTGTCCAGAGCTTCGAGGGATGTAACCATTTTTACAAGTTGCTCTGCCTCAAGGGATCCAATCTTACCGTAATATTCCTGTTGTAGCCTTTTGGCCTCAAGCTCACACCATGAAATATCGATTTCAAGTGACTCATCTTCGATCCCGGAATAGAGATCTTTGAGGTTCCAGAGAATGCTTGTTGTGCCGAGTGATTCATTTATTGATATTGGAGAACTCATATGCTTCTTACCTGAATATAGTGTTAATCTAACGTAAGCTGGCAATGAAAGGGCCAACTGCCTCAGGTCCTTTTTCGTCTACCAGTTTGATGGTCTGGGAGCCGATAACAGCCATATCGGCCTTGCCGGCGATCACCGCGACATCCTCTTTATCCTGGATGCCGAACCCAACGGCGAGGGGGAGGTCGGTGGCCGCTCTGCACCTGGCCAGGTAGGTAGAAAAGTCCTCATCGAAATCTGATTTTTTTCCAGTGACGCCCCGACGGGCAACACAGTAAATGAATCCGTCAGCAGACCGGTTGAGGGTAGCCATGCGCTCATCTGTTGAAGTTGGTGCAAATATAAGTATTGGCGCTATCTGGTACTTTTGAGCGTGTTGGAAAAATTCAGTTCCCATTTCAGGGGGGAGATCCGGGATAATGAGTCCCTGGATGCCGTTCTTATTGCAATCTTTAAAGAACTGTTCTTCGCCATATTTAAAAATAATGTTGTAATAGGTCATGAACAGGAACGGGATGTTGTGCTGTGCAGCCATTTCTGCACCAAAAGACATGCAGGAGGCCACATCCGTTCCGCCTGACAGGCTGTCCTGGTTGGCCTTAAGAATCACGGGACCGTCTGCCATAGGTTCTGAGAAAGGGATCTGCATTTCGATACAGTCGACACCGTTTTCAACCATCTGGGCAATAACCTTGCGGTTAACATCAAATGATGGATAGCCAAGGACGATATGGGTCATGAGCAGAACATCTTTCTTCTCTTTCTGGGTACGTAAAGTGTCTTCAAGTAACATTATAGTTTCACCGTTCTGAACGATAGCCTGTCTATTATTGACAGATCCATGAAAGCTTCAATTGTACATTGTATAACGGCTAAGTAAAAAACCTTCAAATATGTTCAACAAAAAATGAAGATTTTTTACTAGACCTTTACCAGGCCATCAGTCGTTTTGGTATTCCTTACCTCTGGCTATTATAAACTCCTTCCAGGAAGGGTCATTGAAAGCATGAGCAATTGTGAATATGTCCTTGTCTCCGCGTCCAGATTGGTTGATTATGATCGCATCTTCAGGGCTCATTTCACCTGCCTCTTTGAAGGCCTGGACAAAGCCGTGGGTTGACTCGAGGGCTGGAATAATACCCTCTTTTCGCATGGTGAGATCCAGTGCTTCCATGACTTCCATGTCGGTTGCAGAGGCAAACCTGACTCGACCTTTTTCAGAAAGGTCAGAGAGAATAGGGCTCACACCAACGTAATCGAGTCCGGCGGCAACACTGTGGGTTTCCAGCATTTGACCGTCATTATTCTGGAGGAACATAGTCTTGTACCCCTGGGCTATCCCCGGGCTTGCATCCTTGCCGCAAAGTCTTGATGCGTGTTGGCCAGTGTCGATACCCTTTCCACCAGCCTCTACTCCAACGAGTTCAACCTTACTATCATCGAGAAAACCCTGGAAAACACCCATGGCGTTAGAGCCGCCTCCCACACAGGCGTAGACCCTTGCAGGCATTTTGCCATGGTGCTCCATAATCTGTTTCTTTGCTTCAATGCCGATTATGGACTGAAACCAGGAAACCATTTCGGGAAAAGGTGCAGGCCCACATGCGGTACCAAGAACATAGTGGGTAGAGTCGACATTGGTAACCCAGTCACGAAAAGCTTCATTAATAGCATCTTTTAGAGTACGGGAGCCATTTTTTACCGGGATAACTGTTGCTCCCATCTTTTCCATCCAGAATACGTTCGGTCGCTGGCGCTGCACATCAACCTCACCCATATATATGGTGCAGTCAAAACCAAATTTAGCCGCCATGGTGGCTGTTGCCATGCCATGCTGACCAGCACCTGTCTCGGCGATAACCCGTTTTTTGCCCATGCGTTTGACTAAAAGCCCTTGGCCCATGACATTATTTGCTTTATGCGCACCAGTGTGATTGAGGTCTTCGCGCTTAATGTAAATTCGAGCACCACCAAAATGTTTTGTGAGGTTTTCAGCAAAGGTGAGTGGCGTAGGCCTGCAGGAATAGGTGGACATGAGGTCAATATATTCCTGCCAGAACAGGGGATCGTTTTTGGCCTTTAAAAATTCTTTCTTCAGCTGTTCAAAAGTTTCATGCAGGATTTCTGGGATAAATGCACCACCCCACGCGCCGAAAAATCCGTTGTTGTTCATCGTTTTCACCGTCCTCAATATCTGTTTACTGACAAAGTGTGAATTGCTGACATTGGGTTGAAAGCATACTCAAAAAAATGTTTAGTACCTTAGAAATTTAATCGAAGTCTTCGCTTATCTCTTGTTTCTTATGAATGAATTTCGTGAAGGCACTTACTTACCGTTTACCGGTGTTAGGTCTTAACAGTTTATCCTCAAAAACCGACTAAATGGCTCTGTTGGGGAATTTACTTGAATCTCTGTCAGAAGTTTTGCTAAAATTATGTAAACATACTACTCATTCATCAGGTAAAGGAGACAGCATGGCAACAACAGGAGAAGCTGCAGATAGCCCGACTATCGATTCAGAAAAAGTTCTGACCTTCCCTCATGGAATTCCAGGGTTCGAAAAATACACTACTTACCTTGTATACCACAAGGAAGAAAATGATATCAGTGCCTATTGGTTGGAATCTTGTGATTCACCTAAAATTACCTTTACGTTGGTTGACCCTGGGCAGTATGGTCTCTGTTATGATATGGAACTAACAGATGATGAGAGAGATGCTTTACAGGCAAAAGGATCTGAAGAACTCGCTGTTTTTATGGTACTGAGCAAAAAAGAAGCGGAAGGTGGGGGAGATCTTGGCTTAAATGCCAATATTGCTGGTCCTATTATAATTAATTATCGCACTCAGCTAGGTATACAAAAAGTTATAGTACGCCCCCGAGTTGATACTGTGATTGCCCAGGAGAAATAAACAGACTCATTTATGAGTCTGTTTATTTGGTGATATCTTCTCGATTGTAACCAGAGAAGTGGAGACTTCCAAAAGCCTATTCTCGGATAGCCTCCTCGTTCAAAGACCTTCTACATAGAGCGGCAAAATCCTCCGGATAATGGCCATTAATATAGCGCAGTTGTGCCTCACTGAAGGCTCCTGGAGATTCAGGCAGCCTGGGGAGAAAGGCATAGAGAAGGGGGTGCAGTGGTCGAACGTCCTGGTTGATGCGTTTTGAGTACTCTATCGAGGTGACCATTTTGGCCCCGATTGCAGAGAGTGCTTTTTGAGCTGTAAGAATGCCTTTGTCAAGAGACGATCTTGTTTCGGCGTCGCATTCGACAACATTGCCGGCGAAAGTCGAATCGGCAGCAGGCAGGGTTATCAGCTGCAGTTCCCACTGTGAGGTTTGGGCTTTGGGCACAAAGAGCATCGCTCTGTCATCGCGCCAGATGACAAGACTCGATTCAAGATCTTTCCTCTCATCCATACGCTCATTTGTTTCTATTGCCCTCAGGTAATCCACGAAAAAATCACGACCGTGATCCTGATGGTACCTTTTCACGCAGTCGGCTATAAGGTCACCACAGCAATAGGACGCCATCAGGCCAGTGGGCTGCATTGTTCCTTGGTTATAACGTTCAACCAGTTCAGGCACGATAGCATACTGCTGGTGGACCTGTTGATGTGAGGCATGGAGTCTGTACAGGGATGGAGCAAAGTCAAAACCAAAGTTCCAGCCCCATAGCGTAGCGGGAGAGGTGTTGGTGTCTTTCAGCTTTTCAACAATAGCCAGCCGTAGCTGTTCAAGTTTTTCCTCATCGATCAAACCTACATGTTTTTCTGTTTCAATGTGAAGTTCTTCTGCCAGTCTCCTATATGTACGCTGGTAGTAGAGATGTCTCAAACCTTTCATATCCAGCTCACTCAGAGAATCGATCGAATACCTGACTGCATCGTCTGCCATGTTGGCGGCGTAATGGCCGCCCGGAATATATGAATTCCGCCGTAAATACTCGTAAACGTGTGAGTGTTTGTCTTTTGGCCATTCACCGACGATTTCACTTGCACCCTGGGCACCAGGCCTGATGACCATGGCAATTTTAAACTGATCCGGCAGGTACGGATTGTTGGCGACAGCCTCAAATAGCGGGTGGTCATGGATGACAGGAGCCAGGTGATCTCGTTCGTTTTTGTCATATATCAGTCCATCCGGCAGCCCTCCATTCATAATAAAGTCACAGCTGAGTGTGGCAAGTTTTGTCAGATCGTTGGGGTCTGTTGATGTTGTGGCGAGGGCTAATAGTAGTGCGGGGGGCAGTTTATCAAAAAGATCAGCAGCAGCTCCTGCCTGGATAAGTGATTCAGTAAGGGATGTTTTTTCAGGTTGTTGGATCGAGATTTTGCCAGGATTATTTGCACTGGCATCGGCCCATTCCTTATCGATAAAGGTTCGGCCTTTAAAATAGAATGGATTTGGGATTTCATAAACCCAATCAGCCTCTGCCACTGTAATATTTTCTCTGGGATAATTTCTCTCGTTTTTAACAGGCTGCTCTTCAATGGTCTGGCCAAGGAGTGCAATATGGGTTTCTTGCCTGAGGTTGGTTACATTGTACTGAGGCTTATGGATTCCATACTGGAATTTCCCCTCAGGAGTTACACATGTTTTTTCAATATTCATAACTGATTTTTTGATCGTATTTATGTATGAGTCTGTTGATTTACAGGTTCTATACCATGCATCTGGTCTGTCAAAGGTTTGATGCTGATCTGCAACGCCGTCATCTCTTATTTATTCCACAGCGAAAGAGCTTGTTGATAAATTTGCGAGCGGGAAAGGCCCAGGTCAGAAGCAAGGCGTTTACTTACATCTTTTAAAGAAAGATCCGAGTTATCCCGGTACCAGATGATAAGTTCTTCGGCTGTTTGTCCTGTAACTTCCTCCTGCACTCCAGGGCAGATAATGACCACCGATTCCCCTCTGTTTTTACCGGGATTTGTTGCCTTGAGAAGTTCGCTGAGATTACCCCGACGCAGGTCTTCAAACTTCTTAGTGAGTTCTCTACCCCAGAATGCATCCCGGTCCCCAAGTATCTCTATCGCATCAGCCAGCAGGGAATCTATACGGTGAGGTGATTCATATAAAACCACAGGATACTCACAATTAATGAGAGCGGTGAGAGCCTTTTGGCGGCCATTCTTTTTGCTTGGTAAAAAGCCGAGAAAGAGAAAGCCGGTAGATGTTAAGCCTGAGGCTGATAGTGCGGTGGTAACTGCTGAAGCCCCGGGAAGTGCTTCGATCGGAAGTTCCATCTGATGGACAAGTTGGACCACAACGGCACCGGGGTCTGAGATGCCCGGCGTCCCGGCATCGCTTACAAGAGCGACACTCTTCCCGGCCTGCAGCAAGTTCACTATATCTTTGCTGCGTTCTGCTTCTTTTTCCCGGTAGTAACTGATCAGTTGTGTGCTTATACCATAGTGGGTGAGTAGTTTTTTGGTATGCCGGGTATCTTCAGCTGCAATGAAATCTGCTTCCTTTAACACCCGGAGAGCTCGTAGGGTTATATCCTCCAGGTTACCGATAGGCGTTGGTACGATGAAGAGGGTACCGCATTTTTTCTGGATCGAAGATGTCATCTGGTTGGAATTGCCTCATTAAGTGGTCTTGTCTTTTGCTCTTAAAAGGAGCCGCCAGCGAGTATGGAAAACTGTGAAAAATATATTATGATCAATTCATTGCCAATTTGCATCAGCTTTCTTGACTCTACGGGAAAGAGTATATATGAATATCTGTTCATATATTAAGAAGAGGACCTGATGAATGATGATCTCTGTGGTAGCAGGATGGTGCATAAAGATAAAGTTGTTTTGGCGAAAGCGCAGGACCTGCGAGAAGGGGAGGTGGAAGGTTTAAGTAAACTTTTAAAACTGATTGCTGAGCCAGGCAGATTGCGAATTATACATGCTTTGGATAAGCAGGAGATGTGTGTCTGTGACCTGGCGGCTTTGCTTAATGTCTCAGAGTCGGCTGTCAGTCATCAACTGAGACTGCTCCGAACCTCTGACGTCGTCGAGAAGAGAAGGGAAGGGACTGTACTGTATTACCGATTGAAAAATAACAGGCTGCAGGAATTGATCGATCTGGGCCTCTCAATATTGAACTACCCCTGTGTGATTGAGAACTATTGAAGGCTACTTTAAAGGGGCTGTGGCAGATAAAGCAAACATTTAAACTTGAGGTTGGAGGTGGAAAAAAAGGTAACCATAGACTTCGGGAATCCTTGTACAGGCGGTACATTGTGCTGACAAGTGAAACCTCCTCACTGAGGGCACTGAAGACTTCTTTACCACACCATCATTGATTATTATGATTGAACTTTTATTACAAATTGCGATTGAGGCATGGAACATACTGGTAGATTCTTCTTTTTACATCCTTCTGGGGATTACAATAGCAGGTTTACTGCGTGTGATTGTAAACCCGACCACGGTGTTAAATCACTTGGGGCGAGGAAGATACATCTCCGTGGTTAAAGCGGCATTCCTTGGCGTCCCTTTGCCTCTCTGATCTTGTGGCGTGCTGCCGGCGGCAGCATCAATTAAGAAACAAGGGGCAAATAAGGGTGCAACAACAGCCTTTCTTATATCTACTCCGGAATCAGGCGTTGATTCTATTGCTGTAAGCTACGCACTGCTCGATCCGGTATTGACAATAGTTCGACCTGTTGCAGCCTTTGTAACAGCAATTTGTGCAGGTATTTTGGAAAATACGCTGTTCTGGGAAAAAGACCAAGGTGAGGTGGTGATAGACCGCAGTTGCCCTGTTGATGGCTGTTGTGACGGTAACGATTGCCCTGATGAGGTGCACAGGCGTCACCATACCATCATAGAGAAAATCACCTTCGGAATTCGTTACGGGTTTAAGGAAGTTTGGGGTGATATTGTCGCCTGGTTCTTTGTTGGCCTGCTGCTCGCAGCAGTGATTACAGCATTGATTCCAGAGGACGTGATGGCAAGCCTTTTAGGCGGCGGTCTGAGTTCCATGCTGGTGATGTTGGTGGTGGGCATTCCTCTCTATATTTGTGCCACTGCTTCAACGCCGGTTGCTGCTGCTCTGATCATGAAGGGAGTAAGCCCCGGTGCAGCCCTGGTCTTTCTTTTGGTTGGACCTGCAACGAACATCACGTCACTCTCTGTACTCATTAAATTACTCGGTAAAAAGAGTACGGCCCTTTATTTGGTCGTACTTGGCAGCAGTGCGGTGTTGTTCGGTTTGGGCGTAGATGCTTTGTATCAAGCGCTGGGGATTTCACCTCGGGCTATCATTGGGGAGGCTTCTGAGCTGGTACCGGAGACACTGAAGTTACTTGCTTCTTTTGTACTGCTGGGATTGTCAATCAGTCCATTATATGGGCAAATAAAAGCACAATTTGTCAGAAAGGCGGAACAGACAGTTTTTTTCAGTGACTTCCCGATCCTTCCTCAAAAGGTTCATGTTCACCTTCCACACGATAAGCAGGAGAAAAAATCTAATTGCAGTTGCTGTGACTAGGAAGTGGTCCGAAAATAGTTTTTCGGAGTCTTCGCTTACCTGATTTTGACCGCAGCAAAAGACAATTTTCTGGAGATAAATAAAAAATGGCAAAGCATGTTGGGATATTAACGGCTGGAGGTGACAGTCCTGGGTTGAACGCAGCAATCAGAGCTATTGGAAAGACTGCTCTAGGTACAGGGGAGGTAGATATCCTGGGCTTTCGTGATGGTTTTCGAGGGCTCATGGAAAACAGGACAATGCGGCTTGACCGGGAAATCTTGTCATCTATTTTGACCAGGGGGGGGACTATTCTCGGAACCAGTCGTGATAAACCTCATAAGATGCCGGTTGGCAGTGAGGTTATGGACATGACAGAGGTTATATGTGATAACTACAGGCGACATAACCTCGACGCGCTTATCTGTATAGGAGGCGGTGGCACACAGAAAAATGCCTACCGCTTGGCGCAAAAAGGGCTCAATATTGTCACATTGCCGAAGACTATTGACAATGATGTTGGCATGACAGATATAACGTTTGGTTTTCATACAGCCATGGAAATTGCCACAGAAGCGATTGACCGTCTGCACTCCACCGCCCATAGCCACCACCGGATTATCGTTGTTGAAATTATGGGACATAATGCCGGTTGGCTTGCCCTGGGCGCGGGTGTTGCTGGAGGGGCTGACGTTATTCTTATTCCGGAAATTCCTTATAATACAGAGGTTATAGCCGATGCTATCCGCACCAGAAAACAGCGTGGAACAAACTTTAGTATAGTTGCTGTTGCAGAAGGGGCTCTTAGCCTTGAGGATGAAAAAGAATTTGTCAACCTGAAGGCGCTGAAAGCACAGGCGAAGGAGAAGAGGGACGGTAAAACGCAGAAAAAGGCAGAAGAAGGTTTGGTACGGTTTCGCAAAAAAAGTAGTAACAACACGCTTCACTTGACACAGGAACTAGAGATATTGACCGGTCTCGAGTCAAGACTGACTATCCTTGGGCATTATCAGCGTGGCGGAACACCTTCAGCCTTTGACCGAATGCTGGCTACTCGACTTGGCAGTGCCTGTGTAGACTATATCCAGAAGGGCTGCTCTGGTGTGATGGTTGCAGTGGATGGTGATGGCACGAAGGCTATCCCTCTTGACAAAGTGGCTGGGAAAAAAAACCTGGTACCGCTTGACCACCAGTGGCTGCGCGCTGCGCGTAATGTTGATACCTGTCTTGGCGACTAACGGAGCTATCATGTTGGCGTCTTAAAAAATACAGCTACCAACTGCAAAGTCGAGGTACAAATGAAAAATGAATCTTATGTGTATCAAATAAATATGCTTGACAAAGGAAAGGCTGTCACAATATTATATGCGGTTTTAGAGACGCCAACAGGCCTTTTTAGTGGTTAATCAGTGTAATTGAAGAGTCTGTTTATTTACTAGGTATCCAGAATATTGCGGATAGATTCCCATTAGGTACTGAGTTGTGACGGCGATTGTATAGTACAACAAAAAAAAATGATATATCCATACCGTGGCGAAACATTATTGTTGACCCTGTAAGGTACTACCAAGCCAAGTGGATTCAGGTTTTTTATTATTTAATTGAAAGGATGGTATTCGATGGACGTTTTAGTTGAAGAGATCAGTGCTCTGACAAGAAAAGTTACAGTCACACTGCCTGAAGACGCGGTTCAGTCTAAACTGAACGAGGCATACGACAAGCTGAAGAAAGAAGTTAAAATCAAGGGCTTTCGTCGTGGTAAGGTTCCTCGCGGAATTATAGTGAAGAACTATAAGCCTCAGGTGGAAGGCGAAACTGGTGAGAAAATGGTCCAGGATAATTATTTTGAGGCTATTGAAAAAGAGGGTATTGATCCGATTGCCCATCCTGATATTCAGAGTGTCAACTATAATGACGATGGTTCTTTTACCTTTATTGCTGAAGTTGATATTCGCCCAGAATTTGAGCTTGCGCAATATAAAGGCCTGGAAGTTGAAAAAGAAGAAGTCCTCGTAACTGATGAGGAGATCCAGCTTGAACTTGAGAGTATGCAAAAAAATCTTGCTGCCCTGCGCTCTGTAACAGACAGACCTGTGGAAAATGACGATGTCGTTATTGTTGATTTTCAAGGATATGATAACGGGGAGGCAATGCCTCAGGTCAAGAACGAAGACTATTCCGTTGAAGTAGGTTCGGGGAAGATGGGAGCGGATTTTGAGGAATCATTGGTTGGTATGAACCTTAGTGAAGAGGGGAGCCATACCGTTGATTTTCCTGAAACCCACGCTAACCCAATTATGAAAGGCAAATCGGTTGAGTTTCGTATCACAGTAAAAGATATTAAAGAACGCGTGTTGGCTGAACTAGACGATGAATTCGCCAAAGATGCCGGTGAGGAGTTCAACACTCTCGAAGAGTTGAAAATATCTATCAACGATCGCATTACTAAGCAGCGCGAAGAAAGCGTTGAGGCGACAGTTACCGACAGACTTATGCAGAAGCTGCTTGCAAATCACGAATTTGAAGTGCCTAAGCGACTGGTAGCATTTGAGATCGAGCAAATGATCAAACAAACTGAGCAGCAGTTCGAGCAGAATGGAATGAGTCTTGAGGCTGCTGGACTGAGCAAAGAGAAATTGGTCGAACAGAATGAAGAAGTTGCAACCAAACGGGTTCGTGGTGATTTTATCCTGAAGAAGGTGGCCGAAGCTGAAGATATTAAGGTCGCTGACGAAGACATGGAACGTGGTTTTAAACGAATTGGGGATATGTATAATATGCCGATATCTCAAGTGAAAGAGTACTTTAAAAACCGGGATGACCTCCTCCCTTTGATGAATGAACTCCTCAATGAAAAGATTCTCACCTACCTGAAGGCTGAAGCTGTGATGGTAGAAGCTCCCAAAGAGGCGAAAGCTGCTGAAGCGCCAGAGGAAAGTGCGCCAGCAGAAAGCTGATTGTACAGGTTGCATCCGCTGGCAAACGACTTATAGTGAGCAATATTGGTGGGGAGCCTCACCATTAATGCTTAGTTAATGTTTTTAATTACGACTGCATAGGGCTCAAGGCCTCATGCAGTCGATTCATTTTAGAGCCTTGGATATTGTTTTTTAAGGTAGCTAACCCGATTATCGGGCTTATGGGAGTGTAACGCATGAATCTAGTGCCAATGGTAGTTGAGCAGAGCCCACGAGGTGAACGGGCTTTTGATATTTATTCACGACTATTAAAGGAACGTATTATATTTTTAGGTTCCGGGGTAAATGACGATGTTGCAAATGTCATCGTTGCTCAGTTGCTGTTTCTGGAAGCAGAAGATCCTGAGAAGGATATTACATTCTATATCAACTCGCCCGGCGGTTCTGTTACCGCAGGTATGGCTATCTACGATACCATGCAGTATGTGAAATGTGATATAGCTACGCTCTGTATGGGGCAGGCGGCATCCATGGGTGCATTCCTACTGGCCGCTGGAACTGAAGGAAAGAGATATTCTCTTCCTAACGCCAGGATTATGATTCACCAGCCCATGGGCGGTTTCCAGGGCCAGGCTACAGACATAGATATACATGCCAAAGAAATTCTGCGCATGAAAGATGATCTCAATCGCATTCTCGCGCATCACACCAAACAATCTTTTGAAAAGGTCAGTGCGGATACCGAGCGTGATTATTTCATGAGTGGAGAAGAAGCCAGTAAGTATGGTATCATTGATAAAGTGCTTACTAATAGGGACGAGTTAGCAGGGGAAGAATAGTATGGGCGACGAGAATAATAATGGACCTGAATGTAATTGTTCGTTTTGCGGCAAACACCAGGACGAAGTCGGAAAACTCATTGCCGGACCGGATGTTTTTATCTGTGATGAGTGTATCGAGCTGTGCAATGAGATAGTGCTTGATCAGGAAGGTTCTGGAGAAGAAGTTGTGGCTGATGCTCAACATGTCCAGCTCAAACCTATCGAGATTAATGAGCATCTGGATGAATATGTCATCGGGCAGGATTTCGCCAAAAAAGTCCTTTCGGTAGCGGTGCACAACCACTACAAGAGGATTGATGCGCCCGTTGAAGAAGAGTCTGTTGAGCTGCAAAAGTCCAATATCATTTTAGTGGGCCCCACGGGTTCCGGTAAGACGCTTGTAGCGCAGACCCTGGCCAAAATTCTGGAGGTGCCGTTTTGTATTGCGGATGCCACGACCCTGACTGAAGCCGGGTATGTAGGAGAAGACGTTGAGAATATACTTGTTAACCTTCTCCAGGCAGCAGACCACGATGTGGAGCGGGCCCAGCGAGGTATCATATATATTGACGAAATTGACAAGATTGCCAGAAAATCTGACAGTCCGTCACTTACACGGGACGTATCCGGTGAAGGTGTTCAGCAGGCCCTGCTGAAAATCATCGAAGGGACCCTTGCTTCAATTCCACCAAAAGGCGGTCGCAAACACCCTCAGCAGGAACTCGTTCAAGTTGATACTACTAATATTCTCTTTATCTGCGGTGGAGCTTTTGTCGGCCTTGATGCGGTAGTAAGCAGACGAAAGGGTAAGAAATCCATAGGATTTGGTGCAAAGGTTACCGGTTCTGAGAAACAGAAAATCGGTGAGTTACTGAAAATGGTTCAGCCGGAAGATCTCCTGAAGTTTGGGCTTATTCCTGAACTCGTTGGTCGACTGCCCGTTATAGCCACCATGGAGGAATTGGTGGAAGAGGATCTGATTCGAATCCTCAAAGAGCCTAAAAATGCACTTACCAAACAGTATCAGAAACTCTTTGATTTTGACGGAGTCAACCTGAGATTCACAGAAGGTGCCCTGATTGCAATTGCTCAAAAAGCTCTGAAAAGAAAGTCCGGAGCCCGCGGTTTACGTTCGGTGATGGAAGAAGCGATGCTCGAAGTAATGTATGATCTCCCCTCAAAAGAAGGGGTGCAGGAGTGTGTGATCAGTGAGCAGGTGATTACCCAGGGTGATTACCCGGTGGTTCTGTATGATAGCAATAATGAAGAGAAATTGAAAACAGCCTAGCGCATAGTAACAAGCGCTTTATTCCAATGTACATTGGAGGCTACCTTGGAAAAGTTCTTTTCCTGCCAATCTCTGCGTTATGACCAAAATTTATCATCGGAGGTAAGTGAAGACTCCGATGTCAGGTGTTTGCCTGTGGTGAGATTTTGGTCATGCCTTGATAGCGGTCGAAGAATCGAGTTTTTCAAAGTATCCAGGATATAGAAAGGAGCTTTTGTGACGAAACTTTACCCTTTGATGCCACTGCGGGATATTGTTATTTTCCCACACATGGTTGCACCATTAGTGGTTGGCAGGCCAAAATCTGTACAGGCGTTGGAAGACGCAATGGACAAAAAGACGGAAATTCTTCTGGTAACACAAAAGAAATCTACGGTTGACGATCCCGATGAAGATGACCTGTATACTTATGGAACGTTGGCAACGGTTATGCAATTGCTCCGTTTGCCGGACGGCACTATAAAAGCACTTGTCGAAGGTAAATCCAGAGTAAAAATTATCTCTTATGTACCCCATGATAGTTTTCTCCAGGCAGAATGTGAAGATCGCATCGATGACATTGAGCCGACAAGCGAGCTGGTTGCCTACGAGAGAAAACTTCGTCTCTTCTTTGAAGACTTTGCCTCGAAAGAAAAGAAGATTGCAAAAGAAGTTCTTACCTCTGTCAAGTCAGTCGATAATCCATTCAAACTACTCAATGTAATCTGTTCCCACCTGCCGCTTAAAAGTGATGAGAAACAGGCCATCCTGGAAACTGAGCCGCTTGTTGCCAGAATGGAAAAAGTGCTCGAGATCCTGAATCGGGAAATTGAGCTGGCAGACCTCGAGAAATCCATCAATGCCAAAGTGAAGATGCGCATGGGGAAAACCCAGCGGGATTACTACCTCGGCGAAAAAGTGCGTGAGATCCATACCGAAATGGGTCAAAACGAGGATGGCCTGGACGAGATGGGCGAGCTGGAAGCTTCTATCAACAAGAAGAAAATGCCGGCCCTTGCCAAGGAAAAGGCTCTAAAAGAGTTCAAGAAACTTAAAAGTATGCCTCCCATGTCGGCAGAGACTACGGTCGTCCGCAATTACATCGACTGTATTGTCAACCTGCCGTGGAATAAAAAGAGCAAATCGAAGATTGACATAAATAAAGCTGAAGTCATTCTCGATGAAGACCACTATGGTCTAGCTAAACCCAAAGAACGTATCCTGGAGTACCTTGCTGTTCAGGCTCAGGTGAAAAAAATTCGCGGTCCGATCCTCTGTCTCGTAGGGCCTCCGGGTGTGGGTAAAACATCCATTTGTAAATCCATTGCCCGCTCCATGGATCGTAAGTTTGCTCGCCTGTCTCTTGGTGGTGTACGGGATGAAGCAGAGATTCGAGGACACAGGCGTACCTATATCGGGGCCATGCCAGGGAAAATTATTCAATCCATGCAAAAGGTTGAAGTGGCTAACCCTGTATTCTGTCTTGATGAAGTTGATAAGATGTCTATGGATTTTCGCGGCGATCCATCTTCAGCGCTACTTGAGGTTCTGGACCCTGAGCAAAATACTGCCTTTAATGACCATTACCTTGATATAGACTACGATCTTTCTGAAGTGTTTTTCATCACTACAGCTAACACCCTGCACAGTATACCTGCGCCTCTTCAGGACAGGATGGAGATCATACAGATCAGCGGCTACACCGAAGAAGATAAGCTGAAGATCGCTGAAGGTTTTCTTATACCCAAGCAGGTTGAACTGAACGGCTTTAAGATGGGGGATATTACCCTTACCGATGGGGCAACCCTTGAAATTATTCGTCGTTACACCCGCGAGGCAGGAGTCCGGAATCTTGAGCGGATTATCGCCTCTCTCTGCAGAAAAATCGCCAGAGAACGGTTGAAGAAAAACAACAAAGGCAAGAAGTACAATATTGGTGCTCAGTCTATAACGAAGTATCTTGGGACTCCTAAATATAGATTTGGTCTTGCCGAAGAAAGTGACGAAATAGGTTTGACCACCGGCCTTGCCTGGACAGAAGTCGGAGGGGAATTGCTGCAGATTGAAACAACTCTCATGGCCGGGGCCGGTAAATTGATCATCACCGGAAAGCTCGGTGACGTCATGCAGGAGTCAGCCCAGGCAGCTCTGAGTTACGTACGTTCCCGTGCCGCTATTCTCGGACTTGACGAGGATTTTTATCAAAAGCTTGATATCCATATTCATGTACCTGAAGGAGCAATCCCTAAAGATGGACCTTCGGCAGGTATAACTATTGCTACAACCCTGGTTTCTGCATTGATTAAGGCACCTGTGAAGCACTATATGGCCATGACGGGGGAGATTACCCTTCGAGGTAGAATATTGCCCATTGGTGGTTTGACTGAAAAGCTTTTAGCAGCCAGAAGAGGTAATATAACTCACGTCCTGATTCCAAAGGATAATGAACGTGATCTCAATGACGTACCCGCGAAGATTAAAAAATCATTGAAGATAGATATAGTGAATCACATGGACGAAGTTTTGGAGCACGCCCTGATTCCGGAAGAAGGGATAAAGGTCTTTAAAAATTAATAATTTATTGAAAATGTTATTAATTTTAGCCCCGTTGGCTATAATTAATAACTCTGATGTTTTTGCTTGACGTTGTAGGGTGAAGTTGGTAAATAGTCCTTCACGATTGATTGCGACGGGCGACTAGCTCAGTTGGGAGAGCATCGGCCTTACAAGCCGAGGGTCACAGGTTCAAGCCCTGTGTCGCCCACCACAATCAAGTACTGTCGGAGGAGCGGTAGTTCAGTTGGTTAGAATGCCGGCCTGTCACGCCGGAGGTCGCGGGTTCGAGTCCCGTCCGCTCCGCCAGTACAGTTTTGCAGTTTCAGTAGTTAAGATTTTTAGTACCTTATAAATTATTTCTGTGTTTTTATGGCAGAGATAAGTGTAGACTTCGAAATAATTTGGTGAAGGTACTTATCCCGACTTATTTCCCGTCTATCGGGGTCAGGGCGACTAGCTCAGTTGGGAGAGCATCGGCCTTACAAGCCGAGGGTCACAGGTTCAAGCCCTGTGTCGCCCACCAGAATAGAATAGTTGTTGGAGCGGTAGTTCAGTTGGTTAGAATGCCGGCCTGTCACGCCGGAGGTCGCGGGTTCGAGTCCCGTCCGCTCCGCCACTTGGCGGAAAAGGTTCGTAGCGAAATTCGCTGCGAACCTTTTTTTTTGCCTTTTCCACTTATTACCCGCTTTGTTCATTGCAATGAACACTTCTTTTCAGAAGCAGAATGAGCTCAATCATTGACTATTTGCCCCAAATTTATGACAGTACTAAACGATAGAGGGCCAGCGTCAAGAAAGGGATACATTTCAACAGTTGGATTCTTATGAAAGTAAATAGAGACCTAATAGAGCAATTGTTTACCAGTCTTCCTGGGAAAACACAGAGCAAAATAGTATCTGCCCAAGACATCATTGTGAAGGCGAAAGAGCAGGGTAAAAAAGTTGTCACTGCCATTGGCAGCGGTCCCAATCTCCATGAAGGGGTTACAACCCTTATTGCAGAATTAATGCATAAGGGCATAATTGATGGGGTGACAACCAGTTCTGCTGTAATCAGTCATGAGATGGCAGGGACGCTTGACCGGGTAAAAAGGGTCGACTCAAGGCTTCTTGGTTTGCCGGAAGACAAAAGTAATCTGTTTGGGGTATTTGAAGCCACAGTACTAGAGCCAGAAGCACTGCAACGCCTTGAAAAGGAGATGACCGTAGACAGAGATTTGTATCAAAAAATTGTCGCTGCGGAAGGTTCAGAGATTATTAAAGCTGCCGGTAATATGGCCTATCCCATGGGCTTGCGAACAGAGCTTCTTGCCATGGACATCTTACAACTCTGTCAACGACGCAACATTCCCTTTGAAGAAATTGCAGGCCGTGGAGCAGATAAAAGAACTATGATTGGCGCAGGTGCCGAGCTTGGTATTCCTGTACTCGTTACGGTGCCCCAGCTGGTTGGCGGCGGTAAAGTTGGATTTGCCGTTGGAGACTCTATTCCAATTTCAGCACGATCTCAAAGAATCGCCCAGCTTCTGGATAGTGCAGGTGTGATAATTGAATCTGCCATTGCTCTTACTCAGGAGATCCATGATGGGCCGCTTGAGACGTTTACAGGCCATGGGATCTGGTCTGACTGGCTGGGAGAGTGGACATATTCCTTAAGAGAGAAAAATGTGATCAGGATCGATCTTGATCCAAATCTTGAGAGGATCTGGAACAAGGAGAAGATGAATAATGAAATTTCCAACGCCGTAACTCAAGGGTTACCGAAAACAAAGGTGACCGGGGTACCGTTCCGCATGGAAATGTCAGGGTTTTCGAGACTTCCCGATAGTCTTCCAATAATTGGTGATATTGGCACTATCTGGCCTATACTGGCCTTAAGAGTTGCCGAATCCCTGGGGATTTCTCTTGATTTTATGAGTTATAATCAGTCTCTGAAGGAAGGTAAAGAAATGCGTGAATGGATAGTGGAGAATGTTGAGCCATTGAACAGAGATACGACTCTCAGTTAAGGGGAGCTGAGGAGATGGCAGGTACTAACCTGGCTATCTCTCAGTCATTTTATCTTTAAAGCGTTCATTAATCTTGTAGACAAAAGAGAGAACTTCTGCCACGGTCTGGTAGAGCTCAACCGGGATTTCGTCGCCAATGGGCACCTTGGAAAGAAGCTCTACGAGGTTGGGGTCTTCCTGGATGTGAATACCAGCTTCACGGGCGGTTTCAATAATTTTTGCAGCAACAACACCCTTTCCACTGGCAATAACCTTTGGAGCAGCAGATTCCTTCTCATCGTAGATGATGGCAACTGCTGTATCTGTGCTCTTTTTCTTTTCCATTTTATGCCTTGGTGTCCACTAATGGCTCTCCGGCAGGGATTAGTTTCTGCATAAGATCGTTTATCGGATCCGGTGCGTCAGCGGAAAAGGCGATATTGATCAGGGGAACATCGGTAACAGCCTCCCGAAGTTCATCAGCAAACGAGCCTATAAAGTCGGCTATCTCCTGGTTTTCAGCGTAAAAGCGTATGAAAAGACCCTCATTGTTTTGAAAGAAATCAACAAGCAGGTTGCCAAGATCTGACATAGTCAGGTGAAGAGAGAACCTGTCCTCAGAAGCCTTCTTTCCTACATCACCACCTTCACCGTTATCCTTTTCAATAATTAAATAACCCTGTTCAATAAAAGGCAGAGGCAGAGGGAAAATAAGAAATTTGTCATCACCGGCATGGAGCTGAGCCAGTTGAAACAGCTCGATGGTAGTAAGCATTCTATTGCTCATATCAGCAATTTTCTCTGCACCGACGAAGGTATGGGCCATTTCCATAAGAGCAGCTTTCAGTGTCTGGACTGCACCCCTTTGATCCCCTCTGGCCAGCAGGTTTTCGAGATTCAAGCCCAAACCCTCTACCAGCTGTTTGAGCATTTGCCCTCCCTCACGACCGGAAAAGGAACTTTGTTGCAGGGTGAAAAAGCTGTCTACAACGTTGCGAGTGACAGGTGTGAGTTGGGTAAATCCGGAAGGTGTCTGGTTTTGCAGAGCCTGAAAAAGTGCACCAATATCAATATTCTTGCCAAGTAGTGTGAGAGATTTACCAGAAAAAATACTGAGGGTGTCGGTGACTATTTTTAATTCAACCTGGGGACTGGTCTGCATAACCTGCAACCGTAGTACCTGGCCAGGAGAAAGAGCTGCTTCGGATTTTGCTGTGAGCTGATTTGAACCAATATCCAACAAAAATCGGCCACCGCTTTTCGCCTCAAGTACCACCGCTTGCAGTAGTTGTCCAGGGCTTACGAGCTGGGCCCTTTGGTTTGTTCGGTTAGTCGGTGAGGTTATAGAACCTATCGACAATGGGTTTAAGAGGGGCGAGAGAGGTTGCATACTATTGTATCGACCTTATACCACTACGATAAAAGGCTAATGTGACATCTAGCCGGCAGTTTCGATGTTTTCCCGCAGCTGCTTGCGCTGCTGGGAGAAACAGTTTTGAGTAATAATGTCTCTATCCTTTGTTGAGATATTGTCAAAATGAAACGAGGTGAGCCACTTCCCTTTCCGGGTTTGCCTCTTTAAGATAACATGAGCAATACATGACACCTCTTTCTCAGGATTTGGCAGTGTGATCTCAAGCATAAGCGGGCCGTCATTGAGGCATTTTTTAGGGAAAAGTGCCAGGGTACCAGATTGAGATAAATCAACCGTTTCTCCTGAAATTTCCCATGTTCTTGTTTGTGTATCACCAGGCGCCTGCATAAAGCTCACTGTAATAGGTGTTGTGATATTGACGCGGAAGAATTCTCGAAGATCTTCGGGGCGAAGAGATTTTTTTGCTTCCAGTTCAAACAGCCTGTCTCTGGTCTTGTCACTGATCATGGCCGCAAAAGAAACAGCGGTTCCATCCTGATCCTGGCTTTCCACCAGGCACTGTCTGTCCATATCTATGTCGGAGGGACATGTCCCGTCTTTTAGCAACAGAAAAAAAGATGGGGCAATTGACTCTTTAAAGACACAATTATATTTTTTGCGAGCACCTTCCGTGTTAGTTAAGGTGATCGATGCAGCCTTACCGTCTGGGATTGACTTGACCAAACGCTGAATATTTTCTTCACCCATTTTTCTATAGTAACTGGTTTCTAACTTGAACTTTGAGACGCAGCATCTTTCTCTGGAGTACCAGACAGCAACCTATAATCTTGTCTCTGTTTTCCATGGATATATCGGCAAAATGATAGGCAATCTCAAATAACCCGTCATTGAGTTTTTTGGTACGGACTTTGTCAGCAAGAATTTTGATAACTTCTGGCTCCGCTGAAGGAATGGTTATTTCAAGGAGAACCTGCTTGTCCGGAGGCGGTTCTTCTGGGAACATCGCCAGGATACCACTGCCACTTATATCCACAGTCTGGCCACCAAGTGACCACTGGTCCTTTTTTTGATTAAAGAAGGTTGTTTGAAATGACTTAGCAATCACCTGTGCTGTTGCATCAACCCTGAAAAACTCACGCATTTGTTCGTGGCTAACGGTATTTTCGACAACAAGGTTCAATGTTTGCGGGTTGGCAATATCCTTAATAACTGCCTCTAGTGAAACAGTAGGGCCGCCCATGTCTATGCTGACAATACAACTCTTTTTGACATCTATTTCACTTTCAGGCAGTGTGCCGGAAGCAAAAATCAGTGTGAAGTGGGGCGGAGGTGTCAACTCATAGACACATTGCGCACGAAAGCGGTCG
>JAWSVG010000083.1:0-14489 GCA_033852035.1 Desulfocapsaceae bacterium | reverse complement strand
AACACGCTGAATAGTTACAAATATTATTTCTTTTGCCAGGCTACCTCAGGAGTTCGATGGATATCGTATACTTTTTCTACCAGACTTACACCTTGACGGCCTGGAGGGATTGACTGACAGACTGATCAATCTGGTAAATAATACCGATGTTGACCTGTGCCTCCTAGGCGGAGATTTCAGAATGAAGCTTTATGGCCCCATAGCACCAAGTATAAGAGAGCTACGAAAGGTGGCATCGCGCGTTAAAGCTGCAAATGGTATCCTGGGAGTGCTCGGTAATCATGATTGCATTGAAATGATACCTGACATGGAGGAGGCTGGTGTTATATGCTGGTAAACGAAGCTTGGCCTATTGCACGGGGGCTAGGCAAGATATGGGTGGCTGGTGTAGATGACCCGCATTACTATAAACTTGACGATGCCAGCTGTGCGTGTAGAGATTTTCCAGACAATGGATTCACCATACTCCTGGCTCATTCACCTGAGACCTATAAAAAAGCGAGTTATGAAAAGGCCGATTTGTATCTCTGCGGTCATACCCACGGAGGGCAGATGTGCCTCGCTAATAAACAACCCATCATTTCTAACAGCAGAGCCCCCCGTCAAACCGCCGTTGGCGAATGGAAGTATAAATGAGATGATCGGTTATACAAGCAGAGGGTTGGGTGCGTCAAGTATCCCCATTCGTTTCAATTGTCCTGGAGAGGTCTGTCTCATAACTTTGTACCGAAATTTGGATAACAAACAGGTATAGGTCAAAATATTTTCAACATAAAGTTAATTGTACTACAAGCAGTCCGATCCGTATTAGTGCCCCACAAATCAGTTTCTTGTTTTTTGTTTATAAATTCAGTGAGATAGCGACAGATCCCCGAGGTACTTACTGTTTACCGGTGTTAGATGCTAGAAGGTTGTCCGAGGAAATAGAGATGACAAGAAACTCTGGGGTAGACATGTTGTTGAAGTTCGAGAAAACTATAAGATACCTTGCAAAATCAGGATATTTTCTTAACGTCCAGGAGGACGTAAGATACTATAGAAAGTACCCAATTATTAGTAATTCTTTTTTTTCGGAGATAAATGTGAATCTTTTTGAGCGAATTTTAAACCTCTTTGGCTGGAACCTTTCTTCTTGTGACTTTGATGACCAGAAGCTTATCATTATAGGTGCTCCTCACACCAGTAATTGGGATTTCCCTCTTACGCTACTGGCGCTATGGGCTATGAAAATAAAGCTTTCATGGGTGGCCAAACATACCCTTTTCAGACAACCAATAGGTTCAATCTTCAAAGCTCTTGGTGGCATCCCTGTGAATCGTAAAGTTCGGCATGGATTCATACACCAAATACATTCGCTGTTTGCAGAAAATGATACAATCTATCTAGCAATTGCACCTGAAGGAACAAGGTCAAAAGTCGACCACTGGAAAACTGGATTCTACCAAATTGCCCTTGGCGCAAATGTTAACATAGGTCTTGGTTTCGTCGACTACGAAAAAAAAATTATTGGTATCGGTCGTATTTTTAAGCCCACAGGAGATATTGAATCTGACTTTGCAGAAATTCGAGGATTCTATCAAGACAAAATCGGTAAATATCCCGAACTTCAAAGCGATATTCGTGTGAGAGCAAAGGAAGTTACTTTCTTTAAAAAGAAATTTCAGAAAGAATAATACGTGTCCGAGAATAGCAAATTCGGAGTCCCGGACAGGTTCCCAGTGCCCTATACGGGAATATAGTTCGCCATCTCCGGGCTGAAATGTACGCCTTGCAATTTCAACTGGTTGATGCGTTGCAAATAAGCGGCACCTTTTAATAGATGGAGACCAACATCAACGACTTTGCGCTGGGTGTACTCTTCCAGATAGGTGTCTTTTACCCAGCTGTTAAAGGCACCCATACTTGGCCCAGCCCAGATCTGATAGTCCATTTCCCGGCCCTTTTGACCGATATTTGACCAGCGAGAAGACAACCCTAAGTACCAACGGAAAATCAGGGCCATCTTACGCTTCGGACTACTTTTGGCACGTGCCAACATTTCAGGATCACGTGCTTCGAAGAAATCCATTGTGCCAGTCCATACTGTATCAAGCTTTTGATGGAAAATAGTTTTCTCGATTTTTTCTCGCTCAAGCGCCGGAATAGCCTCGATTGAGTCATGTTTTACATATAACTCGTATAGTTTGTTGGCCCGCATGGCAAACATGGAACCACGTTTGACAACCTGTAATTTCACACCCATTTCAAACATATCTGCGGACGGTGCCATGGTCACGTCGGCCATTTCAACATCTGCCAGTAACTTACGTGTATGCTCTGATGCCCCGGCCTCAATACATGCCTGATTCACTGAACCTAAAACGATATAGGCCGCACCCATTGTAAAGGCTGCAAGTGCTGCTTCTGGGGTACCGATACCACCACCTGCGCCAACACGTAGTGGTGGAGAAAAATTATGCACTGCCTGCACTTCGTCACGCAATGCGATAATTGACGGTAACAGGGTTAAAAACGGACGATTATCGGTATGACCACCGGAATCAGCTTCTGCGGTAATATCATCGGCCATTGGTACAAGTTTTGACAACTCTACCTGGGCGGGGGTGATTTGCCCCTGTGCCAATAATTTATCGACTAATTTCCGAGGTGCCGGCTCCATGAACCTGCGGCCGACTTCAGTTCGTGATACTTTTGCTATTACCTTATGGCCGATATGTACTGTACCGTCAGTATTTTCAGATAGACCTGCCAAACGGTACCGGACAATATGCTCTGTGAGTCCTATATACGCCGATGCCTCTACAGTGGTAACACCTAATTTCAGAAAACGTTCCACCGCGCCACGCTCTAATGCTTCTTCTGCAGGAGCATGGATAAGATTCACTGCAAAAGGGCCATTGGGTAGTTCTCCCTGGATACGACGGATAGAATCTTCAACCACATCCGGTACCAGGCCCGCTGCTCCAAATGAACAGAGAAAACCGGCTTTCCCCAGGGCGACAACCATTTCAACAGAAGCGATGCCGTTTGCCATTGCCCCACCATGATACGCATACTTGACCCCATGTTGTGTTTTGAATGCATCATCACCCAAATCTTCAGGGTTCAGTCTCTGGGCAAAGGCAAGGACATCGATCGTACCATCGCCTGAAATCGTCTGGCTAACTCCCAGGCTCTGATCCTTTTTGGCGAGGTAAATCGGTTGAGTGAGATCCATTAGACGTTCTCTGATCTCTCTATCACTGCTGCTGATACTAGCTTCTTCAATTTTCCAACCCCAGTTAAGGTGGTTTTTATTGTTAAAACGTAATGTCGACATATTGGTCCCTGTTATTTTGTCGTCCAGCTTCGAACTGTTGTCTTTTCTGTCAATGTTAATACCCCTTTGAGGGGGAATAAACTGAATCCCAACATACTTACTCGTTTATCGGGATCAGTGATTACGCCTCGACTATGCTTAAGACGATATTTTTCACTTCATAGATACGTAATCCATCTTTGGCAAGATTTGCGTCACCCACCAAAATAATTTCACCTTTTTCTTTTTTGATATCGGTTATGTGTACATCCAATGACATTTGTTCGTTAATTGGTGTGATTTGACCACGGTATTTCCACACAACTTCAGTCAGTGGGGCCACAAAACGCGGATGAGAAAAGCTGGCACCCAAGTCATTTTTCAGTGCGTAGACTTGAAGTAATTCGATAATCGCCTCAACACCTAAAGAGCCAGGCATGACTGGGTCCTGATGGAAATGGTAGCGAAAAAACCAGTCGGTTGCATCTACTGTGCGCTCACCATGAATATACGCAATCCCGGCTATACCACCTCCTTCAACAATGGAGACGGTATCTACAAAATTCATCTGTCCACCCGCTAAACGATAGTGTCGTTGAGCCGCAGGGGCCTGGAAGAATGATAGCTGTTTGTTGGTGAGATCAAAACGTTCAATTTGCTCATCTGGGGTGTTGTTTTCAATAAACCATGGGCGGATGATGGTGCCGTTATCAAGACCTAACTGATTGGTCAATGAATCCGCACTAAAATAGCCAAATACAGCACGGCCCCTGTAGAAGGACTCGCCATCCACTGATAAATCAAAGGTGAAGCCTTGGATAATTGCGCCACCGGCAATACTGGTGTTCATTAATACTGATTTATTGACAATCGTTTTGCCACGCAGGTCGATCTGTTTGAGCAATTCACCGGTGCCGTCAAGGTTTCGGAAAAATAGATCTTTTTCAGGATATTTAAGGGTGGTACCCATGTAACCGGACAGGAAACCGTTTGGCTGTAAGGCAATTTCCATGATCAATGAATAGGGGATCCAGTTTTCATGGCTGTTTTTCGTGAAGTACCAGGCGTCTTCAGGCACATAATATTCAGCAGTACAGCTTGATGGGGTTTTCAACTCCAGCCGTTTGCCCTGCACTTCCACAACCCGGGTGACCAGTTGGAGATCACCACAAGGTGTGCGTGGTGGGATACGGCCTTTATACACATCAAAATCCGGACCAAAACATTTGGCTATATCACCTGTAGCAAACTCGAAAAGATGCCAGGGTGTAAAGGGTACACTATTGGGGACACGATTCTGGCCCGGCACCATCGGCGCTTCAAAGTGAAGAATCGGAGTTACACCTTTCTCTTTTGATACTGTCTTATCAGATTCGATGCGCATCAAGGGACGCTGGGGATGCCTGAATGGATTTTTGCCTGCTTCATCAAGGCTCTGGTGGCTGAACTCACCATTTTCCGGCATAACGCCGGCGTCGACGGTATCCCCTTGAGATTGCGCCTGGATTCTCACTGCATTATCAGGTAATTTCACAGGATAAGGAGAGTTCTCATCCTGCTCGCTGATCATCACACAGAGATTTTTGAAATCTACCACCACCTTACCATCAAGAATGATATCTATATTGCCTTTTAAAAATGGTGTAGGAGACATGCCTATTTCAGTCACTTCCATGCGGTAAGTGAGGGTGTTGTGCTGTGGTATGACCTGACCACGGCAACGTACAGTTTGCGATTCACCGAGCACTGGCTGGAAACGAGCATTATTAACATTGCAATTCATACCCAGCCACAACATGAAGAACATTGCCATCTGCCCGCAACCTTCCGACATTAGAGAACCGGCCATCACCTGGTCGCCTTTAAAATGACACGGGAAATACCAGTGTTCAGGGTTGAGTGTTTTCTGACCTTCAAGTAACCCTAATCCCCAGCGACCGCCTTTATGGTCAATTTTGGTGATGCGCTCAATCATCAAAAATTTCTCCGAGGAGAATTTGAGCGAAGGATTACGTCCTTGCTGGTCATATTGAGGACCAAAGCAACCAGTTATATCCCCGTTAACCAGTTTCATCATCGAATCATAACCATATTCAGTACGACTGTTCTCAATCAATGGCTTGAAGGAGGATTTTTTGGCGCCTGCAAACTCAGCCTTGTCTTTATCGTTATGAATAACACCTTTACCTTCTGCCAACTCTTCGTCGGTAAAAAAGCCTGCACAACCATGGCGCATGATCAATACTTTTTTGTCGCCGACAAAACAATCATAGTGGAAGAAGAACAACAGTTGCTCCCCATTACGCGCATAAGAGTCGATGTGAATTTCATAACGCAGGGTTTCGCCACCAAAGGCCATCTCTTCTAAAAAGGTAAGTTCACAATCAAGCAGACGGTAAACCCTTTCACTTTTTGCTTCAAAATCAATGCCGATATATGAGATTAACAGGAGATCGCACTGACCAGATTCCACGGAGACAGACCACGGAATTTGACCATCAATCAAAAACGGGGCATCGACAGGAATATCATATTCAGTAGCCATGAAAGACTTTTTGTATTCATGGATTGTGGCCTCCAGGTCAGTCACCCGGGAAACCAGCAGATAATCTGAGGTTGGTAAACGAACACGGCGTGAGTAACTATCGATAATGTCATATTCGCTGCCAAATACCTTGCCAATATCACCTTCAGCAAACTCCACTAAATCCGCCTCGCTGAATATGACTTTGCTTGGCTGCCTGAATCGCTCAGTCAGCTGTAACGAAGGGTAGTGATATCCGGCGGCACCTTTTATCTGAAAGCCGGGCTGGCTTGATTGTGGTGAAATTTCCTCCGGATACAGTTCGTATATTTTTGCTTTCTGCGGCGGAGGTGTCGCTATATTATTTGAGGGTAAACCGGAGATCATCTGCACCTGTATTTTGATCAACTCGGCAATCTGTTTTTCTGCTGCCTGACGTGTTTTTAAAAATGCATAATGGGTGGCACTTTGCTGATAGATCTCTCTAATTGCTTTGCTTGTCATGGTAGTTTTAAGGGCCGCGATCGGTGCGGCTGTAACTTGGGAAGAAGGAATTGTTGTCAGGGATTGAGGACCACTTTTCTGAAGTGATTGATTACGGGTCACCGAATAAAGGGTAACAGGATTTGATACCGGGCCTAACTTTCCTGCAAACGCCTGTTGTATTTCATTAAAGGCAATGGATATATCACTGGTAAATTCTGTAGAGTGCGCATTGTCAATAATTGACTGAAAAATAGAGTCCCCTCCAAGCGTAATGCTTTTCACAAGTGTTAAGGGCTTTTTTGCCGGTGAAGAAGTTGGTACCGTATGCGGCTGAGATGTTGCAGAGACAATCAGATGGGCACAACAGCCATCACGGCCCAAGCCATTAATAGCTATAGATTGTTTCTGCCGATTATCTAAAACAAGGGCCGATTTAATAATACTGGCAACTCCGGATGCATTAAATGTATGACCAACAGTAGTTTTCACAGAGCTGACAAAAGCGTGGGCATACAGTTGACCTATGGCCGTCTGTTCGGCCAGATTTTCACTAGCAAAGCCACTGGCAAAGGCCTCTACCTGGCCAATATCTTCACTGCTTAAGCGTGAGAGTTGTAAGGTTTTCCGGACGGCTTTAATGAGCGCCGGTGCGTCTGAGCCGGAGACAAAACCAACGGCGTCAATATTGGCATAAACGGTTTCTGCCTGTGCCTGAGATTGTGGCAGGACCACAAAAGCACCAGCACCTTCTCCTACGAACCATTCATTTTTCTCAAATACGCCTCCTGGAACGGGACCTCTCTCTGAAACTTTGCCGAATTGAGTACGTATACTGAGATTTTCCAAAGAACCGGACAGGTCAACAGCGGCAATGACTACCGCTTCCACATCGGATGTCTGAAATAAATTTTCTGCGAGTTCAACACAACGAAAGACCGAATTTTCTTCGCTGGAAACGGTCAGGGCAGGGCCAGAAAAATCCCATAGCGATGAGATACGCGAGGCCATGATATTACCAATAAAACTTGTATACTGGTTGAGTTGTGCCGCGGAGGCGATACCCTCTTTGCAAATACCGGTTAAAGCCGTTTGTTGCTCTGGGGTAAGGAACACACCTTGTTCTTTTAAGCTCTCTTCAATCTGGGTTACTACGTTAACACGGCCTCGATATTGATGTAATTCGAGCTCAATACCCATTGCCACCAATACTGCAACATTTGCCCCCTCTTTAAGCCCTGCATCTCTCGCCGCATTATCTGCGACTTTCATCATCATTAACTGTTGTGGGATCAGACAATCCCGCTCATTTGGGGGTACTTTAAAACGCAAGAAATCGATGTCGAAATCTTCGACATAACCGCCTTGCGGCGCTTTATTTAGCTGTAAAGCGGACATAACAGATATGTCCTTCTCCATGCCCTTCCAGCGTTTTTCCGGCAATTCACGGAAATTGTTTTGTTTATTGTCAATGAGGGTCTTGAACTGACGGAGATCACTTGCACTGCCAAAATGTGCATCCATGCCAATAATCGCTAACGGCTCCCTTGCTTTTGTAGGATTAATTTTCGCTTCAGGCACGGTGGTTGCTTGTTGCATAATCAGGTGGGCATTGCTGCCACCAAAGCCAAACACACTTATGCCGGCGGTTCTCTTTTTTTGATTATCAACGGGCCAGTCTACCGTTTCGGCAGGCATCTGCTCACCTGTGAAATATCCGTTTTTAGAACTGATAGGTTCTTGCAAACCTATGGTGGCCGGGATCTTACCCTCTCGCAGTGCCCAAATTGCCTTGATCATGCCCGGCATACCGGCCGCCGTTAGCAGATGGCCAAGATTTGACTTGGCAGAACCCAATAGCGGTTTGTGATTAAACCGGCTGAAGAAGGTCTCCATTGAGGTCAACTCAACCTTGTCACCCTTCGGTGTGCCCGTTGCATGACACTCGATGTAAGCGACATCGCCTGGGGCAACATCGGCATCGGCGTAAGCACGCTCATAGGCCAAGACCTGGCCTTTACTGTTGGGGCTTAAGACAAACTCGCCTTTGCCGTCATTGGACAGGGCCCCACCTTTGAAAACTGCGTAGATTTTATCCCCATCCCGAACGGCATCACTGTGGCGTTTTAATACCATCATGCCGGCACCTTCAGCGGCAAAGAGGCCCTCTGATTTTTTATCAAATGGTGCATGGACATTGTTACCCGGAAAGGCCTGAAAAATAGAAAACCCCATATTAACAAACATCGGATCGGCCGCTGAAACTGCACCAGCCAACATCATGTCACTTTTACCTGTATGCAGATAGTCGCAGGCCAGTTTCACGGCATAACAAGAAGAGGCACATGCCGCATCCAGTGAGAAACAGAACGCGCCAAGCCCCGCCGCCCTGGCAAATAATGCCGAAGGATAACCGGAAATCAAACCATTATCTGGATGGATTGACACTGGTTTACTGAAACCAGCGAGCTGGAAATCTGAGTGTAACAATTGTTTTAAGGCGCTATTAATCACCTGATGGTAAAGCGGTAAAAAAAGGTGGTTCGATGATTTGGTGGGAAACGAGAGATTACCAAGGATCAGGCCACAATTCTCAAGTGCATCACTGCCCCAGTAACCGGCATCACTTAATGCCTGTTGGGTGACGTACAGGCCCCATTTATAAAGGTCATCCAACTGAGTGAGATAGCTCGGCTCCAGGGCGAAAGGGCTGGGGTCAAATTCAAAATCACGAATATAACCTCCGTGCATACAATAAAACGTGTCTGTGTCGCCTTTCTCGCCGAGATATGAAGCAGGATCAACACCCATTTCAGCAGCAGTCACCCGGCTGCGGCAATCCTCTTTATTTAATAACTGTTGCCAAAATGTTTGTGGATCGCTTGAACCGGGAAAGAGGTTCGCGATACCAATGACTGCAATATTTTCCATAATCTCTCACTTGAAAACTTCTTTATTTCACTCTGGTTGGTGGCTGATAGTATGGATTCCCCGGCGAAGGGCGTGGAACAGGACAGATGTCATTTCACCTGGACGATCATTGAACCGTGAAAAAAACTCTGCAAATTTATGGCCACACCATGGCTCACTAATTTGGCAATGGCACGTGCGTAGGTCAATTGATCATTGGTGCCTTTTGAATTCACCGGAACACTGATATGTTGCGCCTGAACCTGCTTGTTATCCAGGGTCTTATCCAACCAACTGCAGAGTGAACGCCCCGGTCCCATTTCGATAAAAACTCGTGCACCATTGTTAAACAGGGTACGAATCAAACGGGGAAAATCTACCGGATCACAGAGGCATTTGGCGACACTAACGGCAATTGCTTTGCTCAGTTGCGGGATCGGCAGATAACAGGAACTGGAATACATTTTGGTTACAATGCGCTCGGTGACATCCATGGTGTATAAGGCAACCATATCATCATACTCTTTTAAGGCGGGCTCACTGTGAATGGCGTTAGACATATTCAGGGCCATTGCGCGTACACCTAGTTTCTTAATTACCCGTAAACAATCCTCCGGGTAGCCGCCTAACAACAAACTATCGGGAGTATTGATGATGGTGCAATAGACGCGATCTTCACCAACACCGGCCGCTTCAACTTCAGCCAGTGTTGCTTTGATGGTGTATGTTTCCCAGATCTGTTCAAACATACCATCGGCCACATCAGGCAATCCCCAGTGTGCACGCAGGGTACGTAGTTCTCCTGCTAAGCGGTGATTAAATGTATCAGACCCAGCCAAACGTGCGCTCATCGTGCCGGGTTTTTTCCAGCATCCCAATGCCGCATACATGCTTATCTCACCCATGCTGTACCCGGTCGAAAAATCGGCTCTAACCTTAAATACCTGTTCAAAGATCTTTGTGAAAACACAGGCGAATCCCACGCCACATTCGGCAATATCAGCAAGGTTATTGCGGAACTTTAGGTCCAGCTGTTTCAGCTCTTTAAAACCAAGACGAGTAATAGAGCGCGGATAGAGCAGGGTTTCTTTCAAACTGGTCCCGATATCATCGGCCAGGGCCACCACGTGTGGGTATATTTCTGGGAAGAGATGAAAAAGGTCACTACCTAAACCAACATATGTGGCACCAATACCTGGATATAAAAATGAGACACCCCCTTCTGGCGGTACACAATGAACGGCTAAATAACTGCCCCTGGGTGTTTTCCAGTCACTCTTGTAGGTAAAGGCCTTTGGTAAGCCTGTCTTCGCGAGTTCTATTTCTTTTTTAAGTTCAGCCCAGGACTCAGCAAGCAGCACAATGCGATAGTTTGTCGCTCCGCTACTTTGAAATTCAGCATAAAGCTGTGAGGCCACAGTTTTTAGGTCGAGCTCCTGCAAGCCAAGAAGCCTGGCTAATTGGATAAACAATTGTTCTTGCGACTCAGCCGGTAGAATAAACAGTGACAGGTCGCCATTGGCATTAAAGCCATTAGCACGATATTCGCTGTCACCATTTTCTTCCAGGATCAGGTGTACATAACTGTTTGCAGATAAACAACTGTAACTACTGCGATGCCTCTCACCATTCCGTAATGGGAATACAGGGCGAGGTTCAGTGCCCATATAAAAAGGCGAGTCTGCCCACTCATCATAGTTGTCACCCGCCGGTTGTGACCACTCTTTTATCGCACTGACATAACGTTGCTGCAGGCCAAAAACGCTATTTAACAGTCCCAGTAAAACAGAGAGTAGGCCGCATTCACCAGCTACACTACGGGCAGAACTGATGGCAGTATCAAGCCGATTACCAGAGTGATATGCCTTTAAGAGAGCATTGGACTCCCGCCTACTCTCGGCAGGATCTGCTACAGCAGACACCTCCATGGCAGTTATCTGCCCAGCTGTTAGATCAGCATCTCTCAAGGCAGTTTTAATCGCCTGTTCGATATTACTGTCAGCTACAAAGCTTTTTATATTGGCATAGATATAGCTTTTATGCCTGGTTGCAAACTCAATACTGGACAGCAGTACACTCGCCACACCGTTTATTGCTCCATAGCCGGAAAAGTTTTGATCAAAACTGATGGTTGCCTTTCCGGTTTCTGTAGTCTCAGGTGCCTGCAGGTGAGCTGCAACAATCAACACAGGGATTTGCTGAGTGGTTATCAGTGTGTCTGCATGACGTAAAACATCTGGTAAATTTGTTTTAGTACAGCAGCTGAAGTACGTTTTTTCCCCACTACAAATCTGCTCGTTTGTATCGGTTAATATGATTACAGCAACCTCGTCTGGTACTAATTTATTAGCCGTTAGCACCCGCAGGATCGAAGCCTCACAAAGGGACGAAAAATCAAACTCCCGGGCAAGCTGTCCCGACTCGGATAAATGGTCACCTTGATACAAAGCGCGCTCAACGCGGTCGATATTATCGCACCCATCGAGCCTTGCATCAAGGCCGATAAGGGCAAGCCTGGTATTATGGTTTTCCACAGTCACAGTATTCATCAGTTTTTGAATAACTCATTCAAGCTGCTACTTGCTGTAACTTCTGCGCCATGTATCTCAGCTATGACCTCTTTTTCAGCATCAACCAGCCTGATATCGGCAAGAACCTTACTGCTAGACTGTTCAACCACCTCTAAAACAAGATAAAAAGCTTCATTCACTTTCACTTCACGGTAGACCGTCCATGATTGGGTGGTTGAGGGCAAACTGCCGACACCAAGATGTTTACGCACCCAGACTAACATCGCCTGATAAACCAGATCGTTAGCAAATATGTTATGGGATGCAATGGGGAATTCCCCCTGTTTTTCAGTTGCCACATCAGCAACCAGACAACTGAGCAATAACCCTTTATCATCACAACGCATAATATCCTGGATGCCTTGCAGGCTATGGCCGTGGAACAGTGTGCCGTTTTTGTAAAGATCTGAGGCTTCACTGCTTTGTGTGGTTGCAAGATTTGGTAACTCACCTGCAAAGCGCATATGCGATGCTTTTTTCCTGCCAAGCAACAGGGTGGCGCCATAGTGGAAAATAGCTGTATCAGATCCATTTAAGCTTGAAACTTTAACATCAACCTTTAATTCATCGTTACTTGTATCAATAGGGCTGCAGTCAATGAAGTACTGTTTTGATTCAGCTCGCTTATCCTGTTCAAAGACGATGCCTTTAAAGAGCTGGTAATTTTCAAGTCCCTGATAAACATAATCCTGATAGGCGTTCTCAACAGCTTCTGCCATCCAGGAGATTGCACAAACAGAAGGAAATACGCGATTTCCACCGATCACATGATCGGCAAAGAGACTATTGTCGGTTGTCGAAAAAGATTTTGTGACGCGGCTGACTGCGGATTTTTTCTCAGCAACCTCATCACCATTGTCTCCACCGCCCATATCATTCCCCACAAGGATTTGCGGACAACGATTGCTAGCAGCGGCCATTTCATTGAGAAAGAGTTCTGTCCCGGCCAGTAAAGGAATGACGTAGACACCACGATCATGAAACATTCGCTTTAGCTCCGGTGTTACCATGCCCCCGTCCCAAGGGCCCCAGTTAAAGCTGACGACTTGTGCTTTCGGGTGTAAGGCTTTAAATCGAAACGCAGTTTTATTCAGGATCTCGTTGGCAATTGAGTAATCCGATTGACCAGGATTGCCGTAGAAACCTGCCGCTGAAGAGAAGAGCACCAGATGGCGTAGCTCTTCTTGTTGGACACATGACAACATGGATACAAGGCCGTCAATTTTGGTACTGTACACTGCTTCAAAATCGTCCAGGGACTTTTGTTCGATAAAATTATCAGCCAAAACTCCTGCACCATGAATAAGGCCGGTTACTTCACCAAACTGCTGTATTATCTGTTGCACCGCTTTTTGTACGCCTGCAGCATCAGTTACATCTGCAGAGACATATGCTGCCTGGCCGCCAACATCTTTAACAGCCGCGATGGTTGCTGCGATTTCACGATTTGCGATAATCGGTTTAATAAACAGGGATATTTTCACAGGTGTTGGCTTGTCACCGCTTGCAATGAGCGTTGCCATCGCTGCTTTTTTTAGTGCTGCTTCCTCATTTATGCCAACTGCCCAGGCCGGTTCCGTGGTTTCATAAGCCGAACGACCTAAGAGAATAAATTTTGTTTTATACTGTTTGGCCAGACGGATAACACAATGGGCAGTCACCCCTTTAGCACCACCACTGACGAGGAAAACTGAGCTTTCGTCAATAATGTCACCCGCTGCAATAGCGTAACTATCAGTTGATTCACCAACAGGCGTTAAACGACCTTGGCCGTCATAACCGATTTCATTGACCGAAGTGTCACTATCTGACAGTTCATCAATAATGATGCCGGACACTTTATCTGCGCCGAATTTACGAGCTAAATCAACAGTACGACAAAAGACTGTCGGCCATTCATGAGTCAGGGTTTTCACTAATCCGCTCAATCCACCCTGCACCAAATCACTGCTCAGATCATTATCAATACCAAAGCTTCCGCCTTGCCGTGTTACCGCCATAAATGTTGGGCGTGTGCCTTTGATATCTTTGACATTGCAATGTTTTGCGAGGACAAAGGCCAACATCAGACCTTGCTTTGATTCCTCCGGATATTCGATCTCTTCAATGGTTGTTGCAGCCTGCATATAAATCACCGTTGTAAACGGAAATTCAACGGTCAGCAGTTGTATTATTTCAGCTTCATCTAATGATTTTAGCTCTACAACGTTTACTGCTTTCACATATGTTTTCTTGCTGTTTTGCCTCACCCACCCAGGTTTAAGGGCAGTAACTTTACAACCATTTCTAGAAAGAGTGTTCGCCAGTGTCACAGATGCGCCTGTACCATCATCAACGATTAAGGCATGTGTTCCATCGGCGTTACAGTCTACCTTGTGAATCTCAGGCAATCGTTTAAGAGTCACGATTGCACTCGGTGCAGGTTCAAAAGATACTGTAGCTGCCGGCTGAGGTATTGAGTCACCCTCGCCAGAAACCTTCGACTTCATGTAACCAACGATTTCACCAAGAGTACGAAGTTCGGCTAAATCTTCCGGATTTAATTCCGGTAAGTCGGTGATCTCCTCCTGGACGGCTCCCAAAATCTCCACACGTTTAATGGAGTCGATACCAAGATCAGCCTCCATGTCCATGCTCAGTTCCAGCATTTCCGCAGGATAACCCGTTTTGTCGGCAACAACATCCAGCATCACCGCCTGTATTT
>JAWSVG010000082.1:0-38960 GCA_033852035.1 Desulfocapsaceae bacterium | reverse complement strand
TCCAAAAATCCTTCTACCTGTCCTGGGGTTGATAAAGTCATCAAGAGCTACAAGTAATCTCCCGTTGGTTTCTGGTTCTGGGATAAGTTTCCACAATCTGGTCCACAGCCGGTTCCATGGGATCTTTGGTAATGCCATAAACCGATAATATTTTTTCTTTCTGATAGAGAATCCAAATAAGGTTTGAAGTGCTCGAAGAAGATTGGACGTTCTAGACGAGGTAAATGGAAGAATGATTGCGAGCAGGGTATATACGAACCATGGCCCACGCTCCTCACTTTTTCGGGAATTGGTAAATTCTTCTTTGAGTTCACTGAGTAATGAATGTAGTATATGCATGCGAGGCCCTCGTTATGATTTGTTTTTTCACAACTACAATATACCACAACTTGGCCTCGCATTCACTGTTAACCTCCTGTTTTCATGACAAAAAAAATTATTGACAATAAAATTTGAAATATTATTGCCAATAATATCAGCATATTACGTGACCGTTTTTCGCCAGCCTGTTGGAACCATAGTGTCTTCTTTTGGAAACAATTTTTCACGGCCTACGGCTGATTTTAAATCACTATCGTTAAAAAGCGGGAAACTTCAGTTTTACAGCAATAGCAGAGAAACTTCCTATTATTTTCTTACAACAAATATTAAAATCCTTTGACAAAAACTTACAATTAGAATCTATTCCAGTAAGCAAAACCGACCGAGCGCTCAGTTATGTCACGAAATAAACTGACAGCTGACACACTGGGCCGTCCAGTATTTGTACATCACATATCAGGAGCAGTCATGATTTTTGAACTGACAGAAGAACAAAACCTTATCCGGGATATGGTTCGTGAATTTGCAGAAGCCGAGGTTGGTCCCACCGCCAAAATACGAGATGAAGAAGAACGCTTTGACCGTGGTCTGATGTTTGACAGACTCGGCGAACTCGGCCTCACAGGTATTGTCTTCCCTGAAAAATATGGCGGCGCCGGTGCTGATTATATAAGCTACGCCATTGCCGTGGAAGAACTGTCCCGTATCTGCGCCTCTACAGGGGTGACGCTCTCAGCACACCTTTCCCTGTGTGCCAATCCTATTTACCTTTTTGGCAGCGAGGATCAAAAACATGCTTTTCTCACTCCCCTTGCAAAAGGTGAAAAGCTTGGAGCTTTTGGTCTTACCGAGCCATCAGCAGGTTCGGATGCCGGGGGAACCAGAACCACCGCTGTACGTGACGGAAAAGAATGGATTCTTAACGGTACAAAGATTTTTATTACCAATGCCGGGGATGCCGAGACCTATGTGGTTTTCGCAAGGACAGATAAGCAAGCCGAAAAACACCATGGGATCAGCGCTTTTATTGTCGAAAAAGGCACACCAGGATTCTCTTTTGGAAAAAAGGAACAGAAACTTGGAATTCGCAGTTCACCTACCCTGGAACTTGTCTTTGAAAATTGCCGTATCCCTGTAGCCAACCTGTTAGGGGAAGAAGGTAAAGGTTTCAAGGTTGCCATGAAAACCCTGGATGGCGGCAGAATTGGCATAGCCTCTCAGGCTCTTGGCATAGCACAGGGAGCACTGGAGACGGCTGTCAACTACGCTAAAGAACGAAAGCAGTTTGACAGCCCTATCTCACGATTCCAGGGCGTTCAGTTTCAACTCGCAGACATGGCGACCCAGGTAGAGGCCTCAAGGCTCATGGTATATAATGCCGCTTATAAAGCAAGTAATAACCTCTCATATTCCCAGGCATCTGCCATGGCCAAACTCATGGCAAGTGAAACGGCCATGAAGGTTACAACTCAGGCTGTCCAGATCCTTGGCGGGTACGGATACACCAGAGAGTTTCCTGCAGAACGAATGATGAGAGACGCCAAGATTACCGAAATTTATGAGGGTACAAGCGAAATTCAGCGCCTGGTAATCGGTAGCGCTCTCACCAGGTAACAATCACGGTCAGCAAAGATGACAGATATCCGCACGGATACTGTTAAAATCATTTTTTTTACTTTGCGTATGCCAGATTTAGTACCTTACTCCGTACAAGCTGTCATGATAAACAAGAAAATACGAATTCGATTTCACATTAAATGGCTATAAGCACTCACAAGGTATGTTCTTACCGTTTACCGGTCGGTGTTAGGTGAAATTGTAATTTAGGACCACTCTTATCGTTACTATGTAGAGTTGAAGGAGCGACCATGCAAGCTGAAGTAGAAGTGTACAGACCCCAGAATGTCGTCAGAGTAATTACCGCCACCTCACTTTTTGACGGCCACGATGCGTCTACAAATATCATGCGGCGGATTTTACAGGACTCAGGTGTTGAAGTTATCCATCTCGCACATAACAGGTCAGTCATGGAACTCGTTGAAACTGCTATTGACGAAGATGCGCAGGGCATTGCCATGTCAAGTTACCAGGGGGGCCATGTTGAGGCCTTTAAATACATGATTGATCTCCTGAAGGAAAAGAATGCTCCCCATATCAAGGTATTCGGAGGTGGAGGCGGCGTTATCGTCGCTGAAGAAATTAAGGAGCTTGAGGCATACGGGGTCGCTAAAATATACTCACCTGAAGATGGTAATACCATGGGACTTCAGGGCATGATCAATCACATGGTTAAACTCCTTGATTTTCCCATCCTTCCCTATCACGACCTCGACCCACAACAACTGAGTACAACAAATCCAAATGCTATAGCCGGTTTTATATCTGCAGTACAACAGGCAAAGCGTGGAGAAAAGGACCAGCTCGACAAACTCACTGCAGCGCTTGCACCGCTTGTACAGAAGAATTCGCCGCCTGTAGTCGGCATCACAGGTACAGGAGGTGCCGGAAAATCTTCACTTACCGATGAGATTATCGTTCGCTTCCTCCATGACATTAAAGATATCCGCATCGCCATTATCAGCTGCGACCCATCCAGGCGCAAAACCGGCGGTGCCCTCCTTGGCGACCGTATTCGCATGAACTCCATAAACAGTTCGGACATGGTGTATATGCGAAGCCTTGCCACTCAGGACTCGTCCTCCGAGGTTTCCAAAGCCCTGCCAGAGGCTATTCAAGTGGCCAAAGCCGCTGGTTTTGACCTGATAATTGCCGAAACCGCCGGTATAGGCCAGGGTGACTCTAAAATTACTGAATTTTCAGATATATCAATCTACGTCATGACCAGCGAATATGGTGCCCCATCCCAGCTGGAAAAAATTGATATGCTCGATTACGCGGACCTGGTGGTCATCAACAAGTTTGAAAAGAAAGGGAGTGATGATGCTCTTCGGGATATCCGTAAACAGGTGCAGCGCAACCGTAAAGAATGGAGTGCTGATCCAAAAGATCTCCCGGTGTTTGGTACAATAGCCTCCAAATTTAACGATGACGGTATCACAGCCCTTTACCATGGAATAATAGAACTTTTAAACAGCAGGACAGATCTTAAGCTCACTCCTACTGTCGCCAAACCCGAAGAAAAAAGTTCTTCTTCTAAAACTATAGTTATCCCTTCCGAACGGATTCGCTATCTCGCGGAGATCAGTTCAACCATTCGAGGCTACCACTCCAAGACTTCCGACCAGGCCGACAAGGTACGCAATAACAACCATTTGTTACAAAGTGTTAAACTCATTAAAGACAAAGATCATGAGCAAACTGCTGTGCTCCTCGATCTACTCAATTCCAAGGCGTCCGACATCGCGCAGTCTATTGAAAAAGAAACCGAAGATACCCTCAACCTGTGGAAAAACCTTAAAAAGGGATATAGCGGAGACGAGCTTGTCTACTCAGTTCGTGGCAAAGAGATACGAGTACCTCTCAACACAGAATCGTTATCCCACTCTAAAATACCCAAAATTTCCCTGCCCAAATATGAAGATCCTGCTGATCTCTTCAAATGGCTGAGGAAGGAAAATCTTCCGGGATATTTCCCCTATACCGGCGGAGTTTTTCCAATGAAAAGAGCCGGCGAGGATCCCACCAGAATGTTCGCGGGTGAAGGCGGTCCAGGACAAACCAATGCCCGGTTCAAACTTCTTTCAGCAAATTATGATGCAAAACGTCTCTCCACAGCATTTGACTCCGTAACCCTGTATGGCAGGGACCCGGATATTCGCCCTGATATATATGGAAAAATTGGCACCTCCGGAGTGAGCATATGTACCCTCGACGATGTCAAACTCCTCTATAACGGTTTTGACCTCTGTTCCCCTACTACTTCGGTGAGCATGACCATAAACGGTCCTGCTCCGATCATGCTCGCCATGTTCATGAATACTGCTGTCGACCAACAGATAGACGCCTTTACGACAGAGATGAACAGACAGCCCACTGAGGGCGAATATGAAGAAATACAATCAAAAGTTCTCGGCAATGTCAGAGGAACAGTTCAGGCGGATATTTTAAAGGAAGATCAGGGGCAGAACACCTGTATTTTCTCTATCGAGTTTGCCTTAAAGATGATGGGTGATATTCAAGAGTACTTCATAGCCAACAAGGTACGGAATTTCTACTCAGTTTCCGTTTCTGGCTACCATATCGCTGAAGCTGGCGCCAACCCGATTACCCAGCTCGCGCTCACCCTCTCAAACGGATTCACCTATGTCGAGTACTACCTGGCAAGAGGTATGGACATAGATGCCATTGCCTCAAATCTCTCCTTCTTTTTCTCCAACGGCATGGACCCCGAGTATACAGTTATCGGTCGCGTAGCCAGGCGAATCTGGGCAATAGCCATGAAAGAAAAATACGGTGCTTCATCGTCCTCCCAGCGCCTGAAGTATCATATCCAGACCTCAGGAAGATCACTCCACAGCCAGGAAATTCAATTCAACGATATTCGCACCTCACTGCAGGCGCTGTGTGCAATCTATGATAATTGCAACAGCCTGCATACCAATGCCTTCGATGAGGCTATCACCACACCAAGCGAAGAGTCAGTTCGCAGAGCCCTCGCAATCCAGCTTATCATCAACAGGGAGTGGGGTCTTGCAAAAAATGAAAATCCAAATCAAGGCAGTTTTATCGTTGAAGAACTAACGGATCTCGTCGAAGAAGCTGTTATGGTAGAGTTCGACAGAATTACCGATAGGGGCGGTGTACTTGGAGCAATGGAAACGGGGTATCAAAGGAGCAAGATTCAGGAAGAATCTATGTATTACGAGCACCTGAAACATTCAGGAGAATACCCTGTTATCGGCGTCAATACCTTCCGTAACCCGAATATAGATTACGATCAGCAGACGGCAACCCTGGAGCTGGCCAGAGCAACAGATGAAGAAAAAGACGCTCAGATAGCCAGGTTAGCTCAATTCCACGAGCTCCACAAAGAGGAGTGTGGTCCAGCTCTGGAGAGACTCAAGGCTGTGGCTCTCAATAACGGTAATATTTTTGAAGAGCTCTTAAACACAGTCAAACATTGCAGTCTCGGGCAAATAACTAACGCTCTTTATGAGGTCGGGGGACAATATCGCAGGAACATGTAGTACGGTGCTTATCGGCTAAAGCGACCTCACTAAGGGAATTTAGCCGACTGGGTGGCCCCGACCATTACAGCTCTGTTTTAATAATATTTCTGTTAGCACACGGGCTCTTAGTCCCTATGACCAGGCAAAATATGGCTGCTCGTACTCGGCGACACGGGTGGACAGCCCCGAAAGCGCCACCTCTCGGAACTGAAACAGTATTGCGGCTGTGGGAGTTGCAATCCAGGAATGACCAACAGGCATGTAGAGTATAGGTTGCCCACCTGTGGTCGCTGGTTCTAGTATCGGTGCATCCGGGCGAAAGAGTTCTGTACAGGGAATTCTGTGAATAGAAGCAACTTCCTGTTCATTGCCATGGAGTTCAGGGACCGTTCCTCCCCAAATAACCACCGGGCAGATATGAAATCCGGACCTGGTAACGAAGTCATCGAGACAACCGAGTACTCTGTTCGATGGAAGTATCAACCCGACTTCCTCTTCGAGTTCACGAAGTGCTGCCTGTTCCGGGCTTTCACCACTGTCGATGGAGCCACCCGGAAATGCCCATTGGCCTGCATGGTTTCTTAGACTACCGGCTCTTCTGGTAAGAATAACAGAAGCGCAGTTTGTATCCGCTGCATCAAGACCATTGAGGTTTCCCTGTTCCTGATAGTCAACAATCGTCACGGCGACCGCGGCTTGACGATATTCTGCGCTGGCAAGTCCAGCTCTGCTGAAAGCAGCAAGATTTTTTGAGATTGACGTATGCAATTCAGCTGAGCAATTAAATGTTGTCATCTTTATCAGAGGTCAGATATCTTCCTGTAACAGAAACCGTTTGCCGCGTTTTCCCTGCTGCAGATCCATGGGTATAGCCAATTACATCAAAATCACGAGCCAACACCTTGACCAACTCGTTGTATCCACCATATTTTGCCCGCATGCAGGTAGAAAGATGGATAATCTGAACACCGGCCTGTTTCATTTTGGCGATTTTGTAATCCAGGTCACCACCGCTATGAAAAAAACCTATAAGTTCTACATCCTGGTCCCTATATCGTTCAAAGCTTTCCGTCTTTGCAAAGAAACTTTTCAGACATCCCTTGCCTGTGCATTTTGCAGAAGTTTCCTCCCTCACCAGGATAGCAATTTTGTACATATATACTCCCGAAAATAATTTATCCCGCACAATCACCAACAGTGGGAGCGATCTGATACGCTAAGACAGGAATTAGAGGGTGTAAACAAAAAACGGTAATATATTCAATGCTCTCTTCATTGGAAATAAAAAGACAAACCTTTAATAATTACCTCAATTGTGCTACCAATAAACAGGTGAATGTCCGAGCATCCAGGATATCCGGTGAACGTATCCTGTGAAAATATTTTCCCTTACATGTAAAACAACAGGCGCTATGGGTATACAATTTCAGCAATATCTGGTCCCAACTTTCTTTCTCGACTTTACAACTGATGAAGTAACCGAGTTTGCCAAGGCCCGTTGCCAAAACGCAGCGACATCCATTGAAAAGGCGGTAGCCCTGTACTATGCGGTTCGGGATGAAATACAATATGACCCTTTCGACCTAGAAGACTCCAGATCTTTCCTGAAAGCAAGCAGTGTCCTGAAGAAAAGAACCGGGTACTGCGTAGCCAAAGCAGTTTTACTGGCTGCCGTCTGTCGCCAGCAAAACATCCCGGCACGACTCGGTTTTGCCGACGTTACGAACCACCTCTCTACATCAAAACTCCGTAAACAGATGGGAACCGACCTCTTCATCTACCACGGCTACACAGATATATTCATTAACGATCAATGGGTTAAAGCGACTCCCGCGTTTAATCTTTCTCTCTGTAGTCGATTTAACGTACGCCCCCTCGAATTTGATGGGACAGACGATTCCATCTTCCACGAGAATAACGCTCTTGGCCAAAAGCACATGGAATACGTCAAAGACCGAGGGCACTTTGCGGACGTACCTTATGATGAAATATTTGCAGCAATGCACAAAACCTACCCAAAGTTGTTCGAGAAACACAGCGGTGCGACATGGCAGAATTTTGAAGAGGAGGCCTCAAAAGAGGCGCCGAAATAAACACTGAAATGCAGCAGAAGTCTCCTGTGTGTTTTTCTGACTCGACCTCACAATAAAGCTTTTATTCAGGGGAGATCATGATAATTGGAATTGATGTCGGCGGTACCCACGCAGATGGTGTGCTTCTAGACAGGGGAATTGTCAAAGCCAAATGCAAGGTAAATGTAAGTCAAAACAATCTACAGGAATCGATAATAGAGCTTCTTTCTTCTCTTCTCCCTGAAAAGAAAGAACTTCTTACACGAATCCATCTCAGCACCACCCTTTGTACGAACGCCATTGTCAACAACCAGCTTGAAAAAGTTGGCATGCTGGTACAGGCGGGCCCCGGTATGAACCCCGATTTTTTGCAGTGCGGCGAAAACCTTCACTTTTTTAGCGGAGCTATCGATCACCGCGGCCAGGTCCAAAAAATCCCTGCTCTCAATGACATTCGCAGCATTGAAAAATCTTTTCTGGACAAAGAGATCAACTCCATTGGCATTGTTACCAAATTTTCTCACAGAAATAACGAGCATGAAATCTGGGTAAAAGAACAACTCAAACATGTATTCCCCCACTTCAGTCTCGGCCACCAGCTTTCCGGCATGCCCAACTTCCCACGAAGAGTCTACACGACCTGGCTGAATAGCAGCCTTAAAAACAGATTCAATCAATTCAAGAATAGTATTGAGCAGGGCTTAAAAAACCTCAACATTGATTGTCCCTGCTACATCCTGAAAGCAGACGGTGGAACCATTCCTTTTGAGAAAGCCTGTGACTTCCCCTGCCAGTCCATCCACTCAGGCCCTTCTGCCAGTGTAATGGGTGCTCTGGCTCTTTACGATAACATCGGCGATACGGTTCTTCTGGATATTGGCGGCACAACCACTGATATCTCTATTTTTGCAGATGGAATACCACTTCTTGAGCCCTATGGTGCCACCGTAGCTGGTCGACCTACATTGATACGGGCATTACAAACCAAGAGTATTGGTTTGGGGGGTGATAGCTGTATCAGTTGTGATAACGGCGACTTTTCCATTGGACCCAAGAAAAAAGATGTGCCCATGGCTTTTGGTGGGCAATATCCCACTCCCACTGATGCAATGATTGTACTGAGGTCAATAGAGGCTGGTTCCCTTGACAAAGCAAAAATGGCGATGAAATCTCTTGTACCGGAAAAGGCACCTGAAGAAACCGCCACAAAACTGCTGGGAATATTTGTAGCCACGGTAAGAAAAGCAGTCACTACAATGATTGAGGATGTTTTCGCCAGGCCTGTTTACACTGTTTCAGCCCTGCTCGAACGTGAAAAGATTCAACCTAAAAGACTCATCGCCATAGGTGGACCAGCAAAAGCCCTGCAAAAAGCCTTGAATGAATGCTTTCAGATTCAGTGCGATGTGCCGGTTGATTACGAAGTAGCAAACGCAATAGGTGCAGGCCGGGCCAGACTCACTTTACAGGCCAGCCTCTACAGTGATACCAGTACCGGAATTGTAAGCATCCCGGAAATGTCATTCATGGGTCCTGTTCGCTCCTATTTCACTTTACTGGAGGCTGAGACCCGTCTGGCGCAAGCCATCTCGACCATGGCAAAAGAGATGGGCATGTTTGAATCCCCTGAAATAGACTTCATCGAACAACTTGAGATGAATACAGTCAGGGGCTTTTCAACTACCGGAAAAATTATCAACCTTAAAGCTCAAATTCGGCCCGGCCTTCAACGTATAGAGGAGTCAATATGAGATATATGCCAGAAGCAGCAAATAGTGTCGGTCTCGTCCTCTTTCCTGCATTTGACTGGTGCATCAGTCCTTCACACCCAGAAAGAGAAGAAAGGTTACTCTATACCAGGGACCAGTTGATCGAAGAAGGTCTGGAAGATGTACATAACATACAATTCTTCAACCCGGAACTTGCCTCGCCCCAGGACATTAACAGGGTCCATCTCTGTGTGCCGTCAGCCGAGTCAGTAATGACCAATTCCCATTTCATCTCAGCAGGGGGCGCCATTCGTGCTGCTCGGGCAGTAATGCAAAAGGAGGTGGATTCGTCGTTCGCAGTTGTCAGGCCTCCAGGGCACCATGCCATGCAAACAGTATTTGGCGATCGAGGGTTCTGTGTTGTGAATATTGAGGCGGTAATGGTTGAGCACATACGCCGCCATTATGGTGTCAGAAAGATTGCTGTGATCGACACTGATTGTCACCACGGAGACGGGACCCAGGATATCTTCTACAATGACCCTGACACTCTTTTCATCTCCCTTCATCAGGACGGCCGAACGATCTATCCCGGCAGCGGTTTTCTTCACGAATCCGGAGGACCTTCCGCACCCGGCTACAACATAAACATCCCCCTCCCCCCTCAGACTTCAGAGCAGGGGTTTGATATGGTCATGAACCGCGTTATCCTGCCAATTTTAGATGAGTTTCAACCGGAACTGATAATCAACTCAGCTGGTCAGGATAATCATTACACCGATCCGATTACCAACATGAATTTTACCGCCCAGGGCTACGCCAGACTGAATCGTAACCTCAAACCAGATATTTGTGTACTTGAGGGGGGCTATGCCATTGAGGGCGCCTTACCTTACACGAACCTCGGGATAATTCTAGCCATGGCCGGTCTGGATACATCTCACGTTAAAGAACCTGACTACAACCCGGACAACTTCATCCAGTCTGCGGAGATGAACATGGCCATTGCTGATATTTGTGAACAGGCCAGGCAACTCTTTACGGATAGAGATACAATGCGGAAGAAATATTCCGGTCAGGAGAGTGTGGTGGAAAGAAAACAGATTTTTTATGACACCACCGGTTTTCAGGTTGGTGAGACCAGGATATACCAGCTCTGTAAACAATGCCCGGGTTACTCACAAATCATCGGTGAAGGACTGAATCAACACATCCACGCCTTTACTGTCCCATTTAACAGCTGCCCCCGCTGTCAGCAGCAAGCCAGGGACAGTTTTGCAAAACAGAAAAAAGAATCAGACACCCTCACTGTCTTGCAGGATAGGATAGCGGATATCTATGAAGTGAAATAGATACTACCGTCTTTTACAGACCGAGGATTTCCATCCAGACAGCAAGAAACCAAAGGAATCCTCTTTTCGAACAAGCTCCTAACTGATCCGCTTTTGCTTTTTTTTCTCAGCCTCGTCTTTCTTTTTTCCTGAGATTTTTTCTATAGAGATTTCCAGCTTATCCAAGATTATACCGGTGTAGGTCTGAATCTTTTCAGTGATATAGCTTCTTAGATCGTGTAAATCACCAGTGAGGGTCTTACCGTAAGGAACCTCGAAAGAAAGCTTCACCCGGTAACCGGATCGCCCCACATTTACCTTAATCTTTATTACCTGGATTTCGTCATCATATTCATCGATGCAGTGCAGGATCATCTGAGTAAGAGCGGCCTCTGAAATGGAAACACCCCCGGCCACGCCCTGCTCATCGTTGGCTCCAGGGTGAACTATGGTTTTATTGTGGAAATCCGGCTGGACGACTGCTTTTTCGAAAATCTTGGATTTTTTTTCACCACCTTTGAAAAAGATTTTAATGGAATCTGACAAAATCTGAGCATAATCCCTTTTCACCTCTATAACCGGCACAGGGATGATATGTTTCCCCTCTTCTTTTCGGGATTTTATCGCGTTTTCAATATCGTTTTTACTGGCAATCTCTTCAATACGAATCCAGTCCGAAATGGGCGGCAACTCGAGTCGTTCCGCTATTCGTTTCACCATCTTATCGGATGTGCCTAAAATCAGAACCCGTTTGACTTTCTTTTCCTGAATGGCCTTTACGACACTTTGCCTATGTTCAGGGTCGGTGAACAGTGCAGTTTTAATCGCTCGGATATAGTTTTTTTCCTGTTTTGCCGAGCGACCAGCTAAAATAGACGCATCGCCGATTAACAGGCCATCGTCGATGATAAAGTCAACATTAATTTTCTCGGCGAGCAGCCTGGCCCGAAAACTCTTTCCAGTACCACTGCTGCCGACCAGAGCATGCACCTGTAATCCCTGGAGTCTACCTTTTACCTTGTGAAAGAACTGATAAATCTCTTTACCGGTTAAATGCATCCACTGGCTGTCTTTAACCTTTTTCTCGGTTTCTTTTGTCATTCTATTTCTTTAATAAACTGATCCCCGAGAAAGAGGACCCAACGAAAAATCGATGGCATTGCCTGCTATCTGGCTGAACGAGTTGTGTGAGTATTTTCAATGAAGTGCTAACCTCGGTCAATTACATTCCACGCTTTATAAAAGTAATTGCTTAAAAGAGAAAAGTGAGTTTCTCAGGATCAAAACCAGTCTGCTTAAAAAACTTCTGTTTATAATGGCTCTGGCGTAGCCAGACTAAAGTAGCTTTTTTTGAGATTGTCGTCAATATTCAACTACCGCCAAGCTGAAATTGAGACCCCTTTTAAAACTCAATACCCTTTTGTGCCTTTATCCCACTTTCGTAGGCGTGCTTAACAGGGTCAATTCGGGAAACTGTATCTGCAAGATCAATAAGCTTCATATCGGCATCTCGACCTGTCATTATCACTGAAAGTCGCTGGGGTTTATTTTTAATCACGTCCACAATTCTTTCAACATCAAGAAAGCTATAAAGGGGTAAATATGTTATTTCGTCGAGAATTATAAGGTCATAAAGATCGCTCTCAATTTTTTCTTTAGCCAGCTGAAATCCCTCTACAGCCACATTACGATCATCCTCAATGTTTTCTTTTTTAAAAACGAAACCTTTGCCGCAAATATACCAATCGAGATTTTCCAACGTTTTGGCCATTACCCGTTCACCGTACTCCCCCTGCCCTTTCAGAAACTGAATCACACAAACCTTTTTACCATGCCCCAGTGCCCTGAATGCTGTACCAAGGGCAGCGGTTGTTTTTCCCTTCCCATTCCCAGTATTTACGATAACCCTGCCGTTTACAGTCATAATATACTCCGCCTAAATAGTTCATCTCTGATAACGAGTAGTGGATCACCCGTATTTGTTATCACTTCTACTTCTGTTCTGACAAAAATGCTCCTCTTTCCCTTCACTTTTTTCCCTGTTGCAAATACCTTCTTCTCATTTTGCTGTGCTTATTCTCGGACAATCTCCTAGTGGTCTATATTACTGATATCGAATATATATAAGCAGGAAACCCGTGTGTTTTCATCGAATATTCGGATTAAACTGGTATCAACCAGCAAGAGGCCTGTGCAGTTTTTTTCGTTTTCTTAACAAACCATGTTGTTATCTCACCGGATTGAGTATAATAATCTGCCTCGTGGTTAATGCAAAAAAACAGATTAGCCGCCAACTCTCTATTCGAACGACAATGCGTACCTTCCTGCCATAAACAACACCGAGATCCACAAAGGAACAGGATTAATGAGCTTTAACGTAGCAATTAACGGATATGGAAGAATTGGCCAAAGCGTTCTCAGGGCGATCTATTCAACACCATTCAGGTCAAAGTTTAAGATTGCAGCAATAAACGAACTTGCAGACACTGAGACGCTTACCTACCAGACTCGATATGACACAACCCATGGCCGCTTCCCCTACCCTCTTCGCTTTGATAAAGACCTGCTCTATATCGGGGACGACGAGATTCACATAGTACATGAACCGGATCCAGCCAGACTCCCGTGGCATGATTTTGATATCGACCTTCTTTTCGAGTGCTCCGGGACCTTTGAAGATAGGAAAACTGCAGAAAAACACATTGAAAGCGGAGCCAGACGAGTCCTGTTTTCCCACCCAGCCACAAAGGAAGTCGATGCAACCATTGTATATGGCTATAATCAGAACCTTATTCGACCTGAACATACAGTAGTCTCGAATGCTTCATGCACCACCAACTGCATAGTGCCTGTTCTTAATATTCTCGACCAGGAGTTGTCCATAGTAAATGGACTTACCACCACTATTCACTCTGCCATGAACGATCAACCGGTTATTGACAGTTATCATCAGACCAATCTGCGCCTGACCCGTAGCGCTCTTCACTCCATCATCCCTGTTGATACCGGACTCGCCAGAGGCATTAACCGCCTGATGCCCCACCTCCACGACCGCTTTGAGTGCCTGCATCTCCGTGTGCCTACGATCAATGTCTCAGTTTTAGACCTTTCTATCAATGTAAAAACGCCAACCAGTGTCTCACAGGTAAATGACCTCCTGAGAAAAGAGGCGGAAGGTCCAATGAAAGGATTCATGGGATATACCGAAGAACCTCATGCTTCAGTTGACTTCAATACCGATCCCCGCTCTTCTATTGTAGATGGAACACAAACCAGGGTGTGTGGAGACAGGCTTATCAAGCTTCTTTGCTGGTTTGACAATGAATGGGGTTTTGCCAACCGTATGCTTGATGTCGCTAATAATTGGTTGAGCAGATCGACCAGAGAATAATCTCGGTGCATTTTTTCATATACAAGATTTTGCAGAGGTCGTAAGATACTTTTTTGATCAATACGTTCTGTCATCACACCTGAACTATACACCACAGGTGAGTATGGCAAACCACAGCAACTGTCTTGTTTTTACAAGACAGTTGTTTCAACAAAACAGACGAGTGGATGAGTTATGACACTGTATACAAAAGATAAAAACATGCCTTGGAACCTGGAGCAAATCCGCTTTCTCTACCCACCCGATGATTTTCTAGGCTCTTTTGATAATGAAAAGATGCAGGCACGCCATAAAGCTATGCAGGATGAGAAAACTCGGAACATACTTACAGATCTTGAGAAGGCAGAAAATCCTCTCGAAGCAATGCGGGCCCTGCACAAACTTGATCACCTTCAGTTCCTGCAAAACAATGTCGCCGGATTCAAACAGGCAGGCTGTTTTGAGGAGGCCGTCATTTTACTCTATTATCGAAAGAACGGACCATTCACTCCCACTGACAACTACCCGATATGGGGAGAGATGCTGAAGGTCTGCAGTCCTGAGCGCATGGAGGTTGTTGGAGATGTCTTTCCTTCACCTTCGATGACAGCCTATAGAGGTTCTGTAACCGGCAGGGCCAAGGGATTAAGCTGGACAGTAAGTAAAAAGAAAGCCGACTGGTTTCTTGACCGATGGAAAGATAAAGAGATGGGCGGAGGCACGATATTCTCACTCGAGATATCAAAGGAGGATGTCCTCTATTTCACCAAGAAAGATGAACGTCAGGAAGTCATTCTTTTCCCCCATGTTCTGGAAAATGCAGATATCAAAACGGTAAAGGAAGAATAGCCATGAGAGCAGTAGAGTTTGGCCTTTTTGCCCACGAAAGTCGAGGTGGTATACCCATCTTATAATCCCCAAGATGACGGGATCGTGCGCTCTAACTACGTTGTAGCAAGACAGAGATACGACCGGCGTTTTTATGCCAATACATCCCTGAGCGCCTCTTTCAGTGGTTGATGAATCTCAGTCTCAACAAGAATACAACTTTTAGGGTGAAGGCCAAACACATCAATATCGAGATCCATACGGTAGTACCAGTGTAACTCAGCAGAAGGCGCTCCCGACTGGTTGACATATGGCATTTTTACCGCTTTTTCTTCAGTCAATTGAGGTAGACGCTTTTGGGCGTCTGCCACGAAAAACGTCCCAGAAACACCCATATTGGTGCCTCCTGCTATAAGGTCGGACATACTGCCGACACTCACCCATATATTCTTTCCTGCATAAGCGAAATGAATTGTAACCTTGAGCGCCTCGAAGCTACCGAAATTTATTTTCATATCAATCTCCCCTGTCCCTACACTTCCGATGGGTGAGTTTCGTTTGAAAAATCGTCACTCTTCTCATTTTCATGTTTTTTCTGAAAATATCCCTGGTAAATTCCTATAATCCCAGCCTATTATAGTAGTACCTTAGAAATTCAATCGAAGTCTTCGCTTATCTCTTGCTTTTTATGAATGATTTTCATGAAGGTAGTTGTACCCGTCGAACGAGCACTGGCAAGAGTCCCGGCTTCCTTCCCGTTTACCGTGGTGAGTATGATTGGGAACTTCCTTTTACAGTTTCAAACAGACAACATGTTCTGTTACCATAGTCAAGGAGAATAACAATGAATATCATTAAGTGGCGAACTTCCTATGATACCGGAGTGCCATCCATGGATGAGCAGCACCAGCAGCTCATAGATTTCATCAACTCGCTATTCAGGGTTTTACGAAAAAAAGAGTCTACTGAAACTATTGGACCCATACTTGATGATATGGCTACCTATGCTGCTAAACATCTGAGAGAAGAAGAGGCTCTTTTACAAAAACATGATTTCCCCGGCTACGAAGAACATCTCACCCTTCACAAAGACTACCGAGAGAAGGTAGCTGCATTGACAAGAGACTGGAAAAAACAAGACAAAATGACAGCAAGAAGAATCTATGCTTTTCTTCGCGAATGGTGGTTAGAGCATATCGTAGAAAATGACAAGAAGTATGGCTCCTTCCTGACAGAAAAGGGTGTAAAGTAGTTTATTGTAACAGTTCTTCTTCACTCAATTCTGCCATACTTCTTGAAAGATCAAAAGCCTGCTTATCAAGTTTTTCAACCATTTCCGTAAACATGGTTTTCAACTCTTCCGGTTTAATGGAAGGGTCAAAAGGCTCTGTGTTACCGACATGATACCACAGATCTTCTTCTAAACGATAGCAAGCCCCGTAAACAGAGGTAATTTCGTCAACAAGCTTCAACGCTGTTTTGCCTGATTGAGATCTATACAGTGTCATATTTCTTCCATTCCGATTTTGACAAGTCTGATAACATCCTCTATTCAAATCCAAGAGACCCAAGAGGCGCGTCACGTGTTCCTTTTTAGGCCCAACTCAAGTCGCTGCTACTCTCAATTGCAACAACAAGTGGGTCGCAGGATATCATTTTCTGTCAAGGATTTGTAGTCTTTAGTACCTTATTCCGTAAAAGCTGTCGTAAAATACAAAAAATACGGGTTCTATTTTATATCATATGGTTCTAACAGAAATTACCCGCTAGTCATTGAAATATATAGCAAAATATGTTACCGCTGCCCAGGTAGCGGGCTAGATAGCAAGTTTGCTGATATAGACCCGCTACCTGGGCAGCTAGAGCGGCCTTTGTTGTGTTATATTTAACATTTGAGAACGCCTCTAATTCTATAGAACCAGCAGCTTCACTCGGCGGTGTCGCTTAGGCTCCCTGCGAGTGAGCGAGATTGTTCTCTACTTTGTATTTGCAGGATTTAGTAGCTTATAAATTACGAGAATACTGTACGGTACTGTAGCAAAAGAACACCTACCGAAAACCACTGCACCCTACTCAGCCAGCTTGATGCTGTTGGCTCCGATAACGATGTACCTTTTTTTATAGAGGGTGCCTATTGCCTTTTTGAAATTCTTTTTGCTTACCCCGAACATGCTATAAATCACCTCGGGTTTACTTTTATCGGTCACATCGACCTTGCCACCGGACTTTTTGATAATTTTCAGAATGTCCTGAGAAATCCCATCTACCTGGTGGAAACCTGCCTGCTGCAGCCTGATATCAATTTTCTGGTCTTCACGAATCTTTTTCACATACCCTTTCAACCGCTGGCCTAACTCTAGTACCTGAAACACTTCATTTTGATAGATCAGACCACTATGGGATCCGTTAACCACAACGCTGTATCCCATTTCAGTCTCTGCGTAAACAAGAAGCTCAACTTCTTCGCCAATGTTGTATTTCGGGACTGCCTGGTCCAGAAATTTATTCAGTTTTGAAGATGCAGCGATACGGTTTGTTTTAGGGCTCAGAAAAGTATAGACCACATAGGATTGTCCCTGTTTCATACTATTCTGCTGTTCACTTTTAGGTACGAACAGATCATCTTCAAGACCCCAACCTAAAAAAGCACCTGCCTCAGAAGTCCCGACAACATTCATTTTTTCAAATTCACCAACGAGCACATAGGGCTGGTTGGTCGTCGCCACCACCTGCTGCTCTTTATTAACATAGACAAAAACGGTAAGTGTATCACCTGGCGAGTATCTCCCAACACCAGAGCCACCTCGCAAGACAATGTCGCCATATTTTGCACCATCAAGGATAATGGCAGCATCTTCTTTTCCTTTAATCAGGAGTCGGTTCATTTTTCCTATTTGTATCATTACACCCTCTACGACCACTATGTTAACTCGCTTTATCTAAACCCCAAAAAGTGATTCTCGGATAAATTCCTAGGACAACCTTTACCATTGAAAAATCATTCACCACAAGAAGAAAAATGTCGATGACGGAGTATCGGTTTCACAAACGCAATGTTGGATGTCTTTGTACTTTTGTCAACTTCTATTCCTCAATTATGAGGCTGGGATCCTGTAGTATGAGTCACTTTAAATCGTATAGTGTCGTGGAAGACAATCACTCTTGACAAACAACTTCGAACAAGCTAATTCCCGGTAAAAGAAGCTATACGCAGTCTTCAGGCCCTTGGATACATAGAGCGTAAAACCCATGTAGGCGTAGTGGTAAAGATTTTTAGTATGAAGGAATTTGAAGAGGCATTTCAAATACGGGAAGCCCTTGAGGGACACTGCCTATCTGCTGCAAAAAAAATCGAGCCTCTTAAATCAAATAATAAACAAGACATAAACAGAGACCTGAAAACATTATTCGACACTTAAAGATTACTAGATCAGGAGCAACCATGCTGAGTAGTGCAACAATTATTATTCTTTGTCAGCTTCTGGGCGAGACCATCGTACTCCTTTCGGGGATGCCTCTACCTGGAGCTGTTGTGGGGATGGCTATCCTTTTTTTCTGGCTGGTGATAAAGAGGGGGATTTCTATGAGCCTAGAAAGGATTTCGGGGGTTCTGCATCGGAACTTGGCTCTCCTGTTTGTGCCTGCAGGTGTTGGCATAATCAACAATACTGACTTTCTCCGGCAATGGTGGGTACCTTTTACTGCCTCAATCGTAGCAGGTACCGTCATAACTATCGCAGTAACCGCGATAGTTATGCAAAAAGTTAACGTCATCCGTAAAGAACAATAGTGGCCTCCCCTGCAATGGAAATTCTATGGCGGCATCTTACGTCGTCACCCCTGCTGTGGCTGTTTCTGACCTTGCTGACTTTTCAGTTTGGTTCCTGGCTGCACCGCAGGTTCAACAGGAATCCCCTGCTGAACCCTACCCTGATCTCCATCTGTTGTATCTCAGTTGTACTTACTATCAGCGATACTCGCTATGAGATCTACCTCGACTCTACTCAGTTTATTCACTTTTTACTGGGTCCGGCAACAGTTGCGCTTGCTATTCCATTATACAAGGAGATACAGGTTATCAGACAAGCCTTCATCCCTCTCTCAGTAGCCCTGATCGCGGGATCACTCACAGCCATCCTGAGCTCGGCATTTTTCGTCTGGCTCATGCAAGGTCATGAAATCGTTTTACATACACTTGCACCCAAATCAGTTACCACGCCTATCGCCATGGGGATTTCTGAGAAGATCGGTGGTATTCCTTCTGTTACCGCAGTTGCGGTTATTTTCACAGGTATCGCAGGGGCTGTATTGGGCGATTACGTCTTTCGACTGTTGAACGTCACTGATAAAATGGCCCAAGGTATGGCTCTTGGAGTAGCGTCTCACGGCATAGGTACCGCATATGCAATTCAAAAGAATCTGACGATAGGTGCCTTTGCCGCTCTAGGAATGGCACTCAATGGTGTTGTCACTTCCATACTCATTGCTGGCTGGGCAAGTTTTTCAATGTAAAGCAATAGTGGCCGAGCAAAAACCGCCAATCGCCCCATTTCTTCGCTGGCCTCAAATTTAATCCTCAGGTAAGCGAGGGCCGAGACCCCGAAATACTCAAAGAACTCGACTAAAGTCCAAAGAACCTGTGAGATTCCCTCCCTTTTAAAATTTTTACTTTAACAACGGTGAATGAGGCGGTAGAGTTATAGTATCCAGCCATGACTGGTTAATGCATGCTCGTTTACTGAAGCTGCATTTTCTTTATGCCTGCCTACTACTTATGCTTATTGTACCCATATGTACTTTAGCGGATTAACTCAAGGCCTTTGCAGGAGTTACTTCAGTGAAAAAATTTTCTACAGCTATTTTCACCACATTCTACAGCGTTGTCTGCCATCTCTTCTTTTTACAGAGCTTGACCACAGCACAAGTCAACCTGGGAGAAGACATCGACTGTACAGACGTACGCATTCACTTTGCTGACGCCCCAAACCTGACACAAGAAGAGCGACTTCGCCTTATGGACCAGGCGCTTTCTGACTCCCTGAATAAGTTTGAGTTTTGCCAGTCAATCAAAGAGAGCAACGAGGCCTCGGGTTCGACCAGTTCAGGGGCAGGAGCAGGGAATGGTACTCCGAATTCAATTGCCAGCGCAGTTCTGTCAGGTACTGACTCTCCGAGCACCGATCAGGATCCCTCGGCACAAATGTCTCAAACCAAACATGACAGTTCCAGCCCACCCGACGGAGAGTTCACTGGTGCCAACGGCAAGCTTCCCGAGGATATCCCGACTGCAGCAAATGATGACGTTCTCGCCGCACAGATTCGCTACGCTGCTGAGAACGAAAAGGATCCCGCTAAGAAAAAACTTTTATGGGACGAGTATCGAAAATACAAAGGGCTCCCGCCACAAAATTAAAATGAACATAGTATGCTTCTAAAAAAAATTATTACCGTCTATGTCATTGTTGCATTTATGCTGACAGGATGCGCAACATCTACCAGAACACCATCAACTGTCGGGCCTCGTACGTCGTCTGCCTACGACGACCAGCCTCCGTTTGAACAAGAGATATTTTCCCCAAAACTGGATATTATCATTCCAGTCTTTGACCCTGGCCTTCCTGAAAACCCAGCCGATTTGCAAGACGATAGTATCTGGCCTGAACTGCGAAGAGCTGAAGCCAGCCGTTTCGCCTATAAATTAAAAGAACATCTTGAGCAGTCGGGCCAGTTCGGCGCCATCCGTGTCACTCCAGACGACACCGCCACTGGAGATTTGTACATACTTGGCCGCATTGATCAGTCAACTGGAGAAGAGGTCGAGATCCAGATAGTGGCAATTGATATTGCCGGAAAAGTATGGCTGACCGATTCATTCGACCATGAGGTATCAGAAACCTTTCACGACGATCTTCGCAATGAGGGAAAAGACCCATACGAACCATTGTTCATAGAAACTGCACAGGAAATAATCGAGGAACTAAATGATCGGAGTATCAAAGAACGTGAAGACCTGCACTACCTTGCTGATCTCAGGTTTGGAGCAAATTTTTCGGAGGCAACCTTTATGCAGTACATGGAGGTCGATGCAGGTCAGTATACTCTTACAAGTAAGCCTAGCGATGAAGATCCTATGCTCCATCGCGTACGCGCCATCCGGGTGCGAGATCAGCTTTTCATTGACGGACTTCAGGACAATTATTCCGGTTTCTCTGAGGAAATGAACGAAAGCTACCTCATGTGGCAGCGCCAAAGTTTATTTGAAATACAGGCCAAACGTGATGCAAACCTTAGATCAATAGGCCAGGCTGCTGGTGGTGTTCTCCTCATTGGCCTGGCAGTACTTGCAGCAATCGCAGGAAGTAACTCCGATGCAGTTGGTAGTAGTACGGCCGGCACTACCGGCGCGATTCTTGGAGGCATGGCCGGCACCTCTCTCTTATCAGAAAGTTTTAAAACGAGTGCTGAAGCAAAAGTGCATAGGGAATCGCTCAACGAGCTTGGCAAATCAGTAAATATGGAACTCGCTCCCCAGGTCATAGCCTTTGAAAAAGAAACTATTGAACTTACCGGTGATGCCAAAGAGCAGTATATGCAGTGGCGCACATTCCTCCAGCAAATTTATGCTGAGGAAATGACACCAGATGTCCAACTCTGATCCGGGTAGTTCGCCTCTTTTACGACACCTTGATTGCATTGACGTATCTTTACACAATTCATAGGTATAAAAACAAAATAGTTTTCCAACCTCCAAAATAAATTGATTATTGTGCTCGAAGAAAAACTTGAACAGGCACACCAGCAGAAAACTGGTCGGAACAGGAAAATACGTATTGCTTTGGTCGTGTTCGGCGGGTTTTTTGGAATATTGATTATCGGTCTATCATCTTTAGATTTTTCCAAACAGCGTGAACAAACTGTTGTTACCAACAATACAGCTCCTGCAGCTCCTACAGCATCTGAAGATACTGATGAAAACCGGGATGCATTTACAAAGGCTCTGGCTCAATACGAACATGATTTTGAAATTCTCTTCTTTGAGAATGGCATAGAAAATTGGAATGAAACTGCCTTTCGGGAAATGAAAGAAATGAAGCAGGCTGCAATTTCTCTCTTTGGCACAGGCAAGTACAGACAAGCCACTCAGCACATGCAACTGCTGCAGGAAAAAGCTGCTATTACTGTAGAAGAGGCCCAGCATAGTTTTGATGAAAATTTTCAAAAAGCGTTTTCTTTCTTGAATAATGATCGGTACGACGAGGCCCGGTTTCACATTGACCAGGCCCTTTTAACAGCTCCGCAATCTTCTGAGGCAGCAGCAGTTAAACTGCAAATAGAACAACTTCCAGCCCTCCTGCCACTACTGAATGAAGCAGAGACAGCCCGGCTCGAAAAAAATCTGCAAAAGGAACATGATTATCTGAAGCAGGTTATTCAAATATCTCCGAAACGTGATAAACAAGCCAGGCGACTGAAAGAAGTGGCTGAAGTCTTAACCAGACAGCAATTCGAAGAGCAGATTGCTGCAGGGTTCACAGCAGTGCGTAGCGGCAAAGCGACCAAAGCAAGAGACCATTTCCAGAAAGCAAAGAATATCGCAGCAGGTCGCAAAGAACTTTCTATTCTCATGAGAGAGATAGCATCCCTTGAAAAATCGATTACAATAGAAAACGCTCTGGCCCGTGCAAAATCAGATGTACGCAGAGACGACTGGCAGAATGCTAAAGTCAATTTTGGCAAGGTGTTAGCTGAAGCACCTGGCAACACCACAGCCCAGAATGGCTTGATAAAAGCAGATCAGATACTTCGGCTCCATGATAACTTTGACCAGTTTTTTGCTGCCCCTTATCGTCTTGCAGACAGTAAAGTGAAACGTGCAGCAATGAACATTCTTACCTCTGCTAAAACAACATCACAATACAGCTATTCCATAAAAACAAAGACAGATCAGTTAGAGCTGTTACTGACAAAACTCAGCCGCAATATATCTGTTCTCATCACCTCGGACACAAAGACACATATTCTCATTCGAGGTGTGGGAAAAGTGGGGGTTGTTGCTCAAAAAGAGATACATTTACGTCCTGGCAGGTACACCTTTGAAGGCACTCGTGATGACTATAAATCAAAACTGCTGCACGTCCTCATCCCATACGACAAGGACATTTTTACTCTTTTCATAACTTGTGATGAACCAATTTAATACCAAGCTGGATCTTGCCAGAAAACGGCAGAAACGATCCTCTATCATAGTCACTCTACTGGCGTTTACAGTTTTGCTCGCTGTTCTTGCTTTTTTAACCATATCCAGAGGCACACCTATCGAGGTGTTACCAACCGCTCTACAAAAGATGGCAGAGATACAAGTGACTCGAGGAACAGGATTCTCTGTTAACTCCACACTCTATTCCATCAGTTCAACAGTGGAGATAACAATCTCTGCACCTGGCTTTCAAAGTACGCATGAGACAATCGGGCCATCACACCTTGGGAAAACATTTTCGGTAGAACTTACTGAGCTGCCCGGCCACCTTACAGTGAATATCTCAAACAAAAAAAATAACCTTTCGAGAACCCGTTGGCTGACCGCCGAAGAAACGGTTCACATGGGACCGGAACTGGATATTCAACTCCCGGCCGGCAAACATACAATTACCGTAGACAATACCTTCTATCAGCTCCAGGAAATACTCGTCGAGCTGCAAAGAGGTAAGCACGAAATGCTCACAATAGATCTGCTGCCAATTAGAGGGACCGCACATATTGCGTCGCACCCCACTGGGGCAACAGTTTTTATAGACAACGTTGATACGGGAACCACTCCGTTTACATCCCCCCTTGCAGGTGGACCCCATTCTTTACGGGTTGCTTCCGTTAATTACCTTGAAACCTTTGAAGAAATCTCTATTGAAAGGGGTGCGACTGAATTGCGCAGGATGTATCAATTAGAGCGTAAAAAAGCAAAAGTATCATTTAACCTGACTCCGGAGGGAGGCGTCCTGCTGGTAAATGGTGTGATAACCCCTGACTCTGTTCAACTCAATTCCATGGTGTCCCACCCCATCACCTACAAAAAACAGGGCTACTTTACTCAAACGCAACATCTCACCCTCAAACCAGATGAACAAAAAACTCTTTCTTTCAGTTTAAAGAAGGAGAAAGGGACGGTTCGTATATCATCATCTCCACCTGCAAAGGTTTTTGTTGGCGCAAAAGAATATGGTATGACCCCCATCACCTTGAGTCTGCAGGCTGTTAAACAGAAAATATTCCTCAGGAAAACCGGTTACCGTGAAGTGATAAAAACACTTACTCCTCAGTCGAAGAGTGATTCAACCGTTTCAGTCACACTGCTTACTGAATACCAGGCCCGCCTGCAGGAGGCTCCACGAGAATATACAAATTCTGGCGGCGTAAAGCTTACACTGTTCATGACTCATGACACCTTTATCATGGGGGCACCACGTTCAGAAAAAGGCCAGAGGGCGAATGAGTTTCAAAGAAAGATCCACCTTTCAAAACCTTTTTACGCAAGTCTATATGAGATAACCAACACAGAGTTCACACAATTTAAGCAACATACTTTTTCGAGTCCCGCAGATGCTCCCGTAACGTCGATAGGCTGGCAAGAAGCTGCCGCCTATTGCAACTGGCTGAGCAAAAAAGAAAATCTTCTCCCATTCTATTATACATCCGGCGGACTTATCAGGGGATTTAATTCACAGGCTGACGGCTACCGTATGCTCAGTGAAGCGGAATGGGAATGGCTGGCGCGCAAGTCTGGAAGATCACGCCAAACTCTTTTCACCTGGGGAAATGAGACAACACTACCACCTCAGGTCGCTAATATCGCAGATGAGAGCGCAAAGGGCCAGGTGCGGTACTACGTTCCAGGCTATAATGACAATTTCGAAGGCGTTGCTCCAGCGGGCAGTTTCACTGTTGAACCATCCGGCCTCTATGATCAGGCAGGAAATGTCAGTGAGTGGGTTCATGATGTATATTCCATAATATCAGTCGCCAATCGAGCAACCGAGACCAACCCTCTGGGTCAGTCACGTGGGCAATCTCATGTTATAAAAGGTGCCAACTGGAGTTCGGGAACCATCACCACTTTGCGTCCTGCTTTTCGAGAAGGGCTTTTATCAGGACAGGACAATGTGGGTTTTCGAATTGCCCGCTATCTCTATGGGGGGAAAAATGAGTAAAGTTACGCGAACATTTCGAATAAAACCACTCTTTTTACTATTTCTGCTGATAACAATTTTCCTTACTGCAGTATCTGTATACGGCCTTATGCCCTCGATCAGCTTACATTCGCCGACCTCTTTTCCCGTCGATATTTAACACCGGTAAACGGTAAGTAAGTACCTTATGAGTGTTAATAATCATATGATATAAGATCGAATCCCTATTTTCTTGTTTTTTACTACAACTTTTACTGAGTAAGGCACTAACGCAGACAAGCTACAAGTAAGTGCCTTAACCAAATCAGTTTCTTTATAAAGCAATAAACTAATTTATAAGGCACTAATATGTCAGATATTGTTAAAAGTCTCCTCGTTCTGCTCGTCTCAACTCTCCTGGTACATCTTGTTTACATTGGTTACGTAAGGCCCGAAGCTGATCTTCTGCTTGAAGCAGCACGCCAGGCTGGTCAATCGGCCCCCCGCGATCTTGCTATAATTTTAAAGGATTATGAACAGGAAATTTGTTTCATCCTTATGATGTGGGGAGGATACCTTATTCTGAGCAAATGCCGCTCAATATTAAAGAATGATTACCTCTTCACTGTTGACCTGATTGAGGCAGGTACGGATGAAAACTTTTCTCCAGAGGCAGCAATCGAAAGACTCGACACGGAGCTAACCCAGGATCGAGGATCTTCTCCACTCATTCATACAATTCGTACTGCTTTATGGCGTTATGCAGGCACCAGAAACGTGCAGAACTTGTCTGACGCTGTTGAAAGCAGTGTTGAGGCGATTTCCATCCGCCAGGATGCAGAAAACTCCATGATCCGATACCTTATCTGGGCCATACCGTCAATCGGTTTCATCGGTACGGTTCGTGGCATAGGCAATGCGCTCTCGCTGGCCGACCGTGCCCTGGCTGGGGATATAGCCGGTATGACAAATAGTCTTGGAGTGGCATTCAACTCTACACTCGTGGCCTTGCTGATTAGCATTCTGCTGATGTTTCTCTTCCACCAGCTCCAGCGCCTGCAGGATGGCCAGCTTGTCGACATACAGGATTATTGCGATAAATATCTTCTTGCCCGTATTAAATAAGGTGTCCCATCGTGCGAAGGCACCATAAATCTGAAGGTTTCAACCTTGCATTTCTTGACATTATGGCCTGCGGTCTTGGTGCAGTCATTTTGGTATTTATGCTGGTTAAACATAATGCAAACGACCTTCCAGTTGAACCAGATCTTCTGCAGAGAGACATACAACAGCTTGAGCAGCAGCAACAGGAATTGCAGCAATTGCTCACAGAATTAAAGAACGTTGCCACATCTGACTCTATTAAAAATAGAGCGCTGAAGACCAAGCTTACCGACCTGAAGCGCGCTATCGCCCAGAAAAACGCCACACTTACTCTGAAAAGAAAAGAGCTGAATACGCTCAAGAAGGACATTGCAACGACACCGCTTGCTCAGAGTGAAGATCGTATCGCAGACGAAAGGAGTGGTGAAGAAAACTATTTGATGGGGTTAAAGGTCGAAGGCAGGCGAATAGCTATCCTGGTCGATAGCAGTGCATCAATGACCGATGCAACACTTCTTGAGATCATTAAGCGAAAGAACAGCTCTGATCAAAACAAAAAACAAGGTCCGAAGTGGCGTCGTACCCGCAATATTGTACGCTGGCTTCTTGCCCGAACCCCCAAAGACAGTCAGGTTGCCGTAATCTACTTTAATGGTGACCAGCGAGCGCAGAGTTTGCAAAACTGGTTGGCTTCAGACAATTCGGAAACGATAAAACACCTCTATAACCAGCTTGACACCATAATTCCGAAGGGCGGTACAAACCTCCAGCAAGGGCTGAAGTCAGTGTCTCAACTTGGTCCAACCGACCTCTATCTCATAACTGACGGACTGCCCACCACTGGAGATTCTCGCTACGGTAGTCTTAACCCCTTTGCACGGTGCAGCTCCTTACGGGGCACGTCTTCAAGCATCACTGGTGAATGTCGGGTGAAACTCTTTCGCCAGACGATAAAAGAAAGCAGCCCTGCCAATACAAAAATCAATGTCATTTTACTGCCCATTGAGGGTGACCCAGATGCCATTAACGAATACTGGAGCTGGGCGGCACTTACAGGGGGACTGGTTATTAGTCCAGCGGAGAACTGGCCATGAAAAAAAAGCAGAAGGTATTGGACATTTTCAACCTCTCCTTTCTAGATATCATTTCCTGCGGTTTCGGCGCTGTTGTTCTCCTTGTACTCATCTCCGATCAAGCTGAAAACTCACAGGAATCAGATGTTAGTGCAGTAGAGAGCCTCCTACAGCAGGTAACCACCCTTGAAAGAAGCATCAACAACCTGGAAAATCAAATAGTTGAACAGAAAAAGATAAATATAGAACAACAGGTAGTGAGCAAACAGCTAGGCAAAACCTCAAACGACCTTACTCGTTCCCTTTCTGTAAAAAAGACTGATGAAGAAAAACTGACCCAAGACATAAAGGGGCTCGCTCTCGTTCAATCCAGCCTTAACAATGTATCAATTCGTCCGGCAACTACAAAGACAACAAGAGATGAAGAGGTTGGTGGTATTCCGGTAGATAGTGACTATGTGATTTTTGTGGTGGACACTTCCGGCAGCATGCTCTCTATATGGGATAGAGTCTCTAGTGAAATACTCAATGCACTGAGTATACATCCTCAGGTAAAAGGGTTTCAAATCCTGAACGACCTGGGAAAATCACTTATTTCCGGCTATAGCAGCCGTTGGATCTCGGATACTCCGCAGAGACGTAAAAGTGTAATGCAGGTCTTTAAAGCATGGAGAGACGCCTCAAACAGCAGCCCTATAGAGGGCATTGAGAGCGCACTGCGGCTGTATGCAAAAGATGGCCAGTCAACGGCTATTTATGTATTCGGTGATGATTATACCGGTTCCTCGTATGACCAAATTATCACAAAAATCACAAAAATGAACAGGCAGCAAAAAAACGGTCAGAGACTGGCTAAAATTCACGGTGTAGGCTTTCTCTCTGAATTCACAACGGGCCGTTTTGGTGTACTTATGCGAGAACTCAGCAAACAAAACGGTGGAACTTTTCTTGCGCTACCGCCCTAGCGAGGCTGCCTGCAGCCCCTTCTCAGAAATCCTTTCAGCTATGCACTATTGCAATCTCATCCGGAAATTTCGACAAGGACTCCAGACCATTTTGGGTGACGACATGGGTGTTCTCAATCCCCACTACCCCTTTGCCTGGAAAAATGGTTTTGGGTTCCAGAGCTATAATCATCCCTTCCTCAAGAGCCAGGGACTGACCTTTGGCAATAAACGGGAATTCATCCAGTTCGAGTCCCACACCATGTCCGGTAAACCGAATTCGTCTCTCCCCTACTCCCATAAAGTGTTCAGCATAGCCTTTTGAACCAGCCAGAGAAATCATATATTCGTAGAGTTCACCTGTAATAACGCCTGGTTTTGCTTCTTCCTTCACAGCCTGCTGAATTTCAAGCATAGCATCATGGGCCCTTAGAAAATCATCTGAGAGGCCATCTAGGGCAAAGATTCTTGAATGATCTGAGATGTATCCATCCAGTGCAAAGACATAGTCTACTAAGACTGGTTCATTTGCGCGGATTTGCCTATACCCTGCTCCCTGACCAACAAAGGCACTGACACCCTTCCCACCCGTTGGTGAAGCGAGATAACTTGGCACTGCAGCGGCCGGTCCTGACATCAGATGTCCATAAAAGAGTTCGCTTCCCCACATGCGCATACGCACAATCCCCTGATGTCCGAGGCTGCGCGCATAGGCTTCGATTTCTCCTGCAAGCCTCACTTCGGTCTTTCCGGCAACGAGCAATTCGGGAACCCGCTCCGCAACCCGATCAGAAAAACCTGCTGCTAATTTCATTTTACCGATTTCATAGGCTGATTTCACCGCGCGGACAAGGCGAATTTCAGTTGAAATGTCCTCAATCCTTGTATCTTTGAAGATCGAGTTAAACTGAAAATAGAGATTAGCCGGCAAAACATCGAGTTCCATCCCAAGAAGGCTGGGGTGACGATATCCATATTCAGCAAGGCACCCCGGGATTTTTTTATTGCTTAGAATCGACACAATTTCAGTAAGAGGGGATTCTGCACACGCTCTGTCATATTCTTTAAAAACCATTAACAGCGGCTGCCCTCCAGAGGGTATATACAGCCAGCCCTGTTGAGCGGTACCACTGAAATAGAATAAGTCAGTCTTTTGCACAATGAGTACGCCATCCATTTTTTTCTCGGCTACTATTTTCTGCAGTTTTGTTATACGAATATTGAGCTCAGCCAAAGAAACTGTATTTTCACTATTGTTCATAGACTCACCCCTGATAGCCATTTTTATTGATGCGATTCACGTTGATGTAGGCCATTCACGGAATCAAGACTGGCGCTTTTGTCGGATATCAACATTTTTCAACTGTTTAAAAGGATACAACTCTCATCACACCTCTATATTGTCCCATATATCCAGATAGGTGATGAGGGTTGAAAAATGCACAAAATACTCTTTTACATTTATTATTTTGTAAATTTAACGTTAAACCATTACATTTAGCACCTTATAAATCAGTTTCTTGTTTTTTAAAAAGAAACTGATTTGGTTAAGGCACTTACTTACAGCTTGTCTGAGTTAGTACCTTACTCCGTAAAAGCTGTTTAAAAAAACAGAAAAATACGGATTCGATTTCATAGTCAATGGTTATAGGCACTCACAAAAAAGTACGTACTTACCGTTTACCGGTGTTAGCAGAGATTGTGACCTCATAGTAAAGATTCTCTGGAGAAATGTAAATATGGGTAGAGACAGTGATGTGGAAGAAGTTGTTACAAATATAAAAAACCAGGAACTGGTAATAGAACGTAGAAGACAAATAGTTGATGCCGCGGTCAAACTTTTTATTAAAAACGGATATCACAAAACAACAACCAGAGCTCTTGCCAAAGCCACTGGGATGTCAATCGGTTCTCTTTACGAATATGTGTCGACAAAAGAAGATGTCCTCTACCTTGTATGTATTGCTATACATTCGGAGGTTGAACAGGGAGTAAAAGATGCTTTAGCCCGACCAACTGTTGGCAAAGAAGCACTCGCCGAGGTTATTCGCGAATTCTTTCTGGTATGTAATCGCATGAGTGACCATGTACTTCTTATGTATCAGGTCACCCATTTTCTGCCACCTAAATGGCAGGAAAAAGTCCTTGAGGCGGAACTGCGTATTACAGATCTGTTTATAAATGCAATGCGAGAACTGAGAGAACTTGGAAAACTGCCCCAGCTTGACGACCCTACAATCATCCTGATGGGCCATAATATCTCAATTATCGGCCACACATGGGCATTCCGACGCTGGCATTTCTCAAAAATTTTTACGATTGAACAGTATATTGAACAGCAAACAGATTTTATAATGAGTTTTTTAAAAGAAAAAAAGAACTGACACCCCTCTTTTGCTTCATCCCATTATCACACTATCTTCAGGTGAAGCCTGTCCATAAATGGCCATTTATGGACAGTGTACCCAGCCGTATCTATTACATCATATTACAAACGCTGCAACCGCTCTCCCGCTGCATGGAGTATTTCTTCATCCCGAGCAAAGTGTAAACGTATGAGGTTGTGTACCGGCTCGTGAAAAAAGCTTGAGCCTGGCACCGCCGCGACGCCAATTTCTTTTGCCATCCAGTGACAAAAAGTAACGTCATCAGTCACCTTAAAGTCGCTGCAGTCAACCATCACATAATATGCCCCCTGGGGGAGGGTATACGAAAAGCCCGCTTTATCAAGGTATCCAAGAAACAGATCCCTTTTACGGGTGTAATTTGTCTGCATATCGTCATAGTAACTGCGGGGAAGTTGTAGAGCAACTGTGGCCGCTTCCTGAAGCGGAGCAGCGGCCCCCACAGTGAGAAAATCATGAATCTTGCGAGCTCCGGCGATGAGAGCTTCAGAGCCGATAATATAACCCAATCGCCACCCGGTCATATTATAGGTTTTAGAGAGCGAACTACATGATAAAGTACGCTCAAACATATCAGGCAGGGAAGCCATATAACTGTGTCTATGTGGCGCGTAGACTATATGTTCATAAACCTCATCCGTTATGACAAAGGTGTCAAATTCTTTTGCCAGGTCAGCAATCAGTGTGAGCTCTTCGAGGGTAAAAACTTTACCGCATGGGTTGGAAGGATTACAAAGCACCAGTGCTTTTGGCTTTTGTTTAAAGGCCTCACGCAGCACTTCCGGATCAAAACTAAATTCTGGCGGGTCCAGAGGAACATATATCGGTTCAGCCCCGCTTAAAATTGTGTCCGCCCCATAATTTTCATAAAACGGCGAGAATATAATCACCTTGTCACCCGGATTACAAACTGTCATCAGAGCGACCATCATTGCTTCTGTACTTCCACAGGTGACGACAACATTTTCATCACTATTAATATCCAGACCCATCCATTCACGCTGTTTTTCCACAAGTGCCTGACGAAAATTCGGGGCACCCCAGGTCACAGCATACTGATGAGGTCCATTCTGCATAGCCCGTACTGCTGCCTCAATGACCTCTTGAGGTGGGTCTGCATCGGGAAAGCCCTGAGAAAGATTTATGGCTTCATATTTGGTTGCAACTCTGGTCATCTCTCGAATAACCGATTCGGTAAAATATTGGAGGCGGCTGGCTGTTTTGGGCATATGTTCCTCGATATGAGTTAAATCCTCAGTAACTCTCAAGCGTAGGCAGACGCATGTAGTAGATAGCCCCAAACAGATAATGAGGCAACTGTAAAAGCCCCTCCGCGAAGACGTTACCGTCAAAATCTTAGGTGCAAGCCTGAAATGCATTACTCAATACGTTGACTTGTTCAGTTTCCTTTCTTATTTCTATACTTAGCATACAACCTAAGTTTTGTAATTGACTCTAGGAGCTTGTCCACACCATGTACGGAGCTAAAAAACTCATGAAATCTCCAAGCACTCGGAAAGTGAAAAAACCATTCATTATTGCCATATGCAGCGTCTGTTCAGCCTGCCTTCTTGGAATCTTCTTTCTTCCAGCTATCTTGTCGACTGAGTGGGTAAGCAGCGCTGTAAAACGGAATATTAATAACAAGGCCCCTGGCACAATTGACTTCAAGAACGTTTCATTCAGCTGGACAAATGGCTTCCACGCACAAGATATTGTATATGAAAATAAAGCAGAAGGTATAACTTTTCGGGCCAGAGATATCTCAACGGAAAAAGGACTCCTAGCCCTTGCCACCAACTACACAAACATTGGGCAGGTGACAATTACTGACCCGACAACCTACATTCATCTCCAAAAAAATAACAGTTCCTCGACAGCAGATATCGGCGCAGTTCAAAAGGAGATGACAACAGACAAGGCCGAGCCTTTTCGACAAAAAGATGCAGAAGAAACAAAGGATAAGTCCGCGCCGCTGGCCAATGAAAGTATCGTACCACAAATCGACGGCACGCTAACAATTTCCGGAGGCACTGTCATTGTTGTCTCAGAAGACTTCACCGAAAAAACTGTATTGACTGCCCTTCAACTACAGGCGACCATTGCCAGTCAAACAAACACCCTAGAATACCAGATCCATTTTCAGGATGCGGACGGGGCTGGAAAGGTTGATGGCGGTGGAACAATTTCACTTCCTGCAACTAACGACACAACCTTTGATCACTTACAGGCAAAAGCGACTCTGAGTATCGAGACCTGGGAGACCAGGGAACTGTTGTCAATATTAGCCAGAAATGGAAACACGCCTACCGGCAAAGGTATCTTGACAGCGCAGTTCGATATAGAGGGGAGTTTTGATAGTGCTTTTAGAATAAAAGGTACTATTGCAGGTAGCGATATCCACGTAGAAGGAGGCGGTTTAAAATCCGACACTCCATACTTTGATAAAATGGCTATTGAAGTAGATGTTACAAAGAAGCCTTCAACCATAAAAATAGATACGTTACGCCTACAGTCACCAATCATAACAGGAGAGATTTTCGGAGGAGTCGGCGCCGACGATAAGACTGAGATAACAGGTAAGGCAAACCTTGATTTAGCCGAGATATTCAAACAATTCCCTGACACTCTTAACCTCCAGGATGGCATCTCTGTTTCAGACGGGAATATCGCTGTGAAGGCAATACTGAATGGAACAAAAGATTTTGCACTCTTTAATGGTCGTGCACAACTCAAGCATCTACAGGGTCGTGCAGCAAACAAGACAATCAGTTGGAACCAGCCGGTAACAATCGAACTGAAGGGAGAACAAGGCAAAGGTGGCTTGAGACTTGATCACTTTACAGCCCGGTCATCCTTTTTAGATGCACAAGGACATGGAACAAGTGACGACATTCAGTTCAATATGAGAGCCGACCTGGGTGCAGCGCTTAAAGAAATACAAAAGTTTATTCAACTCGACGACTGGAACACCAGCGGGATAATGAAGGTGGACCTACAGGTTTCAAAGACCTCTGAAACAACATACCCAATCGACTCTAAGGTGAACGTTGAAGATTTTGTCCTCCGATATAAAGACCGCCTCATCGCGCCCAAAAGCATGGTCGCAATGAATTTCAACAATATCGTTCAGGTAGACAAGAACATGCGTCCTCTGGATATCACAGGGACCGCACTTGACTTTCAGACCTGGATTGGCAGCGGATCTGCAACAATCGAGCACATTGGCCTCCCGACAGACACATCCGGATTATCTGTTAATAACATTGGGTTGCAGGGTTCTTTTGATTTAGCTCCTCTGGCGTCTATGCTTCAATCGTTAGACACATTACCAAAAAAAACAGTGTTTGGGGGTAACAGCACTCTCGTTGCCAAGCTGTCACTCAGTGAAGAAAAACTGGATCTGGATCAATTGAGAGTAGAAACCAGGGATTTTCTCTATCAGACAGACAAACACAGACTGGATGAGAGGAAGATCCAACTGAGAGCTGGAGGATCGGTGGATTTAAAGAGGAGGTCAGCATTGATTCAATCCGCTTCCCTCACAACTGCAGCAGGTCACGTTGCCATTCCGGAACTGGTTATTACTAACTGGAGCCAGCTTGACACCGCGATACGAACCAATGCATCAGCAGAGGTGAACTTGAGCGAACTATCAAAGTCTCTGAACGACTTTATTGCTATTCCAGACGATGTCAGTGTAGCAGGTACAGCAACCCTCAAACTTGAGCTTGATCTGACAAAAGCAGAAGCACAATCGGCGCTCGTTATCGCAAGCATCAAACCACTAGCGATAGGGTCGAAAAATTCATTGCTTGCAGAAGACTCCATTGACCTCAGGATCGACCTCACAGGCAATAGTGCAACACAGAATTATAATCTGAAAAGTTTGAACCTTACCGCTTCACCTTTCTCTCTAAACGCCACTGGCGAGCTGATATCAAGTGACCACAATGAACGACTCACTACCGAAGGGTTTATTGATTTCAACCTGGAGGCTGTGAGCAGACAAATTCTGTCCCTGCTAGATATTGGCCTGGAAATGAAAGGAGTTAGTAAAAACCAATTTGTCCTCAAAGCACAATCCACTCATGGCAACTGGGCTGGCTTACAAAGCCTATCTGAACTCTCCACCTCATTTTCTGCAGACTCAATAACCGGGCATGGACTTTCAATCGAATCTCTTGAGATAGCAGTAAACATTAATAATGGACAGGGAAGAATAACCATCCAAGGGAGAGTTAACCAGGGTGAAATGTCTATTCAACCTACTATTAATTCTACAGAGGAGACGGCAATTCTTTCCTTACCAGACAACGCCATCCTCCTAAAAGAGGTTGAGCTCACGAGAAACATGTCCGAGGACATTATGGCGAAGGTACACCCCCTATTTAAGGGTGCAGCAGTTACCAGTGGCAGCATTGATCTCAGTATGCAAAGTTTTCACTGGCCACTGTCAAAGGCAGCACAAAAAGACGCAGCGTTTACAGGGGACTTCACCTTTCATGACGTCAAACTTCAGGCCAGCGGCCTATTGCTTCCTCTCTTGGCTCTCATGAGTGTTGACGAGCAGGAGATCACACTGTCCAACGAACCTATGACCTTTGTTGGCGAAAACCAAAGAATCATCTGTTCTCCACTTGAAATAATGACCAAAAATTATTCCCTCTCCCTGAACGGATCAATAGGGTTTGACCAAAGCCTTGATTATCTGGCAAAAATTCCTGTTACCAGAAAGATGGTCGGCAGCAATGCATTTAGATACCTTGAAGGGACCTTCATCACAGTTCCGCTTCAAGGAACTGTTTCCAAGCCAACAGTAAACAAAAATGTTGTACAGGAGGCTATTGCAGATCTTGTGAAACAGGCCGGTAAAAAAGAGATAACAAATCAGGCTGGCAAGCTCCTACAAAAACTTTTTCAGTAACCTTTAACCTTTCTGGCATCTGAGGGCAAAGGAGATGCTTCTAAGAGCTTGAAAATGAGACAGTGTGCTCAGGGAAGAAATATTTACATCAACCCTCTCCCCTAACCCCGATAAACGGGAAATAAGTCGGGACTCTTTTCAGTACTCGCTCGACGGGTATAAGTACCTTAACCAAATCAGTTTCTTTTTAAAGAACAAGAACCAGATTTATAAGGCACTAAAAATATCTGTACGCTCATATCAGTTGTACATTTACTCCTGACTCCCACTAGGCTACAATATTAGTAATAACTATTTTTTCACCTCATCTGCTTTTTTCAATGCATTGGACAGCGTCGTAGTGTAATCTTTACGTTTACGTTAAAGCAAATTTACTTTTTGCTTAATTTCTATCAGTACTGTGCTGTAAAGCATTTTCAGGATATTCTTTCTAGGGGGAGGAAGTATGGCGTTTAAGGATTTTAGCAATTTTCATGAAATGCTCGTAGATACCATCGACACATTTGGCCAGTCATCGGCATACCGCTGGTTCGACAAAGAAGGTAATGCGACATCCACATCGTGGCAGGGTTTCTACAGTCAGGTTAAAGCAGTATCCAAAAGCCTCATAGCCCTGGATGTAAGAAGAGGCGACAAAGTCAACATTCTCAGCTATACCTGTTACAGGTGGGTTCTTACAGATGTCTCAAATATGAGTATTGGTGTAGGAACAGTCGGCATTTATCAGTCAAACTTACCTCCGGACTGTGAATACATCATCAATCATTCAGACGCTGTTCTCGTTTTTGCCGAAAATCCAGCTCAACTTGAAAAGCTCATTGAGATTAAAGAAACTATCCCCAATGTGAGGAAAGTCATACTTTTCAATGGTGCACACAAAGAGGATGATTGGGTAATCACATTTGAACAATTTCTGGCCCTGGGAAAAGATATCGATGATGATTCATTTACAGAACGGGCTTCCGAAGTCACAACGAAAGACACCGCCGGGATTGTCTACACCTCCGGCACCACTGGTCTTCCTAAGGGCGTTGTCCTCACCCATGACAACATTACTTTCACCTGCCAATCTGTCCAGCACAGTGCTGATTTCAACGATTGTAATGAGATGTTTCTCTTTTTACCTCTCGCCCATGTATTTGCAAGAACTTGCTGTTATGGTGCTATAAAAACAGGAAACAGGACTACTTTCGCACGCAGTATGGAAACCCTCATTGATGATTTTTCCTTGGCAAGTCCTGATTGGTTCATCAGCGTACCACGAGTTTTTGAAAAGATTTACGCTAAGATTATTGCCGGTGTGGAAGCCAAGGGAGGCGCTACAGAGAAATTGTTCAACTGGGCCTGTAAGGTCGGTGACAAGGTTTCCACCTGCCTGCTGGCCAAACAGTCCGTTCCTTTTTTTCTTCGTCTTGAATATGCACTCGCCACCCGACTCATTTTTTCCAAAATTCATAAAGCGCTTGGTGGTAGAGTTCAGTGGTGCATAAGCGGGGCAGCTCCTTTAAATCCCGAAATTGCAAAATTCTTTCATGCAGCTGGAATTTTAATTCTCGAAGGACTTGGGATGACAGAAAACACCTCATTTTCCAATGTAAACCGTAAGAATAATTTTAATTTTGGTGTGGTCGGTCCCCCCGGAGAAGGAATAACCCACAAGATTGATGAAGGTGGTGAAGTCCTTTTCAAAGGCAGAAACGTGATGAAGGAATATTACAAAATGCCTGAAGAAACAGCCAACACCTTCACCGAAGACGGCTGGCTCAGAACGGGAGATATTGGCACAATTGATGAGAATAATGTGCTGAAGGTCACTGACAGAATAAAGGATATCATCGTCACGTCCTCCGGAAAAAACATCGCGCCCTCTCGAATTGAAGGTATACTAGCCACCTCCATATATATCAATCAGATATGTGTGATTGGTGACGAAAAAAAATATCTTTCTGCGGTGGTCACTCTGGATGAACTCAACATCTGCGATTATGCAGATAAAAAGAAGATCCCTTATAGCCATTTTGCAGACCTTACTAAGCATGCAGACATAAAAGCATTGATCGACGCCGAAGTAGAAAAGAAGAATTGTGGACTAGCCTCTTTTGAAACTATAAAAAAGGTGACCATAGTTCCCGAATTTACAATTCAGAACCAAATGATGACCCCCACCTTTAAATTGAGAAAGCGGGTTATCGTACGGCAGTATAAAGAAGTCATAGAGCACATGTATTAGTCAGACAGAGAGAGAGGGTACTGAAGGGGGTTCACAGCTGCCGCACAGGAAACATGGCTCTAAGGTACCCCACTTGGCATTCGCCACTATTCAGGATACACTATAGGCTACCTTGAATAATTGCACCTCTGCCCAACCTCTTCGGTGGGCGACATGTTTGATCCTCAGAGATAGCGAAGACTCCGATCCCGACTATATGCCTGTGGTAAATTTCATCACGCCTCGACGTTGAACACCAACCTGTTTGACACGCCTCCCTTAGATCCGGAAAAATCCATTGTACGACCTTGCTTTGTAAAGATCCTTGCTGATATACTAGATAGTAGTATAAACAGAAATCAGCTGCTGGAAAACAGTGGCTCATAAACAGAGAGAGTAAATGATCCTGCACACCGACACGACCGGAACCCCTCAATGTCTGATGAACGCCATTAGAACTGTCACAGAGAATGCAGCAGTCAAGGCGCTGTTGATTGTATCAGCAGATGACAATGGTTTTCCTCGACCCATTGCTCATGGATGTCACAGTGCCTCTCTTTGGAGGAATATTTCCAAAAATCATCTCTGGCAGAAAGAAATTGGCTAAAGTTTCAATTGTCATTAGTTTTTAAAAAGAAATCAATATCCAAGTCATTAACTATTTGAGTTCCAGCACGACTGAGTTTGATGATGTAATAGATGCACTCATACCTGATACGGGTGATGCCAAAACCATGTTTTCTTTGTTGACTGCTACGCCAAAAGAGTAGACGGTCTCATTGAGAGTCTGTTCATTGTCTTTGGCCTGGAGCTCAATTATATTGGCGGTGGCACCGGCTCAGTCAACCCAGTCAGACTTGATCTGAAGAAAATGCCGTGTCTGTTCACCAATCGGGGGATAAAAAAAGATGCTGCAATCCTTGCGCTCGGGGATTTAGAGAATGGAATAGGGGGTAAGTCATGGATGGGATATTACCCTAAGTGGTCCCCATAAAATCACGGAATCTGAAGGAACTGTTCTTAAGTCAATTGACTGGAGACCCGCGTTTTACCTGTATAAAGAGGTTATAGAGAAAAATACTGGCCATGTAATAACTGAAGACAATTTCTTTGAAATCGCAAAGTCCTATCCCCTTGGCATAACGAAAATGGAGTCCGAAAGTATTATTCGGGACCCTTTTACAGTAGGCGACAATAACTCACTCAGATTTAATGCCGAAATTCCACAAGAATCCTTTGTGAATATTCTCACAGGAGATGTGAAGTCTCTCATCAAGGCGGCAAAAGATGCCAAACACGAGAGGTTCGCTTCTTTCTCTGGTCGCGAAATATCATCCGCCCTGGTTGTTGATTGTATTTCAAGGGTTCTGTTCTTACA
>JAWSVG010000081.1:0-5662 GCA_033852035.1 Desulfocapsaceae bacterium | reverse complement strand
GGTTCATCCGGTGTGTTTTTTGGTTAGAACGCTGTTTTGGTCCACAAATATGGGCTTTTAAAGACTTAAACTCCTGTTTTCCAGAGCATTTATCCTATAAAAACGTGGTGTTGACTTGGCCTGGCCTTGTTGGACGGGCAGTCAAAAAAGGGAAAAAACGAGCAAAGAAGAAAAGACACAACATAACTGATCTCGCACCATAACTACTGTATATTCGAGCAAATCTTTTCCACGGGAGATTGTAAGGTAGGGTCGAGACTTGTTAGTTCAATATGTCAGATCAAATCTGAGCTACTGCACCTTAGGAGTTCTGTTACTCAGAGCTCTATTTTCACCCTCCTCCCCCTTTCTCTTTGCTGCACCCATCACCTCTACCAACTCTACAGGCTTGAGTCTCTCGGCGCCCCCTTTCCCAGCAATCATCACTTCACTTCTCCAACCGCAGGTCAACCAGCAATAACGCTTTATACCTATTTTGATAGCGCTTGACTCCTGAGCAGATTTCTCTGGTTGCAGAGTACTTTTCTTGACGATATATACTTTTTGCCTAATATGTTAAACTATGTTAATATTAATATTTAATGCATTTGATATTTGTGTCATTGCAAACTGCTCTTTTATTTCAAATAGATACAGGGGGGGAGAGTTTATGAACAAAGGAAAGAAAGACGACTACGCATTTGTGTTTTTTAAGGAGGGAACGCCGCCAGCTGAAAAAAGAAAGGGTATCTTCTTTTTTAGCTTGCTTAGCCTCATTGTCCTGGCCCAAGCCTGTTACTGGCTCTTTGCCAACAGTGTCGAGCCAATTATCTTAGGCATGCCCTTTGGCTTGTTTACGGTCGTGTTTTTAATTGCCCTAGAATTTTTTGTTCTTCTGGTCATGTATACTATGGAACCTAAAGAAGAAAACCAGACAGGAGAAGTACGATGAACTGGATTATCACTATGGCGGTTATCGTTGCATACCTGGTTGTTGTCTTTTGTATCGGTTCTTTTGCCGGACGAGGACGGGATAGTTCTGTGAAGGAATATATTACCGCAAACTCCAGCCTGGGTTTTGTTGTTCTCTATTTCCTCATGGGTGGGGCTATCTTTTCAGCCTTTGCCTATCTTGGCGGACCGGGATGGGCTTATTCCAAAGGAGCGGCTTCCTTCTTTATCATGGGATACTGTGCTTTGGGACTGGTACCTTGGTGGATATGGGGACCGCGCGCGGCCAGAGCTGGGAGAAAATTCAACTATGTGACCCAGGCCCAGCTCTTTGCCGGACGCTTTCAGTCCAAGGCTTTATCAGCCATCGTGGCCCTGATCTCTATCCTTGCATTTATCCAGTATATTACCTTGCAGATGAAGGGCAGTGCCTATGTCTTTGAAATTGCATCAGGAGGCCGAATTCCCTTCTGGGCCGGTGCAGCAATTGCCTATATCGTTGTCGTGGGCTATGTCTTTTTTGGAGGGGTCAGAGCTGTTGCCTGGACCAATGTTTTCCAAGGGATCTTCATGGTGGTCACAGCCTGGGTACTGGGGCTCTATTTTGCCTATTCCCTCTATGGTGGTCCCGCCAATATGTTTACCCTTATCGCGGAAAAGATGCCCACTCACCTCCTGGTAGGACCGGGCAGCAAGATGGGGTATGTGGAATATGCAACTGCTGTTTTAGTCTCTGTTTTGGGCTTTTCCATGTGGCCCCATCTGTTCATGAAAGCCTATACAGCGGAAAGTGAACGAACTCTCAAGCGCACTATCGTCTGGTATCCTACCTTTGCCATATTTCTCGTGCCGGTGTTATTCATCGGCTTTGCTGGAATCATGCAAGTTGACCCAGAGGTGCTGGGGGCGCCGGACCGTATTCTGCCCTGGATGTTTGCTAACATGAATTTTGGACCGGTGGCTATTGGCTTGGTCTTAGCTGCTGCCCTGGCCGCCGCCATGTCCACCCAAGATACCATCACCCACGCAGCCGGTTCTATTTTTGCTCAGGATCTGGTCCAAGCCTTAAAAAAAGAGCCCATGAGTGAAGCTGCAGCCACTCTCTGGATCAGGTCTTCGGTCCTCGGTTTTGGCCTCGTTTCCTATCTGGTTGCGGTCTTTGGCGGTCAAACCCTGGTATCCCTACTCTTAGGTTCCTACGGCTCCATCGTCCAGTTGCTGCCCTTAACCGTAGCAACCTTTTTCTGGCCAAGAGCCACTAAGCCCGGTGCCATCTGTGGCGTTATCACAGGAGTAACATTTAACTATCTCATCGTCTTAAAACTGATACCCAAGTTTGCAGGTATCCATCCTGGTCTTCAAGGGCTTCTCCTCAATATCCTGGTATTAGTGGTTGTCTCCTACCTGACCAAACCCATGGATAAAGACTATGTCCGTCAATATGTAGAATTGTGATCAGGCTGTGAAGGATAAAGGGAACATTATGACACCACTGAAATCTATTGTTGAGAGCTACGGCTCAACAATAATCGAATACCGACACGCCCTGCATCAGATACCTGAAACCGCATTTAGCGAACGTAAAACAAGTGCCTTTGTAGAAGCACAGCTCAGCAAACTGGGACTTTCACTGGAAACAGGCATTGCTCAATACGGGCTGACAGGTTTGATGAAGGGTGAAGGAAACGGTGCTGAGGAAGGCAAGACCCTGATGATCAGGGCAGATATGGACGCTTTGGCTGTGCAGGAGGAAACGGGGCTGCCGTGGAGTTCAACCCATGAAGGGAATATGCATGCCTGTGGACATGACGGCCACATGGCCATGGTTCTAGGGGCTGCCTTGGTGCTTAATAGCATGAAGGACAAATTCAACGGCCAGATTAAATTTCTTTTCCAGCCGGCAGAAGAGGGTCCAGGCGGGGCTAAGCCTATGATTGAGGCTGGAGTCTTGGACAATCCCAAGGTAGATTATGCCCTGGGTGCCCATCTTTGGCCAGCCCTTGAACAGGGAAAGATTGGCATCAAAGAAGGGCCACTGATGGCGGCCATGGATTTTTTTGACCTGACCATTACCGGCAAGGGTGGGCACGGGGCCATGCCCCATCTCTGCGTTGATCCTATCGATACAGCGGCCCAGGTCATCAATGCGCTCCAGCGTATTGTCAGCCGCCAGATGAATCCCATCAGCCCGACCGTGGTTACCATTGGTAGTATTAATGGTGGCAGCAGCTATAATATCATTCCAGATACGGTAAGGCTTCAAGGGACCACCCGCACCTTTGACCGGGAGATTTGGGCCTCATGGCCAACCAGGATGGAGCAGATCATCAAGGGCGTCTGCCAATCCATGGGAGCCGATTATAGCTTGGAGTACAAATCAGGGTATCCACCCACCATAAATAATACCGACATGGCAGAACTGGCCGGAAAGTGCGCGGTACGGGTGGTGGGAGAAGAACATGTCGTAGCCCCCGACCCCACCATGGGAGGAGAGGACATGGCCTTTTATCTGGAAAAGACTAAAGGTTGCTTTATATTTTTGGGAACTGGTCGTCCTGAATGTGCTCCACTTCATAACAGTACATTTGATTTTGATGAACAGGTGCTGCTCACGGGAGTGGAACTGTTCTCTGAGCTGGCCTTGACCCTGCTCAAATAACCTCTGAAGCTATCCCGGAAGAAACTCTTCTGGGATAGCTACCTTCCCAAGAGTCAACGGGTCCTTGCCCGATCGACCAAGTCCCTGAGGTAACGGGACAGGTCAAGAGGATCACTGTATTCCTCCAACACCCTCCTCTTTACGATTCCCAAATCTTTTTTAAACTGGTCAATGATGACCTTGCTACCGGTATAAAAACCGATGAGTTGACCGTTGAGCTGCCCCTGCAGCAGTGACATGTCGTGGGTATAGAAAAAGACCCGCTCTGCCTCGCCATCCATAGCTGAATGTTTAAGCAGACAGTTAAAGCCTGTTTCTATCTCAGTCAGATAACATTTAAATTTGGGATAGGTGCCTATAAACTCAATAATATTTTGAAGATGCTCGATTTTAAGCTGTCGCTCTCGTTGATCTTTAGAAGAAAGCACATAGTGGTCAAGAGCTCGCTTGCTGATGTAGTGGTGCATCACATACTTATCCAGCTGTCGGATGAGGTTCTCTTTACGTTCTCTGCCGACGGCCTGCCGAAGTTCCCTGTGAATGGGATGCAATTCATGGGGACTCGTGGCTAAAAAAGCAAACCTGAGTTCCTCGGGTTGGAGAATCACTGTGGGGTGATTGGTATTGATGCTCTTGGGACCTGAAAGACTTTCGGTGGCAAGCAGGAGCAACTCGTAACCAAAAAAATCACGGGCCCCATGGACGCTGTTGGACGGTTTTTGTTTCTTGGCATTTGCAATAAAGGCAGGGATATCATCTGGATTGAGCTTAGAACGATCGAAGGTGGTGAGGAGTTCGTCTATGGTATCCAGATCCAGGCCCACAGCTGTTGCGAACTTCAGCAGTTTATCTCGACTGACATTGGCAATGTTTCCTTGCTCCAAGTCACGGATATAGGTGTTGGTCAATCCCGAGATATTGGCAACCTGATTCCTGGGGATCATACTTGAAGCAACGGTATCCCGAATGAATGCGGCACGTTTATCCTGTTGAGTAGTCATAAAACGAGTGTTGGTATCCCAAATATCTGTTTAAAAGCCATCTCACAAGGTCCTTCTTCACGTAGAAAGGGGAAAAAAGGAGATTTGGCAAAATTTAGCCCCTCAAAAAGCTCCCAGCTCGATTCTGCGCCTCTTACATCTTGCCGACTTTGGATATCGCCCATTCTTTAAAGGCCGCGGTCTGCCCTTGAAAGGTATTCTGAATAAAGCCGCAACACAACCAAAACATCTCTTCAAAGCTAACGTTTGAATTAACCTGCCCCAAGCAGAATTAGCAACGAACTAAGAACGCAGCAAGATGCTTCAAACTACCACGAAATTTAGCCCGAAGACAGGCGTGCTTGGGGTCAGCGTTAAATGATTTGTTCTGTGATTATTCAAAGTATTTTGGCGTTACCACTATGTTTTGTTGGGTTGAACTGATGTATTTTTTTTACTTCTTTTCCTTCTTTTTCTTTTATGAGATCAAGGTCATATTGGAGTTGCAAACGTGAAAAATAGCCTTCTGATACACCAAAAAATTTTGATAGTCGTATACCAACCCTTGGGGTAATACTTCTTTTACCTCTTACAATTTCACTTATAGCCATATTGGAGATATTTGTATCTTTAGAAATTCTGTAAGCTGAAACCTCTAAGGGTTCCATGAATTCTTCTTTTAAAAAGATACCTGGATGTTCAAGTGGTATGAGTTTTGTAGCCATTTGTGATTCTCCTAATGATAGTCAACTATTTCGACATTAAAGGCACTTCCATCTTTCCAGACAAAGCAAATACGCCATTGATCGTTAATTCTTAGACTATATTGTCCTTTACGATCCTCTATAAGAGCTTCTAAGTGATTTGAAGGTGGTATTTTTAAATCATTTAATGATTTTGAAATATCAATGGCAATTAATTTGCGTCTTGCACGGCCTTGAATATTTGGAGGCAACTTTTTAGAAAATTTTCGGTTCCAAATTTTTTTGGTTTCTTTACATCTGAATGATTCAATCAATTATTTTTCCCTAAATGATTTGATAATAGAGAAATGATAGCTACCACAGGTAGTATTGTCAACCAGTATTATCGC
>JAWSVG010000155.1:0-14030 GCA_033852035.1 Desulfocapsaceae bacterium | reverse complement strand
GTCAGAAATCGGCGAACTGAAGAAATGGAATAGTTTAGTTCGGTTGCCAGTGGTTCGATCATCCAGCACGGTTGCGTTGTAAAAATGGTAACGAGTTGTTCGTTGACCTTGGAAGTGGTTGCCATAACAGCCCTTTGGTAAAGTATTGCGCAAAGGAGTAAATGTCCCCGTATTGTGCAATGCTTTATCACCCATCAGGTCATTTGGCAAGGGCTTTTGTCTACTGTTAAGATCAAGGAAATTTTTTGTTTAAAAATGAGCAAGTATAGCATTAGAAAAGGCTTAACTTATTGATTTAACTAAATCCAACCGAGTTTTGGCACCATAGGAAATTATAGGTACTATTTCTGACGCAGTCGCTGAGCAATCGGCAGCTACGGGAGAAATATCACAAAATATAAGTCAGGCGGCGGAAGGACTTGGCGAAGTGAACATGAATGTTAGCCAGGTATCTGTTGTCGCATCGACAATTACAGAGAAAATTTCATTGGTAAATGCTGCCTCAGCAGAATTATCCAGTAGCAGTTCACAGGTAGATACAAGTAGTGATGATCTACAATCACTTGCCCAGAAATTACAAGATGCTGTTGCTAGTTTTAAGATTTAGAGTATTGAGAACCGACTTCCTCTTGTTGCGCTTTTATTGCGCAGCTTGAGTTAATACTCGCTTAATACCCCGTCCGTTTGCGGCGGGGTATTTTTTATTTCTCTTCTTTTGGTGGCTAGGTAATAAGGCTGGAATTTCTAGCCCGGATTTCTCATTGAATTGAAGAAAAAAGGCCACAAATGCTGTATATTTAATGTGATCTTAAGACGTTAAATAAGCCAACAGAGGTGACCTGCTGAAAACAGAGTGTACAAAAGAATATGCTTCATTTCAAGCCTTAGGTAGAAGAGAAATCGTTGCAGATTTTAATGGTGGAACCATAACTTCTGACGGAGGGGCATTGCTACTAGGAGACCATTAAAAACCGGTGGCTGACCAGTAAACAAAGAGATTTTGAAAGGGACTTGATGATAGCAGATTCATCAAATGGAAATTAGCTGTGATAGTAGGAAGGTCAAATTCAGAAAATAATTATACAGAATGACCTTACATCTGCCAACCATTGGCTGCTCCATTGAGCAGGACGACATAAGCAAATGAGATAGTGCTCTCGTATCATAGCAAGGGTACTATGAGCTTAGTTGCTTTGCTTTATAATAAATACTATGAGACATAAGTTACCTTGAGCAAGTACAGTGCAAATATAAGTAGATTAGATTTTTATGTTCTTTTGGTTGGAGGTACATTTTGAAAGTAAGAGAAGTAATGAACAGGGCTTTTATTTCGTTGATAAACGAGACTAATCTTAGTGAAGCTGCCGCCGTGATGTTGAACCGCTCATTAGAAATCGTGGTTGTAGTTGATAACAAGGAATGTCTCGTTGGAGCGATCACCAAAGAAAGCATTTTGGAGACAGTTAGATCTCAAACAAATCCAAATTCACCAATTTCAGAATGCCTGGCAAAAAATGTCAAGTCCCTTAATTCAGAAGTTGATCTTGATGAGATTGATGTACTTTCAGAAGATCACTTTATTGTTACAGAAACCGGAAAAGTTTTAGGGGTGTTCAGTAAACCAAGAATTGATAATCTATTTAATGCAAAGTCGCCAAAAGCCTCCCTCGAATTTAACACGTTTCTTGATTTTATCCACAACCCGGTAGTCGGTATTGACTCGCTTGGGAAGGTCATCATTTGGAACCGATCCGCAGAAAAAACATTTCGTCGTTCGAGAAAAGAAATTATGGGACAGCCCATTACCAATGTCGTCAGAGATTCTCCATTAATAAATGTAGCCCAAACGGGAAAGCATGAACTTATTAAAACATTGAAAGTGAATGGTAAAAGCTACATGGTCAATCGAACGCCTGTCACAGTCGGAGGGAATGTCGTTGGGGCAGTTTCCCTCTTACAGGACATATCAGAGCTTGAGGCAATATCCAACGAACTAAAACAAACGCAAGAAATAACAAAAAAATTAGATGCAATCATTGAATCCTCTTTTGATGGAATTGTTGTAACCGATGGAAGTGGGCGCATCAATATAATGAATAAATCATATGAGCGTATAACGGGGGTTAAGCGTAAAGAAGTACTGGGCAAAAAAATGGATTCTCTGGTCAAGCAAGGATACTACAATGAGTCTGTTACTCTCTTAATACTAGAGAGTAAAAGGCCAAAGACAATCATTCAAAAAGTAAAGACAGGGAAATCTGTGATCATTACAGGTACCCCGTTATTTGACGACAATGGAGACATTTCACTTATTGTTGTCAATGTAAGAGATAATACCGAACTCGCAAATCTGCAGGAAGAGTTAGAAAAAATGGAAATGCTCGAGGCCCAGCATAGAACAAAATTACAGCAACTGGGTGAAACTGTTGGTGCTGGGGAAAATGTGATAATCGTCTCAAAAAAGATGGAAGAATTGCAGGAGTTGATAGTTCGCACTGCAGGCGTAGATAGTACCGTCCTTCTCCTGGGCGAATCGGGTGTGGGAAAAGAAGTGTTTGCTGAATTGATTTATACAAATAGTAAACGTAGAGAAAATAAATTTGTGAAAATAAATTGTGCCGCTATTCCAGAGCATTTGCTGGAATCGGAGCTCTTTGGATATGTGGCGGGATCTTTTACGGGTGCAAAAAAGGAGGGAAAAATTGGATTGCTTGAAGCAGCAGACGGCGGAACTATTTTTCTGGATGAAATTGGCGATATGCCGATGAATGTACAATCAAAAATATTGAGAGTATTACAAGAAAAAGAAGTTCTCAGAATTGGAGATGTTACCCCGAAAAAAATTGATGTGAGAATTATATCAGCTACTAACCGTGTTTTAGATAATTTAGTAAAACGAAGACTTTTTCGAAGGGATTTATTCTATAGGATCAATGTTATTCCCATAACAATACCACCATTACGAGAAAGAAAAGAATCAATTATAAACTTTTCGTACCACTTTTTAAAAAAATACAACCTGAAATATGGCCTTAATAAGCAAATTGATACTAAAGTTATTGATGAACTTATTGCTTATGATTGGCCAGGTAATGTGAGGGAGCTTCAAAATGTTGTTGAAAGACTTGTCGTCACATCGAGTGGAGAGGTAATTACAGAAAACAACCTCCCTCGTCACTTTAAGATATTTAAAGATATTACAGAAAGAGTCGTCACCGAAAATAAAACTTTATACACTGTCCTAGATGAAGTGGAATGTAATATGCTCACCCAAGCATTACGCCAATATAAAACAACTCCAAAAATCGGAAAAGCGCTGGGCATTAATCAATCTACAGTTGTTAGAAAATTAAAAAAACACGGCATGAGAACAAGTATAACCAGAAAGTAAGCACTCCAACCAGTAAAAATATTACACATGACACATGGTATGCTGATACGCATACCATGGTATGCGTATCAGCATACCATGTGTCATGTGTAGTCATACCATCGTTTTACGCGTTTTTATTGCGTTGCAGTATGCACTTTTGCATACTGCAGGCCGCTCTTCATAGCAAGCACATGGCTTCATATTCTTTTTTAAACCACTTTTAAATATCCAAGCCATACCGAACCACTCTGTGCTTAACCTATTGTTATCACAAAACATATCCCTCCGGCATGTCTCGTCGTGAAATTACGAGGCCTTTTTTCTTTAATAAAATAATTAATTTGGTACGGGGTTTGCTGGTGTAATATTGTTCAGCTTATGACTTCATCAAGCAAATAAAGATAAAGGGAATATTTATGGGTTGGGAAAGATTATATAAGTCAAAACTTACTACTGCTGAAGAAGCAGTTAAACATATCATGTCCGGAGACAGGATTGTGGCTGGTCACGCATGTGGCTCACCAGATATTTTACTCAAAGCCATGGTGGCGAATAAAAGAGCGTATAAAGATGTTGAAATAGTCCACATGTTGGACATGGGATTCAGCGAGTATTGCTTGCTTGAAAATGATAAACACTTTATCCATAATTCTTTTTTTGCAGGGCCGGCAAGTAGGGCCATGATAAATGATGGGAGAGGCAAATTTACGCCTTGTCATTTTAGTAGAATTCCACAACTCTTCAAAGAAAATATTTTGCCAGTTGATGTCACTCTCTGTATGCTATCTACTCCAGATGAGCATGGATATTGTTCGTTCGGTGTTTCAGTTGATTACACTAAACCCGCGGCTGAAAGTTCTAATTTAATTATCGCCGAGGTGACGCCACATATGCCTAGAACTCTCGGCGATTCCTTTATTCATGTATCTGAAATTGATCATATTGTCGAATGCGATTCCAGACCCATAAATATGCCTCCTGCAAATATATCGTCTGTTGATGAAGCGATCGGAAAGAATTGTGCCGGATTGATAAAAGATGGTGATTGTTTGCAATTAGGAATTGGGGCAGTTCCAAACTCCATTCTAAGTTTTCTTAAGGACAAAAAGGACCTTGGTATACACACAGAGATGTTCTCTGATGGAGTTGTTGATCTGGTTGAGTTAGGGGTGATCACCTGCAAAGAGAAAAACTATCATCCTGGTAAAATGGTGGCTACCTTTTTTATGGGAACTGATAAAGTCTATAATTTTGTTCACAACAATCCTATTGTTGAGATGTACTCAGTTGATTACACAAACAATCCATTCATTATTGCCCAAAATGATAATTTCGTATCAGTGAACTCTGCAATCCAGGTGGATTTCGTAGGACAAGTTGTTTCTGATAGCATAGGCTTCAAGCAGTATAGTGGGACTGGTGGCCAGGTGGATTTTGTACGGGGGGCAGCGCTTTCAAAAGGTGGCCGAGCCATACTTGCATTTCACTCTACAGCTGCTCAAGGCAAAGTATCTCGAATTGTACCTTATATTAATGAAGGGTCAAGTGTTACAACAAGTCGTACTGATGTCCATTACATTGTAACGGAATATGGGGTAGCTGACCTCCGTGGTAAGTCTGTTGCAGAAAGAGCAAAAGCTTTAGTAACTATAGCACATCCAGATTTTAGAGATGAATTGCATAGAGAGTTTGAAAGGATATATTTAAATCATCTTCCCCTCGACGGAAGTCTTTAAGGGCTCAAAATCGAACCAAGCAGTTGAGCTTGTAAGGGTGTGTTAAATTCTCTTTGTAACAACACTGGAGAGCTTTCTATAAACAGGATATGTAGACCGCATTGTTTGTTATATTCTGTTCGTGTAGTCATCTAATGGATAGTCGGCCCTGCTAAATAAAACAACATATTGATATAAGAGGATAATGTCTCGAAATAACAGTGCTGAAATTGCCACTTCTCAGCTTCGATTAATTAAACAAAATCAAATAAATAAAAGAGGAAAAAGGTATGAAAAAAATTCTTCGCACAATTGACGGCGTCAGTAAATGGTCGGGTGAGACTGTCTCATATGTGATTTATGTGGGAATTCTCATGCTAGTTTACGAAGTAATTTCACGCTATTTTTTCCAAGCACCTACAGTGTGGGCCCATGGCTATACACAGCGGATTTTCGGCAGTTACTTCATACTCGTTGGTGCATATACACTTCTTTTAAACGGCCATGTGAGAGTCGATATCCTCTACCGTGAGTTTCCTATTAGAATACGAGCACTATTTGACATATTAAATTATTCACTGATGATATTGTGGACTTCTGTTCTCGTAAAAGAAGGTATCACATTTTTTCTCAACTCATGGGGAATTCGAGAAACGGATGAAATGGCCTTGGCTCATCCGATCTACCCAATCAAATTTATACTCGTTCTAGGCGTCTCTCTGATACTTCTGCAAGGTCTTTCTAAAATAGCGGTTTCATGCATTACACTAATCAAAGGTGAGATATATGAGTATTGAAATTCTGTTAACTGTTGGTATGTTCGGCTCTCTGATAGTATGCATCATGGCTGGAGTGTCTTTGGCCTTTGCGCTTGGAGCTATCGGAGTGATTTCGGCTTTAATCATGTATGGCCCTCTCGGTTTGATGCCAATCGTTACTGGTGTTTTTAACTACATGTGGATGCTCCTACTGGCTGCTGTCCCTCTTTTTGTATTCATTGGAGTGGCTCTTTCTAAATCAAAGATTGCAGAAGACATGTTCGATGCATTTTATCTCTGGTCTGGACGTCTCAGAGGAGGTTTAGCAGTGGGTACCTGTGGGTTTGCCGCGGCCCTCGCTGCAATGACTGGGAACTGTTCAGCTTCGACAGTCACAACAGGCTTAGTCGCAATACCTCCGATGCGCAAACGAAATTATGATGAAGCTATGATATTTGGTTCGATCGGTTCCGCAGGAACCCTCGGTATTCTCATCCCCCCAAGTATTACTTTGATCGTCATTGGTATGATGACTGGTCAGTCCATTGGAAAACTGTTTGCGGGTGGACTCGTTGCTGGTGTTGGTATTGTTATATTGTTCATGATTTATATTCTTATTCGATCCTGGTTACAGCCTGAACTCTGTCCGGCGCTGGAAGAATCCCCAACTCTAAAAGAAAAAGTACTTGCTTTGAGATCGATAGCAATGCCAATTGTAATCATTTTTTCAATACTCGGATCATTGTTTTTTGGGATTGCCACACCAACGGAAGCATCATCAGTGGGTGCTTTGGCTGTTTTATTGTGTGTGATTGCACGTGGCGAATGTAGCCTGAAATTCTTAAGAGAGACTGCTCATCAAACTGCTAGTATAACAGGAATGGTATTATGGATTATGTTTGGTGCCGCCGGGTTCGTGGCAATTTATAGCGGAGGTGGGGGGATTTATTTTATCCAGAACATGCTTATGGAGCTAGATGTTAACCCTTGGTTACTTGTCTTTATCCTCCAAGGAGCCGTCCTGCTTTTAGGCATGTTTTTAGATCCCATGGGAATCATTCTGCTCTGCCTTCCACTTTTTTACCCAGTTGTAAGTGGATTGGGATTCGATCCGATATGGTATGGAGTAATTTTTAACACGGCACTATGTATAGGATATATAACCCCTCCTTTTGGATACAACCTTTTTTACCTTAAATCGTTGAGCCCATCAACAAGCATGAAAACCATATATAAGAGTGTCATACCATTTTGTGGCATCATGATCGCTTCTCTGCTTCTGATGATGATATTCCCAGAAATTGTTCTCTGGCTTCCTAACAACATGAATTTTAATTAAATCGTTTAATGCGGTTTAACTTTGAAGGAGAATTTGCTATGGCCTTAGAGATATTTTCACTGAAAGACAAAGTTTCGATGATTACGGGAAGTTCAAAAGGGCTTGGGAAAGTGGCTGCCCTGGCATTGGCAAAGGCAGGATCTGACATCGCCGTATGTGGTCGGAATCGAACTGATATTGACAATGTAGTCAATGAAATCAGAGCATTGGACAGAGCGGCTGCTGGTTTTGTCTTCGATGTAACAGACAAGCAAAGCGTTAAGGAGGGGGTGGAGGCCATTGTGTCTCATTTCGGTCGAATCGATGTACTGTTTAACAATGCCGGTATTAACCATCGTGTGCCAGTGCTAGATTACCCAGAAAATGAATGGGACAGAATAATTTCTACTAATCTCAAAGCCTATTTTTTAGTGACTCAGGCTGTCGTTCCCCAGATGGTTGAACGTGGATATGGAAAGGTAATTCATATGAGCTCCATTTTAGGACATGTGGCCTTGCCAAACCAACTGGCTTACGCGTCCTCCAAAGGGGGGGTAGAGCAGATGACGAAGGTAATGGCGCTGGAATGGGCTAAATCCGGTGTGCGTGTTAACGCAATTGCTCCTACGTATTTTGAAACAGAAATGGTTAAGCAAATTCAACAAGATAAGGAACGTTTCGATTTCATTAACGAGCGAACTCCAATGGGACGATGGGGGCGTGTTGAAGAGATTGAAGGCGTTGTGATTTTTCTAGCGAGCACTGCATCGGACTTCATTACCGGGCAAAGCTTGGTAATTGATGGAGGTTGGACTGCCTGGTAAGGTTTGGCAAGATAAATTGAACAGATTTTGGGTCGTACTTAAGAAAAACTAAAACACTGTGATGGAGGAGTTATGTCGGAAAAATTATCAAGGCGTGATGTACTTAAGGCTGGAGTGGTAACTGCAGCAGCTACAGCAGCAACCGTTATTCCAAAAATTGCCAGTGCGAAATCTAAGAAAAAGATACGTTGGCGTATGCAGACCCACTGGCCAACCGGAGTGGGATATTATAAAGAAGTTTATGTGAAATTTTGTGATCGTGTACGGGCCGCTACAGATGGAGAACTTGATATATCTCCACTTCCTCCAGGAGCAATTGTTCCAACAAAGGATGTGTTTGAAGCTCTTGGACGGGGCTTGTTTCAAATATCTCTTATCTGGCCAGCATACTGGATCGGAAAAGTTCCCGTAGCAGGACATGTCAATGGACAGCTATTTAGTTGGGCAAACGTGGAAGAAATGTATGCCTACTTCTATGATATGGGTGCTATTGAGATTTTTCGTCAAGCCTATGCGGATCACGGAGTTCGTTTTGTAGCACCAGTTCCAATGAGTGGCCTGTCGTTATACTCACGAAAACCTATCACTACTTTGGACGATTTCAAAGGGTTCAAAGTAAGGAGCACTGGAATCGCTGCTCAAGTTTTTCAAAAAGCTGGTGCTACGCCAGTTTTTTTCCCAGGTGCCGAAATATACCAGGCCTTGCAAACGGGTGTTTGCGACGGAGCTCATTGGGGGAGCGTATCTACAGCCTGGGATATGAAGTTTCAGGAAGTCACAAATCATATAGTTATGCCGAACCTTGCGAATATAAATAATGGCGAAATAATCATGAATCAAAAGGCATGGGACGAGCTTCCCTCCGATATGAAAGCTATTGTTGAAGAGTGTGCTAATTCTGCAGGAACCGATTTTTTGAGATGGTCTGGTTACAACAACATGGTAGATATTAATAAATTTCAGAAAGATAAAATGGGAGAATTGTCATACATGGACGAGGATACTGTTGCCCAATTGCGAAAATTCTCTCTTGAAGTTGTTGATGAGTATTCGGCAAAAGATCCAAAGTACTGTGGGCCAGCTGGCGAATTGCTCAAAGATATGTTGAAAATGGCAGGTAGAATATAGGTTTGTGACTGATCTACAATTCCGAAAGATAATCCTTGTTTTTCGGTGAAGCCAATTTTGACTTAAGCAGTCTTCCATCCCGTTGATTTTTATAAAAATCAACGGGATGGAACCCAAAATACAGAAATAACGCGTTTTATATACATCCTACCAGACTTGATCCTGTTTCAAATGAACCAGGAGTAGAGGAAGTCATCCGATCAGTTGTTTTGATTTGACATAGGGGAATTGTGAGCCACTCAATGGCTTGATATTGGCCAGTGTACATGAAGTGGTGGTTGTCATGACCTCAGGGCCATTGCGCAGTCCATAGGTAAGGTAAACTGACCAATTGCAACATAACACATAAAAGGTGTTAAACGGGAGATGTGATGAAAATAAATAGTGGTTCAGACTATATGGCCAGCTTACAAAAGCTTAGCCCAATCATTTATTACAAAGGTGAGAGGATAGAAGACGTAACTAAACATCCTGCTACTGCCCCACATGTACGAGCTGCTGCAATGACGTATGCGCTAGCTTCACAGGATGAGTATCATGATTTAGCTACAGCGACCTCTCATTTAACAGGAAGAAAGATAAGCCGATTCACCCATGTTCACCAAGATGTTGGTGATTTGATGCAAAAGGTTAAATTACTACGTTTGCTCGGGCAAAAAACAGGAACATGCTTTCAGCGTTGCGTTGGACTTGATGGGATTAATGCCGTTTATTCAGTTGCTTATGAGGTAGATAAAGAATGCGGCACTGATTATCTGACAAAGTTTAAGAAATGGCTCACTTTCATTCAAGACGAAAACTTGATGGTTGTTGGGGCGATGACTGATCCAAAGGGTGATCGCTCTAAAAGCCCAGCTAACCAGCCGGATCCGGACCAGTTTGTTCGGGTGGTAGAGCGTCGCGATGATGGTATCGTCATCAGAGGTGCAAAATTGCATATGACCGGGGCGGTCAATTCACATGAAATCCTCATAATGCCAACCATGGCGATTGATGAACAATCAAAAGATTATGCATTTGTCGGTGCTATACCAATCGATGCTCAAGGAATAACCATGGTTTATGGTCGTCAGGCAGGAGATGATCGTCGTGATAAATTGGAAAATATCGATGTCGGTAAACCTCGTTTCGGTGCCGTAGGTGGTGAAGCAATGATAGTTTTCGACGATGTTTTTATTCCAAATGAACGCATTTTTCTCAACGGTGAAACAAAGTATACTGGGGATATCGTCTATCGTTTTGCCGCTCACCATCGAGCAAATTATGGAGCTTGTAAAACTGGACTAATGGATGTGCTGACCGGAGCCGTTACATATCTATGCCAGATTCAAGGTTCAGCTAAAGGTTCTCACGTCCGGGATAAAGTAACCGAGATGATCCATTTAAGTGAGACTCTATATAGTTCTTCGATAGCCTGTTCTGCAGAAGGAACCCCAACTGAGTCTGGAGCGTATCTGGTTGATACAATGCTCGCAAATGTCTGCAAACAAAATGTTACGCGATTTCACTTTGAAATTGCACGTCTTGCTGTTGATCTCGCTGGTGGTTTTATTGCAACTCTTCCGAGTGAAATTGATCTGCGAAACGAAGAAGTCGGACCTCTTGTGCGTAAATATTTTTCTGGTGTCGCTGATATTCCAGTCGAGGATCGAATAAAAATCGGTAGACTTATTGAGGCAATGACAGGAGGGACAGCTTTGGTGGAATCCATGCATGGCGCTGGCTCCCCGCAGGCACAACGAATTATGATCTTCCGGGAAGGCAATTTAGGGGGAAAAATCACATTGGCAAAAGCACTCGCTGGCATACCATCATAACTATAAGCCTACATATCACGGTTCAAATAGACGTAATTACCTGACATAACAAGATAGGTTTGGACTATTACGGAAACAAAAAGGTATTAAAAATGAAAGACGTAGTTATTGCTTCTGCATGCAGGACGGCCATTGGAGCTTTCGGTGGTACTCTTAAGGATTCAAACGCAGCCACTTTAGGCTCTATTACCATGGACCAAGCAGTTGAAAGAGCAGCCATCAATCCAGCTGAAATTGATGACATTCGATTTGGATGCTGTCTTGAACCTGCCGATTCTTTGAATGTTGCTCGCGTAAGTAGCCTCTTAGCTGGTCTGCCTGATACGGTACCTGCCGTTACCCTAAATCGAGTCTGCATATCCGGAATGGAGGCAGTCCTTTCCGGAATGGCAATGATTCAGGCTGGTATGGCAAATATAATACTGGCTGGTGGTGTTGAACATATGAGCGGTGTAGCGTATCAGGTTCCCGCGGCCAGATGGGGGTGCCGTCTACAAGACAAACAGTTTGTTGACACTCTTATTCGTTCATTGCATTGTGGATCTCACATTTTGCCACACCCAGAGGAAGGTCCAGTAAATGCAGAGGAAGCTCCTTTGAGTCATTTTAAAGGTAAGCCATACATTATGGGTCACACAGCTGAATTTATAGCCCAGCACTTGGATATCTCGCGAGAGGAAATGGATGAGGTTGCTCTTCGCAGTAATAGCAATGTTGAACGAGCGACAAACGATGGAACTTTCACGGATGAGATAGTCCCAGTCACAATCGAAAGACGTCGCAAACAAGCCTTGGTTTTTGATAAAGATGAACATTTTCGACCGGGTATGACCTTGGAAGATCTTGAAAAACTGCCTCCCGCTTTCATTCCTCACACAGGGAAGGTTACTGCTGGGAATTCCAGCGGGATTAACGATGGCTCTGCTGCTCTAGTCCTTATGTCGGGTGAATCAGCTAAATTTCATGGCGTTAAACCATTAGCGCGTATTCGAGCGGTTGGCCAAGGTGCCTGCCATCCTTCGGTCATGGGGCTCTCTCCAGTTCCTGCAGTGAAACAATTAATGAGAACAAGTGGTTTAACTATCCCTGATTTTGATCTCATAGAAGTCAATGAAGCTTTTGCCGCCCAATACATAGGATGCGAACGTGAGTTAGGGTTAGATCGAGATATAACCAACGTCAACGGATCTGGCATAGGACTAGGGCACCCCATTGGTGCCACCGGTGCACGACTGATCGTAACCTTGCTTCATGCCTTGAAGAATAGAAATAAAAATCTTGGTTTAGCTACATTGTGCGGTGGTGGTGGTGTTTCCATGGCCTGCGCAATTGAAATGATTTAAGGAGGTTGACGATGGCAATAACAAATATATGTGTGTTAGGTGCTGGTATTATGGGAGCAGGAATCGCTCAGGCAGCGGCTACAGCAGGCTTTACTGTCACACTTCGAGATATTAAGGAAAATCTAGTTGAAAATGGTCTGTCGACATTAAAGAAAAATCTCCAGCGAGCAATAAAAAAAGGAACGCTGAGCGAAATCGATGCCATTGAGATTCAGTCACGAATTACTGGGATAGTAAACATACGTGACGCAGTCTCAAATACAGATTTGGTTATTGAAGCAATTGTTGAAGACATGGAAGTGAAAAAAACTCTTTTTAGAGAATTAGATGGTGTTTGCCCTAATCACACTATTTTTGCTTCTAACACCTCAGGGCTTTCTATCACCGAAATAGCTGCTGTTACAGGTAGGCCTGATAAAGTCGTAGGAATGCATTTCTTCAACCCAGTATCGGTAATGAAACTGGTTGAACTAATACGGGGGTTTGTCACGTCAGACGAAACAATAAGTACATGTATGGATTTCGTAAAAGTGATCAACAAAACAGCAATTGAGATAAAAGAAGCTCCTGGTTTTGCAGTGAATCGAATTCTTTGTCCTATGATTAACGAGGCTATTTTTACTTTAGCCGAAAGCGTGGCTTCCGCTGAAGACATTGATCGAGCAATGGTGTTAGGAGCAAACCACCCGATTGGACCGCTGGCTCTGGGAGACATGATTGGGTTAGACACTTTGTTGTTTGTTCTCGACAGCCTTCAGCGTGAACTAGGAGAGGATAAGTATCGTCCAGCCCCACTATTAAGGAAAATGGTTCGAGCGGGACACCTAGGAAGGAAAACTGGCAGAGGTTTTTTTGATTACACTGGGTAATTGACTGACAATAATGGAAGAAGAGAATGGATTACCAAAATATAATTTACGAAGAAAGAAACAAGATTGGAATTATTACTTTTAATAGACCGAAAGCTCTGAATGCCTTGAATCAGACTCTTATCCGTGAGCTATCCATTGTTTTGGATTTGGTATCCCAAAAGGAGGAGATATCGGTACTAATTCTCACTGGAGCGGGCAATAAAGCCTTTGTTGCAGGAGCAGATATAAAGGAGTTAAGCTCACTTTCTAGCATGCAGGCCAAATTATTATCTGAGCGAGGGCATAAGGTTTTAGCAAAACTTGAGGCACTTCCTCAAACAGTAATAGCAGCAGTGAATGGATTTGCCCTTGGTGGAGGGATGGAAATAGCTTTGGCCTCAGATTTTATTTATGCCGCAGATACTGCTCAATTCGGTCTGCCTGAGATCAATCTCGGTATAATCCCTGGTTACGGAGGCACTCAGCGATTGTCGAGATTGGTCGGGAGAAATATGGCCAAAGAGCTTATCTTAACAGGTCAGATTGTGAGTGCTGACGAAGCCAAAAAAATTGGATGTGTCAACAGGATATACTCTTCGACATCTTTGCTTAAAGATACGATAAAAACGGCAGAAGCTATCGCCTTAAAGAGTAAAATAGCCTTAAGAGCTGCAAAACAATCAATCAATAGTGGAAGTAATACTGACCTGAAATCTGCGAGTGAAATTGAGATAAATCATTTTGCTTTAACTGTTGCTAGCAAGGATGCACAAGAGGGAATGCTTGCCTTTATTGAAAAAAGAAAAGCATGCTTCAGCGGGACATTAAATGAATAAAAGCAAGCATTTCATATAGGTTTGATTTGCCTTCCATTAAACCGTCTGGGTAGTGGGCTCGAACTAT
>JAWSVG010000080.1:0-15571 GCA_033852035.1 Desulfocapsaceae bacterium | reverse complement strand
ACATCATAAAGAAAGGTGTGGTGAAACGAAAAATGTCTAGTGGTAGCATGTCCGCCGAAAGCGCCAGGACCTACGCCTGCATACAGTCCATCGCAATGACATGTCAGTTAAGGAGCATTTCCTTTCACCGCTTTCTGAAAGCAAGTTTGGTTGGTTATATCCGTACAGGAAGACCTATGTTGCTGGCTGAATATGAGTCCGGTTTGAAACCGATCGCTATCTCTGCTTAAATCCAGTTTAAGCTCACAAATTTTGTATGGCTGCCTTGTCGATATTCCATGCCGCCAATTATAAGCCAACTGCTAGAAAAATGCTATCCGACTAAAAGACGGAGGTTTTAACCTTTTACAGAAACAATAAATCAAGCTCAAACCACCCGCTAAATCGGCACGAGAACCATCGCCTCGATTCAAATATGGATCAAAGAGGACACAAGATCTTGATTATATTACACAATAACAGCACACACACTTGATCCATATTCAGATCACGCCCAAAGCACCTATTGACAAGGGAAAAGAACACTCCCGATCAACAATTGAATCACCCCAAAAACACAAACCAACGACAACATCACCTATCCACCCGTTTTCAGGACTCTTTCCCCTGACACTTATGTATGGCTTGAATTTTGCATATTCTGACCTATTCACGTTTTGTGTAGAGAATTTATAAAGTAACGCAAAGATCTACAAACCATATCAAGAGGGAACAAATGGAAACTACTCAAACAAACGAAGCTATACACCAACTCCGCAACAAGCACATTGCCAAAGGAAATGTCAGCGGGACAACCAAATACATCTCACATGCAAAAGGGGCTGTCCTCGTTGACGTGGAAGGAAATGAGTTACTTGATTTTGGAGGTGGCATTGCTGTGATGAACGTTGGCCACTCTCACCCAAAGGTGGTCAAGGCGATCAAGGACCAGGCGGATAAATTCACCCACACTTGCTTCATGGTTTCCCCTTATGACTCAGCTGTCAAGCTCGCAGAAAAACTTTGCAATGCAGTTCCAGGCGAGTCTCCCAAGGCTGCAATGTTTGCAAACAGCGGCGCGGAAGCAGTAGAAAATGCCGTAAAAATATCCAGATACTACACCAAAAAAACAGCAATCATCGCCTTTGAAAATGCATTTCATGGCCGCACCCTGATGGGCATGACCCTTACATCAAAATCTAAGCCATACAAATTCGGTATGGGCCCGTTTGCTCCGGAAGTCTACAGGATGCCGTTTGCAAACTGCTACCGCTGCCCATTCAACAAAGAATACCCTAGCTGTGACGTCGCATGTGCCGATCATCTCGAAGATTTTTTCATCAATCACGTTCCGGCCGAGCAGACTGCAGCAATCATAGTAGAACCTGTCCAAGGCGAAGGCGGCTTTATTGCTCCACCAAAAGAATACTTCAAGAAACTCAAAGCAATTTGCGAAGAAAACAACATCCTTTTAATCGCCGATGAAATCCAAACCGGCATCGGCAGAACAGGATATATGTTTGCCATGGAGTATTATGGAGTCGAGGCTGACATAACTACCACTGCAAAGAGTCTTGCTGCCGGCATGCCTCTCAGCGCTGTGGTTGGCAAAAAAGAGATCATGGACGTAGTTCATCCTGCTGGTATCGGCGGCACCTACGGCGGCAACCCAATTGCTTGTGAAGCTGCTCTTGCGGTGTTTGATATTTTCGAAAGCGAAAACCTGCTCGAAAAATCCAAGCAACTGGGCGATACCCTGAAAAGTACCTTTCTCAAATTTCATGAAAAATATGACATAATCGGCGATGTTCGTGGACTCGGGCCAATGATTGCTCTAGAATTGGTGAAAGATCGTCAGACTAAGTCTCCCGCTGCAGAAGAGACCAAGGCCCTGGTCAAATATTGTTTCGAGCGAGGACTACTCATTCTTTCTTGCGGCACCTACGGTAACGTATTGCGCTTCCTCATGCCGCTTGTAATCACCGACGAACAGCTCAAACAAGGTCTGGATATTATTGACGACGGTTTTGCAGCCATGCGAAAATAACAGACTGCGCAGTTAAACAAAGACAGTTCGCCCCACGCCATAAGTATTACGCGCATGGGGCGGCACATTGTAGAATATAATTAAATAGTACTACCTAACCCCGATAAACGGGAAATAAGTCGGGATAAGTACCTTCACAAAATTATTTTCAAGGTACTAAATCTTGCAGACGTAAAGTAGAGAGAAAATGATTTGTCATTTCAAAACAAGACGTTGCATCCATCATAATCATTTCAGAAACTCACCTGTCCATGAGTACCATTTTTCTGTTACTTGCTACCTTTCGGGATTGACAATTCCACCGAATCTGCTTTGTTACCGAAACCTTGAAGTAGTTGTCCGTTTTCAGCTTCGCTGCCTCGCATCTCCGGCGGACTAGTCAATTGCAAAAGTTAGGTACTAATGTATCCAAACAGATTTAGAAATTCCCTTGCCCTTGGAGGAAAAAACATGCACGGCTTCTACAACCGCATACTGACCATAAATTTAAACAACAGGAGTTTCACTATTGAGCAAATATCGGATGATATTTTGTCCGAATGCCTTGGTGGAAAGGGTCTAGCCACTCACCTGTTACTGGAAAGAAACCCACCAGGTGTTGACCCGCTGGCACCTGAAAATAACTTCATCATTGCAACCGGCCCCTTTTGCGGTGGGAGACTGTGGGGAGCCAGCCGATACGGGATTTATACAAAATCCCCTCTCACTGGCATGTACGCTGAATCCTACTCCGGCGGTAAAGTTCCGGAAGCCATTGATGCCACAGGATTTGACGCCATAATACTCACTGGAAAAGCCGACAAACCAACTGTGCTCTCTGTTCAGCCAGAAGAGGTAGAGTTTCACGATGCAGGCGATATCTGGGGGATGGAGACGTTTACAGCAGAGACAGAAGCAGTCCAGCGTTTTGCTCCAAACAACAAAAAATATACTAAACCGGGGGCGATCACCATTGGTCCTGCAGGGGAAAAATTGGTGAAGTATGCAATTATCGCCAATGATAAATGGCGTTGTGCCGGGCGTACGGGAGTAGGAGCAGTTCTTGGATCAAAGCATATCAAAGCGTTAGTTTTTCAGGGTGATCGAAAACGTAAGTATGCCGACAGGGATGGTATTGCCAAATACGCTAAAATTTTTTCCAAAACAAACATGCAACACCCAGGCGTTAAAGCCTATCGTAAGATGGGTACGACCATGATGGTCACACTCATGAATAGTGCTGGAGCTTTTCCTGCTCGGTACTGGAACCAGGGTTCCTGTGAGCATGCAGAGCAGATCAGCGGTGAACTCTACCATGAAGAGCATGAGGTAAAACCCCATACCTGTGCAAAGTGTTTCATTGCCTGCGGCCGCTTGACTACACTCAAGAAAGGTAGACACAAAGACCTGCAACTCGAAGGACCAGAATACGAAACCATTTACTCTTTTGGCGGTCTTTGCATGATAAAAGAGATGGAAGAGGTTGCATATCTTAACGATCTCTGTGACAGACTTGGCATGGACACCATCACCACCGGAAATCTTTGTGGTCTTGCTATGGAAGCCAAAGCACAGGGCATGATTGATTATGATATCGAGTACAGCAACGCAGACCAGGTTGCAGAACTTATAAAAAAAATAAGCACCCGTGAAGACATAGGTGACCTGCTTGCGAACGGTATCATCCCAACATCCCAAAAATGGGGGGTCGAAGATCTAGCCATCCATGTTAAAGGCCTGGAACCAGCTGGATATGATCCGAGGGCACTAAAGGGTATGGGCCTTACATTTGGCACAGCACCAAGGGGAGCATGTCACCTACGTACAACCTTCTATAAGCCGGAATTATCCGGCATGATTCCGCCCGAGCAGATTGAAGGGAAAGCCGAAATGCTGGTTGACTACGAGGACAGGCTCAATATTTTCGACACCCTCACCCTCTGCCGTTTCTATCGTGACCTCTATACTTGGGAAGAGCTTGAGAAATCCATCGAAATGGTCACTGGCGAAAAGACAACACGAGAGAGTTTACGGGCAAGAGCAGCTCACGTGGCAACAATGACACGGAAGTTCAATATACAGGAGGGCTTTACCGCAGCAGACGATCGCCTGCCCAAGAGACTTCATAAAGAAGTTCTACCTGAAGGTGGTTCACTTTCAGAGGCGGAGATGGAATACATGCTTCAGGATTATTACCGGCTCAGAAACTGGGACAGTAAAGGAATCCCTGTTACTGAGTAGACAGCTATTTCAAGCTACCACCAATCTTCAGCCAATTTAATTGATGTTGAGGATTGCTGGTAGTAAGCATGTAACACAAGTGGCTAACCGGGTAGCCTGTTAGTCAATTATTTCCGTTGTTTAACTTAACCCCGATAAACGGGAAATAAGTCGGGATAAGTACCTTAAAAATATTTTCTACCATAAAGACGCAGAAAATATTTTTAAGGTACTAAACTCTCTTGTCCGAATTCGTCCTGAATGCGTGCGCATCTCCATATGGAACATACGACCTATGTACTCTGAATATTTTACATAAACCATACGACTAACAATATCGCGATCGCGTAGTAACTGAAATAAAAGGTCTTTTTTAGGCCTGTTAAAAAACGGTTTTTTGTTGCCATCATCACCGCCCATCAACTTGAGTACACCACACCTCAAAGACCTCCTACCTCTGAAACGACGTCCATATGATAGAAAATTAACTGACTGGTTAATTAATCGAACATTCCTCATCGAAAAATAAGAAAAACAAAACATTAAAACTGATCATCACACCATAACTACGAGATATTATAGAATAAACACTAGCACCTCTGTTTTAACCGATTGATGAAAAACAACATATAAATATTGACAAACCGCAAACGTTACTGTAAAACGATTCACATGACATAAATGTAACATTATTTGAGACAGGTTCGATTAGTTAAACATTTTTGTGATTTGATTATGTTTTTTACTCGGTGAAACTCTATGGTTGGTCGGAAAAACAAACCAGCAAAACTTCGAAAAGAAGAGATCCTTGAAGGTTATTACACAGTAATGATACAAGAAGGTATCGAGGGCTCCTCAATTGGCAAGATAGCTGACCTTCTCGGAATTCATCCTAGCCTGATTCTTCACTACTTCAAGAGTAAGAAGAACTTACAGTCAGAGTTGATCAGTCTTATGGTCAGTAAATTCAAATCTGGCCATCTCCTAAACTTCGATCATATCAAGGACGATGATCAACGATTCAAGGCTCTCATAGATACAATTTTCAGTTACGAATGGTCGAGAACTGTAGATCCCGGAGTTCATTACGGCTTCTACTACCAAAGCTTTCGAAGTCCGGAAATTAAAGAAACATTCAGGGAAATGTTTCGCTGGTTTCGAGACTATCTGTACAAGGAATTACTTTTTTACAATAAGAGAGGAATCATCAGTGTCACCGATGAGCTCAATGCAGCTGATCTCATAGTAACCTTGATGGAGGGACTAGAGTTTCACACACAGTTTCTCAGTGAAGAAGACAAGTTTGAAAAATTTGCAGAAACAACAAAGCAGACAGCACTTGCAATTTTACAAAACAAAATAGTTTAGCGTATGTTCATGCGTAATTTAATACAAAAAAGAAACGGGAGAATGTTCAATGAGCAACAATGATAGCAAGCCTTGCGAAAGAAGTGTCGAAGGCGCTTTAATAGAAGCAAACAAGATGATAGGTCTAATCAAAACTCCTGAATCTGAAATCACTGAAGACGAACGTAAATGGGTCGCGGAATCAACATATCAAAATTTCGCCGATCATATCAACAAGGGCTTTCTTGAGTACCGTAAATCTGTCACCCAGACTGACGACTTTGCTTTGACAGACTGGCAGGGAGAGGGATCTATCCTCAAAGATGTTATGGGACGTGAATACATTGATATGCTCGGCGGTTTCGGCCTCTACTCTCCAGGTATCCGTCACCCAAAAATTGTAGCTGCAGCAAAGGCTCAACTCGATCGTTCCCCACAGTATAGCCAAGAGATGCTTGACCCTCTGCGAGCACATCTCGCTAAAGTAATTGCCAAGCTGACCCCAGGAGATATCCAATATGGATTCTTTGCTAACAGTGGAACAGAAGCAGTGGACGGGGCGATGAAGCTGGCAAAATTGTACACAGGAAAAAGCGGATTCATTTCAACCCTCAAAGGTTTCCATGGCAAATCCTTGGGGGCACTCTCACTACTCGGAAAAGCAGTATACCGTAAGCCTTTACTGCCATTACTCGAAGGGATACGACAGGTTCCTTTTGGTGATGCTGACGCAATTGAGCAAGCACTCGAATACGCGAAAGAGGTAGGTGATGATATCGCAGGAGTTGTCGTTGAACCAATCCAGGGAGAGGCCGGGGCTATTGAGCCCCCTGATGATTACTGGCCACGACTTCGTGAACTCTGCGACAAATATGAGGTTTTGCTCATTGCTGATGAAGTTCAAACCGGATTCGGCCGTACAGGGAAAATTTTTGGAGTCGATCACTGGGATGTGACACCAGACATTATGTGCTTTGGGAAAGCACTTGGGGGAGGGGTAATTGCAATGTCAGGGTTTTTCTCAACTGCAAAAATCTGGAAGTGCATGGAACCAAACCCATTTATGCATACGACAACTACAGGCGGTAACCCTGTAGCGTGTGCTGCGGCTCTCGCACAAATCACGGTTCTCCTCGAAGAAGATCTTGCCGGGCAAGCTGCCGAAAAAGGTGAATACATAAAAAAGAAGGTCTCTGCTCTTCAGGAAAGATTCCCTGAAATTCTCAACGGCATAAGAGGGCGGGGCTTACTACTCGGCATGGAATTTCCAAATGATGAAATTGGTTACAAGGTCGCGTCCGGCCTATTCAGCCGAGGTGTTCTGACTGCAGGCACCTTAACAAATGCGCAGACAATACGAATTGAGCCAGCGCTGAATATCCCGTACGAGTTGATTGATGAAATGTTGAAACGGTTAGAAGAAACCTTTGAAAATATTCAATAATTTTTAGTGTTAGCAAAGGGCGCACGACTAATATTTTCTGATCCTGCCTTTAAAGGAGGATCAGTTTTCTTCACAGTTGAGAACAAAGGTGACAAAGACAGAAACCGAATTCAACAAAAAAGCTGGCCTTACCAACAAGGACGACCGCCTGCCACCACTGTTCTACAACGACCCCCTCATACAACGTGGTCGTGAAAGTTACTGAAGAACAACTCGACTCAACCTTTGATTTTGAGCAATCCCAACAATGAAGGTGTATGTGAAACTCCAGGGTACCTACACAAAGGCTGGCCTGGAAATTGAACTTGAAGAACCATTTACTGTAGCAGAACTTGTCGACGGTATAGGAATCCTACGAAATCGAGTATCCCTGGTTTCTATTAATAGTCGACTTGCTAAGGCTGAACCCCTCGTTCCGAATCGAGCCGAGGTCAAATTTCTGCAGCAAATGAGCGGTGGTTAGAGGGTACCAACTGAGAGCATCTACATATGTCGGGGCACCAAGCAGGTCTGAACTATACAGATGAGTGGCTGAACCAAAGGGCTCTCCCCTTCAAAAAATTAAAAAGTCGTACGGTTTTTACAGATAATGACCAAGGAAGATAACGCTATGGAAAAGAGTTTAGAGGCCCACGCTTTATATAAAAATTATGGTGAGGTTAAGGCGCTCGACAATGTTGATTTGCGAATCAACAAAGGAGAACTTTTTACCTTGCTGGGGCCATCTGGTTGTGGCAAAACAACCCTTTTGCGTATCATCGCGGGCCTTGAGTCAGCAACTGAAGGCAGCCTTTTTCTCAACGGAAAACCTATTTTAGATATCCCCGCCAACAAACGGCCAGTAAATACAATTTTTCAAAGTTACGCCCTTTTTCCTCACCTTAAGAATAAAGATAATATTGCTTTTGGCCTTCGATCTCAAAAAATATCCGAATCAGAAATCCAACCCCGTGTTGAAAAAATCTGTACAATGCTTGAGATCAGCGAGTTTGCAGACAGATACCCCGACCAACTTTCAGGTGGTCAACGTCAGCGTGTTTCAATGGCGAGGGCACTTATCTGTGAGCCAGAGGTTCTGTTACTTGACGAACCCATGTCGGCGCTTGATGCAAAACTACGGGTACAACTGCAAGAACAATTACGGCGCTTGCAACTCAAACTCCACAAAACCTTTGTGTTGGTCACCCACGATCAGGAAGAAGCTCTCACTGTTTCAGACCGCATTGCTGTCATGAAAGATGGTCATGTTCTTCAAGTTGGTTCACCAAAAGAAATTTATGAAAAGCCCAATTGCCGTTTTGTTGCTGAGTTTATTGGTGTTGCCAATATTTTAGAGGCCACCCGTGAGGAGAACATCCTTAAAACAACTGTTGGTGATCTTCAACCAAACGAAATGCCGACATGGAAGAAAGGAGCTGTTGTTATACGACCTGAAGGAGTGCGTTTACGTGCGACAAAACCGGAGAAAAATGGTGTCGAAACAAGAGTAACCGAGAAGTTCTACAGAGGAAATCATCTGGATATTTCACTAAAAAAAGGCAACTTACGCATGAGGACTGCTCCTCACCGAGATATTGATGTGGGTGATACAGTGTGGGTTGAACTCTTAGATGATGCTTTGGTGACTATCAATGACTAAAAAAATACAAATTCTCTATGGGGAACTTACAACTCCGTCGAAGATTAAAAAAAGAGGCTTGTTGTATCTATCCCCAGGAATGTTATGGATCCTCCTCTTTTTAACCATTCCAGCTCTGTCTCTTGTGGTGGTCAGCTTTGCAACGCGTGGAGCTTATGGTCAGGTGGAATGGGTTTTCACCTTTGAAAACCTCAAGCGTCTTGCCGGATTTGGACTTTTTGGCTGGAGCCCTGATTATATCATGATACTTTTTCGTTCAATTGTCGTAGGACTGGTAACTACTGTTGTTTGCATCCTTCTCTCCTATCCATTAGCCTTTTTTATCAGCACTCGACCCAAGAGCACCCGTTATTTCTGGCTCACACTTTTGATTATTCCTTTTTGGACGAATCTTGTCATTAGAACATATGCGTGGCAACTCGTTTTCTCACCTGATATGCCCATTGCCAAACTTGCAGCCTTTCTCCATCTCGTCCCCTCAGGAAGCCCCTTATACCCTTCTGTTTTCGCGGTATATGTGGGTATGATAGCTGCTTTTCTTCCCTTTGTGTGCCTGCCTCTTTATTCAAGTGTTGAGAAATTAGACTGGTCTCTTATTGAGGCGGCAAACGACCTGTACTGTTCAAAATACAGGGTATTTACTCAGGCCATTCTTCCCCAGACGTTACCAGGGCTCTCTGTCGGCACTATCCTCACCTTTGTGCCAGCTATGGGTATGTTTCTCATCCCTGACTTCCTTGGTGGAGCACGCTATATGCTCGTGGGAAATCTCATCCAGCAACAGTTCGGTAAAAGTCGTGACTGGCCATTTGGCGCGACCATAAGTCTTGCGCTTATGACTTTAACCCTCGTTGGCTTGCTTATATTCCGTAAAAAAGGCGGAAAGCTGGAGGTAGTTTAAGATGATTAGCTTGGGTTTTCGGTGGAAATGTGTTGCTTTTGCAACATTCGCATTTCTATACACACCACTTCTTGCCGTCATTATTTTTTCGGTTAACAAATCTCGCTTTGGCATTCACTGGGGTGGTTTTACCTTTGACTGGTATAAAGTGTTACTGAGCAATGAGCAGATTATGGAAGCTTGTTTTAACACATTTTTCCTTGCCATTGTCTCTACAAGCATTGCCACCGTTTTTGGTACGGCCATGGCCATTGGTCTTACCAGGTTCCCCTGGGGAAAAAGAATAAATACCTTTTTCGAAATCAATCTCTACCTGCCGATTATCACGCCTGAGATTGTTTTTGCTGGAGCCCTGGTCATAGCCTTTGCCGCATTACGCTCGGTTTCATCTATCTTTGAACCAGGCATGTTCACCATGATTATTGGCCATGTTACTTTCCAGGTGGCTTTTGTTGCACTCGTAGTGCAGAGTCGTCTTGCGGCCTTTAATAATGAGATAGAAGAGGCGTCAAGAGATCTCTATGCGTCAAACTGGTACACCTTCAGGCATGTCCTCTTGCCAATGATGATGCCTGGCATCATTTCAGGAGCTATGTTGGCCTTCACTTTATCTCTGGACGATTTTGTTATCAGTTTTTTTACAGCAGGCCCTACCTCGGTAACACTACCCCTCTATATTTTTGCAGAAGTACATAGAGGTATTACTCCTAAGATTCATGCGCTTTCAACAGTTGGTCTTTTAGTAACTGTCTTTCTCGTCATTCTTTCTGATCATGTTGCGAAGAAAGAAAAACATTAACCATTCTCCCAAAAGGAAAAAAATGAACAAAATAAAGAAGCTTATCCTAGCGATACTCTTGTGTGTGGCAATTGCTTTCCCCACGGTATCCTTTGCAGCAGATGAACTTCGTATTCTTATCTGGAGTGAGTATATGCCAGAAGATTTCATGGAACGATTTACCAAAGATACTGGTATTAAATCCCGTGTAGAATTTTACGAATCAACAGAAGAGCTCGTCGCAAAACTTCAAGCAGGTGCTGTTAGTCAGTATGATATTGTTGTTCCTTCTGACTACATTATTCCTACCATGGTGCAGCTTAATCTTTTGCAAAAGCTTGACCACTTAAAGATTCCTAACATAAAGAACCTTGACCCAACCTTTGTTAGTCCTGCCTACGATCCGGGTAATAATTACACAGTTCCCTATCAATGGGGTACAGTCGGAATGCTTTTTAATAAAGAGGTGCTGGGTGCAGATTATGTTCCTTCCCTTGATCTCTATTTTGATCCAGCCGCTCGTAAAGGGCCAGTTGTAATGATTGACTCCATTAGAGAGATGCTCGGAATTGCTCTTTCCTACAAAGGTCAAAGTGTTAACACCCTCGATAAAGCGGTGCTGAAAGATTTGGCTAAAACAATGATTGAAACTAAGTCTAGCAAGTACTTTGCAGGCTTTGATGTTGGAACTGGTGGTCGAAGTAAAGTCGTGGCAGGAACTGCTGTAGCTGCTCTATGTTATAACGGTGACGCCCTTCGTGCAGTAGCTAAATATCCCAAGAAAGTAGGTTTTGCTAATCCGAAAGAGGGCACTATTATCTGGGCTGACAATATGAGTATCACAGCTAAAGCTCCAAACCCAGACTATGCATACACTTTTATGAACTGGGTACTTGATCCAAAAAATGGTGCATATCTTTCCAACTGGACACAATACGCAACACCAAACCAGGCGGCCAAAGAGTATATTGAGCCAGCTGACTTAAAAAACCCAGGAATCTATCCTCCTAGTGAAACTATGGCAAAACTCCAGTTCATCAAAGATCTTGGTAAAGACAACCGTTTATACGATGAACTCTGGACCATGATTAAGACGAGATAAACAGATTTACACTTAATCAGATAGCAGTTTGGGTTATGCGATTAACCCGAATTTCTATCTTACAAGAAAGCTTTTAAATTGTTTTAAATGAACACAAAAGCAAGCTCTATTTTCATAAATGTAAATGGCATCAGCATGGATGAGTCTCAACCGCGATTCCAGGCTATTGCCATTTGCGATAGTATTATTCTCGCTACGGGCAGTATTGATGACGTGCGTCCTTTTCAAACCAAAGCAACAGAGGTTATTAACCTAAAAGGCAAAACCATGCTGCCAGGGTTCATTGACACTCATCAACATTTAGAGATGACCGGAAGAATTCTCAAGAGCGCAAACCTTACCACCTGCACCTCTTTTGCAGATATCGCCGTCCTTGTCGCAGAACAAGCACAAAAAGTGGGTGTAAATGAATGGGTCGTCGCCTATTGTCTCTTTGACCAAAATCTTAAAGAAAAACGGATGCCCACCGCAAAAGAACTGGATAGCATTTGCAAAGACAAGCCCGTTGCTCTCATCCACACCACCTTGCATTTTCTAGCTGTAAACACTAAGGCCATGGAAGAGCTTCAGCTCACAAAAATAATGGATGGTGTAGATGTAGACGGGGGAAAACTTGTAGGCATTATCCGAGATCCTGCATCCTTTGTAGTTGCTCTCCCTCATATCACAGTTCAGATGAAAGATGAGGTGCTTGTTGATGGCTACAGGTTAGCCGCTCAGGCCGCTCTTAATAAAGGTATTACCTGCCTTCATTGTTTAGAAGGCGAGGAAGGTGTACCTGAACGATCTCAATTGTTCCATAAGAATAGATCCAATCTTCCTCTACACACCGTACACTGGAATCAAAGCATGGATATTGCTGGCAATAAAGCGATGGAGTTATCCCGTATCGGTGGTTGTATCTTTGCGGATGGTGCACTCGATTGCTATACAGCCGCCTTTTTTGAACCGTACTGCGATCAACCAGACAATTACGGAAGCCTTACCTATAGTCAAGAAACTATGGATGTCTTTATTATGGCTGCGCATAAAGAAGGTTTGCAAATTGCCATTCATTGTGAATCGGACCGTTCTATCGAACAAGTCCTCCATGCCATGGAAAAAGCTCTTGCCCAACATCCAAGGCCAGACCACAGGCATCGTATCGAACACTTCGAAGTTCCCACCTATACCCAAATTGAACGAATGGCTAAGGCTGGCATCATCGCCTCCATGCAACCAGCGTTTTTCCCCTACCTCATGGAGGATCAAGGCTGGTTTCTCAGGATGCTTGGTCCATCACGCCTTAAAAGGCTTCACCCTTATCGAACCATAATTGATTCGGGTGTCATGATATGTGGTGGGTCAGACTCTCCTGTGACCCCTTATGATCCACTTGCGGGCATTCAAGCGGCTGTATGTCACCCAAATCAAGATGAGAGAGTAACGCTTACAGAAGCCATAGCCATGTTCACCACAAATGCTGCATTTAGTGTTTTTGAAGAAAATGAGAGAGGCTGCCTAAAGCCGGGACTCCAAGCAGAATTCATAATCACAGGTGAAGATCCGTACCAAATACCAGCTATGGAAATTTCGAAGATGGCAATTGAAAAAGTTTTTACTCAAAATACATTTTATTACCCAGCAGGTCATGGCTAATACCATAATGAACAATATGTTTTTTATTGCTATCCCAGCCACTTGTTGTCATTTTTTATGTTGAGAAAATTATTTGAGGAAAAGATGAAGATTATAGAAATAAAAGGTAACTCCCCACTACCAGGGCCGCCTGCTAATGGTTTTTATTCCCTGCCGAGCCGGGTTCCTCAAAGCGATAATCTAAGTATGCCAGCTGAATGGGAAGAGCACGACGCTTGTTGGATGGTATGGCCCTGTTCAAAAGAATGTTTTGGTAGTGCTTTTGATGACGCCAAAGTTACATATACGAAAGTGGCTGAGGCTATCTCTCAGAGTGAAAAAGTGTACATGCTCGTGAATCGCGACCAATGGGAGGAGGCTGGACATTATTGTGGTCACAGTGTCACCCTCATTGATGCCCGCTCGTGTGATTCCTGGGCAAGAGACAGTGGTCCAACCTTTGTCAGAGACAGGGATGGAATGATCGCCGGAATCGACTGGGTATTTACAGGTTGGGGGCATTACCCCATTGCTGATGTCAGTGATGAAAATATGGCTATGGATATCTTGTCATACCTTAAAATGAGACGTTATGCTGCACCGATCATCCTTGAGGGTGGCTCATTTCATGTGGATGGTGAAGGGAGCCTCATTACTACGGAGCAATGTCTGCTCGATCAAAAACGAAATGCAGGGATGACTAAAAAGGATTTTGAACAGTACTTTGATGCTTATCTGGGTATCAAAAAAGTTATTTGGTTAAGCAATGGCCTTGATGGCGATTTAACTACGGGACATGTCGATATTCTTGCCAACTTTGCTCGCCCTGGCACCATTCTCTTACATCAATGTACAGATCCCAATGACCCCAACTATGATATTACTCAAGATGCGGAAGAACGTTTAAGGAACACGGTCGATGCGCAAGGGAGACACCTCGAAATTATTCACCTCCCCCAACCACAGGCTCGTTATCACGATGGTGAAAGACTTGATCTTTCATATATAAATTTCTACATGGCTAACGGTGCAATTATCATGTCATCTTTCGGTGACGAGGCAGATCAGAAAGCCTATGCAATTATGCGATCGGTTTACCCCCAAAGACGTATCATACAGATTCCGTCGATGCCTATTTTTATGGGAGGGGGTGGTATTCATTGCATAACCCAGCAGCAACCTAAAGGCTTTGCATTTGCACCTTTTTAACAATTTACACAGAGGATAGAGAGAACCATGAGCAAAGTGAAAATAGCTGTTAGCCAAATGGAATGTAGCAAAAACTATGAAGAAAATGTAGAAAATGCAGAGGGGATTGTCCGCAAGGCTGCCTCCCAAGGTGCTCAGATTGTTCTCCTTCAGGAACTTTTTGCCACCCCCTATTTTTGCAAAGTCCAAGATGATAAATATTTTTCGCTTGCCCAAGAATTTACTAATAGCTACCTCATCGAGCACTTCTCAAAACTAGCAAAAGAACTGTCAGTCGTACTACCTATAAGTTTCTTCGAAAAAGATAACCAAGAATATTATAATTCCGTGGCAATGGTTGATGCAGATGGCTCTGTTATGGGTCGCTATCGAAAAACCCATATACCTCAAGGCCCGGGATATGAAGAGAAATATTATTTCACTCCAGGTGACACCGGCTTTAAGGTCTGGAAAACCCAATTTGCTACAATTGGCCTCGGTATCTGCTGGGATCAGTGGTTCCCTGAAACAGCAAGAAGCCTCGCCCTCGCTGGTGCAGAAATTCTACTTTACCCAACGGCCATAGGGTCTGAGCCCAAAATGCCAGATTATGATTCTCAACCCCATTGGCAGCGAACTATGCAAGGGCACTCTGCCGCCAATATCATGCCCGTTTGTGCATCTAATAGAATAGGTACAGAGAATGACCAAGGAGTTGAGATGACATTTTATGGAACATCCTTTATTACCGGATTTACGGGTGAAATAATTGCCCAGTGTGATAGGCAAACAGAGGATATAAAAATTGTTGCAATGGATTTGGAAGAAATAAAAAACGTGAGGGCAGGATGGGGGTTATTTCGTGATAGGAGGCCCCACATGTATAGTGCTTTGGCTGGCATTTAAGTGTGAGTCACTCGGAAGGCTCCTTTGAAGTCTTTCGAGATTAGGAAAATTGGTCAAAATCGAAAAAGTTACAGGCCTGCGAAACATTGTCAACGTACTGAAATGCCAACTTTTCTTGTTGATATGAGTTTTACGACACCTCATCTAATTCTATTTAACGTGCATTTTTCCAGATAATTGTTCAATTACAATTTTAAAAACTTTAGTTTCATCCCAGTATTTTATCATGTAATTTTTTCCTGACTCAATATAGTCTACTGAATATTTATTTAGTATAGACAATAAAATGTCTTCTTTTTCTGCACTATTCGTCACCTCAATTGCTGTTCCGAAAGCAATCGTACTCTCATAATCTCAGAACTCTTGATCTACGGGAAGTCTCAGTGACACCAAAAACAGAATATCAAGCTGAACTTCCCAGGAT
>JAWSVG010000015.1:48991-87247 GCA_033852035.1 Desulfocapsaceae bacterium | reverse complement strand
ACCCCGTTTGGAACCCCTTCGGAATTTTCAGAACAGGAACTCGCGACCATTGCTTCCAGGGCCTTCCAGCAGGGCAGAGAATTCATATCTCTTGCCCAACCGCTACACAGGCGTAAGATTCCATTGATCCTTGTTTCCCACTCGCCTCCGTATCAAACTAAACTGGACAGGCTGCACAGTGGAAAACATGTAGGTTCAAAAGCCATCCGATCCGCCATAGAAAAACATCAACCAGCCCTGTGCATAACCGGACATATTCATGAATCAAAAGGTGAGGATAGAATTATCAACACCCCTATCTATAATCCAGGCATGCTCAAACGCGGTGGCTGGCTAACCATACAACTCGACCACTCTCAAATCAAAGCATCACTTCAATGAACAATTCATATCAGACGCTCATCATTGGCGGAGGCCTCTCAGGACTTACCGTGGCCCATAAACTGCGCCTTCAGAACCCCAAACACGACCTGCTTGTCATTGACAAGGCAGGACAGACCGGCGGTGTCATACAAACCAACAATCATAAAGGTTACATCACCGAGATCGGCCCCCACGGATTCCTGGACAACTGCCAGGAAAGTAAGCAGATCCTCGCAGAAACAGGACTCGACCAGGAGGCAGTCAAGGCACCTCTCATCGACTTTGTCCGCTACGTTTATCTAGGCGAAAAACTGAACCTCATTCCCCAAACACCGCTAAAAATCATGGGGGCACCGCTCATCCCCTGGAGTGCCAAACTGCGGGTACTGGCAGAACTCTGGCAGCCGCCACTTCCAGGTGAACCTACTGTTGCCAAGTGGGTACATCATCGTTTTGGTCCGGCCCTGCTCCCTTACCTGGATGCGGTCTACACCGGGACCTATGCCGGAGACTTCGACAAGCTAGTCATAGACAGCGTCATGCCAGGACTGCGAGCACTTGAAAAAGAGCACGGCTCCATCCTTCGCGGACTGATTAATACCATGCGACAGAAAAGAAAGGACGGGGGCAAAAAAGAGAAAATTATCATGCCAGCAATGACCAGTTTTCCTGAAGGTATGCAAAGGCTCACCGACCGGCTGGCAGAAAATCTTCACCCTGAGCATGATCTGCTTCTGAACACCGAAGTCGTCTCTGTCCAACAAGGGGCGAAGGGCTGGCAAGTTGCAACATCCCAGGGCTCTTTTCAGGCAAGAAATGTAGTCATGGGCCTTCCAGCTAATGCGGCCCTGAAAATCCTGAACAAAATGGACAGCCAAGTACCTGAAAAATCCATCCCGGAATGCCGGATAGCCACGGTTGTCTTTGGCTACGACAATGGTGCCGAACTGCCTCCTGGCTTTGGGTTTCTTACACCAGAGGTGGAGAAGCGCTTTACACTGGGAGCACTTTTTTCCTCGAACATGTTTCCTGGCAGAGCGCCAAAAGGCCATATCGTTTTTGAAACCCTCATTGGCGGCAGAAGACACCCCGAGCGTCTACAGCTCGACGACCAGACCCTGACCCGTGAAGCGCTCAAAGATATCAGAGACATGCTCAAACTTCCAGGTGAACCTGCCTACACCACCATACTACGCTCTCCTGGCGCTATTCCACAATTTGAAAAGAATTACCAAAGGCTCCTGGCTTGGCGAAAAGATTTCGTTGCAGCCAACCCAGGACTGCATATCTGCGGTTTCGGCTGGGAAGGTATCGGTATCAACGATATGATGAAAGGTGCCAGCAAAGTTGCGGCAAACCTGCTGTTAGAATCCGGCCAGGCAGGATCAAATCCGGAGGTAAAGGGTATTTATTTCTAGCCCGAATATTGCGCGTGTACAATGTAAAAAAAAGAGCCCTGATCGCCAAAGCGACCAGGGCTCTTTTTACAACTTACCCGAGGAAGAATTTGTGCAACGAGGAGGCTGTCAAAGCTGCTGCACCTTGTCACTGAGCATATTCACCTGAGCACCCACCGACGTGTCCCGTACAGAGCGATCAGAAACCACTTTTATCGCATGCAGAACCGTCGAGTGATCGCGATTGAATGTTCGCCCGATTTCTGCAAGTGACTCTTCAGTGTGCTTTCGGGCCAGATACATGGCAATCTGTCGGGGAAACGTAATAATTTTCTTCCTGGATTTTGACTGCAGATCCTTAACACTCACTTTAAACTGAGCACTGACTAGGTCACGGATCATCGCAGGCGTGAGGATCTGATTCGCTCCAACAATAGATGCAACAACTTCCTTGACAAGGTCAAGGTCGATATGACCACCCGTCAGCCGGGCTTTTGCACGTATTGCCATCATGGCGGATTCAATCTTACGAACATCCCCGCGAATATGGTTGGCCAGAAACTCAACCTGTTCTTCCCGGAGCCTCAACTGCTGGAGCGCCGCTTTCTTTTCGACAATCCTGCTGCGCGTCGCCACGTCCGGTGCCTTAATACAGGTAACCAGACCTGAAGTCATTCTTGAACAGAACTCACTGTCAATGCCAACAAGATCCCTCGGGGCTGATTTGGAGGTAACAATAACCTTTTTCCCCGACTTAATAAGCGTATCAAGAACATCATTTAGCTCTTCCTGAGTCTTTTTCTTACCGGTGAGTGAGTGGATGTCCTCTACCAGCAGAATGTCACAATTCTCCTGATACTTTCGTTTGAAGTCGCCCATACTGTTGGTCTGTATGCCACGGACCATTTCAGCAGAAAACTGTTTTGCAGTAAGATAGTGCAAACGCGTCATGGGTGACTCCTTCAGCACTTTGTGGGCAACAGCATGAGTCAGGTGGCTTTTACCGAGCCCGGTCTCACTGTTTATATAGAGACAGGGACCAAAAACACCATCAGAACCAATCATTGACTTACAGGCCGACTCAGCCAGGATATTGCTCTCCCCTACCATAAACTCATCAAATGTATACCTCGGATGAAGCGAACGAAATTTCGAGGTGTTTTGTGGGATAGTCGGCAGACGCAATTGAGCCCTCACCTTTTTTTTAGGAGCTGCTGGTTCAGCCGGCGGGATTCTCTTTTCTTCAGTGAAAACGACTTTCACATCCTCCAGGCCGCTGTCATTCAACTCCTTTTCTATAATTCCGAGGTAGTTCTGTTTAACATATGCGCTAAAATATCTATCCGGGCTCGAGAGGTAAATACACTCGTTCTGCATCCGCACAAACTCAATTGGATCTATCCAGAGATTAAAAACATTCTCTGCAAGAGTATTTTTCAAACTTGCTTTAATTTTCCCCCAAACCATATACAAAAATCCTCCTCTAATTTAAGGAAAAAAACAATAATGGACCATAAATTACAGTCCTGCTAAACCGCAATAAACCGACCTATAAATTTCTACCACTATGGAACTCATTGGTCGTTTCAGCGACCTTGTGTGATTTTGAGCAACAAGAAGGTACTATCCGATTTGTGTTGCACGATGTGGACTAGACTCTAATTCGATCTTTTGGTCAAAGGCGGTTTCCAGATATTTTCTTTTGCTTGCTGTTCTTTTTTAACAACCCGCTGCATCCCCCGAAATGATTGGATCTGTACGTAGTACCTCCGACGAGCCCTTATTTTCTGCGACTTCAGTTAAAACAGACTTTTCTTCCGACATATGGCACCTTTAGGACTTTATCAACAAAGTTATCAACAATTAAACAAAATCATTTAACTCCAGAAATTGGCGAATAAATCGATATATCTAAATATTACTCAATATAACTCAACACAAAAGCCTACAACCTTGACAATTCGCGGCTTTCAGAGAAACTTAAAAATAATTATATTGTAATCAAAAAAGTATGGGTGCCCTCATCACCTACCATGCTGGGAAACCTCTACCCTGGCAAAAGTGAGTACCCTCACTTCCTTAGCACCCCGATGTAACAGAGCTTTGCTGCACTCACTGGCAGTCGTCCCGGTAGTAAAGACATCATCAACCAGACAGACAGTCTTGTTTTCAACGGACATCCGGTAATTTACAGAAAATACACCATCAAGGTTTTTTCGGCGCCCATCTCCACTCAATTTTGTTTGAGGCCTGGTATTTACAGTTCGTCGCAATCCAACAGGCTTAAATAATTTTTGCAGCTCAGGAAAGAAAATCCTGGCCATAATAACAGCCTGATTTAACCCTCTCTGCTGCAGGCGCTTACGGTGCAAGGGTACCGGTATAATAAGATCACAATCTGCAAACAGGGAAAGGTCACAACAGGAAACTATCTCAATGAGCGCGGTTACAACTGATGTGTCAGCGCGATATTTTAATCTATGGACAAGTTGTTGAACCACTGGGCCGTACCTTACGAGCGACCTGGCAACAACAAAAGGCGGCGCCTTATATAGACAGGCCCCACAGAGATAATCTCTGCACTTTTCTCCATGAACTTCAACTCCGCACATTCTGCAGACAGGACGTTTGATATACCGCACGCCATCAGAACAACGGATGCAGATTGCGCGACAACTCAAGACATGATGACGTTCCCGGCAGACAGCGCAGCGTGGGGGGAACAATAATTCGAGGAAACGCTGAAAACAGGGAACTCTTTTGCACTTTATAGACACCGGTACCTCTGAAAAACACGAAGGGTTAAGACATTAGATAGACTAATTTCCTGTCCCGAATGAACTACGTATTTCAGACTATACGCCCTATCTTCTATATTTTTCCCATAAGGCACGATGCATCCTTTGCAATTGCGAAGAAACATGGCATAATATGCACGTTTTTTGTCTTACATTGGGATTGTTTTCACCCGACTTATGAACTTTCACAAAAAATATTAACTACTTAAAAAAAACAAAATAAGAAGTGAATGTACATTGCTTCTTGCGGCCGTACGACAAAACACAGCAGTGTTACAATCGTCAAACCGTAATTTCTACATTACGTTCGTGCTCCCCCGGCATGTTCACCAACAGGAAGGTATTTTATGATTTTTTCCAGGGATGTAAAGCACCGGTATTGGATAAAGTATTCAATGCTGCCCTTGTTCTTCTTTGCACTTTTCCTGAGCTGCCTCTTCGCTCAAACGGTTCAGGCCAAAACTCAGAAAACAAATTTTCTCCCGCTCCATATCAACAGTCCCGGTGACGCTGCAGAAATTGCCGGCCGTACGGATGATGCCCTCACGGAGGCACTTACCGACACAGATATGCTTTTTATCTCCAGGTCTCAGGCCAGTGCATTGGCGAACTACAAAGGCGTTTGGCCGCCGCCCGCTCAAACCCTCGTTCAAATCGCAGAACGAACCAATGCAAGTAATATTGCAGCCGGTAACCTCACGGTTATTGGCGATCAGATAAGTATTGATATAAAACTGTTCGACCTTCTCTCCCCGGAGAAACCGACCTATTACTATCAGACGGCCAAATCACTCAATGATCTGAGATCTGCTCTAGAGACCATCGTTGCCGATATCAGGGGCTACACAGAAAGGGATTTCCGGGTAGCATCAATTGCACCTGAAGGGAACAAGCGTATCGACTCCGGTGCGATCCTCAGAAAAATAGAGACCAAACCAGGAGATGCTTACGACCAGGCGGCACTAAGGAACGATCTGAAATCTATCTATAAAATGGGCTATTTTAATGATGTCCAGATCGACGTCAGTGACACAAAAGATGGTAAAAGAATCATTTTCCGCGTTATAGAAAAACCGGTAATCAATGCTGTTCTTTTTGAGGGTATTGAAGAACTCAAAGAAGAAGACGTGAAGGCAGTTGCCAATATTAAGGAGCATTTCATCCTTAATCCTGCAAAAATTAGTATTGCTGAACAGGCGATACAGCAGATGTACAAAACGAAAGGTTTCTATAACTGTACTGTTACGTCGAAGATATCTTATCCGGATGACAAAGGTGCCATAGTCCGTTTTGTCATTGATGAAGGACCGGAAGTTTATATCAAAGATATTATAGTTGAAGGCAACGAAACCTTTGACGACAAAGAACTGCTAGGCGAAATAGAAACTGGCAAAAAATCTTTCTTCCTCTCATGGCTGACAGACGCTGGCTTGCTCGATATGAACAAGATTAAGCAGGATGCCCAGCGCATTGGATCATTTTACAACAACAAAGGATTTCTTGAGGTTAAGATTGGAGATCCAGTTATTGAGCAGGACCAAGAGGGACTCACCCTGAAGTTCGTAGTAGAAGAAGGCCCACGCTTTATGGTGGGGACAGTTGATGTTACTGGTGATCTCCTAGAAGATAAGAGCAATATCCTCGGGCTCCTGGCAATACGAAATGAAAAATTCCTTAATGGCCAGGTCCTTCGTGATGATATCATGAAGCTGACCGACTACTACGCTGAATCCGGCTATGCGTTCGCCAATATTCGTCCATCGACACAGAAGGCACCAAGCGGAAATCGTATTGATGTCAATTACAGAATATCAAAAGGAAATCTTGTTTATATAGACAGGATTACGATTAATGGTAACTCAAGAACACGAGATAACGTCATCCGCAGAGAGCTTCGAATCGCCGAGGGCGGGGTCTTCGATTCAAAAGCGATTCGACAAAGTACCCAAGCTTTGCAACGTTTGTCCTATTTTGAAGAAGTGAACATCACTCCTGAGCCCTCCCTTGACCCCGATCGCATGAACGTCGTCATCGAGGTGAAAGAGAAGAGCACCGGGACATTTAGTATCGGTGCTGGCTACAGTTCGGTGGATAAACTTATCTTAATGGGACAGATTTCAGAGAATAACTTTCTTGGCCGAGGTGACACCCTTTCATTCAGCGCCAATGCTAGTACCCAGAGCGGCAGATACAACCTGGCCTATACCAACCCTCACCTCTACGACTCCAACCTCTCCTGGGGACTGGATCTTTTCAATACAAACCGCGAATACGATGATTACACCAAGGATTCGATCGGTGGAGGAATCAGAGTCGGCTACCCGATATTTGAAAGATGGCGGGTCTTTGGTAACTACAGTTACGTTGACACGGATCTCTCCGATATTTCTACCAATGCGTCCTACATCATCAGGGAATCTGCTGATATTCACGTTACCAGCTCCGTGAAGATTTCCCTCGTCCGGGATACTCGAAACAAACGATTCCTTCCATCTGAAGGTTCAAGAAATGTTGTCAGCGTAAAGTATGCCGGAGGACCCTTTGGTGGTGATGCTGAATTTACCAAGGTCGAAGGCGCAACCGGCTGGTACTTCCCAGTGCTTTTTAACACCGTGTTTCATGTCAAGGCTGCAGCGGGCCAGGTTTTTGAGAATGAGACAGACAAACTCCCGGTTTATGAACGATTCTACCTCGGTGGTCTCAACTCAATACGCGGCTTCGAATATGGCAAGGTCAGCCCCATCGATCCATTAACTCTTGAACGTATTGGTGGCGACAAGATGTGGTACACCAATGTGGAACTTATCTTCCCTCTCCTTGAAAGTCAGGGCCTCGCAGGTCTCGTCTTTTATGACTCAGGCCGGGTCTACGGTAATGATGAGGCATGGGGTGATGTCAACGAGGGCGTCAAAAATTCTGCCGGTATCGGCATAAACTGGCTCTCTCCCATGGGACCTCTTCAGGTTGTCTGGGGGTATAACCTCGATCCACTTCCAGACGAGGATGACGCCGTCTGGGATTTCAGCGTTGGCGGCACCTTCTGAAAACCTACTCCTTTTTCTTTCATTACATGCCGGTTATGCCTAGGATGTTGTCCGAGAATAGGAATTTCGCCGCAGATCTCGGCATGTTGGGAAAATATGCACAGCCATATACTTAATATCGAAGTCTACGCTCTCTGCGAACATTATTTTTTTAACATAATGACGATATGTGATGAAATGGCATTCTCGGACAGACTCCTAGAGCATAACCAGCTATTTTATTCATGACACACGAAATAAAGACACCACTATCTACAGATAGCCGCAGCCGGTATTTTTCAGGGCTCAGGGGATCGAGCCCGGCGTGGTTTGTAGCTACCCAGCCTCAAACAATCAACTATTGCTGCATTGTGCCGGACGAGTATCTTGTACCCGTTATGGCGCAAGACCTTGGACTTTTCCTGACAGAAAGGGTCCTTACCTATCCCGGTCATGAGATTCCTCCCTATACCCCCTTGTCTCCGGACCAACAGACTGCGGCAAAGAGACTCTCAACGCTGTACCAGTTAGGTTCAGATAAAAACCAGGTCACTGTAACCTCCATAGAAGCCCTGATGAGAAAGGTCATGCCGACCAATCTCCTACAAAAAGGATCCGAATACCTGCTTTCAGGAGAGGATCTCAACCGGGAAGAGCTTCTGCAAAAACTCGTTTTTCTTGGCTACGACAAGGTCGCTCTGGTTCAATCTGTCGGGGACTTCTCAGTACGAGGTGGTATCATAGATATCTTTCCGCCACCATTTCCATTGGAGACCGGTGACATCCATGAAGGACCTCTGCGACTCGATTTTTTTGGTGACACAGTTGAATCAATTCGCTCCTTCGATCCCTTCAGCCAGCGTTCAATAGGAGAGATAGCTGAGACAACCATCCTGCCGGTAACCGATATTCTGCTCGACACCGGCAAGGTAACTTCTCAAAAAAAGATAGCTGCATCCCTGCAAAAACTTGGTGAGGAGCAGAGCTGGGAAGAGACCGAAACACTGCGAATTGCTGAACGAACAGCAAATGGCCAGCGATTTGCGGGAATGGAATTCTTCCTTCCCCTCTTTTATCAGGATCAGCCGGTCTCAACAGTTTTTGATTTTCTCCACGAGGAAACCGTCCTTGTTCTTGTCGATCCGGTCGCTGTCCATCAGGCAATGGACCTCACTCTTGAGCGAATCTATCAGAATTACCAGAATGCACGAGAAACCGGAGCACCTGCTCTTGCTCCACCAGAGATCTTCCTCGAAAAAGAAGAGATGCTTGCCAAGCTCAACAGTTTTCAGCAAATCGTGATTACGGACTTCCCAGATGAGAAAGAACAGGCTGTTGCTATTTCCTCCAGCGACCACCAGCTATTCAAGCAGGACATTTCACTCAAAAGAGCACAACAAGGTTTGCTTGCCCCTCTCTCTGGTCAGATCGTTGAGTGGCAGAAAAAGAATGAACTCACGATTATCTGCTGCCGATCGTCTAGACACACCAAAAACCTTGCAGAGCTTCTGCATAAACGACACCACCAGGTAGAAATACTTCCTCCGCCGTTACAGCCTTTTAACCAATACAAGGAACAAGCCGACCGAACGCTTTTTCTCTGTGACCACCCTCTGTCCCAGGGCTTTTCCCTGCCGGACCAGAAGGTACATCTCCTCTCTGAAAGCGAACTGTTCGGCGCAATGCGCCTTGGAGGAAAGGCAAAAAAGAAACAGAAATCAGACCCTATACGTTTTACCGAGCTCAACGACGGTGATATTGTCGTCCACAGCGATCATGGTCTGGGAGTGTACAGAGGCCTTAGTACGGTTGAATTCCAGTCGGTGGTCAACGATTTCATGCTCCTTGAATACCGTGATGGTGACAAACTTTACCTTCCGGTTGACAGGCTCAATCTTATAACAAGGTACCAGGGGTTATCTGATCGAGAACCTAAAATCGACAAACTCGGCAGTCAGAACTGGAAAACAACCAAATCCAAGATTAAAGAAGAAGTATGGAAAGTTGCCCAGGAACTGCTCGATATTTATGCAAAAAGGGAGATGCGTGAAGGACGGCGTTTTTCTCCTCCCGGCGCCCTCTACCACGAACTCGAAGAGTCGTTCCCTTTCAACGAAACTCCCGGCCAGGCACAATCCATAAACGACGTGATTGATGACCTCACAAGTGACAGCCCGATGGACCGACTGGTTTGCGGTGATGTCGGCTATGGCAAGACCGAGGTGGCGATACGAGCTGCCTTTAAGGTAGTTGAAGATGGCTTTCAGGTCGCCATCCTTGTGCCTACAACCGTTCTGGCAGAACAGCATGCCAAGACTTTCATTGAACGATTTAAAGGTTTTCCGGTGAATGTCGCCTGCATTAATCGATTCCGAACGACAGCTGAACAGCGTAACATATTAAAAGATCTCGAGAAAGGATCCATCGACATCCTCATCGGCACCCATCGATTGCTGTCAAAAGATGTGATACTTAAAAACCTTGGTCTCCTTGTCATTGACGAAGAACACAGGTTCGGGGTAGCACACAAGGAAAAACTGAAGAAAATGAGGGCTGAAGTCGACATCCTCACTCTCACCGCAACCCCTATACCACGAACCTTACAGATGTCTCTGCTCAGCATCAGGGATCTTTCCGTTATTTCTACCCCTCCTGAGCACCGCCAGCCCGTAAAAACCTTTGTTGCCCGCTACGATGAGCTGGTTATCAAAGAGGCAGTAACAAAGGAACTCAGGCGTCAGGGCCAGGTTTTTTTCGTTCACAACCGTGTTAAATCCATCCAAAAAATGGCAGGCGTGGTGCAAAAGCTCGTGCCCGAAGCAAGAATTGCTGTGGCCCATGGCCAAATGAGCGGTAAAGAACTTGAAGATATCATGGTTGCCTTTGTAAACAAAAAAATTGATGTTCTGGTAAGCACGACCATCATCGAATCTGGGCTTGATATCCCTTCAGCTAACACCATTATTATAAACCGCGCCGATATGCTGGGCCTTGCAGAAATCTATCAGCTACGGGGCAGGGTCGGCCGCTCAAGCACTCAATCCTTTGCCTACCTCCTGGTCCCCTCCATCGACAGCTTGACTAAAGACTCCAGAGACAGACTCCGTGCTCTCATGGACTGTAACGAACTGGGAGGCGGCTTCAAACTGGCGATGAATGATCTACAGATACGCGGAGGTGGCAATTTGCTCGGAATATCCCAAAGCGGTAATATTGCAGCAATCGGTTATGATCTCTACCTTGACCTCCTGCAGAAAACAGTGGCCGACCTCAAGACCCAGGCGGTAAAAGCCGAAAGGCAAGGCGTCAGCGAATACCTCGACCCGGAAGTCAACCTGCAGGTTTCAGCCTACATTCCGGGCTCATATATCCCGGATATCAGCCAGCGCTACATAACGTATCGAAGGATAGCGGCACTCTCCACAGCAGCAGAGGAAATGCATCTTGATCTGCAGGACGAACTCGTGGATCGCTATGGACCTCTACCAACTGAGACCTCCACACTCTTCAGGGTTATCGCCATGAAGAAAGACCTTGTCTCGCTTCGTATCAGTAAACTGGAACAGGGCCGCGACAATCTGGTTATTACTTTTCGTGATGATACCCCGCTGCACCCTGACATGATGCTGTCTTTTCTGCAGCTTCATTCAGGTCCTAAAAGTAAACGGCCGTGTAAATTCACTCAGGATGGCCGTCTGATATTAGGAGGCAAACTGACCTCCATTGAACATATTTTTGAAAGTATTACCTGGATTCTCAATGAACTCAATAAACTCGTGCAGACAGCCCCCTGACCACACAAAGCGGATTGTTCCTGACTTCACCTGGAACGACATCGACAAGGTCTTTTTAGATATGGACGGGACGCTGCTTGATAAACATTATGACGATTACTTCTGGGAATACTACGTTCCTGAAGTGTACGCAAAAAAAAACGATGTGGATCACAGCGAGGCGAGAAAGGTCCTGCTCGAAACGTACCGAAGTGTCGAGAGTACTCTGCAGTGGACTGACCTTGATTACTGGTCAGAACGCCTCGATCTGAATATTGCCCAAATGAAACAGGAGGTCAGTCATCTCGTGGACATTCGCCCCCACGCTCTGCACTTTTTAGAGTATCTCAAAAAGATCGGCAAGAAGACCTACCTCGTCACCAACGCGCATCCCGACGCGCTTGCGGTAAAAATGAACCGGATCAATTTGCGCCCATGGTTTGAAAAAATGATCTGTTCAAAAGATGTGGGTGCCGCAAAAGAACAGACGGAGTTTTGGGAAAAACTTCAAACGTTCATCCCATACGATAAAGATACCACCATATTTGCTGACGATACCGAAAAGGTTCTCAACTCTGCAAGGTCATATGGAATCCGGCATCTCATTCATATTGCCAAGCCCAGTTCAACACAACCTCTCTCTTTCTCAAACCTGTACCCCTCGATCGCAAACTTTAAAGAGCTTATTCCCCGGGAATCCTCAAACAAACAGTAAATCCGGCTCGCCACTCCTCTCATCAATACGTAACCACAGGTGCCCCATGCTAACATGTCGCCTTACGCTTTTCCTCTTATTGTTCATCTTCACAGGGCCAGCACTCAGCGCCGAAAAAACGGTCATAGCCTCAAACGGTGCAGCCAAAGGAATGATCGAGCACACTCTGACCGCAGTAACGCTTGCCGCTACAACTGAGATTGACTACCTCGAACTGCACGTAGTCATGACCGCAGACGACGAACTCATTGTATTTCGCGACTTGACCCTCAACAGACTCACCGATGTGGCCGGAGTCTTCCCCGGTAGAAACCGTGCGGACGGCGGCTTCTACCCCATTGATTTTAGCCTCAACGAGATTCGGCAACTGCGATTGCAGAATGTTTTTGAAAGTGGCAACAATTCTCTGTCCCTGCCAATCCCAACACTGGGTGAGGAACTCAGTCTGATTCGTCTTTTGGAACAGCGGCTGGAAAAGCAAATAGGTATTGCCCTGGAAATAAGGTACCCCTGGTTCCACTCCAGGGAAGGAAAAGCTATCAGCGAGGCCACCCTTACAACCCTTGCTCGGTTTGGCTACGGTCAGGAGAACAGTAAACTCTACCTCCAGTGTTTTGACCCTGAAGAACTGCAGCGTATCCACGACAAACTTATGCCGGCGACTCAACTGAGCATACCACTTATTCAGCTCATTGGCGCAAACAATAGTAGTAAGCCCAGTCAGCAGAGGTTGGGTAGATTGACACCCTACAGCTATGACTGGTTGTTCACTAATATCGGCATACGGGTCCTCACATCCTACGTAGCAGCCGTTGCTCTGCCTTCTTCCTCCATTTTCGGCAAGGATGGCAACCTGCTTCTTGCCCAATATATTGACAGAATACAGCAACATGGACTCAAGGTCTTTGCGTATCCTGTCGATGACACTCCTGAAACCTTTTTACCCTCCACTGATTCGTTCCACTCTGTTATTGAACTCTTCTACACGAAAGGGCACATCGACGGCATATATACCGACTCATATGCAGAAGCCTTGGGTTATAAGAAAACGAAAACTGCGCAGCAATTGAAAAAGACTGAGCTCCCGTCCTTTTTCTCAGAAACGGACCCCCTCAAGACCAACCATAGAGACATCTGAAAATATGAGGGCTGCAGACAGGTACTGAGTGTTATTTTGGAGACCTCAGTGCTAATATCCTTGCAATGGATGGACAAGAAGGCTACCAGTAAGACAGAACATGAAAGCTTCTTAGGTTTGAGCCAAAGCCCTGTATACCAACCAGCAGGGAAACCTGATAAAAGAAAACTGGCTTTATTTCAAAATGATTGGAGAATTACAATGAGAAAAATCATACTCGCTTTGCTCCCTTTTCTTCTGCTCAGTCTATCATCCTGTGGTGACACACTCAACAAAGGACAAAAAGGTGCAGGTATTGGTGCAGCCAGTGGTGCGCTTCTCGGCCAGGCCATAGGTCGGAACACAGAAGCAACCCTTATCGGCGCAGCAGTTGGAACCATGCTCGGTTATATTGTCGGTAATGAGATGGACAAATACGACAGGCAACAGTTGAATTATGCCTACGAAACAGCCCCATCAGGGCAGTCGGCTACCTGGAGAAACCCAGACAGCGGCAACAGCTACCAGGTCACCCCACAACCGGCCTATGCAAATCCGGCCAGGCCAGAAGCACCATGTCGAAGAGCCGAAATCATGGCAACGATAGATGGAAAAACTGAGAGAACATACACCACAGCCTGCAGAAATAATGTCGGCGAGTGGGAGTTGAAAAACTAGCACCAACATATTCAACAGGCGATCTTCTGGTGACTCAATCGACTGCCTGCCGCCCACACTTCCTATGTAGTGTCTAAGGGCTTATACCCAATGCAATATTCTCCTGGTGCCTCACACCAGAAAATAGCTGTGGCCGCCTTGTTTCTTGCAATGCTCCTCTGGTCCAGCTCTTTCATCGCTCTCAAAATTGCCTTCAGGGCATATGACCCCTACGTGGTAATTTTTGGTCGAATGCTGGTGGCAAGTCTCTGCTTCCTGGCTATCGGCAAACGAGCAACTCATGCTCTTGCCTACCGCCGGGGAGACTACAAGCTTATACTTTTTATGGTCCTCAGTGAACCTTGCCTTTATTTTATCTTTGAGGCAAAGGCTGTGGAGAACACGACGGCCTCCCAGGCCGGAATGATAACAGCCATTCTGCCAATTCTGGTTATGGTTACGGCCGCCTTGATACTGAAAGAAAAGGTTGGTCCCAGGTCATATATCGGATCAATAATCGCCATCATCGGCGTCTGCTGGCTGACTCTTGAAAGCACACCTACAGAAGACGCACCACATCCTGTACTTGGGAATTTTCTTGAGTTCCTGGCCATGGTTTGTGCCGCCAGCTACACCATTGCCCTGAAATCGCTTACCAGTCGTTATTCACCATTCTTCCTCACTGCCATGCAGGCTTTTGCGGGGTGCCTTTTCTACCTTCCCCTGCTTTTTCTCCCATCCACCCAGCTCCCTCTATCCTTTCAACCGGGTCCCGCCCTTGCTATAGTTTATCTGGGCGCAGTCATCACTCTTGGAGCCTACGCTCTCTTTAACTATTCGCTCAAACATCTGCCGGCAAACAGGGCGGCATCCTTTGTAAACCTCATCCCGATATTTTCCGTTCTCCTCGGCTGGCTCATACTTGGAGAAACCTTCAACAATCATCAGTGTATCGCAGCAGTCGTCGTTTTGGCCGGTGTAGCATTGACCCAAGTCAATCCCAGAAAGACAACAGGGGCTGATTGACAAACGCCCGGTTAATAGCAACAGTACTCCCAAAGTAAAGTACCTGCCCCCCCCTCACTTCACACCTGTACCTTAATGGAGGCTACCCATGTTCTTTGACTATCATATCCCAACAAAAATCCTTTTTGGCAAAGGGAAGCTTAACGACCTTTCCAGCGTCGACCTTCCGGGTAAAAAGGCATTAATTGTCATAACAGGAGGAACCTCAATGACCACATTCGGCTACCTTAAGAGAGTCGAAGACCTCCTGAAGGAAAACAAGGTCAAGTCCATTGTCTTTAACAAAATACTGCCCAACCCTATAAAAAAACATGTCATGGAAGGTGCAGAAATGGCAAGAGCCAACGGTTGTGATTTCATCATCGGCCTCGGTGGAGGCAGCAGTATCGATTCAGCAAAATCAATTGCCGTGATGGTCAACAGCGATGGCGATTACTGGGATCATATAGGAGGCGGAACCGGAAAAGGCATGGCAGTCACACAGAAAGTATTGCCTGTTGTTGCGATTACAACAACAGCCGGCACGGGTACCGAGGCTGATCCCTGGACCGTTATAACCCACGAAGAGCGAAATGAGAAAATCGGCTTTGGTATTCCCGAAACCTTCCCGGTATTGTCCATTGTCGATCCGGAACTGATGTTAAGTGTTCCTCCTGCCCTCACTGCCTACCAGGGCTTTGATGCCTTTTTTCATGCCGCGGAAGGAGTCATTGCAAACGTTGCCACCGAGGTCAGTGATATCTATGCACTTAAATCAATTTCGCTGATCAATAAATCCCTGCCGACCGCTGTCAAAGACGGTAGCAACCTCGAAGCCCGAACAGAGGTTGCCCTGGCAAATACACTATCAGGCTTTGTTGAATCAACCTCTTCCTGCACCTCCGAGCATTCGTTGGAACATGCGCTGAGTGCTTACTATCCAGACTTGCCCCATGGAGCCGGGTTGATCATGCTCTCCAAATCGTATTTTTCTTTCTTTGCACCTAAAATGCCTGAGAGATTTATCCTTATGGCCGAGGCAATGGGCAAGGATACCAGCGCAGTGCCGGATGAAAAGAAACCGTATCTCTTTATTGAAGCCCTTGAGGAAATGAAGCAGAACTGCGGTGTGGCTGGCCTGAAAATGTCCGACTACGGTATCAAAAGGGAAGAACTGCCAAAACTTGCCCAAAACGCCTTTGACACCATGGGTTTTCTCTTCACTCTGGACAGATTCAACCTCACTTTTGATGATGCCGTAGAAATCCTGCAGGGTGCCTATAAATGAGGCCATTGATTTACTGTTTTTTGCCCAATATCAGCGTTATTCGAAAAAAACAATCCTCGGAGGTAAGCATAGACTCCGATATCAACTATATGCCTGTGGTTGCTTTTCTCGAATGCCTCGGAGTCTGCGCTTACCTGATCTCGAACAAAATTCTTAGTAAATCAACAGACTCATAAATAACGAGCAAAAGCCGACTCTCAAAGGAAGTCGGGGCCACATTACTAGCTCCGGCTTCAGCCGCTGATAGAACAGCCTTCGCCCTCACCGTGGGGCGTTGGTAAAAAAAATGTTCGATGCCCCTCCTTCCTTACTGGTCGAATAGTACCTGTAGAATCTCCGGCGTAGACGTCAGCGACACTTTCCCCCCTTTTATTTTACCTGGGTAGGCTTCGACGTGCCGCTTTGCAGCGCGCAGTCCAGCACAGCTCCAGGCTCGACTGTGAGCTCTGCTGCTTCGACTGTTCCTGCGTGGCTGGCTGTTTTTTTTAAGATAAATGATCCGGTGTAGATATCGCCTTCAATATGCCCTGAACATTCAATCACACTGCTGATCACATGACCTTTTACATGGCCCTTTTCGCCGATAATAAGCCTCTTACCGGAAAAACTCCCTGAAAGAGTGCCTTCAACGACCACCTGATTTTCACAATGTATATCACCGGTGATCACCATCTGCGTGCCAATCCTGCTCCCTGTTCCGTCAACCATGCTTTTCCTGAGCCTGCTCGTTTAGTTCTTGTATCCTCAAAAAAACTGGACACCTTATTTGTTCTTTCAACTGTAACCTAGCACCGGTAAACGGTAAATAAGTACTTTGTGAGTGCTTATAATCATTTAATGTGAAATCAAATCCGTATTTTCTTGTTTTCCATGACAGTTTTTACGGAGTAAGGTACTACGTTTTGCAGACGCACAGTAGAGGTCTAAAGCTACACAGTTAGATACATTACCCAAAACTATCGTAGCTGCACATATCCATAGACAAGCCTGGTGATTAGGGTAACCAGACAGATAACTGCAAAACTATAGGCAAAAAGAGCAAAATGCTGAGGCAAGAGGCAGCAGAGAACAAAACAGAACAGGGTCTCTGTCCCTTCGGCAAGCCCACCCAGATAATAAATCCCTTTGCTCGGATAGACAATATTTTCAATTCCACGCCGCTCTGCCATTATAGCAAAAGCCAGAAAGCTACTGCCGGTGCCCACAAAGGTAAAGAGTAAAACACAGGCTGCCAGTCCATTTTCAAGAGGGTCAGCGAGGGCAAATCCCAGTACGACAGAAGAATAAAAAATAAAATCCAGAACGATATCCAAATATCCGCCGGCGTCACTTGGAGCAGTCAACCTCGCCAAGGCGCCGTCCAGACCATCACCAATCCTGTTCAGTGCTATGCAGATCAGGGCAAGCCAATATGTTTGGTAAGAAAGGGCCGGAATAACCCCGAGGCCGATGCAAAATCCTGCGACCGACACCTGGTCGGCTCGACATCCAAGCTGCTTCAGCTTTCCTGCAGCAAAAGTCAGAGGGGATTTGAATATCCGCATGGTCCAACGATCTAGCAAAGATTTTTGTTCCTCTTAAAAGGTGATCAGAATAGTTCAAGAAATTTCTGCTCTGATTCAGTTGTACCAATGAGAATCAGTTCATCTTTGCCGCTGAGAGGAAGTGATGGGTCGGGACCAACCTCCAGTTTACCCGCAGTTTTAAGGGCAACAACACTACAGCCACTGGTTTCCCGGATATTGCTTTGGATGAGATTTTTGCCAATCAATGATTCAGGCATTGGTCGGCTGAAGATATTCAGCCCCTCCGTAAACATAGAGATTTCATCAGTTTTGAGGATGTTGATAATCTGGTTAGCCCCCATTGAGGCATAGGACATCACCAGGTCGGCACCTGCCATATGAAGTTTGGAAACACTTCGCTCATTGGTTGCACGGCTGATAATCTGCATCTCGGGTCGCAATTGCCGACAATAAAAGACCAGATAAATATTCATCGCATCGTTATGGGTAGTAACGATGACGGTCCTGGCCTCTTGTACTCCCGCCTGTTCCAGCACCTTCAGGTCAGCCGCATCACCAAGGATAAAATTTTCACCCTTACCAGTGGCTAGCACCGGACGCTTTTCGACAATTTTATATGCGATACCTGCGTGCTCTAAAATTTCGGCTGCCGCAAGACCAACCCGACCTCCGCCCAGAATCAACACGGGTTTATCGGATGCATGAGTAACACTGGCTTTAGCGTAGCACCGCTCAAAACTATCCAGCTGGGTTGTTGTGCCAGCCAGAAGAAGCAGCGTTGTTGAGTTAATCAGGGTTTCCGGCAGGGGAACCTCAAACCTGCCTTTTTCCCAGAGACCAATAACCATGACTCCGGTCTTTCTACGCATACTTATATCAGCCAGAGTCTTTCCGCCAAGAGACGTTTGCGTCGCAGATATCTCAGCAATATGAAGGTTGTCAAAACGACTGACAATATTAATAGGTCGCCCAAGGCCCAGAGTTCTCTCAGCGAGAGCATTCCCAAGCATTTTGCTGAACTGAAAAACGTAGCTGTTTCCATGAAAGTTAAGAATGTCCAGAGAATTTTCATTGTTAACACTACTGACGATCGGAATGTCTTGACTAATTTCTCTTACTGTAAAGGCAATAGACGTGTTGATCAAATCATCGTTGGTAGCCACAACCAGAGCCGCGTTTTCAACCCGGAGTCGGTGAAATGTTTCAGGGTCATCCGGCTCTCCGACAACGACCTTGTATCCGGCATCATACAATTCAGCGGCACGATGTAAATCTCCCGCAATAAGCACATACTTGAGTCCCCGCCGTTTCAGCTTAGCTACCAACTTTTCTGTTATCGGTTCAAGGTTGGTAATGATGACATGGCCTGCAGTCCCTTTAGGTAGCTCTCTCGGAGTCCTGCTCTTGGACTGCGCTTCCAGCCATGGTGCATAAAAAAACTGAATAAACGAAAAAGGCAGCATGATCAGCAGTAGAATCACGCCGGATGCCAGTACACAGATAGTGAAGATAAGCCCCAGATCCGTTGAAAAAGTAATGTCACCAAAGCCGAGGGTGGACATAACTGTCATGGTCCAGTACAAACCTGTCACCCAGCTGAACTCTTTGCCTTCATACAGCATAATAAGATGAAATAACACAGAGTACATCGAGATAATAACCGAGACAAAAACAAGAAACTTTGCCAACAGCACAAGATTTCTTTGCGTCGTTTTATTCTGAAAGAAAAACAGTACCTGGGATGGAAGGAATTTCATAATCCGCGACAAGAGTAAAAATCGTGTTTACTTTTTTAGTTACGTTTAGGGTAATTCAAAAGTCCGCTTCTATTTTTATGATATGAAGAAGATACGGGTTCCGCATACTATGGTTAACATGGTACCTCACACCGGTAAATGGTAAAAATGCAAAATTTAGATGGTAATTATCCCAAATGCAAGAGTGACAGGATCTGGAAAATAAAGCCACAATATCACCAATTATCCGGATAAAGTCAATAATCTCGAAAGCCCCAGTGGTTATGAAAGAAGAAACTGTATGATGACCAGCAGCTATGTATCTTGCCAACCTGAAAAGTAAAACTGTAACGCACTACCAGATTCGTAAGTCTTTTCTCGACGACGCTGGAGGTTCTCACTATAAGCTTATTTTCGATCTCGGAGAGAATCCGGTCAGTTTTATAGAGCCCTACGAAGACCATGTGGTGTTTTTTGATAGTGAACTGATTAGAGCTGTTTCCAGAGAAAGTAAAAGAGACGGTGAATCGATACTTGAGGAGTTACTCTGGAACTTCCTTCCGGCTGCAACCAGAGAATTGATTTCCAGATTTAAACGGCCGAAAACACACCATCTGAGCTCCTTATCAGAGGATGAAAGGGAAGCCATCGCCAGCCAGGTACACCTCTTCGACCGCAGACGCCTTTATTACCTGCGGTATGGCGCTGTTGACCAGAGCAGACTATCCAGACTACACGAGAAATGCTGTCGTCCTCTTCTCGGCCAGAGCAGAGATGAAAGAGAGTTCTACTTTGCTGCAGAAGAGGCACTGCTGCGCCCGGGTGACTATCAGCAATATGTTTATGCCATTTTTGACATTCAGAAAAACTTCAGCCAATCGTTTGCTCCCTGGTTTCCCGAAGCGTTGGCCATCGATGAAATTGCGGATTATTTCATCACAGACCTCTGCAGTCTCAACCGTGACCAACGATTCTGGCAAAGCGAAACAAAGAAACGAGTCCTGCACCATCATCTTGTACGCTATCTGATAATGTTTTTTGATTTCGTTCCGGCCCAACGTTCCTACCTCGAAGACTTTGCCAAATCATTTATGGCAGACCATCGAAGGTTTCGCTGGCCGGATAAAAAACCACGTGCCACCCCTGAAAAAATAAGCGAAGTATTTCAAACCCCATACAAAATATTACAGCAGATGACGGGGGATCAACTCAACAAAATGTACCGGAAAAAGGCCTTGCAGCTCCACCCAGACAAAGGGGGAGATCACGACCTTTTTATTGAGTTAACAGAGGTCTATTCGGATTTACTCAAGACAAAAAAATGAGAAAACTCCGTCAACCTGGCAACAATAAACAGAATTCCTACCCCATAGGATAGAGATTCTCCGTGTGTACCTGATCGCACCGAGCAAGAGTTTCGTCCGAGAGCTTCAGTTCCATGGCGGCAAGTGACTCATCGAGCTGTTCGCAGCTATTTGCACCGATAACGGTCGAGGCAACAAAATCAAACTGCTTAGACCAGGCAACGGCCAGAGTAGCGGGGGAAATAGACAAATCCTCTGCTATCTCAATATACCTGGAAGTCGCGGCGAGAGTATTCTCATTCAGAAACGTGTGAACCATTTTCCTCACTCGCAGATCTGGTGATTGAGCATACCGTGTGAAGCGTCCCGGAGCCCTGGAATCTTTATTATACTTGCCGCTGAGAACACCACCAGCCATGGGAGAATAGGGAAGCAGCGAGATCTTCTCCTCCCGGCACATCGGCACCATTTCATCCAGAAATCTCCGATTAAGGAGAGAAAAATTATTCTGAATCGACTCAAATCTCCGATAACCGTAACGTTCACTGAGCATGTTTGCTTTTGTTGTGCCATAAGCCGTGTCGTTTGATGTGCCAATATATCGGACCTTACCTGCCTGAATCAGCTTGTCGAATGCTTCCATACTTTCTTCTTTGGGAACGACACTATCCGGCCAATGCATCTGGTAAAGATCAATATAGTCGGTCTTTAAGCGTTTCAGACTTCCTTCTATGCCTTTATTGATATGATGGGCATCAATTGCCGTCAGACCGCTTCGCACAGGCGGTATGAACCAGCCATTCGCTGCTCCTGCAACCTTGGTGGCTATAATGACTGAGACCCGGTCTTTTGTCTGCAGCCACTCTCCAACGATTTCCTCTGTAATGCCCACAGTTTCAGCCAGCGGCGGAATGGGGTATATCTCCGCTGTGTCAAAAAAGTTTACCCCGCCGTCATAGGCCCTGTCCATGATAGAAAATGCATTTTTTTTATCTGCAAAACTGCCAAATGTCATGGTACCAAGACAGATTGGGCTCACCCTCAGGCCCGTTTTACCAATATATCTAAAATCCATTGTCACACTCCTCTCTCACACATGAAAAAACAGACAGGATCATCTCCTGCTAAAAATAAGGCTTGATAACTATTTTGCGAAAACGTACGTTACTCTAACGCAGGTCATAGTGTCACTCCGATTTTGTCCTGTTCCTGCGGGCAACTGTTCTATTTTCAGCGTATGAGGATATCATGGATCAAAAAAAAACGGGCCAACAGGTAAAAGAGAACCAGGAAGAAACACCGATCGATGAGGATGCTATGGAGCAGGGATTTCATCAGCTGGAGACGATCTATCGATCACGAAGTGTCCAATCCCCCAAAGCTTCAAATGTTACTGTTCGTGAAATCAAAAAAGATGAATAACCGGCACATCGCTCATGTTTGCAAAACTCCTGAAAGCACAGTAATATAGACAATCCTTATTCGATCCAGAAATTCCTACTTACAGGGGGCTTATATGGGTTCAAAAAAACTTGGCGTTCTTATCGGCGGCTCGGGTCTGATTGGCGGAACGATTGTCAATTATTACCAGACACACCACCCTGAGAAAGTTGATATTCGAGCGCCAAGTAGTAAAAAACTTTCCGTCCGGGAAGCCGAAGATATTTGTCGATACCTGAGCGAAGTTCAACCTGACTTTGTGATCAATGCCTCCATGACCAATCTTGGTTCAGATGGCCAACTCGCTTATGAAGTAAACTATCTTGGCCCCATCAACCTGGCTCGGGCGGCCAACGCTCTCGGCATTCCCTACATCCACATCAGCTCTGCCGCCACCCTGCCAGACGGAAAAAACCTAAAGGAAGAACAGACGCTTACCCTCACCCCCAAACTAAGCAATTACGCAAAGTCAAAAATAATGGCCGAGCAGACTCTGGAACGTATGGCTCAACAGGAGGGACTCGACTATTCCTGCGTTCGACTGGCTATCGTCTATGGTTCTCACGATCACAAAATACAAGGTTTTCACCGCTTATTTTTCTCTATTGCCGATGAGTCGATGCCTGTACTTTTTACAAAAAAAAACACGCTGCACTCGTACACCAACGCGAAAAAACTGCCGTATTTCATTGACCACATGTTGAATCACCGGGAGGAGTTCAGAGGTAAGACCTATAATTTCGTCGACAACAATCCCGTAGACCTGTCAACACTCATCCTCACAATTAAATCCTACCTGCAACTCAGTCAGCCTAAAGAAATCTATGTTCCTTACTGGATGGCAAACTGTGGCAAAATAAGCCTCGATTTCCTTTTGAAAATACTCAGACGGGTAGGGTTGAAAGCAACCCTGCCACCTGAACTGATGTTTTTGGACAGCTTCTATAAGCCACAATCCCTGTCCACTGACAGGCTGAACTTTTCATCATTTGTGGATCCCTACCCGGAAGAGACTATTTTCACCCAACTTCCAGAACTGGTGGTATACTACCTTACCCGCTGGAGCCACGAGAACCTGATATCCACCTATAAAGAGACTTTGGATATGAAGAAGTCAGTGGAGAAAATATTTTCCACAAACCCTCAGGAACTGGTAGATACCATTCACGCCCAAGGAATCCAGCCTTTTGACGACATGACAAAAGACTGAATTTGGCACTCCGGCACATCTTTTCCGGTGAGATGACGCTTGGTTCTAGTTCAACCTTTGAGCATCTCCTCCATCATATCCTGAAGGCCTTCTACAGGCGCTCCCAGAGAATCTGCCATTCGATCCATAAAATTAAAGAGTGAGGCCACAGCCAGGGCCTCAAATATTTCTTCATCAGAGCATCCATTTTTTCTCAGATTGTCAATGTCTGCATCTGTAACCTTATAGGAATGCCTGGTTGTCTTTTCTGCCAGCAACAATAACGCGCGCAGTTGTTCATCTATCAGATCAGTTTCAGCAACATTTTCCAGAATAGACTTCACATCTTCTCTACTGTATCCCTGTGCCATAGCCATGGCACTGTGAGCATCCACTCAGTAATCGCATCCATTAATTTTCGACACATGAGCCGCGATCAGTTCTTTGCTTCCCCGCGACAGGGCATGAGTCTCAACAAGAAGCCTGTTTACATAGGTAACAATCGGTTCGAGCAGATCAGGACGAAGACTCTGTGCCACAAAAACCTTCGGCACCATTTGAAACATTGACTCAAGTTGGTTATACGCATCTCGCAACTGGCCTGTTGCATTTTCCGGTTCACATGTCTTTAGAAAGTAGCCCATTTCTAATTCCTTTTAATAGAGTTTTTTACGGGTCAGTGAGGTCATCATCAGAAGGACTTGAAAAACCGATTGCCTCATATCCCTCCCTCTCACTCGAATATGACTAACACCGGTAAACGGTAAGTAAGTACCTTGTGAGTGCTTATAACCATATAATATAAGAACTATTCACAGCAATACGCCTCCACCCCCTCTCTCTTTAAATTCCTTTATAGTTTTTCGAGAAGCAATCTGGTATACAACACCACTTTTAGAATGAAAAGAATCGGGCATTTGCTCTTAACACCAATCACAGACGCCATCCCTTGTATGCATATTGACAGCGCAACAATTATTCAATTCATTAAATATGCCCTTGCAGGAGGCCTGGCCACCATCACGCATATAGTTATTTTCCATCTTGTTGCCTGGAAACTCTTTCCGTCTCTTCAAGACAAAGATCATGCGGTTAAATATTTCAATCTCTCTATCCGCGAAGTGTCTGATTCGACCAGGGCCAGAAACTCGATGATCGGTAACTTCCTTGCCTTTCTGATTGCCAACATGGTGGCCTATATCACGAATATTCTCTGGGTATTCCAGGGAGGAAAGTACCACTTCATAATAGAACTGCTTCTGTTTTATGCGGTCTCAGGTATCAGTGTTTTTCTCGGAACCATGCTTATGGGAGTGCTCATCAAAAGATTTGGAGTGCTCACGACCTATGCATTTTCCTCCAATATTGTCACAGCAGTCATGATCAATTACGCCCTAAGGAAGTTCTTCATTTTTCAAAGCTGACCTAACCCCGATAAAAGGGAAATAAGTCGGGATCAGTACCTTATAATTTCCATAGCACTCTCCGCACAATATGGTTGAGTTCTACTAAACAGACGATATTGTAATATTCCCAACTCATAGTAGTTCGTGCTCCGTTTATGGACAGGCGAGGATTTTTTACCCATCTTTTACAGCAGGCTGAGTAGTTTTTACCCAGTTTCTGCTGCCCCAATAAAACAGACTGTTCAGCATCCTCTTTTCCAAGCGGCGTATCAATCAGTTATAAACATTCTCTCAACATTGGCACTCTCTTTGCTGCTTGGTCATTCAAAGATTTCCTCCCTAGAGTGAACTTCTCTATTGCAGAGAATAATTTTACGCCCTAACACCGGAAAAGGGTAAGTAAGTACATTGTGAGTGCTTATGCACCACATAATATATAATCGAATCCGTATTTTCTTGTTTTTTATGGCAGATTTTACGGAGTAAGGTACTAATGTTTGCTCTACAACGATTCTCACTTTCTGTTGCTGTTTTTGGGAATTGATTTGAAGGTCTTAGTTGGTGTCTGTCCCTCAATGAGACATTTGGGACGAAATCGAAGGACAAGCAGCATCTCAATATGAATTATAACTCATCATATCCCAATCACTTTGTTCAAAGAACAAAAACGGTAACCATCGTGCTCTTGAGCTGTTTCCTCTGCTCCTGTATAGCAGTGAAAGAGCGGCCGACCACACCCGTTATTGTCCCACACGACTTTTCAACCAGCGGTCATGTACCTTCCGATGCGAAATGGTGGCTCGATTTTCAAGATCCTGCACTCTCCTCTTTGATCGACAGAGCACTCTCAGATAATTTCAATCTTCTTGCGGCAAGAGACCGTATAACTGAATCCCGGGCCATTGCCCGCAAGGCTGGTGCACTGCTCTATCCTTCTCTAGACGGAGGAGCCAGCGCGGTAACCACCAGAAACCATTCAGCTGAGACCACAACAGATACCTTTTCTATAGAATTTGCAGCCTCGTATGAGATAGACCTCTGGGGTAGACTTCGCTCCCTTCGCGACGCCACAATCCTTGAAGCCCAGGCAACAGAGGCGGATTTTCACACTGCAGCCATTTCTCTCAGTGCGGAAATGGCGAGAACCTGGTATCAGCTGGTGGCAATTGACCTGCAGCGAAAACTCCAGATCGAACAGCGGGAAACAAACCGAAAAGTGCTGGAGCTTATTTCTGCCCAGTTCAGAGCGGGACAAGCTGGAATTGCAGATGTCCTGCAGCAGCGCCAGCTCATAGAAAGCAACAGCAGTGGTATTGACGCACTGTACTCAGATATACAATTGATTGAACACCAGCTGGCTGTTCTGCTCGGCGTCGCACCGGGCATGGCAGAGCTGCCTTCTCCCGATGCACTCCCAGTTCTTCCCTCGCTACCAGAGACAGGTATTCCTCTTGATTTTATAACAAAAAGGCCGGATATCCAGTCGGATTTACTGCGGCTTCAGGCCGCTGACTACAGAGTAGCCAGTGCAGTAGCAGATCGCTTCCCAAAACTGAGTATTTCAGCGAGCATTTCTGACAGCAGCAATAGCACCAGCGACCTTTTCAACAACTGGTTTTCTTCCCTTGGAGCAAACCTTTTCGGCCCAATCTTTGACGGCGGCCAACGAAAAGCCGAAGTGACAAGAACAGAGGCCGTTGCCAACCAGTATTTCTATAATTACGGACAGACAATTATCGAGGCCATAGCTGAAGTTGAAAACGCCCTGGTCAGAGAAAGAAAGCAACTGGCGATCATTGCAAGCCTTGAGGTCCGTCAAAAACTTGCTGCCGAAACCATTGTTCATGTGGGCGATCGTTACAGGCAGGGAGCCGAAGATTACCAAAGAGTTCTGCTGGCCCTCATCTCCCATCAAGATTTACAACGGGCAATTGTCAGCGGTATGGGACAGCTTATAGAATATCGTATTGCCCTCTATCGTTCACTCAGCTCCACTCTTCCTGAAAAACAGCCAGCCCCTCCGAAAACAGCCCCCCTCAACACCACCAATAAAGGTATGACTCAATGACTCCAGAAGAAAGCCACAATTCTCCTGTACCCACCCGAAAGAAACGGTCTGTCGGCAGCTTGCTGCAACTTTTATTCTCGGCAGCGGTACTTGGCTGCGGCGTGCTACTTGCCATGCACTTTCTGGACACCAGCCCCAAGGCCAAACCACGTAAGCGCCCGGTCAATCCCCCTCTTGTTCAGATTGAGCATGTCAGCTACAAGCCTCACAAGCTCACCATTACAGGGATGGGATCAGTGACAGCTGCCAAAGAAATACAGCTGACAGCCAAGGTCAGCGGTGAAATAATCGACATTGACAAACGATTCAAGCCAGGAGGATTTTTCGTAAAAGGTAAACAGATACTTGCTATAGATCCAATCGATTACCAGTTAACTTTCCGACAACTGCAAAGTGAGGTTGCCAAGGCGCAAAGTGACCTGGACCTTGAGAGGGGAAATCAACTCGTGGCCAGAAAAGAATTTGAAATCCTGGGTCAGGAGGTGAGCGAAGCGGAAAAAAAACTGATGCTCAGAGAACCGCAACAGGCAATAAAAAAGGCAACACTCGCTGGAGCTAAAGCGAAACTGGCGCAGGCAGAATTAGATATGAACCGCACCAGGATCTCTGCACCATTTAACGCTGTTGTACAGAATAGATCCGTGAATATAGGGAGCAGGGTTACTCAATCGACCACGCTTGCAAACCTTGCAGGCACCGATGAGTTCTGGGTCAAAATTGCCCTACCTGTACAGCAGCTCCAATGGCTGAATATCCCCGTACAGGGACTGGAACAGGGTGCAACTGCAAAAATTTTCCTCCAGAAATCTAACTCCGACAATGATGTTCGGACTGGTGAAATTGCACAGCTTTCAGCAGGTCTTGAGGAACAGGGACGAATGGCCATAATCTATATTTCCATTAAGGATCCTCTCTGCCTCAAACCGGAAAACAGGAATCGAAAAAAACTCTTTCTCAACTCCTATGTACAGGTGGACATTGAAGGGATCGAACTCCCTTCTGTTTTTGCTGTTAATCGCCACCACCTGCGAGACGATAACACACTCTGGTTGGTAGACGACGATAACAAACTCGAGATTCGTCCCGTTCAGGTATTGACCAAAAACAACGACCAGGTACTCATTGCCTCAGGAGTAAAAGAGGGGGAACTGCTTGTAACGTCCAGTCTTTCATCGCCAATTGCCGGTACCTTAGTTCAGATGATAGAGAGCAACGACTCTGCAAACAGCACAAAGAGGCACACCTCAAATGACAAAGAGGAGATTGGCCGTGACTAGTGGCAAAGCCTCAAATCAACGGGGTCTGATTGCCTGGTTAGTCTACAACCGAGTCACTCCCAACCTTCTTATGATCGTCCTGCTTCTCGGTGGTTTATATATGACCACCAAGGTCAAAAAAGAGGTCTTTCCTGCCTTTGAACTTGATACTATCTCAATTCGGGTGGCCTACCCAGGTGCCAGCCCAGAGGAAGTCGAGCAAGGAATAATCCTTGCTATCGAAGAAGGTATTCGCGGAGTTGACGGCATCAAAGAAGTCAATGCGACGGCAGGTGAAGGAAGCGGCCGCGTGGTTGCTGAACTCCGTGACGACGCCACGCCTCAAAAGGTATTGCAGGATGTTCAGCAGGAGGTCGACAGAATATCTACCTTCCCAGTAGATGCAGAGGACCCCATCGTGACACTCGATGCGATAAAACGGCAGGTTCTCCGACTCAACATTTTTGGAGACGTTCCGGAGCGCTCTCTCAGGGAAGTAGTAGAACAGGTTCGCGACCGCCTTCTGCAGACAAAGGGAATCTCTCAAGTCGACATACGCGGTGCTCGGGATCATGAAATTGAAGTGGCTGTCACCTTGGAAAAACTTCGAAAATACAACCTGACCCTCGCTGAAATCGCCAGGACCATTGACGCAGCTTCAGTCGAAATCCCGGGTGGAAAACTTGAGACTGAAGCTGGTGAAGTTCTCCTGCGGGTAAAAGACCGGAGAAGCTGGGCGGCTGAATTTGCCAGAATCCCCATAATCATAGAAAAAAGTGGTACTATTGTCCACTTAGAGGACATTGCCGAGGTACGTGAAAGCTTTGAAGATGCGACTCGTTTTGCCACTTTTAACCAGCAACCGGCCATTCAACTCTATGTTTACCGAGTTGGTGACCAAACCCCAATCGGTGTTTCAGAAGCCACCTACAGCGCCATGGAGGACATTGAAGTAGACCTGCCACCATCGGTCAGCTGGGCCATCAGCAGCGATCGATCAGATATTTACAAGCAGCGGCTTGAACTCTTACTGAAAAATGCCTTTATCGGCCTGATTCTCGTCCTGGTGCTCTTAGGAATTTTTTTAGAAATAAAACTCGCCTTCTGGGTTACCATGGGCATCCCGATCTCCTTCCTTGGCGGGATGCTCTTTTTGCCTTTCTTCGATATCTCCATCAATATGATATCGATGTTCGCCTTTATTATTGCCCTCGGTATAGTGGTCGATGACGCCATTATTGCCGGAGAAAATATCTATGAATACAGACAAAGGGGCTTAAATTTCGTTGACGCCGCAATTGAAGGTGCAAAAGATGTGGCTATCCCTATCACCTTCAGTATCCTGACAAATATTGTCGCCTTTTTACCGCTCACTTTTGTACCAGGAGTTATGGGCAAAGTATGGCGGGTCATCCCTATAGTTGTCATCGTGGTTTTTATCATTTCACTGATAGAATCACTCCTCATCCTCCCTGCCCACCTTGCCCATAGCCGAAAAAGATATGGCAACCGACTCACCAGGACCATTGGTCGCTGGCAACAGCTCTTCGGCCGGAAGGTCCTGCAGGTCATCCATCGCATTTACGGGCCCCTGCTGATCGAGATCCTGCGCATTCGTTACTTTGTAGTCGCCCTGCTCGTTGCAGTGCTCATTGTTACTGTAGGTTATGTTAAAAGCGGGCGAATCAGCCTAATTTTGATGCCACGAGTGGAGTCAGACAGGGCTGTGGTCACAGCTACCTTGCCATACGGCAACCCGGCCTCGGAGGCAATACGAGTACGGAACCAACTGATACAGGGATTACAGAAGGTGGCGTCGAGAAATGGGCAGGATGAGCTTCTCGAATCAACCTATGCCTTAATCGATTCCAATGTGGTCACCATCAATGGCTATCTCACTGACCCCGCTATACGCCCTATCAGCACCGCGGAAGTTACCAACCTCTGGCGCCAGGCAACGGGGCAGATTATCGGTCTGCAATCACTCCGCTATGAATCTGACAGAGGAGGCCCCGGAAGCGGTGCCTCAATCTCCGTAGAACTCAGCCACAGGGAAATTTCTGTTCTGGACAAGGCAAGCACTGTCCTTGCAGAAAGATTAGAAGAATTTTCTTCCATTAAAGACGTGGACAGCGGCTACACTCCCGGTAAGATACAGCTGGACATGAAGCTCACTGAATGGGGAGAAAGTCTTGGCCTTACCACCGCAGAGGTCGGAAGACAGGTACGTAATGCCTTTCAGGGGGGCATCGCCCTCAGACAGCAGCGGGGCAACAATGAAGTAACGGTCAGGATCCGTCTGCCAGAAGAGCAAAGAAACAGTGAATTTAACGTTGAATCCTTTCTACTCACCACTCCGGCAGGCACGTTCGTGCCGCTGCAGGAGGTGGCAACCATCGAGAGGGGGCGTGCTTATACAAGTATCAACAGGCGTGACGGCAGGCGCGCCGTCACGGTATCTGCCAACGTCGCCCCCATTGGTGATTCCCCCGTTATTACTGCAAGCCTGAACTCAGAGGTGTTGCCAAAGCTGGCCAAATCCTTTCCCGGTCTGTCCTACAGCTACAAGGGAAGGCAGGCAGACCGCAAGGAAAGTATGGGCAGCTTGTTCCAGGGCTTTCTCTTTGCTCTGGGCTGCATATATTTCCTTCTGGCCATTCCTTTCCGCAGCTACGTACAGCCTGTCGTGGTAATGCTTGCCATTCCATTCGGCATAATTGGCGCTGTGTTCGGCCATATGATCATGGACTATCACCTCAGTCTGATGAGTATGATGGGTGTCGTTGCTCTGTCAGGGGTGGTGGTCAACGACTCTCTCGTGCTGGTGGATTACGCAAATAAACAGGTGTCACGAGGGGTCACAGCCAGCCAGGCTATAAAAGACGCGGGTCTTCGTCGTTTTCGGCCTGTCCTCCTCACCACCCTTACGACTTTTGGCGGCCTGGCTCCAATGATATTTGAGACATCAAGACAAGCCCGGTTTATGATTCCCATGGCTATTTCATTGGGATTCGGGATAGTTTTTGCCACGGTCGTTACCTTGGTTCTCGTACCGTGTCTGTACTTGATAGTTGATGATATGATTACGCTTACGAGAAAACACATCTAGAAAGCCCCCTTGGAATTGTAGGTGACGGCAACTTTGACCAAGGAGTCGCTCTCGTTGCAGTAGCGCTCGGAGTAGAGGAATCACGACTGTGTGTCGATTAACAAAATTTGGAAATCCATAACGTTCGTTCGTGTTGGGCCGGTTTATCAACAGGTCGTCAAGCGACTTAAAAAATGGATCCGAATTGTTTTCCGCAAGATGATGATGGGCGGAGATACTTTTAGCAACACCTCTCCTGAGGGTGTTACCACTGACAAAAGCGCCCGTTGCATCAGTTGGCCTATCTGTGCCATCAGTACCTGCAGACAAGAGTAGCGTACCCGAGAGACCATCAAGCTCTATCGCTGCAGCCAGAGCCAGTTCCATATTACGACCCCCCTTACCGGAGCCACGCAGGGTTACCGTGATTTCACCACCACAGAGTAAACAGGCAGGTGCGTAACCACCGCCTTGGGTGCCTTTTCCCGTAAATTGTATTTTTTTACTATATCCATGCAATCAAAGAACGTACCCCTGTCCGGAGCAGTTGCTCCCGATACAATAATATCGAGGTCATCACCGATGACATCGGAGAGGATAAGCGAAACCATGATAGCACCATTTGCTTGTCGGCAAAGCTGCCCCCCTTTTATCTTTGACAGGTGTTTACGGACGGTGTTGATCTCATGAATACTGGCCCCACAAGAGAGCAACAAGCCTGTGATCATCTGTTTATCAGCCAGATCAATTCCGTCAGCGGGTGCAAGGACAAGAGCAGATCCTCCCCCCTGAAATCATGCATAGAACCAGATCATCTTCTTCCGCCGCTCCAACAAGATTCAGTAGAGCATCAGTTGCCACTCGACCATTCTCATCGGGAAGCGGATGTCCCGCCTCAAAAACTTTACAACGATTGAGCGGGAGTCCATGCCCATATTTTGTAATAATGAGGCCATCTGTTATCCGATCGCCGAGAAGAGTTTCTACAGGACGAGCCATGGCTGCTGAAGCCTTACCAAACCCCACAAGATAAATGTTGTTCAGTGCATCCAGGTCACAGGAGGAATCACCTACACTGAGTATACCTCATTCCAGTTTAAGGCACTTACCTACACAGAGTTCGGGGTCGGCAGCCGAAATTGCTGCTGAGAATAGTTCAGATGCGACCTGCTTCAAATCGCTTTTGGCTGTCCCCCGGGCATGCTCAATCATTCTTCAAAAGCTCCTGCTCGAAATGCTTTCAATTAGTTCATATAAGAATCCAACTATCAGATCTGGTATGACACCGGTAAACGGTAAGTAAGTACCTTGTGAGTGCTTATTACCGTATAAGATAAAACCGAATTCCTATTTTCTTGTTTTTTGCTACAGCTTTTGCAGAGTTAGATACTAAACAACTACAGATGAATTGACCAATTTTCCTGTCTGTTTTGTGTTGTTCAAAGGGGCTTAATGGACTTTGACTTTCCCCCGTAAATGTGCTCCGTCAATGACATTTATAAATATCGCTCTTTCAGCTTTTCCGCTATGTCGGATATCAATTTTCCCAAAAATACCGCTAAAGTCACGAGTGGAGCGAATCTCCCTATTAAGGCACATCCTGTCGTCCTTACCGTAACATCTGTTCATCGCCGATAATAAAAGAGAAGTTCCCTCGGCCCCCAGAGCTGCAAGGACGGTTCCCGGCGTCTCAAAGGCTTGGTCGCGGTATAATTTACTGATTTTACGCCCATACTCTGTTACAGGTTCAAAGTGCCCATAGGGATCTGTTGCAAGCATCCCATCAACGAGCCCAAGATCATCAGGATACTGAAGAACAATAGTCGCTTGTAAGCTATCGCTCGCCATCATTTGCGGATGCCAGTCAAGCGTGCTCAGCGTTCGAGCAAGACTCAGCATAAGATCAGCATCCAGAGGAGTGTAGAGGAAATCTATATCCTGATTTTTTTGTACAAATTGCAGCTTTTCAGAAAGAAACGTCTCGTCAGTCATCATATCGATTTCAACGACTGTACCCCCAATTGATGTAAATTTCGTAATGAATTCTGTTGCAAGATACTGCGAGTGTGGGTTCTGTTCATTAATCAGCACACCTACTCTATCGACAAACAATTCATCCATTACGTAGAGCGCTGCTACTGATGCCTGGAAATGATCATCAAATAACAACTGGCTGATATAGTCATTTGACTTCGTAATATCAGGATGAGTAGAGGCAAGAGCCAGGATCGGTGTTTTATATTCATCCGCGATCTCCACCAGATTCAACGCGCATTCAGAGTTCGACATCAGCAGAACCGCGACCACCTTTTCTTCAGTTACCAGCTTGATAAAGGCTTCGCGGGTAAGCTCAGGCTGGTGTTTATCATCTTTTGGTATAAGCTCAATTGTCCCTCCATTGATGAGTACCGGCTCCAGCTGGATGGCCGTCTTGATGCCTGACAGGCCATTCTCCCCCCATGCCTTGTCAGGCCCGCTCAGGGGTGCAATCAGTCCCAGTTTTAGGATTGAGCCCTCCTGCAGAGAAACAGTTCTGGCCGTTGTACGTTTATCCTCGTCACATCCGACAAGGAGGATGCAGACTACAATCGAATACAACAGCAGGATGAATGATTTCATGGTTTATGGTATATATGTCATTTTAGCCCTGATAATCAGGTCATCTGAAAAGTTCTTCTTCACCTTCCTCTCAAATTCATTAAAGTCGTTTCGGTTCAGTTGATCCCGGGCCAGAATCTCAACAGTCAAAACTTCACGTTTCTGTATTCTTTTAAGGTCGGCTTCTTGTACAATGAGATATTTTCCATTGACCAGGAAACGTTCAAATTTCCAGCTCTTTTCAAAAGCTGTCTTCTCAGAAATACTCTGATAGGCAATGAACAGAGGTATGGAAATAAGAACAAAAAAGACGCTCACCAACAGCAAACCTCTTTTATTTTTCACCACCGGTGAAAATCCTAACACTCTGAAGGTAAAGGCGGCGGCGAGTATAATTCCTATTAAGTTCGTTAAAAATAAGAGGAATGCCTGACTGAAAAAGACCAGATCAAAACGACCAATGCCTATACCCGCAGTCGCCAGTGGAGGTACCAGTGCCACAGCTATTGCCACTCCGGCAAGGCTCTGGAGGATTTCCTTATAAGACTTCGTATAGGCACCAGCAACACCAGCACTGATAGCGACAAGGAGATCGAGTACCGTCGGATGAAGTCTCCCCTGCATCTCATTGGTCAGGGGTTGATAAGGAAAAATAAGGGTCATGATTGCACCCGTAGACAGGGCGAGAAAAATACCGGCCACGATCTTCCAAAACGATTGCCGGAGCATGGCCCTTTCTCTTCGCAGCAGGCTCATAGCCATGGAAATGATGGGGGCCATAAGAGGCGCCAGCAGCATCGCCCCTATGATAACAGAGGCACTATTCATGTACAGCCCCACTGTTGCCAGTATAGTACTGAGGACCATAAGGACAAAGTACGTCGAATTAATGCTTGCATCCTGGCGAAGCGCTACAAACAAGTCCTTAAAACGTTCCTCAGACGCGTAGGTAAACAACGGAACCCTTTTATTACGAGCTTTGTTCAGTTCTTTTCCGACCGGGAGAGCCCCCGTGATATTTTTTTCGCCACTCGGTTTCCCCTGCCCCTCTCCAATAGTCAGATCCTTGCCGTGATTTATTTTTAGCGCAGCAGGCAGCACGCGACACTCAAGTGGAGTTGCAGTGGCATCCTCACCATCGATCTTTATACTCAATGCAATCTCTGTTTCTATAGAGAGAGCAGAACTCTTAATATAACCTGTGGAGTCCGAAACAGCATTTGCTCCCATTCCCGTCAAGGTTGTAAACATCAGCCTGAGGTAATCGAAGATCGACTTGGGGGCAACCATAACAGTTGACACCATTCCGTCTGAAAAAGAGATGTCGTGAGCAATGAGCTTTGCGGCAAAACTCTTCTCGGGGTTTGCAAAGATGAGACAGCCGCTGACTGCGGTCGCAATCTGTGTACTGTTTTCTTTTCCGGTATGTACCTTGAACGGCAGCATATGCAGGGAGGCTATTTCTCGAAGCCCTTTCAATACCATCGACACCAGGCCAATGTTTTCTGCATTATCCACCAAAGGGATACGACCAATGCTCGCTTTAAAGAGCAGAATTTGATCGTTACAAAGCACAATATCCAGATCCCTCGGATCATCCCGTAGAGCCAGGGAAATTTGGTCTGGTCTGTTTTTGGGCAAGCCGTAGCACCTGCTGAGCGCCAGGCTTGTTGGCAAGGCCAAAAAACCTAAGCTAAAACGATATTTCATAGCCCAGCGCATCACCTTTTTTATGACAGCCAGTGGTCCGCAAACCACTACATGTTTACAATCTGTCAGAATTGCTGCCTTGTCCCCCTCAATATTCTCGTAAAACAGGGGGGTAACTCTGACATCAAAAGGGTTTTCGCAGACCTCTTCGACATAGGCCCGCCCCTCTTCAGAATAAATATACAGAGCAGATGTCACATATCCGACCATCCTGTCAGCTCCCTTGATGTGGTTGGAACATTCAATGCTGCGATTTTTCCCCGCATAGTATCACTGTAATCTCAATTACCTGAAGACGCCAGAATATCGTCAGAAAATGTTGTGAAAACTGCGATATACTCAAGCCTCCTTACTATCCCGCAGAATGCAGAAAAAAACGATTCAACTCGACAAAAGACCCAAAGGTGCCTAGCCTTGTGGGTATTCATGAAAACATGATTTTATTCAAAAACAGGAACTATTGCAAATGCCCAACTCAGAAAGAATATCCGCCTATAGCCACGGCCTCACCATTCCGGTAATGATGCTGGGAACCGTTTTCCTGCTGGTCATTTCTTATGGTGACACCATCGCGCAATTCGTCTCTATGGTTTACGGTTTATCTGGGGTCTTTCTGTTCAGCGCCAGTTTTCTCTACCACTCCAAAAAACTCATCGAAAATGGCAATTCATTCTGGAGAAAACTCGATCACGTGGCCATTTTTTTTCTCATTGCCGGAACCTACACCCCTCTCTGCTTTCTGTATCTGGACGGAAAAATGAAGTGGGGAATCCTCATTGCCCAGTGGTCACTGGTGCTCTTTGGCACCATCTTTAAACTTTTTTTCATTAACGCCCCAAGGTTCATCGGAACACTTATTTACCTCACCATGGGGTGGCTTCTCCTTATCCCGACCACGACCCTGATTCAGACCATGCCTGCCCTAGCTCAGCTCCTCCTCATTACGGGCGGTGTTTTTTATACCCTCGGCGCCATTGTCTATGTGTTAAAAAAACCCAACCCTCGGCCGGGATTCTTTGGCTTTCATGAGATATTCCATATATTTATAATTTTTGGAGCACTAATGCACCTCTGTATGGTAATCTACGGCATGAAGACACATTTTCCACACAGCTGCCCCAGTTAATCTGAAAATAACTCAAGATTTCAAATACCGATAAACTCACTCCGGAAACAGTTCAGGAGTAACCATTCAATCATGTTCACTGTTCTATTTGCATTCAGTTTTAATGCAATATAGAATGAAGGGTAGGTTCCCTTTTTCAACATCAAGATGTGGAGGTGAACTATGAATATTGTTATTGTCGGAGGCGGAGCAATCGGCAGGTTGTTCGGCTCATTTCTGATCCGGGGTGGTAACGAAATCACCCTGATTGATATTGACCAGAGCACCCTTGGAGCTCTTCAGCAAAAAGGTATTGGTCTTATCGAAAATAATGAAGAGAATCCGGACGAAGCAACATCCTTTCCTGTAAATGCACTGTCATCGGGTGACTCTCTCACTGAGGCTGATCTTGTATTGCTCCTGGTTAAATCCCAAGCTACTCTGGCGGCCGTAAAGGATATCGCTCACCTTATAACGGGATACTGTCCATTGCTCTGCATGCAGACAGGCCTTGGCAACCTTGAGGTCGCAAGAGAGATTGTCCCAGAAGAAAACATCCTACTTGGCATAACCTTCATGTCAGCAACCGCCCTCAGCGGCGCACGTGTCAGAACAGGCGGCCTCGCAAAATCCTACATAGGCGAACTTGACGGCACTTTTTCCCTTCGACTGGAGAACATCTGTACAACCTTTAGCCGCTGCGGCATAGAGACCCAAATGGTAAAGAGGATCGTGGGCAGGCTCTGGTGCAAGGTTATCACCTATTCCGCTATCAATCCTGTATCAGCCATCCTGCAAGTGCCAAACGGTTCCCTTACCTCCAAAATGGAGTCAATCACCTTAATGAAAAGGCTGCTTGATGAAGGTAAAGCGGTTGCCGACAGGTCGTCAATAGAACTGGTGTATCCAGACCTGTACGAACTGCTTTTTGACGCATGCGAAAAAAGCAGCAACAACCTCTCCTCCATGCTGCAGGACATTCTCAACGAAGTCCCCACAGAAATAGACGCACAGAATGGAGCAATCTGCAAATATGCTGCAAAAAAAGGAATTTCGGTGCCCACCCATCACACTATGGTCCAGCTGATAAAACTGTTGGAATGCTGGAACCCGGGGATGGAACAACAGTAATTTTGGAGAAGGTGTGATTCATGCTGTTGCCTCAATCAAGGAGAAAAATCATGGCCGAGGGAAAGACCATCAGCGAGACGCTCCTGGAAGCACAACGAATGGGAAACTTCGGCACGGTAGTGACAGGAAAGCGTGGTGTCTCCAAGGCAGAAGAATTCCTTTTTGGCTCCATTTCCAATGCCCTTGCCAGGCATTGCAACGATTTCACTACCTGGAAAGTGGGTTAAGACATGGGAGCCTGGAGCCAGTTCCCCGCCCACATTCTGCCTCGACTCAAACAGCACAACACCACCAAGAGCCTTCGCAAACAGCCGAGAATATATTGTGACACCAGTAACTTCACCCGAATTGATTACAGAGACATCATCCATGTTGACCAGAGATATTTCCTTGTAGTGGGTTACACCAAGGAAGGCCGCTTTGGCATAGACAATCAACCCAAGCAGTGGGTCCCCAAGGTATATGACCTGCTAATCGCAGCCCGGAAAAAGAAGGCCGCATGCTTGATCTGGTAGACGGCAACCGGATGTTTATGCAGGGTTACTCGACACTTGACCTGAAAG
>JAWSVG010000015.1:0-48969 GCA_033852035.1 Desulfocapsaceae bacterium | reverse complement strand
CGCCGGAGCCCAGGTACTGTATGATTCGGCCAGCGAATTTCACGATGATCTGGCCCGATCCATTGAAGAAGTTTTCAGGTAACTCAGCTTTCTCATACGCCTTTATATTTCAAGGTACCCTCACCAACTATTTTGAATTCATCTCATAAACATGGCGTTTTTTGTACCTAACCCGCATTTCTCATGAACATTGTGTCAGTTTGACCGCAGGCTAGTAGCTGTTTGGTTTTCGGTCCTGTTGAAGCAAAACCCCGATTTACACAATGTTCAGCAAAGCTCAGTCCATGCGACGCCAACTCATACAGTATTTTGGCAGCAAACATAACCAATTATAGTTTACTGCCAAAAACTTTTAACTTGACGCCACCTGAACTGATGAAAATTTCGGGCTAAATTCTGCAATTGACTGTCCACCGGAGATAGGTACTATTGTTCACTGCCTATAAGTGGTACAGTAGCTCCCATTACCTGCACCGGCACAGTATTTTTACTGCATTTAGCCTTGTTTCAACACCAGTAAAGGAGCCGCTCCACCCATGAACAATACTCTTTCCAGAAAGGAGAGATCCTACATAATTGTCGCTGCACTGCTGGCCCTCTTTCTCGGTGCGCTGGACGCCTTGGTCATGACCGCGGCAATGCCTACCATAGTAGTAGAACTTGGCGGCCTGCATCTCTACAGCTGGGTCTACTCAGCCTATTTCCTGGCAAGAGCGGTATCACTTCCCGTGATAGGTAAATTATCAGACGTATACAGCAGCAGAAATATTTTTCTCTTTTCAATTATGCTCTTTCTGCTTGCATCTGCTGCGGCGGGTACTGCAACCTCCATGTCTTTTCTGGTCGCAGCCCGTATTTTTCAAGGTGTCGGTGCCGGGGGCATTTTTGCGCTGGTATACATAGTTCTCTCGGATATATCGCCAGCAGAGGAGCGGGCCAAAACCCTCTCCTTTGCCAGTTCTATCTGGGGAATCGCCTCCCTTGTGGGGCCAACTCTCGGGGGATTCATTGTCACCTATTTTTCCTGGCGCTGGATCTTTTTTATCAACATACCAATTGCGCTTATCTGCCTTGCTGGCATAGGCCTCTTTCTCAAAGTCGAACAACAGCCTCAAAAGAACGTGGACCTCGATTTTGCAGGTGTTGCTTCTCTTTCATGCTTTATTCTCTGCTTTTTGAGTATTTTCATTGTCGGCGGCCGTGACTATGCCTGGTACTCACTCGAGATTTTTACCCTTTGTACCTTATCGGCTCTTTTTGTCCTGGTATTTTATTACGTAGAAAAAAGAGCTAAAGACCCTGTGATTGACCTCACATTTTTTAAGAACCACAATTTTGCCGCCGGGAATATCGCCACGTTTTTCAGCAGCTTTGCCATATTTTCTCTTTTCGCCTACGCACCTCTTTTCATCCAGGGTGCCTTAGGCAAAACACCCATGAAGGTGGCTGTTGCGATGTTGTCGCTCAGCCTTGGCTGGTCATTCGGTTCACTTTTTCTAGGCCGATTTGCACGAGGTGCCGGAGGTAAGACTGCAACGGTGAGCGGTGCACTGTTACTCATCTTCTCCAGCATCATCATGCTGTCCTTTTCAACAGAGACTTCTATTCTCACCTGTTTTCTTGTCTTTCAGCTGGTGGGAATCGGCATGGGCTTTGTCACTCTTTCCTCCCTGCTCCTGGTGCAGGCGAGTCTGCCAAAAGCCAACCTTGGTATAGCTACCTCCTTACACCAATTCTCCAGAACTCTGGGAGGAACTATCGGTGTCGGCATCTGCGGTGGCGTTGTAACCACCCAGCTGATAAACAACCTTGAAGCTTCGGCTGCCACTGTTCCCCCACCTGTCATACAGTCCCTGCTCGACAGCATGGAAAACCTTTTTCAGCCTGAGTTTCAGGCCCTTCTCTCTGAAGAAACCAGAAATATACTATACAATGCAGTCGCCCAGGCAATATCCTCAGTTCACTGGATAGTCTTTGGTGCTTCGCTTCTCTGTTGTGGAGCTGCCGTACTCCTCAAAAGGCAGCAGTAATCAGTATGAAAATATTTTCATGTGTCTATAATCACAAATGTATTTGGTTGTTTATCGCTGCCAGTATCTGTTTACTGCTGCCCCACAGACTGGTTTGTGCAAATGAGCCGATGAAGATCAGATATTCTGACAACACTTCAAAAATTATCCGCCTTTCCTCGGAAGAAACGGTTACCATAAACGGGATTCTCTATAAAATTCCTCCGCAATGGAAAGGAAAAAAAATAAATGGTCCAACACTCATCTTCGACGATTTTGCACCAATTCCAAAAGATGCAACATGGCAGGGCAGTGCTTTGTATGTATTAAAAGAGACTGCGGGTGTTCTTGCAGGGATGATAGAAGACGCGAAAAAAGATGGTGTCTATCTCGTGGCCCACTCAGCCTACCGCAGTCGCGGTTACCAAACGAGGATTTTTGTAAAACTGATGGAAGCCGGGCGAAGTTTTGACGACCTCATCCGCTATGTGGCACCTCCGGGCTACTCCGAACACATGCTTGGAACTGTAGTGGACTTTTATCCCAGCAACTGGAAATTTGCCTCCACCAGCGCCTACGCATGGCTTAAGAAAAATGCGTCCGGATACGACTTTTTTGAAACCTACCCGGAAACAGGATCAGCGGCCCCCTGGGAGCCCTGGCACTGGAACCACATTCCAGAGGAGATGACGAGCGAGCGGGCTGAACAACCACAACAGATCAGCCTACAATAGGCGGCAACCGTAAATACAAGATTCATAAAGAAATCAGATCAGAACCTCCTACGTTCCAACTCAAGAAAGTCCTGGTATTCGCACATATGTCCAAGAGCAGTCACTGCACGCTCAGGGCTGTTGAAGAAAACCCCATTATACCTGCAGTCAGTCACCTCATAGATAACTTTGATCTTCGGATCAGCCGTGAGTGTTACGCCAAGGATCGGCTTCTGATACTTTTCCATCAAACATACCGAATGGTTGATAAACTGATGTTCCCATTGGTCCATACTGTCCATAAGATGCTGATAATCACTGAGTTCACGCCCCGGTTCCACAGTCGACACAGCACGAAGCAACTTCTCCAGGAAAAGTGAACGTCCTGAGACACCCAGGTGTATCACTGCATCACAACCGTCCCAGGCAGCCATGGCCTCAAGAGCCTTAACTGGCAATTCCAAGTCATTTTCACCTACCAAGTCAACCGGATTAGTATGGCTCCAATAAGCTGGCAGCATTCCATTGAGCACTCCGAGCATTTCCTCGTCAAGCGGCTCAACGAGCAGGTTTTGTTCACTGCACAGATCACTGGTCACAACTCCCCACCCCCCACCAAGAGTCATTATCGCTACCTTGCGACCTTGAGGTAAGGGCAGGGAAGAAAATACTGCCGAGGCATCAAGCATCTCCAGTGGCTGATGCACAGAAACAACTCCTGCCTGACGGCAAAGTGACTCAAATAATTTAAAGTTGGCTGCAAGTGCCCCCGTATGGCTGGCAGCTGCACGGTCACCCGCCTCAGTGCGTCCACCTTTCAACACCACAACAGGTTTCTGTCTGCCTACCCTTCTTGCCGATTCAAAAAACCTCCTGCCGTCCTTAATGCTCTCCAAGTAGAGCAGAACTGTCCGGGTCTTTTCATCCACCTCAAAGGTCTCCATAAAGTCCTCAATGGAAACCATCGCTTCATTACCACTTCCGCCAAAAGCACGAATTCCCAGCCCCTGGCTTTCCGCAAAACTCAGCAACTGCACCCCAATGTTTCCGGATTGCGACACAAGAGCAGTGCTCCCCGGTTTGGGAGTGGTGTGAACACCCGTACAGATAATCTTCGCATGAGGGTTCTGAATCCCCATGGTATTGGGTCCAAGGAAGACGATACCGGCACCTCTCGCGTCTTCAAGAAGCTGCTCCTCCAACATTTTGCCTTCTTCACCTGTCTCAGAAAAGCCTGACGAAATAAGCAGCACTGAAGTGATTCCTTTTTCTTTAAAGTCACTGATCAGGCCACGGACCATCGAAGCGGGAATAGTTACAACCGCCAGGTCTACGGAACCTGGAATATCCAGGACGGAACGGTAGACAGGCCTTTCCCATTGAGTGCCACCCCTGGGATTTACCAGATATACCTGCCCCGGGTACCCATGGGCCAGAAGGTTCGCCGGCAAAGATTGCCCCCACTTGCCCATGCCTTCTGAAGCCCCAATGAAAGCAATGGACTCAGGATTGAATATCCTGCTTAAACGCTCAGGTGGTATGACCGGGCGATGCTTGCAGGCTACTTTGCCGTCTCGAAGTACCACGAGACCATCTACAGCTCGTACTTTACCATCGGGATCGACAAGGAGTGGGTTGATGTCCACCTCGGCAATATCCTCACGCTCAATTGCCAGACGAGATATTCCTACGAGACAATCAATGAGTGTTTTTCGATCGGCAGGCTGCTCACCCCTAAAAGAACCCAGTAATGAAGAGGCCGCTATCTCATCAAGCATGCATCCTGCCTCAATCTCATCCACGGGAGCACCTCTGAAAACAACGTCATTGAGCGCTTCAGTGAAAACACCGCCCAGGCCAAACATTACAACAGGACCAAACATAGGATCACGAAGCATGCCTGCAACAAATTCACGTCTACCATGTAACATGGGCTGAACTAAAAAACCTTCCAACTCATCTCCTGCTGCCAGGGCCATTTCTTCAGCAGCAACCTTCACCTGTTCAGAGCCGATAAGCCCCAGTCGAACAAGGCCACGTTCACTTTTATGAGTCAGGGTGGAACCGTGAGCTTTTACGACAACAGGAAAACCTATATCTTCTGCACTTCTTATTGCACCGGCAACATCATTGACACGTTCTTCTTTAACAACAGGGATACCATATCCCGCTAGAAGTGCTTTTGACTCCGCTTCGCTCAGACTGCGCATGTCAATATCCTTTCTCTAGAGTAACAAATCAAATAGTACCAGTTTCCCCGACTCTTCCAGTGGATAAAAAAACCGACCTACCTCTATTTCCCTATGTAAATACTGGGGTTATGATACTCATTGCCTGTAACCCAGGCAAGGTATATAAGAGGACCCACACAAATTACTCTAGTAATTACTCAATTAAAATCTCATTTTTCCTTTGCAAAGCTACCTGGAATTTTCGTATCCTTTATGTTTGAAGAAATAAACGTCACTCCTGACAACTCCCAATGGTGAGAAACATGCGGATACTCGTCCTAGAAGATGCTAGATCCACCCAGGTGCTTGTAACAAAAAGACTCGAAAAAGAAGGCCATAACGTAGATGCTGTTGATAATGGCCACCAGGGTTTCCAGCTGGCGACGACCAACAGTTACGACGTTATTATCAGTGATATTCGTATGCCCCATTGGGACGGTTTCAAGTTCATTGAAGCCATGCAGGTTGTCAGCCCCCACCTGCCAATTATTATCGTCACCTCAACAGACAAAGACAGAGATGTAATTGATCGTTTGACAGAGTACAGCAACGTGCTGGCCCTGCTGCCAAAACCTTTTGACTTCCCAAGTCTTTTCGGTTTGCTCAATACTATCCAGACCAAAAGTCACCCGGGGGTCAATAAAAAAGCCAGGATAGTCTGCACCATTGGTCCGGCCAGCAATTCAGCCAAAACTCTGGGGCAGATGATTATTGCAGGTATGGATGTCGCGAGGCTGAACTTTTCACATGGCAGCCACGAGCAACACGAGGAAACCCTCAAGGCTGTACGAGAGGCGGAAAAAGAATGGAATAAACCCATTGCAGTACTACAGGACCTTTGTGGCCCGAAAATCCGTACGGGTATTATGCAGGGCGGCAAGATTGAGCTACGGGTAGGAGAAACCATCAGAATACAAAAAGAGGAAGTTCTCGGCACAGCCGAGAGAATTTCCACCATCGCACCGGAAATAATTGGTGACCTCAGTGTTGGCGACCCTATTCTTCTTGACGACGGCCTCTTTGAACTCAAGGTTATTTCCACAGAAGCCGCCAGCGCTACCTGTGAAATAATTGTCGGTGGAACACTGAAATCAAGCAAGGGTATGAATCTGCCAAGCACTCCGCTCTCACTTCCCAGTGTTACCCCAAAAGATTGGCTAGACCTCAACTGGGCACTGGACCATTCAGTGGATTACGTCGCACTTTCCTTTGTACGAAACGCAGAGGAAATACATGCCATTAAGAAGTATATCGCCGAGTCAGGAAAAAGAGATATACGGGTGGTCGCCAAAATAGAAAAACCTGAGGCAGTAAATCACATCAAGGAAATAATTCAAGCCTCTGACGCCATTATGATAGCCAGAGGCGACATGGGCGTTGAACTTCCCGCAGCGCGGGTTCCAAGAATCCAGCAAAAAATTATTCGGCTATGCTGGCAGATGAACACCCCGGTAATCACTGCAACCCAAATGCTTGACTCCATGACCACGAATTCCAGGCCTACACGCGCCGAAGTCACAGACGTCAGTACGGCTATTGCCGAAGGCACGGACGCAGTTATGCTCTCACAGGAGACAGCCACCGGCTACGATCCGGTTAATGTAGTACGTACGATGGCCTCAATCATTTGTGAAGAAGAACATTTTTCAGATCTCAGCCATGATCAATATGAGCAGCTCATCGATGAAAATAGTAGCAATCCACTCCTCACATCTGTGACAGTATTCAGCAATACTGCAGCTACCCTCCTGATAGATCCGAGTGGTAAGCTGTATCCGGTCTTGTCAAAGTGGAGCAGGAAAGTACCGTCGATTCTGGTAACCAGATCATTACGTGTCGCACGACACGCCACCCTCTACAAAAATATTATACCTCTTATCATACGAGACGAAATGAGCCGTGACGAAATGGTCTTCCGTGCTATGGAACTGGCTGGCAGGATCGGCTGCATTCGAAAAGGAGACCTGATATCCATCGTCGAAGGTGATCGCATAACTCAGGGCGGGATAACACAGAGTGGTTCCCTGCAACTCGTAACAGTTGCGTAATTTCCTTCCAGACAAAGAAAGAACTATTTCACTGAAGACTAAATAAAAGGTGGACAGAAGTGTCCATTTAGTTTAAGGAAGAAAGCCGCTCTCAGGAGCTGCACATGCTTTTTTGAACTTGTTACGTACGGCACATATGACCCATAGTCGCAGACACCCGGCGTACCTCACCCACAGTAGTAAATCAGGAGTTTCCCCAGATGAAGATTGGAATTGTCGGTTTGCCTAATGTTGGCAAATCAACCTTATTTAATGCCCTGACCAAGGCCGGTGCAGAGGCGAGCAACTACCCCTTTTGTACCATTGAACCGAATATCGGCATCGTACCTGTACCTGATGAACGACTCGATGTCCTGGCTCACCTGGGCACTTCAAATAAGATCATCCCCACTTCCATAGAGTTCGTTGATATCGCGGGCCTTGTCAAAGGTGCTTCCAAAGGTGAAGGTCTTGGCAACATGTTTCTCGGCCATATCCGTAGCGTCGAAGCTATCGCCCACGTAGTGCGATGTTTTGACGATGAGAACATTACCCATGTGCACGGTGGGGTCAACCCCGTAGCAGATGTGGAGACAATCAATTTTGAACTTATCCTTTCTGACCTGGAGCTGGTTGAAAAACGAATCGTTGGCGAGAGTAAGAAAGCAAAAGGCCAGGATAAAGATGCTCAGGCCAGGCTCAGCGGCCTCTTAAAAATTAAATCGGCACTGGAAGGGGAAAAACCTGCCAGGACTGCCGAACTTGAACCACGGGAACAAGAGCTCCTTGATCGTGAAGTTCACTTTCTCACCAATAAAAAAGTCATCTATGTCGCCAATGTAAGTGAAGATGATCTTGCGGCAACCGTTGACAACCCATATGTACTGCAATTACGAGACTATGCAGAGAGCCACGGCGATGGACTGGTTTGTGTTTCTGCAAAAATTGAGGCCGAACTCTCTGAAATGGATGAAGAAGAGTCGGAAGCATTCCTGGCTGATTTAGGCCTCACCGAGTCAGGTTTTGCGCGCCTTGCCCGTGAAGCGTATTCTCTTTTGAACCTCATGTCCTTTCTCACCACCGGTCAAAAAGAGACCAGGGCCTGGACCGTAAAACGTGGAACAAAAGCACCACAGGCGGCCGGAGTTATTCACACCGATTTTGAAAAACACTTTATTCGAGCCGAAGTCGTACCCTATAGCGACCTGGTCGAGGCTGGTTCCTGGGCCAGCGCCAGGGACCAGGGAAAACTCAGAACAGAAGGGAAAGAATATATTTTTCAGGATGGTGATGTCACGGTATTTTTGACAAGTGCATAAATGAGCCCGTTGATTTACTGTTTTTTTGCCCGATCTCGACGTTATTCGAAATCAATAGATTTCAACAACATCTTCCTCCACAAAATACTATCTACCAATGCTCCTTTAGTGTGTGATTTAGAAAATCATTGAACGCTGATCCTAAAGAGACTAGTGTGGCATATCGTAAACATGCCCAATTTATTTCCACGCAACTTACTGTTTGATATATTTCCTGGGTAATCATCAAACACACTCCCAACCAGAGACTCTTGAGCCCCTTCATACATTGCCAGTGGGATAGTGCTTTAGAGGTGTATGCATAGACTACAGCAGCTTTCAAGGTAGCAAAAGCACTACTAATAGTTGAGGCTTAATCTCGCAGAATGAAAAACAACTCTTTACGATCTGTTCTCATTTTTCCCTATGTGGCCCTCGTGGCGTTGCTGGCCATCGCTCTTGGAACAATGTCATATGCCACTGGAACCAAGGCAGTTCTTACCGTTTCTGAACATCTCCTCAAAGAAACAGTCAGCCGCATCAGCCAGGCGGTTGACAGACATGTTGTTGGTTCCGTAGCTACCCTTGAGTCAGCATTCCCAGACGGCATGCCCGCACCTCAGGACATTCGGGATGAGCTTGACGATATCCGCACCCGCTTTTGGATTGCGACCTCACTGCACATGGATCCCAACAATTATGTCTATTACGGTAATAAAAATGGTCAAGCAATAGGTGTGTTCCGTCACTCTTTTGAAGAAGGGGAACTGCGGATAAAATACGATTCTAAAAAACATCGAACTTTCTATAAGATAAAAGGAATTGACGGTGCCCCCCTGTTTGACTCAGTCGAAGAAAAGCTTTTTGACCCAAGAGTCCGCCCCTGGTATCAGGCCGGCCAGTCAACTTTGGATGATACCTGGACATCCGTATATATTGATTTTGGCACACAGGATCTCGTCGCCACCAGAGCCAGGCAAGTCCTCAACGCTGAAGGAAAAGCAGAAGGAGTTGTCGCAACAGACATGTCTCTTGAGGCACTCAACGATTTTGTCAGTAATCTGGAACTGTCTCCCAACGGGCTCGCTTTTATCATCGAGCCGGATGGTAACCTTATCGCCTCCTCCTGCAGTACAAACGTGAGAAAAGACAGCAATGGACAAAATACGAGGGTAAATGCCGCAGAGAGTGAACATCTCACCCTGGCGACTATTTACAAGCAGCTTGTACCGTTCTTTTCCAACGCGAAACGCGGAACTCTGCCAATAACATTCTCATTCACAGACACGAGTGGTAAACATATCCACGTAGCCTTCGATACATTTGAAGATGGTGCAGGACTGACATGGATCAACGTCGTAGCCATACCCAGTGAGGACTTCATGCAGGGTATAAGCAAAAATGTTATCCGCACCATCAGTGTTGGTATTCTTGCCACCATCTCTGTCATATTACTCGGTTTGTGGATTGTACATTGGGTAACAGCCGACCTGAAAATTCTTTCCAGAGCCGTCAACCGTGTGGATAGCGGCCTTATCGAAGAACCGGTAACAATACAAAGAAAAGATGAAATTGGTGAACTCGCCAAAAGTTTTTCAGCCATGCAGCGCCGACTGCAAACCGATTACTTGACTGAACTGCCAAACCGCTACGCCTTTGAACAATACCTACAGGCTTCCATAGAGCGATTCCAGGAAGAAGAACAGGGAATACCTTTTGCTATTCTCTTTATTGACTTAAATAATTTTAAGCTGATAAACGATCGCCTTGGCCATGACGCGGGCGATCAAGCCTTAATTGAGTTCGCGCTTCGACTGCGCACCAACGTCAGGCAGGACGACTTTGTTGCACGCTACGCAGGAGATGAATTTGTGGCAGTCCTCAACAATATTCAGTCCGCCAGCGACCTCCAGCCCATCAGGAAAAATATTGAAAAGGCCCTGGCTGCTCCACTGAAATCAATAGACTCATCAGGTCTTAAGCTTGGAGGCGCCATCGGCGAAGCCCATTTCCCGGAAGACGCAGACAATGCCCCCAACTTGATAATTGTAGCGGACAACAAAATGTATGCTCATAAGGCAGAAATTAAAACTGAACGGTACACTTAAAAGACTGCACATTATGAGGCAATATCGTATATTGCCTTCATTTTTTCCCAGAGAACTTTACGTGTGATTTCAGAATATCGGCCACCTGTTGACGTCCCCCCCTATCGCTCTCTGATAAAGGGTATGCCAAGGTCAGCAGGGGAGGCCGCTTTTCGATACTTCGAGGACGCCGTGACTACGACAAGTACAGCGATGGTAAGCAGGTAGGGCATCATCTTCAGCACATAAGATGGAATACTATCCATAGACGTTGCCTGAAAGAAAAACTGTAGCGCGGTAAGTCCACCGAAAAGCATTGCCCCCCAAAAAGCACGTAGCGGATTCCAGGTGCAGAAGATAACCATGGCAATAGCTATCCAGCCCTGCCCCCCGCTCATGGATTCCTTCCAGCCAGGAGTGTACGACAGGGAGAGATAGGTACCGGCAAGGCCTGCAAACAAACCTCCGGTAAATATGCAGAGGGTACGGGTCAGGGGGACATTGACACCTGCCGCATCAGACGAAGCGGCATCCTCGCCCACAGCTCGTAAAACCAGACCCGTTCGGGTCTTAAAGAGTATATACCAGACCAGGGGGACCAGGATATAGGCACCATAGGCAAAGGGACTCTGATGAAAGAAGATCTCACCCACAATGGGAACATCGGAGAGATAAGGAATATCGACAGGGCGAATACGCACACCAGCGGTGCCGATCAGCGGCCTGCCTAAAAAATTGGCAAGGCCGGTTCCCAGAATTGTAAGGGCAAGGCCGCAAAGCACCTGGTTTGAACGTAGGGCTATTGTAAAAAAAGCGTGAATGAGTGAGAACAATCCACCAACCAGCGTCCCGGCTGCCACGGCCACAAACGGATTCTGACTCACAGTACCTGCTGCAAAACCTGCCAGAGCGCCGACAAGCATCATGCCCTCGACGCCAAGATTAAGCACGCCACCACGTTCGGTAACAATCTCACCGATAGTTGCAAAGAGCACAGCCACAGAAGATTTTATGGCAATCTGGCCGATAAAGATAATGTCATCAATCATCGCCTTTCCCATCTTGAGCCCCACTGCCACCGAAAACTATTTTATACTGTACCATGGCCTGCCCTGAGAAGAGACCAAAAAGCAAGGCTGCCTCCAGGATAAGAGCGATTGTGGACGGCAAACCCAGCACAGTCTGCAACTGCTCTCCTCCCACAAACAAGGCACCCAGTAAGATCGCTACAAAGGGCACTGCAAGAGGGTTGAGCATGGCCAGCCAGGCCACGATGATACCGTCGTAACCATAGCCCACCGCGAGCCCGGTCTGCAGACGATAGTGGATGCCGCAGACTTCAGCCATACCGGCCATACCGGCAAGGGCACCGGACAGCCCCATGACAGTGAGTATTTTTCCGTTCACGTTAAAACCAGCATAGTGTGCCGCCCGTTGTTCCTGGCCAATAACGCGGACCTGATAGCCCCAGATTGATTTATTCAAAAGGAAATAGAGTACAACCGCGCAGAATAATGCCAGAGGAAAACCCAGGTGAATTCGAGAACCAAGAAAACGAACCAGGTGGGCAGCTTCCGGTAGTTGTGCTGTTCCGGGAAAACCATAACCGGCAGGGTCCCGCCATGGACCGTAAAAGAGGTGCTCCATATAGATAATAGCCACATAGTTCAAAAGCAGGGTGGTGAGGATTTCATTGACTTGAAAACGAGCCTTCAGCGCTCCCGGTATGAGGGCCCAGAGTGTGCCGCCCACTGCAGACGCTACAATGGCCAGGGGGATGAGAACAAACGCCGGGGCTGTTGGGAAGAGAAAGAGCGCTGTACCAGCGGCAAATATCCCCCCCCAGACGAGCTGCCCCTCTGCTCCGATATTCCACAGCATCATCACTCCGGCAACCACCACAGCGAGACCGGTGAAGGTGAGGGGAGTTGCCTTGACCAGAACTTCAGAAAAAGAATTGAAGGAACCGAACACACCTTTGAACATCGCCCCATAAGCAGTAAGAGGATTCACACCAAGACAGGCAAAAATCAGCCCACCTACTGAAAATGCGATACATGCCGCTATTATAATGGTATAGAAGGTGGCGCGTTTCGGAGTCTGCCTCTGTTTTTCGATCCTAATCATAATACACTCGCAAGCAGTTCGCCCTAGAAGAGCACATTGCTGCAACACCATCAATCAGCATTGCACCCCGGCCATAAGGAGGCCCACACGCCCGACACCCTCCACATCTTTTGCATCAATGATCTCAAGAATGCGACCGTTGAACATTACTGCAATTCGGTCAGACAGGGAAAGTACCTCTTTCAGGTCGCCAGTAACCAGCAATATACCAGCCTCTTTTCTACAGGCGAGCAGCGCCTGCCAGATGTCTTCTGTGGCCGAAATATCCAGGCCCTGAGTTGGTTGTTCGGCAATAAAGAGCTGAGGTTTTTTTGCCAGCTCCCTCGCCAGAATCATCTTTTGCAGATTTCCGCCCGAGAGCGAGCCTGCAGTGTCTGCTGAGGACTCCGCTTTAATACTGAAATCCTCCACGGCTCTTTCCCCATCTGCTATCATTCTTTCTCTATCGAGCGTCAGTCCACCAAATCCTGTTGAGTACGCAGATAATCTGGTGAGAGCAAAATTGTCAGCAATAGACATGGAGCCGACACAACCGGTATGATGGCGGTCTTCGGGTACATATGCCATCCCCAACTTCCTGTTTTTTTTCCAGGCCTCAGTGCTGTAGCTCTCTCCCAAGTAACAGACTTCACCGGACCGCGCCTTCGACAGGCCAGTCAAAGTAGCCACCAGAGCGCTCTGTCCATTTCCGGCAACACCGATAATAGAGAAGATTTCCCCTCGGCGAACATCAAAGGTGATATCTCTAAAAGAAGTTCCACCGTGCACACTGTCTCCTGAGAAATCCGTTACAGAGAGAATTGCGTCACCAGGCGGAAGTATTTCTTTATCCACACGCAGCACCACATCACGTCCGACCATGAGTCGTGCCAGCTGCTGTTTGGAGATCTGCTGCTTATCCACTCTGGTGGAAAGTACAAGCCTGCCTTTGCGCATTATGGAAATGTCGTCTGCAAGCGTTAACACCTCTTCAAGCTTATGGGTGATGAAGACAATAGCTTTATTATCACTGCGAAGTTTGTCTATTACCTCGAAAAAAGAATCAATTTCCGGTGGCGTGAGGACGGCAGTTGGTTCATCAAAGATAAGAACGTCTGCATCAAGCAGGAGGAGTTTGATTATTTCAACGCGCTGTCGTTCTCCCATGGAAAGTTCGTACACATATTTTTCCGGATCGACACTCAGTCCATATCGCCTACAAGTCTCTATAATTATTTGATGTGTATCGCTTTGCCTGATATTTTTAAAAGCGGCAAGGGAGATATTCTCTGCAATGGTCATGGACTCAATCAGCATAAACCGCTGATAGACCATACCAATACCATGTTCAAGGGCAGAGGCCGGAGAGGAAAAATTCACCTCTTCACCTTTGACGACCACACTCCCAAAATCAGCGGCATAGCGCCCTGCAAGGATTGACATCAGGGTGGATTTTCCTGCACCATTTTCCCCCAGTAGGGCGTGCACCCTCCCTGAATGGAAACTGAAATCCACATCATGATTGGCCACTACAGGACCAAAATATTTAGTGATGCCTTTTAGGGCGATTACCGGCGCCGACATTATTCGGTTGAGACGGCCTGAGGTATTGGCAGCTCGGCAAGGCTGTATACCGGCGCCGGCAAAAGAGGACTAGCGCTACCTTCCCGGGCTGCACAGAATATACCATGTACCTGGGGAACACCTCGACCCGACTGGGCGGCAGCTTCTTCGAGGATTTCATACAAACCCATCATGGTACCGCCGGTGCTCACCACATCATCGATGATTACATAGCCGTTCTCAGCGGATTTAAGCAGCTCCATATCACGCTCATAGACGGCAAGAAATTTACCTCCGCTGGTTATAGAGTCTGCACCCACCTGAATAACCGGCCTGCGCTCAACTTCCATATGAGGTTTGATGCGATTATAAGCGACAGCCACGGCCTCAATGCCAAGTTCAGATGCAACTACCTGGGTCAACTGCAGGGCCTTTTCCACTGCCGTAAGAATCACCACAGAAGATGGCTCAGCCACGCATGAGCGTATTTGTTCAGCAAGCAGCAGGCCCAGGTCTTTATTGAGCCTGGTCTGTCCGACGAGATTAAAAGAGGCAATACGAAGACTTCCAGCTCCGGCAGGAACCAACACGTAGGGAAGCTTCACCTTGTAATCCAGTCCATCTACTTCAAGCAGATATTTTTCCCCGGATTCTTTACTGTCGAGTACATCCATGCTCAATCCTTTTCCGAATAGCCTAACCCCGGTAAACGGTAAATACGTACCTTGTGAGTGCTTGCTAAAAGCAAACTGTGCCTTAACCATTCAGTTGCGGCGCAGCATAGATTCCCTATTTCAGTTCCCTTTTATTGCGGCAGTTTCCCTGCAACACCTCTAACAAGCACCCGCATGGTCAGGAGGTCCTGGTCCGAGGCCTGTTCTCCCTCCTTCCACAAGTCCTTGCCTTTCTGGTCCAATAAGGGGCCAGCAAAAATTGTATCATTGCCCTTCTCAAGCTTTGCCTTTTCTGCAAATACCTTCTCTTTCACATCGACTGGTACACTTTTATTAAATGATGAAAGAATAATACCGTCGTCTTCCATCCCTCCCCAGTACGGTATATTGGTCCAGGTGCCGTTCAGCACCTGTTCAACTGCTTTGACATACCATTGCCCCCAGTTCCAGGTCGTTGATACCAGGGCACAGTCTGCACCGTACTTGACCACATCTTCACCATATCCGACGGTTGGAACATCAGAAGCACAGGCTGCAACCGCAGAGTCAGGAGTGTCAGCCATCTGGCGGATAAGGTCATGTTTACGGGCAATCAGCGTCTCAGCCAGTGTGGTTTCATTGATAGCGTCACGCCAGGATTTCAACCAGACCACGGTATTGAGTTTATCAGCGTCATACTCCACTCCCGCTTCATCCAAACCTTTTTTCAAACCAATGGTAAAGGCATTGATGCCTCGAACCGGTTCGGGGATAGGCTGCGTAGCAACAGTACCAACCTTTTTAAAGCCCATCAAGCCCGCCATATACCCTGCCAGGTATTCGCCCTGGTACATACGTTCAAAATAATTACGCATATTGGTTGAGGACTTGAAACCGGAACAGTGCTCAAACTTGATATCCGGATACTCTTTGGCAACGGTGAGCAGTGGGTCCATATGTTCAAAGGTGGTTCCGAAAATTATGTCGTACCCCTTCCGGGCATAATCCCGAAAAACACGTTCGGCGTCTGCAGCCAGAACTTTTTCTGTGTAGGAGACCTCAATCCTGTCACCCATTTTTTCCTGCAGGTATTTGATACCGTTGTAATGAGCTGTCGTCCACCCCTGATCGTCAATGGTCCAGAGAAGCGCAAAAGCAACTTTTAATTTTCCCCCTTCTTTCTGAGCCAGTCCTGCCTGACAGTAGATTGTGACGAGAAAAATCGCAGCAGTAACAATCAAAATTGATTTCCTTAGCATAGGAGCCCTCTTTGAAATAATTGATTAAACAATGTTTATGTATAGAATAAATACAACCAGGATGGCAATGTACGCAACTATGATCAGCAAATTACTTCAAGTTTTCATAGTCAGCAATAGAATTGCTTGCCCAGGTGGGATACGAAAGAAGTTTTCGACAGATCTTTTCCAATTAACACCGGTAAACGGTAAGTAAGTACCTTGTAGGTGCTTATAACCACATGATATACATTCGAATCCGCATTTTCTTGTTTTTCATCACAGCTTTTACGAAGTAAGGTACTAAACAACTGGCGACTCGGCTACAGATCACAATGAAGTTGAACCTTCTTTGCAAAAAGACCGAAGAAGAACTATATAAAATGGAAACGATCTACTGATACTCCAATGCTATTGTTATCACTGTCTACCCGGGAATACAACATGACCAACAACGACATCTTGCGCCGGATACGTTTTATATTCAACCTGAGTGACTCGCGAATGATGGCCATTTTTGCACTGGCAGATCATAAAGTTACCAGAGAAGACGTAAGCAATCTTCTAAAAAAAGAAGACGACCCAGCATATCAAAAATGTTACGATACCATGATGGCCACCTTTCTCAATGGCTTCATCAGTGATAAACGCGGAAAAAAAGAGGGTCCCTTGTCTGTTCCGGAAAAACGTTTAAACAATAATATCATCCTCAGGAAAACAAAAATTGCGCTGAATCTCAAGGATGAAGACATACTGAAAATCCTGGAACATGCCGATTTTCAAATGAGTAAACATGAGTTAAGTGCTTTTTTTCGAAAACCAGACCACAAGCACTTTCGTCCCTGCAAAAATCAGGTTTTACGCTGTTTTCTAAAAGGTTTACAAATAATAAACAGACCTGATATTCCACTGAAAACTGAATTTAAATGGAAATAATTCACACCAGGTGTCTTTATTATATTGCTTTTTTTTTAATACCAACTAGAGTGTCGGCTTGGTAATTCTGTAAGTAGAGCATCTATCCCTCTCAGGTTGTCCTCGTTAACCTCGTTGTTTCCATCAGCATCGTCCGTTGCCGTCGAAGTTTCTACTGAAAATAAAACAGAAAGAGTATTGCTACAGTACTGGTAATTATTTTTGCACGCGACATTGGTCCATACAAGACATTCAAGATGCCGCACATATTGGCAGACAACCAAAGCTGACAAAAATAATTCAGGCAAGCAATAGAGAAACGAGCGGATCATGCTGCATCCGCAGATCAAAGACCAGGGAACAGCCCTGGTGGATCGCACAGAAACACAAAGGAATAGTAATGAGTTTTGAAGATTTTAAGCTGCACCCAAAGGTTAAGGCAGGCATCGAAGCCTGCGGATACACCGCCCCTACCCCCATCCAGAAAGAGGCAATCCCACCGGTTTTAGCCGGTCGCGATATGCTCGGTCTGGCCCAAACTGGAACAGGGAAGACTGCAGCCTTTGTCCTGCCTCTCCTCCAGCGGCTTCTTGACGGCCCCCGCAAAACGCTGCGGGCTCTCATTGTTGCCCCCACACGGGAACTGGCTGAACAAATCCATAACAACATTGTACAAATGGCTCAACAGACTGGCCTGCGAAGTGTTGTTGTTTATGGCGGTGTCGGCAAGCAGCCACAAATTAAAGGCGTACGAGCCGGCGCAGAAATTATAGTGGCTTGTCCGGGTCGCCTGCTCGACCTGCTCAACGACAAGGCATTTAATCTCCGTGCTGTTGAGACACTAATCCTGGACGAAGCCGATCATATGTTCGACAAAGGTTTTCTGCCAGATATTAAAAGAATCATCAAGCAGACACCAAAGAACAGGCAGACTCTGGTTTTCTCAGCTACCATGCCCAGTGAGATCCGTCATCTGGCTGAAGATATCTTGCGAAACCCGGTTACGGTTCAGATCAACCATACCCTGCCGGCACCGACGATATCACACGTGCTTTATCAGATTCCAAAAGCACAAAAAACTGCATTGCTTAAATATATCATTGCAGAAAAAGATATGAGTAGCACCCTGGTTTTCACCCGCACCAAGCACAAGGCAAAGAGCCTGGCCCTACAGCTGCAGAAAGCAAACCTCAGTGCAACCGCAATTCAGGGTAACCTCTCCCAGTCAAAGCGCCAGTTGGCCATGGACGGATTCAGGGACGGAACGTTCAAGATCCTTGTGGCAACAGATATAGCGGCTCGCGGTATTGATGTATCGGGAATTACTCATGTCATAAATTATGATATACCTGATACTGCAGAAACCTATACCCACCGGACAGGACGTACCGGTCGGGCCACTCGAAGCGGGCAGGCCTTTACCTTTGCAAGTTATGATGATGCCAAAATGGTTGCCTCTATTGAACGTAATCTCGGCAAAAAAATGGAACTTGAAGTGACTCCGACTCTTGCAAAAGAGGAAAGGTCGGAAAGACATTCTGCAAAAAGAACAAGTTTTTCACAAGATATACCAAAAAGAAAGAAGCCAAATAATGCCAATCGTGGTAAAAACCACCGAAGTAAGGCTGCAACATTTGATTTTGGCGTAGGCAAACGTGAAAAGCGATAATTTATTTTCAAATGATTTTGTCTGGATAACCAGACTTCCAGTCGAGTTGTCAAAGATGATAGTTCGGCTATATCACAAAGGGGTTCAAGCTAGGACCCAGTATAAAGGAGTAGTACAAGATGGCTGAAGGAACAGTAAAATGGTTTAATGATTCTAAGGGTTTTGGTTTTATCGAGCAAGATGGTGGAAAGGACGTTTTCGTTCACCATTCAGCAATTCAGGCTCAAGGATTCAAATCCCTTGAAGAGGGCGCACGAGTAACCTTCGAGGTTGTCGACGGCCCTAAAGGCCCTGCTGCTGCGAATGTTGTACAGCAGTAATTGCTGACCGACATATAGACAAAAAGACCCCGCACATTTTGTGCGGGGTCTTTTTGTTGGTACCGTACAGCTTGTAGAATACCTCGAATAATGAGAATGCCGAACACGAACCACTTAAGGAGAGAGTCTTGGCCAGAACAAACTATTCATACGAAAAACGTCAGAAAGAATTAGCTAAGAAAAAAAAGAAAGAAGAGAAAAAGCAGCGTAAGCTTGAGAAAAACAGCCCCGCTGCCGAAGACAAAGACGAAACCACCCCCATAGAAGATTAGCTAACACCGAAAAACGGTAAGTAAGCACCTTGCGAGTGCTTATAATCGTATGATATTAAATCGAATCCGGATTTTCTTGTTTTTTGTGACAGCTTATACGAAGTAAGATACTAAATTTTCCCACCCCCTTTTTTGAACATTGAACACTCTATGCCACGGGGAGTTTCCTTCTGGCTTTTATTGTGAGGACACAAGCATGATCACTGCAACTGATATTGCACTCTCTTATGGCAAGAGGGTCATTTTCAAAGACGTTAATATCAAGTTCACTCCAGATAACTGCTACGGCCTGATTGGAGCCAACGGCGCCGGCAAGTCAACCTTCCTCAAAATACTTTCTGGCCTCCTTGATCCAGACAGTGGTCATGTTTCCAAAGGCCCCGGACAGCGCATTGCAGTGCTCAACCAGGATCAGTTCGCCTTCGATGACTACACAGTTTTCAACACCGTCATCATGGGCCACAAGAAACTCTATAAGGTAATGGCTGAACGTGAAGCACTGTACGCCAAGGCCGAATTCACAGATGAAGACGGTATCCGCTCCGCCGAACTTGAAGCAAAATTCGGTGAGATGAACGGCTATGAAGCTGAGGCTGAAGCCGGCGTATTACTCAGTGGCCTCGGTATTCCTGAGGAGATGAGTCAGAAAAAGATGAAGGAGCTTGACGGTAGCGACAAGGTTCGTGTACTGCTGGCCCAGACTCTTTTCGGCAGCCCCGATATTCTCCTGCTTGATGAGCCCACAAACCAGCTTGACCTGAAATCCATAAAATGGCTAGAAGATTTTCTCGCCCATTTTCATAACACCGTCATCATCGTATCCCATGATCGCCACTTCCTGAACCAGGTATGTACGCACATGGCGGATATCGACTATGGGAAGATCCAGGTCTATGTCGGCAACTATGATTTCTGGTACGAAGCCAGCCAGCTCCACTTCCGCCAGAAAGAGACAGAGAGCAAAAAGGTCAAAGCCAAGGCAGACCAGCTCAAAGAGTTCATCCAGCGCTTCAGCTCCAACGCCTCCAAGGCCAAGCAGGCGACCTCGCGTAAAAAACTCCTTGAAAAACTCACTATCGAAAATATGCCGAGTTCGTCTCGTAAATACCCCTACATTGTCTTCAAACCTGAGCGGCCCTGCGGCGATATTATCCTTGAGATCGAAGGTCTTTCAAAAACAGTAGACGGTGTTCCCCTGTTTAAGGACCTCACTCTCACGGTGAACAAAGGGGACAAAATTGCCTTTATCGGACCAAACAGCCTTGCAAAAACTACGTTGTTTCAGATTCTAGCAGGAGAACTTGAACCCGACAGCGGCAGCTTTCGCTGGGGCGTCACTATCAAAAACGCCTACTTTCCAAAAGAAAACGAAACTTTTTTTAATGACGACAAGCTCGAACTGGTAGACTGGCTCCGCCAGTTTGCACCGCCAAAAACAGACGAAGCTTTTATTCGCGGTTTCCTTGGGAAGATGCTATTCACCGGAGAAGAGGCCATGAAAAAGACATCTGTACTCTCCGGGGGTGAACGTGTTCGCTGCATGCTCTCGAGGATGATGCTATCTCACTCCAATGTTCTCATTCTAGATGAACCTACAAACCACCTTGATCTTGAGTCAATTACCGCCCTCAATAACGGTCTTATCGCCTATTCTGAAGTGGCACTATTTGCCTCCCATGATCATCAGTTTGTCTCAACCTTAGCCAACCGCATTGTGGAACTCACCCCCAAAGGGTTCACAGATATGATGATGAGCTTTGATGATTATCTGGTAATGAAAGCAGAGGAAGAGGTCGAGTTGCTCGAGCAAAAGGCCGCCTAGGAGCTTGTCCGAGAATAGGGACTTCGTGGTCTCCGCTATCTACGAGCATTATTTTTTGGAAATAACGAAGAGTTTGGGCAGGTAAGCGAAGACTCCGAGAGACCATTCTCGGACAAGCTCCTAAAACAATCTGCTCCCTGTTTTCAACTCTACCTCAACAACAGGGAGCAATCTTCAATCGTTCCAGACCCAAAATCGTAAGTCAACGCCGCACCTCTTATGCCTTATCTTTGATAAGGCTAAGGTTGAATGTTCTGCCGCAAGCACAATAGCCGTCGGATCACCTAGTGTACCCTAGATTTTCACCTAATGTTTCTCGCCATACAGTTCAAATGCATAGCCCCCCCTTCACTCTAACAAGTTCTTTGCTCTTTATTTATAAAATATGTGCAACAAAGGAATGTGTGTTGATCTATCCTTGAGGAATGACCATTATTTCTGTAGGTTGTTTGTGGAAAGGTACTAATTCCGACATATTTCCCGGTTATCGGGGTTCGATCAATAGTGATCAGACGAACAAATTGAAGGTACAGGATGAGCGAAAAAGAGACATGCGAAAAACACGGATCAGTTCCTGTGTGGATAGTCTGCAAACACGTTGCCAACGGCAGTGCCGACACGATCATATTCAGCGAAAAAGAGGATGCCCTCTGCTTCGAGTGTGCCAGGATTTTTGAGCACCTCAAGGAAGAGAATGTTGCGGCCATGTGCCTTGAGTGCCTCAAGGATTTCACAGCAAAGTTGATGATCGATGCAACGACCTTCTCCAACCTCCAGAACAGACTCATCGGCGTTGAGCACCTTAAGAGTAAGAGCTGAAAGGCTCCTTCGTACGCAGCCCGGAACCACTCTTCACTGATTCGAATGCTTCAATAATGAGAATGACACCATGAGAACTTTCATACAGTATCTTTTTGCTATCCTCTCGCTGACCTTTTACGGAGGCCAGGTCTGACCCTACATGGAAACACTGTCCCCCGTGTATCTGGGGATAATAATTTCTATGGGCTTTCTCTCACTGCTGGTCATTCGTCAGTTATCTCTAAAAAGATTTGTTCAAAATGCCTCCTCTCTTGTGAAACCGAGAAGGGCTTTTCTTCTGGAAATGGGTATTTGTATAAGTGCCGCGTTCCTCATCATTGCCTACCAGTTTTTTGTCTTACATTTCCCCATAGGAACCAGCGGATCCATGTTAATAGGCTGCATCATAGCCGGTTTTTTTATTGGTATTAACTCTGCCCTGTACCAAGAGAGGGAGGTTATCCTCGAGGCATTGCGGCTCGGTAACTACGGAGCCAGGTCCATTAAGTATTCCCCGATAAGCCGTAAATTCACTTTTATTGCAGCCACGACCTTCGTCTTTGTATGTCTCATTTTAATTATGGTTTTCACAAGAGATATTGAGTGGCTGATAAACACTGTACAAGACCCCGAGGCCATCACCAGTGCTCAATTGTCTGTCACTTATGAAATACTGTTTATTATGGGAGTGCTCACTGTTCTGGTCATCAACCTCATTTTTTCGTATTCAAGAAATCTCACGATCCTTTTCAACAATGAGACACTCATTCTTGAAAAAGTGAGAAGAGGGGATTTGACAGGTAAGGTTCCCATCGCCACCCAGGATGAGTTCGGTGTCATCGCAGAGCACACAAACCACATGATAGATGGCTTGAGGCATCGCTTTGAACTGATCCACTCCCTCAAACTCGCCGAAGAGGTACAGCAAAACCTCCTTCCCACCAAAAGCCCCTACCTCAAGGGCTTTGATGTGAGCGGAACCTCCCTCTACTGTGATCAAACGGGGGGGGATTACTACGACTACTTCCTGTTACCAGATAACAAACTCGGCATCACTGTGGCAGATGCATGTGGTCATGGGGTCGGGGCCGCCATGCTCATGACCACAGTCAGAGCCTTCCTGATCTCGGCCATAGAAAACTATACAACCCCAGGACACCTGATTAACCATATTAATCGGCTTATTTCCAGGGACTGCGCTCCAAGCTGCAGCTTCACCACCATGTTCTTTCTGGAAATTGACCCTAGAAAGAAATCCTTGCAATGGATCAGGGCAGGGCATGAACCGGCACTGCTTTATCAAAAACATCAGGACCGTTTCAAAAAACTTGATGGTAAAGGAACCGTACTCGGTATAGATGAATCTACTATTTTTAACACGGAAGTACTAGACAGCCTGCAAAGCGGAGACATCATTCTGATTGGGACCGACGGTATCTATGAGACCCGAAACAAGGCGAGTATCGCCTTTGGTCAGGAAAATGTCATGCGGGTGATCAGAGAGACCGCTGATCAACCCGCCGCTTCGATACAAGATGCGTTGATGTCCGAGGTGGAGAGTTTTCGTGATGCAGAAGAGCAGGAAGATGATATCACACTCGTAGTGATTACAGTCCAATAGTCCCCTGACACCTGAGATATAGCCGACAATATATTCCTGTAGACACCCTACATCATGTTTTCAGGCATTTGTATCGCAACAACCTTCCCCCTAGCGGTTACCACCCCATCCACAGTAACAGCGGCCTCCAGAAGAGTCTTTCGACCTTTTATCTCCACAACCTTTGCCCTCACCTCGATATCTGGCCCCAACGGTGTCGGTTTGAGATAGTCGACCTGAAGGGAACCGGTAACATATCTAAAGGCTGGCAGAGTGCCCGGTTCTCGCCCCTCCTCACGGTAGGCTGCTGCCGCCGCTGTACCGATGCAGTGACAATCAACAAGAGAGGCAACCAGACCACCATAGACATAACCAGGAAAAGAGAGGTGGTAGTGTTCCGGAGAAAAGGTTGCCACAGCCTCGTTACCATCCCAAAAACTTCGGATCTGTAAACCATGGTCATTTTCGCTTCCGCATCCATAACAATGTTTGTATGACTCGGGGTAGTAATCCTGAAATGACTTCTCACTCATAGCAGCTCCTGATTTATTTTCTGTTGTATCACCATCAACGCCCCAGCCTCAACGTAAAGGCCAGCTTTCAATTTCATCATTTTTTGAGAGTTACACCATTTTGTTCATTTCGTTAAGATAAACTGACAATCACCAGAAAGTTTTTGACAAAAATGTTGCTTTTTCATTATATTTATTAATGCAAACGTTTGCATAGAACGTTTTTCTCTCTTTTTTAGCCACTGTGAGGATAGCTGGCATTCAACTCCCCACCGTCGATATAATCGCCTCACAGGAGAGTGAATTCTTGTCTCACCCCATAGAACCCAGAGACCATAGACTGGTCAGGAAGAAGCACCTGCATACGACCCGAACTGCTATCTCTGCCCGAATAACACACGAGCAGGCGGTGAAAACACCCCTCCCTATACCGAGACCTTCACCTTCACAAATGATTGTGCAGCTCTTCTTCCAGGAGATCCGCGGGTGGAGATGCCTGCCAAAGAAGACGAGCTGTTACGGGCAGAGCCTGAGTCAGGAACCTGCCGGGTCATCTGCTACAGACCTCGTCACGACCTGACAATGGCCAGAATGGACCATCCTGTTATTGAAAGGGTGATTGAGACCTGGAGACAGGAGTACAGCACCCTTGGTTCCACTGACCACATAAATCACGCTCAGATCTTTGAAAGCCGAGGCTTGATGATGGGTTGCTCGAATCCGCATCCCCATGGGCAGGTATGGGCCAACTCAACCATTCCGACAATCCCAGCCAATGAAGCTAGGCTGCAGAAGGCGTACATGCAAAAGCATGACAACTGCATGCTGTGTACACGTATCTGTAGCGAGAGCTTAAAGAGGACAGACAAATTCTCTTTCAGAACTCTTCCTTTGTTGCCCTGGTACCGTTCTGGGCGGCAACTACTCAACCTTGCCGTTAAGCCGGACGCTATTTTTGCGGTCAACGACCCGGTGGCCTTAGGCGTCTTCCTTTATATCCAGGATTACGGTATTGCTATTCCCGATGAAATCGCTCTTGTGGGTTTTTCCAACAACCCCAATACAGAACTTGTAAGCCCCAGGCTGACAACCGTCAAGCAGCCGGCTTTTGAGATTGGGCAAACTGCAGCAGGCCTCCTGCTGCAAACCTTTAAAGATGCACCTGAGCAGTTTGAGAACCAGACCATTACGCTCAAAACGGAATTGATCATCAGAGAGTCCAGTTAGGAAGCTGTCCGAGAATAGGATTTTTGGTTAAAATCGAGAATTTTTCACAAAATAAGCGCAGCCATATATTTGATATCGAAGTCTACGCTATCTGCGATCATTATTTTTTGACAAGTCCGAAGAGTTTGGGCAGGTAAGCGCAGACTCCGAAAGGCCATTCTCGGACAACCTACTAGATTACCGTACACCCACCCTTCGGAGTTTTCATTATGGCCCACCAGGTTGAATTAAAAAATGTTGCCAGGGTGTTTCAAAACTATGCCCTGTATCCTCATATGAGTGTCTTTGACAACATGGCTTTCAGTCTGAAAATGGCACGACTGCCAAAAGAGCAGCCATAGCTATCATTCTGTTTGTGATAGCAGCAACCTTTATTATCCCCTATCTGGTGAGTAACAGTTGTCAGAGGAGGGCTGAGAAATGAAAACCAAACCGTCTTTATCCACCACATTGCACTCTACAGCGCTCTTATCCTCCTGGCTCTGGTATACCTCACTGCGGTAACTGCTCTTAAACTGCCGGGTGACATTAACCTCCCACAATCCTGGGCACTTCCGCCCACCATGAATTACGCCAGTTTTGGGGATGCCTTTGAGCTCCTTCGCCCCAATATTGTGAAATCGATTATTCTCACCATCAGGGCCACGTTTTATTCCACCGTCCTTGGCGCACTCAATGGATATATATTTTCCAAATGGAAGTTTCCAGGAAGTGGGCACTGCCAATACTGATGCTATATATCGTTCTCGGGAGATACTTCATCAAGGGGTTGCTGGCAGGATCGGTCAAGGAATAGCCTGAACTCAGGGCTGATCAAACAGACTAGAACCCCTGCTCCTTCCAGGCTCACCGCGAACATTTCACGATAAACGTACGAACTTCCTATCTATGTTATACGATATAGAGAATCAGAATAGCACACAGTTTCTGCCTCTTTCTTTGGCCTGATAGAGTTTTTCATCAGCAGTTTTCATCATGGTCTCCAGACTTTCGCCGATGGACATACAGAGCCCCAAACTCGTCGTTACCGACAACGGCCTTCCATCCTCAAGAGAAGTAACAGGTGTCGATTCTACCAACTGCCTGAACTTCTCAACTTTTTCGATAACGTCATCTTTTTGAACGTCAGCGCTCAGTACACAAAACTCTTCTCCACCAATCCGTGCGACAATCTCATGTTCGTTAAAAGAACTGGTAAGCAGATTGGCAAAATTCTGGAGAACAACATCACCTATATCATGACCATGACTGTCATTGACCTTTTTAAAAAAATCTATATCAATCATGGTGCAGGCGAGGTTCTCGCCTCGCTCGCAACATTGATCAAAGAGCTTGCCACCAGCTTCAAAGAAATATCGTCTGTTGTGCAGACCGGTTAAAAAATCCCGAATAGAACCCTCTTTAATTTGAGCGATGAGATGAATGTTGTCGACGCAATGTCTCACCCGGCTATAGAACTCTTCAACCAGAAAAGATTGTTTGACAATAAAATCATTGGCTCCATTTTTGATAAACTTTGCGCCCAGGGTCCGGTCTTCTTCAGAAGAAAAACCTATAATTGCGACGTCATCGGGTTTGTATTTCGCTCTGATTTTCTGGCAGAGCTGACAGCCGTCCATACCCGGCATATTAAAATCGGTAATAACAAGATCAATTTCCGGATGCTGTTCCAGGATTCCTAAGGCACTATCACCATTCGTCGCTGTGATTACTCTGTACTTATGGATATACAATAATTCTGAAACAGCCTGGCGGAACATACTCGAGTCGTCCACCACCAGTATCAGGGTATTCTGATTTTCTTCCAGTGCTTTCATGGCTGTAATTATATAATCAAGGCTATTGGGGTCATCCTTTAATATGTAATCGGCAACTTTCTTTGACCAGACAAGCGTCCGCACGGACTCAGTCATATTTGAAGTAAAGACAAGCGATGAAATGCCCTCTTCAACAACCCTGTCGATGACTTCACCGTTGGGTGCATCAGGAAGATTGAAGTCGAGAAGAGCCATGGAGAAACCGTCTTTTGTGGTCGCCAAAATTTTTTCTGCTTCCCTATATGTCTGTGCCCAAATGACAGGAACGCCAAATACTTTTTCAATTTTACTTTTTGCCAGGCGCCCGAACATGACACTGTCTTCAACGAGAAGAACCTGTTGCATAAGCCGTCCTTTCTGGTATGTGTTATCTTTAAACTCTCAGCCGATGCTGACTCCAAATAATTTCCCAAGCAGCATGCCACCTACTTTAATAGGCCCTATATGGTTTGATTCTATGTCACAAACCAGTGGCAAGTCAAATTTATGAGTCTGTTGATTTACTAGGTGTTTTGTTCGAAATCAAGGCATTCGGATAAAACAACCACAGGCATACAGTTGATATCGGAATCGTCGCTTACCTCCGAGGATTGTTTTTTCCGAATAACGCCGATATTGGGTAAAAAAACAGTACATCAATGGGCTCATCTATTACACCCTGGAAATGTGTCATAACAGGAGAGCGACAAAACCGAATATGGCCGCAATCAACAAAACAGAGGATCCCAAGAAACTGAGTCAGAATCAACAGGACTGGCTCCGCCTGGAAATGCTGTTTTCCCAGGTCGTAACTCAAGGTACCACCTCGGAAAAACTGAGACGTATAGCCCTCAATATCAGTACAGAATTTGTTGCAATAGAAGAAGATCTGAACGAGCTCTGCACTCAGTCATGTACCCAGTGCAGTGAGATTTGCTGCATGAGAGCCACTGTCTGGTATGACCTCAAAGACCTGCTCTTTATTTATCTGAATACCGGTATGTTCCCCAGCAGCCAGATAAGCAGAGACATAAACGGTGCCTGCTCCCAGTTGGCATCATCTGGCTGTACTGTCCATCGTGCTGCCAGGCCCTTTATCTGCACATGGTATATTTGCGCCAGCCAGAAAGAACACATTAAAAGTCACCGTGCCGCTCCTTCTTTGAGGAGTGTGGAACAAATTATAAAAAGAATCCAATCTCGTCGTAAAGAACTCCAGGATATATTTCTCAGCATGACCTCCTCTTGAGCAAGATCCCACTTCCAGATCTCCTGTAATCCTTAATTTCACCACACTTTTTCCTTTGTTTTGTATTTCTGTGTGCTATGATAATATGGTTCCTAAATATTGCATATCAAACATGAGAAAATGCTTTTAGTTATTATATTATCAGCGAATTAGATGCTCTATTAATGGAATATAAGTTCACTTTTTATGTGAGTTGTAATAAAAAGCATTTTCCCATGCCTGCCACCCTTTGGACTTGCCGATTTTACCGAACCTGCTTTGTTTGCGCACACTTGAAGTACTACAGTATGCCTGCGTGTACGCCGCCTCGCATCTTCGGCAAACTTGGCAATTGCAAAATTTAGGTGGTTTGTTTTCTCCACTGTTTGGAAATTCGATATATTTGTAAAAAATGGAGTCTGTAGATGACAATGTTACAGGATTTTTTTAATGAAAAAACCAAGCTGCCTTCCCCCCCCGCTATAGCTCTTAAAATTCTCAGTGCAGTCCGACAGGATGAGAGTACGTTCAACGAACTGGCCGATATTATAGCCGTCGATCCGGCACTCACAGCTCGAATACTTAAACTTACCAACTCGTCCTACTACAGTCTTCCCAACCCTGTAGATTCGCTCTCCCAGGCCACAGCTCTGATAGGCACCAAGACTCTTAAGAATATTGCACTCTCTTTTGTCATCGTTCAGGGATTTCAGGATGCACCACAGGGAAGTTTTGATCTGGATTTTTTCTGGAAGCGGGCCATTACCTCCGCTGTATCAGCCGAGATGTTAAGTAAAAAAGTCCAGAGCCGAGACGACGATATTTTTGTCTCTTCCCTGCTTCAGGATATCGGGGTACTGATTATGTTTCTCTCCGATCCATCGGCGTACACGGAGGTGCTCGACAATAAGCGTATCAACGGCAAAACCACCCGTGCTACCGAAGAAGAACAGTTTGGCTTTGACCACACGGAGGTCGGGTATCATTTACTCAAAACCTGGAATCTTTCCGATACAATCTGCTGCCCGATTCGCTACCATCACAATAGGGAGAAACCCAAGCAGTACCGGGACACAGCCCGGCTACTCCAACTGGCGGATTCCATATCGGCTATATATTATGGGACTGAGAGCAACCGGAAATCCATTGAGGTCCATAGTGGCTTAGCTGAGACCTATCAGTTCACCCCAGAGCAGAGCGCAGAGCTGATCGATTCGGTTGGGGAAAAGACTCAGGAAGTAATGGAATTATTTAACATCCCACCGGACGACATGAAACCATTCTCCCAGATTATGCAGGAAGCCAACGATGAACTCGGTCGTTTGAATTTTTCCTATGAACAGATAGTTCTTGAATTAAAACAAGCCAAACAACATGCCGAACAACTCGCCTTTAACCTGAAAGAAGCGAATGAGAATCTGAAAAAACTTGCCTTCCGAGACGGCTTAACAGGACTGTACAACCACAGGTACTTTCAGGAAGTCTTTGAAGCGGAGCTCCAGAAAGCCACTCGTTTCAACCACCCGGTTTCTCTCCTCTTCCTGGATATTGATCATTTCAAGACAGTAAACGACACCTACGGCCACCCGACAGGGGACGAGGTACTCAAAAATGTCAGTCAGCTCCTGGTTAAACTGGTTCGCAAATGTGATATAGTTGCCCGCTACGGTGGTGAAGAATTTGCTGTTATACTTCCAGAAACCGGCACGGTAAGCGCAAAAGTTCTTGCCCAGCGAGTACGCCGCGGTGTTGAACAGTTGCTTATTCAGTACAATGACCTGACCATTTCGGTCACCGTAAGCGTTGGCCTGGCAAGCAGTGAGATGAGAAAGAACTCCGAGTCAAGATCAACGCTTGAGTCAAGGTCAGCGCTTATTAGTCAGAGTGACCAGGCGCTTTATAGAGCAAAAAATAACGGCAGAAACAGAGTAGAAATAGCCCAGGCAGGGTAACAGTAACATGAGGCCTCTTGGTTCCGCCCATGCCGCGGGGGGACTGCAGCCTGGCCCACTGCTTTCATTGAATGTGGTGAAGTTGGTAAGTAAAAGCTAAAAATTGCAAAATTGAGGTGAAGTGTGATATCCTTTTTTGTATGTGATCAATATCAGTGCAGCCACAACTCATCATGCGCATGATGGAATTTTTTTCTAATGGATAGCTGTGACCAAAACGATCGTTATAACAAGCGGTAAAAGCGGGGTTGGCAAAACCAACATAAGCCTTAACCTGGCCCTGGAACTCTCCAGTCGAGACTATCGCACGTGTCTCTTTGATGCTGACTTCGGCCTGGCCAATGTAGCTATTCTTCTTGGCCTACGTCCTGAGGCTACCTTTGACGATTTTATTCTGGGAGATAAGAAGCTTCAGGATATTATCCTCCACTCAACAGCCGGTATTGATATTATACCGGGAAGCTCTGGTATTGAAGAAATCGCTAATCTGGCACCAAATAAGATAGCGGCCCTGGTCTCCTCTTTTTCCGAACTCACCGGCTACGACTACTTCTTTATAGATACATCTTCAGGAATTTCCAAGAGTGGTATCGCCTTTTGCCTTGCCAGCAGCGAGACTATTGTTGTCATAACATCCGAGGCAACATCCCTCACCGAAGCCTATGCACTGATCAAAGTGATGGCGAAGAATGGATATACCGGAACAGTGAAGGTCCTGGTGAATAAATGTGCGGATGTACCAACGTCCAAACGAACGTATCTCAGGTTTAAGAATGCGGTCGACAGTCACCTTGATATTGATATAGCACCCGCCGGAATAGTGCTACGCGACACTCATTTTGAATCTGCCCTCCAACACCAGGAACCCCTTCTTCATCTCTATCCCAATTCCATTGGATCTCAGTGTATCCGATCGCTGGTATCGATACTGTTGTTCAGAAATACCATCGAAGAAAAATCTTCCGACTTTGGCGAATTCTGGAAACGTTACTTTGATTTTTCTTCCTCTGCCCTTTCTCTTCCTGAGAACCTTCAGGAAGAAAGTGAACAGATAAAGCCTTCGACTATTAAACCGCCAAAGGAGGACGAATCTCCCACAGTATTACCCCATGTGGTGAAGCCGGAGCCAGAAAAAGACATGGAAAGACTACTTAGCTCATCCCTGGAGAAATCCATCACAATGAGCACAGAAAGGCCGGAACAACCTGACACCGAGATGCAAAAACAGATTACAGAAGAGACCTTTGATTTTTCTTTATCTGCCCTTTCTCTTCCTGAGAACCTTCAGGAAGAAAGTGAACAGATAGAGCCTTCGGCTATTGAACAGCCAAAGGAGGACGAATCTCCCACAGTATCACCCCATGTGGTGCAGCCGGAGCCAGAAAAAGACATGGAAAGGCTACTTAGCTCATCCCTGGAGGCACCCATCACAATGAGCACAGAAAGGCCGGAACAACCTGACACCGAGATGCAAAAACAGATTACAGGAGAGGACATTGATTTTTCTTTATCTGCCCTTTCTCTTCCTGAGAACCTTCAGGAAGAAAGTGAACAGATAGAGCCTTCGGCCCTTGAACAGCCAAAGGAGGACGAATCTCCCACAGTATTACTCCATGTGGTGCAACCGGAGCCAGAAAAAGACATGGAAAGACTACTTCAATCATCCCAGAAGACACCCATCACAATCAGCACAGAAAGGCCGGGACACCCTGACGCCGAGATGCAAAGACAGATTACAGGAGAGGACATTTATTCCACATTGCCAAGCGATGGAACCACTATCGACATGCAGAAGCTGCCAAGTCCAATCCCGCTCCTGTCAAGCTGCCTTGACAGGCAAAGCAGGGGGGCGTTATTGCAAAGTGAGATTTTTGAGATGTTCTCCTGCGACCCGGCTCTTATGCTGAAATCTTTGGGACTGCTCAGCCCATCACCATCCCAAAAACCCAGGAGAATTGTCAGTATCCAGCAGCTATTAAGCAAGATAGGCCCGGGACCACTCTCCACTCTACTGACCAGTGTGACCATGCAGGAAGCATTGACAGAGTCAATTTCAGACAGCCATTTTGTCAATCGTTTCTGGTATCACAGTTATAAGGCTGCGGTCATTGCCCAAAAACTGGCGGCGGTAACAAACTATCCCTACCCGGAAGAGGCCTACCTCTCCGGGCTCATCCATGACATTGGTAGACTTGCTTTTCAAACCAGCTCACCTGAAATCTATTCGGAGTATCCCCTGACTTTTAACACAGACCTGCCCAGCCTGAAGGCCGAACAACAGGTTTTTGGAAGCGACCATGCAGAAAAAGGCGCAGCCTGTTTGCAAGGGTTGCATCTCAACAGCTTTGTAGCTGATGCCGTTCGGTATCACATCGAACCTGAGTCAATAATAACCACTGCCTTTGATCTGGTAAAAATAGTGTCTGTCGCCAGCAAATTGACCGAACTGACCCGGGATAACAAAGAACAGGCTTTGCAATTGGGTACAGCCATACTTGATATTTCAATGGAACAACTGGAGGAGTGTATAACAAAGGCTGAGGAAAAAGTCGACCTGGTAGCTGATCGTTTTCAGATCGACTTAATGAATGAACCTGAACAACAAAGCTCAGAAGACGACCGCATACTTTTCAAAAAGCAGGCTATTGATTACACGCTGCTCCAGGGAATACTGCCAACCCCCGAGCCAACAAGAAACCTGGCTCAGATCATTCATCGTATCCATCAGGGCCTGCATGTGCTGTTCGGAATACAGCACGCTCTCTGTCTTATGCCTGATCAAAACTCATCAATTCTGCAAGCAGTGGGGTATCAAGATTGTTTCGGCTGGGAGATACTTCCTGACATCACTCTATCTTTTACCTCTCTAAAGAGTGTCATCGTCAGGTCATTTACCAGCAATGAGATGAAAATCGTCATAGAAACTAGGGAGGCAGATGTTCTCTCCCTGGCTGAGCGGCAAATAATCCACTATCTGGACTCGGACGGCCTGGCTTGTGTTCCCATGGTCGTTGACGGTAAGAGTCTGGGAATGATCATCTTTGGCATCAAAGAATCAGAATACAACAAGATCAGCGAGCAACAGGGCAAACTGCAACAGTTTGGTTCACAGTCGGCGAGAAACATCATTTTCCTGGAACAGATCACCCAGCCTGGCCAAAATGATCGGCCGTCTTCCCTGCCAAAAACCGGAAACGTACAGGATGACCTTCTCAACTAGCACCTGTTATCGGTTAGAAAAGATTCTGTAATTTTAGACCGTCCAAGCATGCAAGCAATATAACAGACTTCAACAAGCACTTTTAAAATAAATTAATTAATTATTTCTGTCAGGCTGAAAAATAGAGTCAAAGAGTATACCATACAAGAAGTAGTGCTCACCATAGGACTTTATGAGCATATGTAGTATATTCCTTCCAGATCGTACCAATCTCTTCTTTGAATCCAGACATCCTGTCCGGCTCAAAGCCTTGACAAATAGGAGTTTTTATGAAAACATCGGGTTGTTTAAACGGTTCAATAATTCAGTTACAATCTGAGAGTTTTTCTTGTTTGTTCTGAATTAAATATACGAACGTACATGCCTCCAAAATAGCGTTGAAATGAATTCATCGTTGGGGGCTGGTCACAACTATCCTGGCCAGGGTCGGCTATAAGGTGTTGCGCGAATGAAGAGCAAGGAGCAGATATTTGCACATATTCAGGAATCAGCACCACTCCCTTCTCTCCCCCACATCCTTGTAAAATTAATTGATCTCTGCGATGACGAAGAAGCCCCGGTAGTTGACATCGGCCCTCTTGTTGCCCAGGACATGGCCATGAGTTCCCGCGTGCTGCGTCTGGTTAATTCAGCCCATCTCGGTTTAAACAGAACCTTTTCAGATCTGGGTCAGGCGGTAGTCTACCTTGGGGCCGGCACCATTAAAAATCTGGCGGTAACAGCTTCGGTACAACAGGTCTTCAGCAGTATTAAAAATTCTAAGAATTTCAATATTGGCCACTTCTGGTACCGGTCGCTGCTCAGTGCCAGTATTGGAAGAAGCGTAGCTCAGGCCACTAAAAGCGTAAATGCGGAAGAGGCCTACCTGGCCGGTCTACTTCATAACATAGGTCACCTTGTGGCATTCAATGCGTTTCCTGATCAATACACTGAGATCCAGGAAAAACTGGGTACCGGGGAAGATGAATGCAGTGAAGAAGAAAAAATTCTCGGAGTCACACACTGTGAGCTTGGCGCATGGCTCCTGAGAAGCTGGAAAATAAGCCCCTTCATCGCTGACGCAGCACTCTACCATCATCAGTCCGCAGACTATATCGAAGAAGGCTTTCCACTGGTAAAAATAACCTTCCTGGCGGACATTATATCAGAAACAAATGGTGAAGGGTTGGTCGCTCATTACGGGCTTGCGAGAAAACTGCTGGGACTCTCCGGGGAGGAGCTGCAAGAGATCACCGAAGGTGCCAAAACGGAAGTATTTGAAATAGCGGAACAGCTTGAAGTCTCAATACAAGTTCCCAATAAAAACCAAACGCAGCGCCAGGAAACAACAAAATCCGCTCCTGAGCAGAAAGACACAACAGAAGAAACAGAGCTTCATCTTAAAGCGAACCAGCTCCTGATCCAGCAGGTTGAAAACAGTTCACTGCTAACCAGTTTCTGTCAAAATCTCATTCAGGCAAACGGTAAGGATTCCATCCTGGCAGCCGCCGAAGAGGTCATTCGCGTACTCTTCGGCTCCAAGACTATCTTCTTTTTGCTATACGATTCAGAAACAGACACTCTGTCAGGGGCTACCTCTTCAGAAAATTCCAATAAAGATTTAATTCAGGGACGGACACTGCCAAATAGCAACAGACCCAGCCTCGCTTTCAGGTCACTGGTGTCCCAGCGAATTCTTACCTCAGGCAAAAATGCGGGAAAGGAACAGAAAAACCTGGCTGATATTCAGCTCTTTAACATTGTCAATGCTGAATCAATACGATATGTGCCGATGCTAGCTAAGAAGGAGCATATCGGGGTAATCGTTCTTGGCGCCCAGGCCGGCCAAAGCGAAAACATAACCCAGCAGCACAAGCAGATGCAGCTCATTGCAGACCAAACCGCCATCGCACTCCATCTCGATGACCTGCAGCGAAAAGAGACACAGAGGGTCCAGACCGAACGAATGGCCACCGCATCGCTGGCCGCACGTAAAGTTGTCCATGAGGTTAACAACCCCCTTGGAATAATCAGTAACTACCTGAAAATATTAGAGTTGAAAGTTCCAAACAAAAAGGAGATTCAGCAGGAGCTGGAAATCCTGGAGGAAGAAATCCGCCGTATATCAACGATCATTGAGCAGCTCAACGACTTTACCACAAGCTCCTCATCTCAGGCCGAGCGTCTGAATGTTAATGAACTGCTGGAACAGATGCTGCGCATTTTGGATGCAACCCTTCTCAAACCAGCAAGGATTCAACTCATCACAGCGCTTGATCCCTCTTTGGCTGAAATAACAACCGATAAAGATACGCTGAAACAGATCGTCATAAATCTTGTAAAGAATGCGGTCGAAGCTATGCAGGATGGAGGATCAATTACAATCCGCTCGGCCCCTATTACCGACAATACCAGGGACAAAGGCGTGGTGATTGATATTCAAGATACAGGTCCAGGTCTTCCTGAAAAGATCAAACAAAATCTCTTTGCTCCGTTCATGACCACCAAAAGTCAGGGCCACTCAGGGCTCGGCCTTTCAGTTGTTCACAAGGCAACGCAGGACCTTGGTGGCACTATCCAATGTGAAAGCACAAAGGAAGACGGAACTCGCTTCAGCCTTTCACTTCCTCTAAACTTCTCCAAGCTCAGCAAGGCAAAGGAAACTTTACCATGAGTGTCTCTCCTCATATTCTTCTCGTTGACGACGAAGTACGATTTGCTGAAAGCTTACAGCTCATCCTTTTGGCAAACAACTATTCAAGCGTCATTGCTCCGAACGGATCAAGAGCTCTCGAACTCGTTGAAGAACAAGCCTTTGATCTCATTCTCCTTGACGTTGAGTTGCCGGACATCAGCGGCGTCCAGATAGTTTCCCACATCAAATCACTTTTCCCATTGATTCCGGTCATTATGATGACAGGAAACGCCACTGTGGAGACTGCGGTTACCGCCATAAAAAATGGAGCCTACGATTTTCTCAAAAAACCAATAGACCACAACACGCTTACGGTGACCATAGACAAGGCAATCAATCACTCTCAACTGGAAAAAGAACTGAAAGCCAGTGAACAGGAGAAACTCGTACTGCAAAAACAACTGGCCAAGGCGAGCAAGATGGAAGCTCTTGGCCTCATGGCCGGTTCTGTCGCCCACGACCTCAATAATATCCTCTCCGGTATTGTGAGTTTTCCAGAAGTTATTCTTATGGAAATGGACCCGAAGAATAAGCACCGCGAAGCTATTCTCGGTATGCAGGAAGCTGGAAAAAGAGCCGCCTCTGTGGTCTCCGATCTGGTTTCAATTGCCCGAGGAACAACGACATCAAAGGCTGTAAAGAACCCAAATTCAATTATCGAGTCGCACTTTTCTTCCCTTGAACACCTCGAGTGTGCAGCACGTTTTCCAAGAATAACAATGTGCAAAGAGCTCAGAGGTGATTTGCTCAACATAAACTGTTCAGAAATACATATTAAAAAAATGTTGATGAACCTGCTCGGCAACGCCATGGAGGCTCTCGACGACAAAGGTTCTATTACCATCTCCACAGAAAACATTCACCTCACCGAACCTCTTGTTGTATATGAAACAATAGCAGCAGGAGACTATGTAAAAATTTCAGTGTCTGACAACGGCGAGGGAATCTCCTCAACTGATATCGAACACATTTTTGAGCCATTCTATTCAAAAAAAGTTATGGGAAGAAGCGGAACAGGCCTTGGGCTAGCCATTGTCTGGAGCAGAATCCATGACCACGACGGCTACATTAATGTTACAAGTGGTCCAGAGGGGACCACTTTCGAGCTCTTTATCCCGTCAACATTTGAGGCAGAATTCGCACCTAACCCGGCAATTTCCCTGAACGCCCTCAAGGGTGCTGGAGAGGTGGTTCTGGTTGTCGATGATCAGAGGACTCAATGTATCATCGCCAGCAATCTTCTGAAAAATCTTGGTTACGCCCCGCTCCAGGCCCATAATGGACGGGATGCTGTTGCGATATGTAAAAAAACCTCTGTTGATATTGTTCTTTTGGATATGGTTTTAGACCAGGAAATGAACGGCCGAGAAGCGTATGAACAGATGCTGGAAGCAAATCTGGAGCAAAGAGCTATTGTTGTCAGTGGATCTGCAGAAAACAAAGAAGTCGACAAGATGAAAAGCCTGGGCGCTTCGCATTTTGTTAAAAAGCCATACACCGTAGATCAACTGGCCCTCGCGGTAAAGCAGTCACTGCGAAACATTCCTGGCCATTTTTAAGCCCAGCCGCAATGTACCTCGATCTCGCGGCACTGCATCCCTGTTTTGCTGTGCCAGGATTCAATAGCATTCACCTGCGTTTCGATTTCCTCCCGAATATCCCCGGCCCCAGACACGATGTTTGTCACTCCTGCGTAGACCTCTTACAATTTAAGGTGGTTGATCTGACTGGCTGCAAAGGCGGCCCCAAAGCCGTTATCAATATTCACAACAGTCACACCGTTAGCACAAGTGGTAAGCATAGCCAATAACGCTGACAAGCCGCCAAAACTTGCTCCGTATCCAACGCTTGTGGGAACGGCAATGACCGGGATCTCCACCAGACCTGCTATCACCGAGGCCAACGCTCCCTCCATCCCCGCAATAACAACTGCTACCCTGCCCTCCCGCACCACATCAAGTTGTGAAAACAGTCGGTGAATTCCTGCGACGCCAACATCCCCTACAAGTTTCACCCGATTACCAAGCGCTTCAGCCGTAACCCGGGCTTCCTCCGCAACCGGCAAATCGGCAGTGCCAGCGGTCACAATGACAATGTTTTTTTCGGTCAAGGGAAGTGGTTCCTGTTGATAAAAAAGAGTTCTCGCGACCTCGTTATACTGAACGTCCGGGCATATCTTCTGTATCGCCGGAGCCATCTCTTCTTTCACTCTGGTGATCAGAATATTACTCTGTTTACCCAGCATGGCCTGAAAAATATCAGTCACCTGTTCCACAGATTTGAATTCTCCATAGACCACCTCAGGATATCCGCTGCGAAGCGCCCTATGATTATCTATTTTAGTATGGCCGATATCAGTAAACGGCAGATCCTTTAAGCTAACCAGAGCATCATCCGCCTTCATTTCTCCATTCTCTATGGCTTCGAGAATACGCTGTATTGCTGATTTATTCATTGTAATATTCAATCGTTGAGTTTATGAGATTTTTTCATGCAAGAGCATACATTTGTCGTGTCACTGTTCCCCACTACTTGTTGGACAAAAAAGGGGGTGCCTCCCATTTACCAGAAAAATTGACCGACAAAAACAGAAATCAGGCTTATAATCAACTTTCGGATATTACACTTTCTCAAACCAAGGCGCACAATACTATGAAACCCGAAACAAAAACGATAGAAACCAACTGGTCTGACAGGGACAAAAGCAGGGCGAAAACCATTAACCCTCCCCTGTACAGAGGCTCAACAGTGCTTTTTGACAATTACCACGACATACAACAGGCCGGTAGAGGGCAATATCAGGGGATCACCTACGGTACAGACAGACTCCCTACCCAGCGACAATTTGAAGAAGCCATGCGGCAACTGGAAGGCGGTGCAGTAACCAGGGTCTTTCAATCAGGCATTGCGGCTATCCAGACAGCACTCATGGCTTTTACTGCCAGCGGCGACCACATTCTGGTCTGTGATAACGCCTATGGTCCCGGGCAACGATTCTGCAGACAGGTCCTCGCTAAGTTTAATGTCGACCACACCTTGGTTCCCCCCAATGTCGGGGCCGATGTCGAACAATACATCCAGGCTAACACCACCCTGATACTACTGGAATCTCCAGGTTCCATAACCTTTGAGCTCCAGGATATCCCTGCTGTCTGCACCATCGCCAAAGAAAAGAATATAGTAACTGTGCTCGACAACACCTGGGCCACACCGCTCTACCTTGACCCCTTTGCCCTTGGTGTTGATGTTTCCATACACTCCGTCACAAAGTATATATCCGGCTACTCGGATGTTCTTGCAGGTACAGTGACTGTCAATGAACGGTTAGGTCAATCGTTCTCCCGGTTCTATAAGGAGATGGAAATATACACCCCGGCTCACGAGTGCTACCTTGCTTTACGTGGCCTCCACACACTGTCAACCAGATTACGGCAGCACGAACAGTCAGCACTGACCATCGCCAAGTGGCTGCAGACTCTCCCTCTGGTAGATGCGGTACTCCACCCTGCCTTGCCGGAACACCCGGAACACTCCATCTGGAAACGTGATTTTACCGGTTCCTCCGGCCTTTTTGCTTTTACCTTCAAAAAAGATTATGACGAAGCCGAGCTTGAAGCCTGCATTGATTCCCTGAAGCTGTTCCAACTTGGCTTCAGCTGGGGAGGTTACAAAAGCCTTCTGACAGCTGGTAAAATCTGGCGGAACACGCCTTCCAGGTATGAAGGAAAATCAGTCATTCGGCTGAACATCGGCCTTGAGGATTGTGGTGACATCATAGATGACCTTGAACGTGGCTTTGCCATGCTTCGTTAAGACCCCATCCTCAATTTGAGAATTCTTTTTTCCAAAGGAGCGCCGAATATTGAACGACCAGTTGCAGCAACATATATTTTCCACCCCAAAAGTTGATGAAGAGCCGACCATCACCTTCACCAATAGTATCCCAGAGGAGATGGCCGACGCCCCCTGTTGAGGCCCCAAACCTCCTCCACGGTCCAGTGGATATGAAAAGGCCGGTTATGTGCTGAGTCAATTCGTTGAAGGTTTTATAGAAACGCCTGCAGGTGCTATACCACGGGTGGCCTGTACCCTTTCTCCAAGAGATCACCTCGGGACCATCGGCACACGAACCGGCTTTACCAGCAATAATTATAAAATTATTCCTGGCCTCTACTGCACGGGTACACCAACAAAGGAGTCGCCTGTTCTGGTTACAACCAATTATAAGCTGAGTTTTGATGCTCTACGTAAAGAACTTTCAGGAATCGACAGTTGGGTCCTGATAATTGATACCCGAGGGATAAACGTCTGGTGTGCCGGCGGCAAAGGGACCTTTTCGGCAGAGGAAATTGCCTACCAGGTAGGCAAGGCGGAACTGAGCAAGATAGTCTCCCATAGAAACCTTATCCTGCCGCTTCTTTCCGCCAACGGAGTGACTGCAGTTACGCTCAGAAAGCTCTGCGGTTTTCAAGGCCGATTTGGCCCTGTTCTCGCCTCAATGCTGCCCGATTTCCTTGCTAATGGAAGCAACAGTGAAGAAATGAGCAGCGTGACATTCACACTGAAAGAACGAGTGGCACTCATCCCGAAGGAGGTCTGCATGCTCTGGAAACAGCTATTATCGATGGTTCTCCTCTTTTTCCTGCTTTCTGGTGTATCAACGGAGATATTCTCTTTTCAGGCAGCAACCAGCAGAAGCACCACCCTTCTTTTTGCGACTTTTTCTGCAATAGCCGCTGGATCCGTTGCTACCCCGATTTTTCTCCCATGGATTCCATTTCGTCAGTTCTGGCTGAAAGGAGTTACCCTCGGCGCAATTTCCGCAGTTCTGTTTTTCTCTTTCACCAAAACGGCGCTTGCTCTGCCTGAGACTGCAGCTCTTTTTCTATGGATAACAAGCTGTTCTTCCTATCTTGCCATGAATTTTACCGGCTGCACCCCTTATACTTCACTGTCCGGGGTGGAAAAAGAAATGCGCCGAGGCTTGCCAATCCAGGTTGGATCAGCTCTCACTGGTGCAATACTGTGGACCTTGAGTCCGTTTATGTAGGGGGAGGGAGACAGATGCTGAATTTCAGATACCTTGACGATACCGCAATCCTCAGGCTGACGGAGGAACTCTGCATCGGTTGCGGCAACTGTGAGCAGGTTTGTCCTCACCGCATCTTCAACGTTCAGAACGGTAAGGCAGTGATCATCGACCGAAACGGCTGTATGGAATGTGGGGCCTGTGCCAGGAATTGTCCGGTTGAGGCTATTTACGTTAATCCGGACGATGGCTGCGGTTGTGCGACCTATATAATAAACAGTTGGTTTGCCAGGATTCGCGGAAAACCAACATCAGGGTGCGGCTGTTAGAAAAAAGACTCATTGCAGAATCCACTGCAATGAGCCTTTTTTCTGTCGGCCTCTTCAGTCCGAAAAATCCGGTCCCCAAACCCCACTCTACGCTTTTACTACTGAGGAGTTTTACCCTGGACAGCACCAGAGAGCGCCTCACTCGTTGCTTCATACGCCTTTTTGGTGGCGTCAACTACGTCCTGAACAGCCTCTACAAGTTTTGCCTTCGCTGCCGCCTGAGCTTCCTTGTCTTCCAATAACCCTTTGCCGCTGTCAATAACTTCTACTGCCACTTCCTGGGAAGCAGCAAACATTTCCTGGGTGGCACCAACAAGCTGTCTTGTAACGGCGACCATGTCATCGGTCGCATCGGCCAGTTTCTGCATAGCCGCATCAATATCCGGGGTTCCGGAAGCAGCTTGCATCTTGGCTCCCGGGCAAACTACAGGGCAAGGTTCTGAAGCCGCTGGTCGTCCATGGCCCGTCTGTGCGACAGCACGGGGGCAAGATACAGCGAGGCTTTCAACTGCTTTTTCCTTAACAGCCACTACCTTTTCCTCGGGCGGGGGAAGGGTTGCTTCTCCGTTCATCAGGGCGAGCACGTTCTGGGTTGCCGATTGAGCGAGTGCCTCCCATTGATTTGCAGGGGCCTTTTCTTCTGCCACTCCTGATTTATGAGCCTTAGCAACAGCAGGGGTGGCAACATGTTGTTCATCAGCAGCAACATGCGCAGCGGTAAGTCGTTCCGGCTGTACCTGCTGAGCACTCTCAACCACACTCTGCTGCTCTTGTGCATGACTTGCAGCTGTCTTGTCTTTTTCTTTTGGACTGATACTTAAGGCAATAATATAGACTGCGACCATTGCGAGTACTGCATACTTCATGTTCATTCTCCTGTAATTAAAATATAATAATTATTTATCGGAAATAACAGATAAAAATAACTGTTTAACACGGGAAGGAGAACTACTTTTTGAATGGTCTTTCAAAACCATCAGGGACAAACAAACATATTTCTAAAATTCTAAAAATCGCCGTTACTCTACTCTCCGCTCCATATGAAAATGACACGCCAGGCCCATTTTCAAGGACGAGGATATCGTATTCCGTCATTATTTTCTACTATTTTCTGAGATAAACCTCGTCAAATTGGAGAGACGAAGCATAAATCCAACAACACCAAAGACTCCCATTGATCTAGGCAAAGCATGCAAGTTGTGCAGAAGAAAAGCTTGGTCAATGCGGATCGCAGGAACAACTCTCTGATTTCATATTGTTATAAGCACTCACAAGATACTTACCCTTTACCTGTGTTAGCTCTCGCTCGTTTCCTTATCTCTGTAATAGGTAATCACTTCTGAAGCCAGGCCGACACCAGCTTTCGAATACATATTCCACGCTGCTTCTGCCCCAGCATCGATAAGTTCCTTGACTTCGTCCTCGTGGCGGGCGATGGCAAACACTCTTGCCGATGAGTTGCGTCCGCGGACCCGGTTAACGATGCCCAGATTCTCCTGGTGACGTTTCAACGCCAGTATCCCGACTTCGATGAATGTACCAGTTGACCTCTCCCACATTTCATCATCGGTCGCATCGGCGCGAACAACCATACGGCCTGCAGCCTTCTGCTTAGTGATGATGTCAGGGTCATTGTCTATACCAATCAGTACGTTGCCGTAATCCTCTCGCAGTTGGTCATACACACTGGTGCCAAGTTCCCCCATGCCGATCACCGCAATCCTTGCTTTGCTTAGATCAGGTAGCTCGTCTTCGGGCAGCACTGATTCTGTCTCGAACTTCCTTGCTGTTGGTCGAAGCCGGTCATAAAGGCGAACTGCACGCATATTGATCGGTGCAGCGATAATTATGGTGAAGGTCAGTGCAAGTGCGATTGTCACTAACCAGTCCTCGGTCAACCAGGCATTGGAGACCGCGATAGTACCAACGATCAGCCCGAATTCGCTGTAGTTGGCTAGCGTCAAAGATGCAAGTGTCGCAGTTCGTGCCCGCATCTTGAATCGAGTGAACAAAGCAAAGAAGAGAATAGTCTTGAAGGCGATCAGAACCACCAGGAACAATGCAATCAGCGTAGCTGAGACTGTCAGGTTACCCGACATGCCGATGCTCAGAAAAAAACCGACCAGCAATAGATCCTTGAATCCCAGCAGCCGCTTTGAGACATTTCCCGCCAGCGGGTGCGATGCCAACATAGCACCGATTATTATTGCACCAAGATCGCCCTTCACATTAACGGTGTCAAACAGAGCATAACCGCCAAAAGCCATTGCGATACCATAAAGAATCTGCAGCTCACCACTATGTCCAGCGCGATCCAACAGGCGTATGAGCACATACCTCATAGGGATCAGCACCAGTAGGCCAATCGCCCAGACCGATGGCAATTTCCCGGTGGAGGCAGCAAGGAATACAACAGCGAAGATGTCTTGCATGACCAGAATGCCGATGGCGGTCTGGCCATACTTGGACTGGTACTCGCCTTTGTCCTCCAAAGTTTTGACCGCGAACACGGTGCTAGAAAAACTCAGCGCGAAACCGATCAACATGGCCTTAGCGATATCAATATTGGCGAATGCCTGAATGCCAACCAGGCTCGTCCAATAAAGCAAGGTACCAATTACGGCAATAACAATCGCTGTGTGCAGTGTCGTTCCAGCCCAGATTACCGGACGAAGAAGAGAGCGTAAATTGAGTTTTAGACCGATGGTGAACAACAACAGCGTGACACCAAGATCGCCGATCATCATCAGTCGATCATGGTCATACACACCTGAGAGGTTCAGCACAAAACCACATAAAAGATAACCCACCATTGGCGGCAGACTAAAGCGTGATGCCACAATACCGGCGATCAATGCCGGGCCTATCCAGAAAAGATCATCCATCGTAATTCACCAACCAAGTAAGTTTTCAATATAGAGAAGTATGGAAGAATAGTGATATGCCTTTGCTTTCAGACCGACAAGTAGTCGTAACAAACAAATAAAACAAATGTCCATTTACTCACCTGATAACTGGACATTTTTTCTATCTATTAGTAGGGCACTCAAACTGGAAATCGTTATCCAGGAATTATTATTCCTGCTCCTTTTTCATATTAGTACCTTAGTTCGTAAAAGCTAAGATAAAAAACAAGAAAATACGGCTTCGGTTTTATAGCATATGATTATATGCACTCACAAAGTACTTACCGTTTCCCGGTGTTAACAGGTATCAAAGAGGGAAAGATCTGGAGTTAATGCGTAGTATCAATGTTTTGCACCCAGAGCTCCGTGGATATCAATCAATCAGCACTCAACATTGCCCTTTTCAGCGTCCAGAAATGCCCCCCTTACTTATACATTTCGCTGGCAGCACATTGTCTCCACTTACGGGTTTGTGTATAATCCCGGGGCCACCTCTCTCCCGAGGGAGTCATCCGATTACAACATTGGTGAAGCGAGACGGGCTATCCGTACCAGCAGTGTAAACCAGTATGGTTTGTCATCTATCTCTGACTGTTGCATAACCCTTGAATTACTGAAATCTAACAAAAACATCTCCTCTACTTCAGCGTTAAATGCACTGTCCTTAACTATAGCCGTTAACTCAAAATTAAGGCGGAAGGAGCGGTTATCGAAATTAGCGGTGCCGACAGCCGCAGTCTGGTTGTCTATAAGCAGGACTTTCTGGTGCATAAATCCCTTGGTGTAGCGGTAGAAGCGGACATTGGGAAATTGTTCGAATTTCCTGATATAGGAGAATGCTGCAAAATAGACAGTAAGGTGATCCGGCTCATCCGGAATAAGAATACGAATATCCACACCTCGCAGGGCCGCAAGCTCCAAAGCGGCAACAATAGTCTGGTCTGGCACGAAATAAGGACTGGCAATCCAGATCCGTTCCCGAGCGGAATTGATTACATGATGAAACATCAGCCCTGCCGTTTCCAGCTTGTCTGCAGGTCCCGAGGGAATGATGAGGATCTGCTTCTCTCCTTTATTAACTAGTGGTGCTTCCCAGTCAAGTTCCGGAATAGTGTCTGTCGCCCAGTGATAATCCTCTAAAAATGAGAGCTGGACCGCCAGGGTGGCCGGACCGCTAATCTTGAGATGAGTGTCGCGCCAATGGGAGAATTTTTTTCCCATCCCCAGATACTCATCTCCGACGTTATGGCCCCCAAGCCAGCAAGTTAGCCCGTCTATCAGTACAACCTTACGATGGTTCCGAAAGTTGATCTGGAACCGGTTTCTCGGCCCTTTACGGGAATGGAAATTGACAGCTTCAATTCCTGACTCCCGCAACTCCTCAATGTAAGGGCGGCCAAGGGAGTGACTGCCAATCTCATCATAAAGAAAATAAACCCTGACTCCTTCTTTAGCTTTTTTAATCAGTCGGGCCTGGAGCTCACGTCCTAGTTTATCATCCTTAATTATAAAAAACTGTACGAGAATATAATGTTCTGCCTGTTCAATACCTCTAAAAATGGAGTCAAATGTTTGCTCTCCATTGATAAGCAGCTCTGTCTCATTGCCACTGAGCATGGGAATATTGGCTAATCTTTCTCCAGCAAGGATTGCCGGGTATTGGTCAATGCTCGCGAAACGAAAGCTCCCAGCTCCCCCCTCACTTATCGAACGGACAATATCATCAAGTTCAGATTCATCCTCCTGAAATGCCCTGACGTAGCCATTAAATTTATTTCTGCCAAAAACCCAGTAGGCAGGCAGGGAAACCGAGGGAAACGTATTGAGAGAAATTGCCCAGGCTATTGCGCCCTGGGGAGTCCTTGTGCTCATCACAGCGTCTATGGAAGTAAAAAAGCCGACGACATGGAGGAGAATAAAAAATGCGGTGAGATATTTGATTCTGCGAATGAACGCCATGGTACGGTAAAATATATTCATCCGTATTTGCTTCCTCTCGGTAGAAATGTGTCTCCGGCGCCCCCATGAAGATATACATTCGTAAAAATATTCAATAGACACCTCACCTTTATATAAAACACCACACAAGGGGTGTAAAAAACAAGAAAATACAGATTCTTTTTATACCATATGATAATAAACACCCACAAGGTACTTACCGTTTAACAGTGTTAAGTTATATTAATAAGGGAAAAGATAACTCAAACTCTCATTTGAAAAGTGGTCCTAAAAGTGGGGGAAAACCACTCCTGGCTTGACGCAGTTCAGACCAGGCACTATTGTTTTTCAAATCCATGTTGGTACAACGATTAGAGCCTGTCATTATTGCATATTCAGATTTCTGTCACCTACGTTTTGCAATTGACCAGTCCGCCGAAGATGCGAGGCAACGAAGTTGAAGGCGTATAAATATACTTCAAAGCTTCGGTAACAAAGCAGATTCTGTGGAAGTGTCAATCCCGAAGGGTAGTAGGGGCGCAGAAAAATGATGCTCATAAAAGATATGAGTTTCTAAATTGGTTAGTACGGGTGCAACATATCAGCTAGCAAAGACAAATCTGTTTTTCTCTACTTTACATATGCAAGATTTAGGTGTCAGTGAATTGAGATACGACTTACTCTCAAACGCATTTACCCTCTTTCATCCGGGTTGACAAGGAGATTGCCAATGTTTCGCAACCCAATGCTCATGACCGCGCTTGGCATGACCCTGTTAGTGGCCTGTTGGGGCTTCGTCGACACCGTCGGCTTGTCCAGCCTTGCGGCCAGAATTGTGGAAATCATTTTCCGAAGCCGTGGGTGGTTCATCATGCTCACGGTCAGCACAATGCTCCTTGTATCCATCTGGCTTGCCTTTTCCCGCTACGGAAGCCTCCGGCTCGGGAAAGAAGACGAACGACCGGAGTTTTCCACGGGCACCTGGTTGGCTATGATGTTCGCCGCCGGCATGGGTGTGGGACTACTCTTTTATGGTGCCGCCGAACCGGCCTCGCACTATTTCCTGCTTGAAAAAGAGGTGGACCCTCGTTGGGAGGCGCCATCGATGGCGCTATTTATCACGAATTTCCATTGGGGTCTGCACGCCTGGGCTATCTACGGCCTCACAAGTTTGGTGATCGCCTATTTCGGGTTTCGGAAAGGAACCCCCCAAATGGTCAGTGCGCCCATATATGCGGTTTTCGGCCGACGGGGCTGGACAAGGGTGACTGGCTGGCTGGTGGACCTGCTGTCCATTTATGCCATCGCCATCGGCCTGGCGGGTTCAGTGGCCATGGGAGTCTTTCAGGTACAGGACGGTGTTACTGCGCTTTTCTCCCTCGAAACTGCAAGTATGCCGCTGACACTCGGTATTTTCTTTACGCTCTGCATCGCCTTTATACTGCCATTGACAGTGGACCTGGGTCGGGGCATGGCGATGCTGTCCAACGCCGCCCTCATCCTCGCCATCAGCCTGATGGTCTACTTGCTGCTGACCGGACCGACGTACTTCATAATGAACGGCATCGTGGAAGCCCTAGGCACCTACGCATCCGGCTTTTTCGCCCAGGGTTTTCGTACCTACACATTTTTCGGGCCGGATATGACCAAGTGGTTTGGTGCCTGGACACTCAACTACATGGTGTGGTGGCTGGCATGGGCTCCCTTTGTGGGTGTCTTCATCGCCCGGATCTCCCGGGGACGCACTATTCGTGAATTTATAACAGGCGTCCTGCTGGCACCAACGATTTTCTCCATCTTCTGGTTCGGCACCTTCGGCGGCCTTGCATTTTACCAGGCAGGGGTCGGGAAACTCAATCCTCAGACTGTTGCAGAACAGATCAACCAGACGACTTTTCTGCTGCTCGACACCTTGCCACTTTCCACAGTTACCACCGCCGTAGTCATTGTTGCAGCTTTTCTCTTCGTTGTGACGAGCGTGGTCAGCGCGGCCTTCGTTCTGGCCATGTTCTCCACCGGCGGCAACCCAGCACCCCCGGTTAAGATCAAGTTGATCTGGGGTGTGATCCTCGGTATGCTGGGGCTGGTCATGATCCTCTCCGACAGCGTGGAGGCGGTTCGCCAGATCATCGCGCTCAGTGCCGGACCCTTTGTCTTCATCGTGATCCTGCTGATGGTCTGCCTACTGAAAGCATTAAAGAAAGAAAAGGTGTGACGCCATGGACGCTCTGATAGATACATTGATAAATATTGGCGTTTTTGTCTTTATTGGCCTGATGATCTGGCTGTATCTTAAAGATGACGAATCTTGTTGATTACATATACCGTCTTTAGTATCCACTCCTGAACTTTTGCCATAGAAAACAAGAAAATCAAGCAGTCATTTTCATTAAATCTTCAGTCAATGTAGCCCAAAATGCATTTACTATGTTTGTCAACCGGACTCATCAATCAATACCATGCAGGCAGCGATTACTTTTTTATGAATATCCAAACCGCAACAACTCCGATGAACAACTGACAAAACTCTGCTATCTTTACTTGTGGTCATAATTTCTCTCCTTTTTTCGAACACAGTCCGAAGTTTAATTAAAAGCAATTAAAAAACGACCATAAATCTATTAATAAACCTTTTTGCTGGAGAGCTGAAATGTACTTCGACCGGCAGGCCATCCACGCTTTCTGCTGGTGATACCTGCCCTAGTGGTTTTAAATGAACAACTACCATTTGTTGCCGTCCCAGGATTGGTGGAGCTAAATATGTAGGCAAGCGCGAGGCAACATTTGGGTTAAAATCAACAACCCCATTAATTACAGCCTTAGTAATGCTGCTC
>JAWSVG010000079.1:0-2483 GCA_033852035.1 Desulfocapsaceae bacterium | reverse complement strand
AAATTATTGGAGCCCAGTACCTTCACCAGTAAAACGGGTGGATTACTCCTTTATTTAATTATAAAAGGAAACGCACTCATCAATAGGAATACGACCGATCCTTGTTTTATTAGCCGCAACTGAGATGTCTTCGTAACCGAATGCTAGCCCCAAAAGTATCCCCAAGTTCTCACTAATTTTTAGCTCCTTCCTTGGAATCCGAGAAAATTCACGCATTGCTCCCATTGCACAACTACTTACACCTAATGCGGTGAATGCCAGCATTAAAGTTTGGACATAGGCTCCTAGATCAACTGCAACCGTGGCTGGAAATTTTTTTCCCATGCAGATAAAGGCCATATGAGGAGCATCAAAGAACTGAAAATTACGCAACATCGCCTGCACCCTGCCCGGTCTATCTTCTCTGGCAATCCCCATTTCATGGTAGAGAGTCATGCCACAATCCACTTGTCTGTTTCGGTAGGCACCATCAAATCTCTCAGGGTAAGCAAAATCTGGTTGGCTTGATTCTCCCTCGCTAGCCAAGTCGTAAACTTGCTTTTGAATATTATCGCGTGATGTACCAGAAGCGACAAATACCCACCAAGGTTGAATGTTGCTATTTGAAGGTGATAGCTGGGCCAACTCGAATGCTTTTCTAATCACTACATCCGGCACCGGTTTCGATAAGTACCCGCGTACAGATCGTCTGCTTTTGATAGCTTCTTCCATGGACATGGTAACAATAGGTGATTCGTTCATAGCCGTATAATCCTTTAAAAATGTTTTGTGCTAGATGTTTGCGTCATAAATATCCAAACTGGTTATAGTTTCAACAGTATCTTATGAAATGTCTAGTTTTCTCACTCAAACTTATTTTCCCGAAGCTCGCTTGCCTCCCTTTTGTTGTCCCTCAAACACCAGCATTCGTTTCTCAAAAAAGGCTTTAGCCCCTTCCACCGCACTTTCAGTCAACAGAACCTCGGAAAAAAAGTTCAAGTCCATATTGTATCCCCTTGTATAGAGAAACATTACCACCCTTTGCGATCTCACATCCCATGTAAAAGGCAAGACCGTTGATCGCTGCGATGATGGGCTTGGGTAATTCCTCAAGTATATCAGAGCTAAACATGTGCCCAAAGGGATAGCATAAGGCAAACTCTGCAACTCCAACTTTTTAAATAACCATAAAGCGTATCCTTACTGATTTTGTGAGGCTTAGGCATCATCAGCGTTTACATACCCAACCAATCATCGGTAGATATTAGCCATGCTCTCGCTAGTGACCACATCTGCCTTGAGGTTTCTGTACCATTGCTGCATACAATTGATTTAGATTTGATAAGTTGGTTGACAGGTTGCTTTCTACATTAAACCCTTAATGATGGGTCACAATAGGTATCCTCGCGATCTGTGCCCAACAACCTAATTATGATAGATGTTCAAACCACAAATTTTGACCAACCGAGCAACTTGGAGATGGAACTGATTATAACCTATTCAACCAGTGGTACATGGATTTTACAATCGCTTGAGGTTTTTCCATGGTACTCAAATGTCCGCAGTCTTTGATAGGTACTAGTTCCGAGTCATTAATGTTTTCAGCTAGTTCCACCGCGCAATCAAAGGGGGTTATACAATCCTGCTGTCCACAAACAATCAGGGTGGGACAGGTGATTCTGGGCAAGTTTGGTCTCTGATCAATTCTATCCATTATAGCAGTCTGCTGGTGAAGAAATACTTCAGGTCCCATCCTTTCCGCCATATTGATAACTCGGCGTTTTAGCTCCAGATCCTTTTGCCGATTGGGATGAACTAGATCGAGAAAAAGCAGTTCAAGGACTTGGTTGAACTTTTGCTGCCGGCAAAGATCCATCAGCTTTTTTCGCCGCTCTTTTTGCTCTGGCGTATCCGATCTAGCTGATGTATCAAGAAGCGCCAGCCCTTGGACTCTGTCGCCGTATTTCCGAAAAATCTCTAAAGCGATGTAGCCACCCATAGACAATCCAGACACTGCAAAATGCATGGGCGCCTCGGCGATGATGGCATCCGCGATCTGGCCGATGGTTTTGTAGTGCATATGCTTTTCGGTAACCATACAGTCAGCCACACCACCTAACATGTCGATCTGATATTTCCAAAGGTTTTGGTCGCACAACAGACCAGGAATGAGTATCAAAGGAATTTTTCCCACGCTTAAGCCTCTTTTTGGGATCAACTTTTACCCAACAATTTTAGAGCAGCCCTGCAATAAATTTCAACGCCAGTAAGAAGGACGTCCTCGTTGAAATCAAAGAATGAATTGTGGAGTGGTGCACACCCTTCTCGTCCTGCTCCAAGAAAGAAAAAACATCCTTTTGATCGCTCCAAAAAACATGACATGTCTTCCCCTCCCATTGTCGGTTCAGGAATGATAACCTTATCCGGTCCGGCTGTATCTTGGGCAATCTTTTTTACTTGGCCGGCCATCCATTCGTCATTTGAAGTAACCCCCATCCCAGCGG
>JAWSVG010000014.1:0-38632 GCA_033852035.1 Desulfocapsaceae bacterium | reverse complement strand
AAATTTGAATTATTATTGCCAATAATATCAACATATTACGCGACCGTTTTTCGAGAGCCTGTTGGAACCATAGTGTCTTCTTTCGGAAACAATTTTTCCTCGCCTACGGCTGATTTTAAATCACTATCGTTAAAAAGCGGGAAACTTCAGTATTATATTTAACATTGCCAAATTGAAGGTACGTATTTCTGACTTCCCCCTACAGAAGGTGTTTCCTATGAGAAATGATTTTGAGGGGGGGGGGTGGGAGTGCAACATCTTGTTTTGAAATGATAAATCATTTCTTCTCTACTTTGCGTTTGCAAGATTTAGGTCCCATTGGACCTTGTCGGAGATTATGACCCCTGTGTTTTTACACTCAATATTTTCAACGTTTTCGCCCTATCTCACATTTACTTATCTTTTAAATTTGTGCTACAATCTTTAATTATCTTAAGAAATACATCTTGGTGTTCCAGTTCCTTTTTTTCATTCAACGCAGAATGAGTGAGGTCAAAAACTACGCTATGATTAATAGAAGTTCACAACATTCACAAACGTCACTCCTGGCGAAGAGATGCGGGTGTTTGCAGAGAGCAGTTACCAATTTTAGAGCCCCATTTTTCTTTCTCATGTTAATCCTTATTCTCGGGGCATGTCAATTGGCACATGCTTTCACACCATTTCGCATAGGGACCGGCGGAAGTACAGGCGTCTATTATCCGATCGGCAAACTGATCGCCACTGGCTTAACTGTATCATCGGCCCAAAATGACTCACCTCTTGGTGAGCTCATAGGAATTGCCCAAAACTCTGCCGGATCGATTGACAACTGCCGGGGCATCATCGCAGGTGAGCTTGAAGCCGGAATGGTTCAGGCAGATATTGCCGACCTCGCTTATAATCGCCAAGGTGATTTTTCCGACCTTCCTGAAACGATTAGCGTCAGAGCTATTGCCAGTTTGTATTCCGAAAAATTCCAGCTAGTGGTCCGAAAAGATGCTGGGATTGATGATTTTCAAGATCTCAAAGGAAAAAGGATCTCCATCGATGAACTCGGATCGGGGACGATGGCAATAATGAATATAGTTTTAGAGGCTCATGGTTTAGTCGAGAAGGATCTTCTTCCTCTGTATTTAAAGCCAGCATTCACCGAAGACAAGATAAGAGAAGATCAGTTACAGGGTTTTGCTATTATGGCAGGTGCTCCGAATGTGGCGGTAACGAAACTCTTAGATACCGGCATCACTCTCATTCCCATTGCCCAACCGATAGCCGCTGCCATCAGTCAGCGTCATAAATATCTTGCTCCTGGCAAGGTCGAAAAGGATGTTTACCGTGGCATCCCAGAGACTCCTACACTCGAAGTCAATGCACTCCTGGTCGTTGGTAGTAATATGTCCAATGATATGGCCTATGCTGTCACAAAATCTCTTTTCAGCAAGGAAACTACGATGCTCCTGAACGAAGGCCATCCTCTTGGCAAAACAATCACTCTGGATTCGGCGATGCAGGGTGTTTCCATTCCTCTGCATCCTGGGGCGGAACGGTTTTACAAGGATCGTCAGATGGAGAAATAATGATGAGAGCGCCACTTTGGACTCATCGATCCGGGCCTCACAGGGCATTATTTGCCAGCATTCTGATGGTCTTTCTCTCTATTATTGTTGTCAGCATCTTCACCAACAGGACCCTTCATTCCATTCAAAAAAACTTACCAACCACGCTTTTCGCCGAGCTGAACGCTCTCTCCTCAGCCCTGGAAGATGTTTCTGCAGTCGTTTCCTCAGCACGTCTCGCCTCCCTTACCAATGATAATGTAGTTGTCGCAGAACTGCGGTCTAATATCCACCTCGCCCATAACAGAATTGTCGAGCTGAGAGAAACCTATGTTGCCAACAACATGGTTAATGCTTCGGCCTTTCATGCAGTCGCTGCTCCGGCTATTGCAGATTTACAGGCATGGCTGACTGACGGAATATCTGGGTATGCTCCAGATTCTCGGATAGTCTTGAGTATCACCTCGGAAAGAATCTCCGAGGCCTATCAAAAGACCGCCAGGATTAAAAATGAATCTTGGGTTGAGGCACAGGCTATTCTTGATCAGGAACGTAATCGCCTCGAAACTTTTCAATCGAGTGTCAGTCTCCTCTTTATGTCCATATTGGTTCTCGCGTTAATATTGATTTTCATGTTTTTTAGGCTGAATACCATCAATAATAAAGAGTTTCGTACCAGTGAAGAAATCCGCAAACAGCATGCCTTGTTAACCAGACTGTTGGACCATATTCCTCTAGGCGTTATTGTCTGGGACAAAGACCAAAATGTATCTCACCTCAATACCAGCTTTACTAAAATCACTGGCTATGATCGAAATGATATTCCAACAGTTCAGGATTGGCCCGATCTTGCTTACCCAGACCCGGGCTACCAGCAGCAAGTACGTCAGCATTGGAAGGTAACCGGTAAAAAAGGTTTATGTTGTGAATACCAGGTCGTCTGTAAAAATGGAATGACTCGCGATATCGAATTCCGCGCTGCCTTCCTCCCTGATCAGCGGTGCATCAATACTCTCACCGATGTCTCCGAGCAAAACAGAATTGAAAAATCACTCCAGGAAAGTCGCCTCTTCGATGCTAGGGCCAGAAAAATGGAGTCTCTTGGTCTATTGGCTGGAGGAGTGGCACATGATCTTAACAATATTCTGTCCGGTATTGTCAGCTATCCGGAACTCCTTCTCTTCGAACTTCCAGAAGACCACAAAATGCGGCGACCGATTGAGATTATACGTGAGTCCGGTCTTCGTGCCTCGGCTATTGTTCAGGACCTGTTAACTGTTGCCCGCGGTGTTGCTATTGCCAAAGAGCCGATAAATTTAGTTACAATCATTGAAGAATATTTGCAATCTCCTGATTTCATGATGATTGAGAAGTATCATCCAAGGATCTCGATCACCGTCAATTTGGCAGTCGATGCGGCTAATATCATGGGTTCTAAGGTCCATATCCGTAAGATAATCATGAACCTCGTGGCGAATAGCTTTGAGGCCAGCAAACCTCCTGGACATGTGAATATCTCACTTTGTAACAAGAAGATTGACGAGTTCGTACAAGGCAATTCCGAGATTGAAGAAGGTGAGTATGTAAGGCTGACTGTTGTTGATCAAGGCAAAGGTATATCGAGCGATGACCTTGAAAAGATCTTTGAACCTTTTTATTCGAAAAAAGTGATGGGTCGCAGCGGCACAGGACTTGGGCTTAGCGTGGTTTGGAACGTGGTGCTGGACCATAACGGTTATATCAACGTAACAAGCTCAAGCGAGGGTACACAGTTTACTCTCCATTTTCCGGTAACCAGCAAAACCGAACGGCACCCCGAGCCGATCGCGGATCTAAACGGATTAAAAGGAACCGGAGAGAGCATTCTCGTGGTAGACGATGTCAGCTCCCAGAGGTTGATCACTTCGAGCATTGTCGAAAAACTTGGCTACCGAGCTGAATCGCTACCAAGCGGTGAATCAGCTTTGGAGTTCCTGCAACGCGGCCCAGTCGATCTGGTTATCCTCGATATGATTATGAGCCCCGGCATCAGCGGTAGGAAAACCTATGAACAGATAGTTCAGATGTACCCCGGTCAGAAAGCGATCATTGTCAGCGGTTATGCGGAAACTGATGACGTGAAGGCTACTCTACGAATGGGTGCTGGAAGATTTCTCAAAAAACCTCTGATGATTCAGGAGTTGGCGACAGCGATTCGTGAGGCACTGGCGCATTCTCCCCAAAATGATAGATGATTACTTGACTCCAGCCTTCATCTTTGTGCAAAACAAACTGATATCTCAATCTTACAGACACAAAGTAGAGAAAAACTATTTATCACTGCAAAACAAAATGTTGCATCCATCGTAATCATTTCAGAAACTCACCTGTTCATGAGTACCATTTTTTCTGTTACTTGCTACCCTTCGGGATTGACAACTCCATCTAATCTGCTTTGTTACCGAAGCTTTGAAGTATATTGATTCTTCCTCAGCTTCGCTGCCTTGCATCTCCGGTGGACTAGTCAATTGCAAATTGAGGTGATGTTATTTCTTAACAAGAGGTACTATTAGTGATACCGTATATAAAACACCTGTTTTTTCAACAGCTCCAACGAAAACAACAGCACATAATTGCACATTTTCTCTAGCATTAACTAAAGGAGTCAATCCGATGATGCCAAATATACGAAATATGAAGTTCACCACAATGATGTTTGTTGTCGTTTCTCTCATTTCAATTGTAACTATTTCTGTTTTATCCATTACATCGATAAGATCTTCTACTAAAGGGTTATTCGACCAAGGTGAAATGGCACTGGAAACAATTCATGATTCAATGATGAATGCCTTACACGCTCTTGACAATCAGATTAAAATTAAATTAACCAGTGACCTTAAATACTTTGAATTTAAGATGAGTTCAGGCGAAATAGTTTACCTTGATTCTGACACGTCCAGGATAGGTGACTTCGAGCTTCCAGTGATGAAAAAAGGTGTTCATGAGATATATTTAGAAAATGATTTCGTTGATGGCATCACCAAAGAGACCGGCTCTAAAACTTCGATATTTCAACTACATGACAATAAACTCATTCGCATCTCAACTTCAGTTTTCAAAAAAAATGGTGAGCGTGCCGTAGGTACATATATCGACGACTCGAGCCCGGTATATCAAAAAATCATGAATGGAGGTACTTTCCTAGGGAGGGCCTTCGTTGTTAACGATTGGTATCTCACAGCTTATTCCGCACTCTATAATGACGAAAAAGAGATTGTTGGCGCTCTTTTTGTCGGCGATTTAATGCTCAACAAGGAAGTACGTGCCCTTGTTGATAGTACGAAGATGGGTCCGGGGTATTTCTATGTTTATGGCAACAAGGGGGAATTTCTCATTCATCCATCCCTCGGTCCAGATACATCTATATATAAACTTCCTGGGATAGGGCCACTGTTTGAAAATCTCAAAGAAGATGGTTTTCTTACATATATGTGGAAGGGTGAAAAAAAGATTGCTCACGTTGGTTATTTTGACTCTTGGGATATCTTCGTTGGTATCGGAATGAATCATATCGATATTATTCATGGTCTTGATAAGAAACTTATCAGACAAGCAATTATTATTGGCATTGTAATGTTATTGATTGGTGCTGCTCTCAACTTTCTTCTCATAAAGATCGTAAATGGCAGAGTTCAACAGATCGCCGATGTTGCAGAAAAAGTTGGAGCTGGTGATTACAGAGTTGCTTTTTCTGTAAAATCTAAGGACGCACTCGGTTCACTATCTAATTCGCTCAACGAAATGGTCGGAAGTTCAAATAGTGTGTTAACAGAAATTAATCAGTCATCCGACTCACTTGCCGCTGCTGCAACTGAGCTTGCATCTATTGCGGAACAACTCGTCGACAACGCTGACCAATCATCTGCAGTGGCCGATCAATCTGCATCAAATGCCGATGAAGTGTCTGGTAACATGGATTCTGTTGCAGCTGCTTCTGAGCAATCAACCACAAACCTTAACATGATCGCCGCTGCAACTGAGGAGATGGGTAACACTATCCAGGAAATTGCAGAAAACAGTGCCAGAGCCAGTGAAACTACAGCGACTGCTGTAACAACAACAGAGCGATCACAAAAAGGTGTGGAAGCATTGGGTGTTGCTGCCGATTCTATCGGCAAAGTAACAGATACTATCACCGAAATATCTGAACAAACTAATCTTCTTGCCCTCAATGCAACCATTGAGGCTGCACGTGCCGGAGAAGCTGGTAAGGGCTTTGCTGTAGTTGCTAATGAGATAAAAGAACTTGCCCGTGAAACTGCGAATGCTACTGGCAGTATCCGTAAAGCTATCAGCGATATTCAAAACCAAACCAAAATGACAGTTGAAGATATCAGTGGTATAGCAACCGTCATTTCAGATGTGAATGAAATAGTCCAAACTATCGTTACTGCTGTAGAAGAACAATCCATTACAACCAATGAAATTGTTCAAAATGTTACCCAAGCAACACAGGGCGTAAGTGAAATAAATGAAAGTATTGCTTCCAGTAGTCAAATGACCACAGAAGTTTCGCAAGGTGTTGTGGAAGTTAAAGAACGATCTGAAAATGTGAAAGAGAGTAGCGTCCATGTCCAGACAGCAGCTGATGAACTCTCTACATTGGCCGAAAAATTATCCGCACTAGTCATGAGATTTAAAGTATGACCTTGAGGAAAAAGTGGCAATGGCAAGTTAGTTGTATAAATGGGTTTAGAAAATATTTTTTTGTGAGTTCATTTATCATGACTTCGATATTTTTTGGTGTAAATGCTTATGCGGTAAACTGGGTTCGTCAGTAGGACATGCTTACTCCTAGAACGAAATTGGCAGTTGCCCAAACAGGAGGGTTGGTTTATGCAACAGGTGGATACTATAGTGGTATTCTTTCTTCAGCTGAAGTTTTTAATTCGATAAATAATAGCTGGGCCTCCATTGCAGATATGCCAGTTGCAAGACAGAGTCATAGTGCTGTGGGTGGGGATTGGCGTCTCTATGTTTTGGGTGGCCACTGCTCATAGTATAAGAACCCTGATGATTTTGTTTTAGATTGGTTATCGAAATGTGCACCGATGGCTGAATATAATCCTTCTACCAATTCGTGGAGAGCAAGAGCTTCCATACCAACACCCAGAACTGGGGTTGCTGTTGCGGAGTTAAATGGTGAAATCTGGGTGATCGGCGGTGCTGAAGATACTAACCCGGGTGGAGATCACTCAAGACAAGCAACAAACATAGTTGAAATATACAACCCCTCCACGAATGCATGGCGAACAGGTCCTGCTTTTCCAGAAAACTGGGTTGTTCATGCAGCAACATCATTGAACGGTAAAGTATATGTTTCTGGTGGGTGGATTCAAAGGTATGCTCATCCAATGGCTTGGCAGAGTCTTGCAGCCTGTACAGTTCTTCAGGAGGAGGCTGGACACGATTGAAAAATATATACAATTGGTGGCTCAAAAGATTTTTATGATACTGCTGCAGGAAATATCCTTGATAATACAGAATCAGGAGACGTCCCTGCATGTAACCTTTTAGTTGATTTGAATGTATCTCTTGGTGGTACAGGAGCCGGTAAAGTAATAAGCTCTCCAGGTATAAATTGTGGATCGGATTGAACAGAGAAATTTTGTGCAGGTACACCTGTAACTATCACAGCAGTATCTGCTACAGGCTCTGCCTTTACAAAGTGGCTTTTGGGGGGGTGCCCTGGTACAGACCCTTCTTGCACTATTGAAATGAATAGAGATACGGATGTAACAGCTGTCTTTGGTGAATCATCAGGTACAAACACAGCCATTATTAGTATACTTTCATTGCTATTATAGGAAAACAATCGGGGTCTGTCCCCGATTGTTCTCTATTTGCATCTTAGCAGATGTATCAACTATCCTCTGGTGTTTTTAATAACAACAAATAGATGGGAGTTAAATCTACTCTTCTTCCGGTATCAGTGCTTCTTCCGCTACCAGTGAGCGCAATTTCTAGAATACCATCATCAGGATCGTTAGATATTACCTGATAGGTAGTGCTTTTTGTCTCCAGGCTGTCCGGTGTGAATGTTACTGTAAAAGCACATGAATATTGTGGACGCAATAGTTTTCCTGTGCAATTATTGTCTATAACATTAAAACCATTCTCATAAATTTTCTGCCGAATATCAGTTATTTCGAGATCAAACTCACCTGTATTGAAAATTGTGAAAATTTTCCTAGTTTCAGTACCAAGATCGGCCTGCATAGCTTGAGATGTTGGATTTATGGAAATGGCTGGATATGCAGCATACCTATCTGATAGCCATGGTACTTCGACTAACCCAGATCCTTCACAATCTGTATAATGGTATTTTCCTGACCAGGAATCGGTTTGAGAAGAATAACTGGCAGTATGGTTAGGAAAGTTTACTGTTCCGCTTGTTTCACCAGACCAAGTAATTAAGGATGGTATGTTGCACGGATTATCCAGATAGGTAATTTGCAGAGTATTTTGTGTTTTCAGTGAGACGTAGAAAGAAACATCTTCATTATCACTTGTTTTTCCTTTAAATACGCCTTCCCACGCCTCCTCTGCGATGGCAGGATTGCCTACAGCTGAGACCGCACAACAAATCAGTAAAGTTATCATTGATTTTCCGGTTATAATATTGTGTGGTTTTTTAAATTGCATCCTGCCCCTCCTGTAAGTTCTTATTGCCAATGAGCAAGTAAGTGACCACTGCCAAAACAGTATAAATGAAAAAAACGGCGACATTTGCATAGCTTTTCGAGTCCTAAATAATATCTTTCTTTTTCTTCATAATATCAAGCCGACAGGATTTTTTTTGTGAGATTAATTTCATGGTGAGCTTAAACTACATTTAAGCAGCTATAGCAATCGGTTTCAAACCGGACTCATATTCAGCCAGCAACACAGGTCTTCCTGTACGGATATAACCAACCAAACTTGCTTTAAAGCACTCACAAGGTACTTATTTCCCGTTTATCGGGGTTAGGGCAAGCTTCATACAAAACCTGCTAATTTTGCTCTTTGATATACTCAGCAAGAATTTCAAGGGATTTCAAAACCTCCCTGCTTGTATTTTCGGAGTCCATCCTTACACCATATTCCTTCTGAATCGTCACTGCAATTTCAAGTGCATCCAAAGAATCAAGGCCTAAGGTCGAGGTCGGTCCTATTAGGGGCTCAGTACGAACGAACGTATCCATTTCCACATCATCCAGTTTACATGTTTTACAAATCAGTTCCAACAGCTCTCGTTCAAAAGGTTCCATAAAAAGTCTGTAGTCTATGTTCAGCTTGATTTTGATTATTGGTAACTATTCAGCTGCAATCCATCTTCGCCCATGTAGGCCTTACTCGAGTAACACCAGTACGTTTCGAAGTCCTACAAGAACAAATATGGAGCACATCTGAACAGTTACGATTCGGAGTTAAGGGGAAATTGTTGCTCTTACTGAATAGTTACGATTATTATTACATTATCTTCGGGCTCGAACCAATTTCCAAGCAAGAAGAATTGTCAGTATGAAAAATAGAGCAAGTCGGCCAAGGTCATCCCAAATGACAGAAAGAGAGGACCCTCGCACAAGAATATCAATAAAAGCGGTAAGCCCCCAATTGAGCGGTGACAGTACAGCCACTTGCTGCATTACTTGTGGCATGGCATAGACCGGAACCATCACTCCTCCAAGGGCAGCTGAGGCAACAACAGCCGTATAGCCAAGTGTCGATGCCTGCTCATAAGTACTGCAGGCCATTCCGAGAAAAATACCAAAACCACATGAAGCCAGACTGGATAAAAGTACGATAAGAAACACTGCGCCAGGGTTCAGTGAAACGCTGAAGGCTGGTAGTCCAATATATGGAAACAAGAATGTGCCGATGAGACCAACAAGAAGAAATTGACAAAGGCAGACACCGACAAAAGTCACAACTTTACCTAAAAAGAGGATAAGATGGGAGATTGGCAGAGATGCCAGGCGGATCCAAATACCCGATTTCCGCTCCTGCAAAATTACTCCGGCAAGGGGGATACCTGTAAAGAACATACCAAAAAGTGCCCAGGCAGGCACATTTTGCTGAACCGGATTATACGGTGGCGATTCGGTCGCGCCTAGATCTCCATTATTTTCTTCCAGCACAAAGAGAGGTTGCCCAATAAGCTCAGAGAGTCCGGCCACCGGCAGCGAGTCTTGTGGAAGACCCAAATGAGCGATTATGTTATTGAGTTTTTTATCCAGAATCTCTATTTTGTCTCCCATGGCAATACCTTCCAGAGCCATTTGTAATTGAGCATTGAGCCCGGAACGAAGCCCCGGCATGATACCTGGATCATAAAAAACATCCATAGAAAGACGAGCTCTTGACTGGCCCTTTCCCTGTTGGTTGCCCTTTTGAAACAACTGCTCTGTGATCTCACGGATGCTTTCGGAGGAACCTGGCGGTATGATAAGGCCAACTTGATATTCACCGCCAGCGACTGCCGTCTGAACATCAATACTTTTTTTAAACTGCTTGTCCCAAACAACTATTTCAATATGTTCTGTCATTAACCTCTCTCTCAATGAGCGGCCAAGCGCCCCCCCATCCAAATCAAGAAGCAGTAGTTGAGTATTTTTTTGCCCAGTGAGTTCCATGACATTTTCCTGAACAAGAGTAATCACAATAACCAGAAGAGCTGGCATGAGAAACAGCACAAGTAATCCTGCACGATCGCGTTTAAGCAATAGAAGTTCTTTGCCTGCAGCTGTGATTATTTTGAACATAATAGACAAATGACTAACCAAAATAATTCAAGAACACTCATTATGTGTCGCGAAGTTGCTTTCCGGTCAGATGCAGAAAAAGATTTTCCAGATTACGACACCCACTCTGCGCCAGGAGGCCATCTGGAGTACCTTGCTCAATAATTTTACCAGCGTCGATAATACCTATCCGGCTGCAGAGCTCCTGAGCTTCTTCCATATAATGTGTCGTGTAGAGAATTGTCGTTCCTTTTTGGTTGAGATCCTTTAATTGTTTATGAATCAAGTGCCTGGACTGCGTATCAATCCCTACTGTCGGTTCATCAAGAAAAAGAATTTGTGGAAGATGTATAAGACCTGTTGCAAGGTTGAGGCGCCGTTTCATTCCTCCGGAATATGTATATACACGGCGTGTTGCCTGCTCAGTCAGTCTTGCAAAATCGAGGCATTGATCAACCCTGTCCTGTAATTTTTTCCCGCTAAACCCGTAGAGCCTGCCAAAAAAAAGGAGGTTTTCCTGGGCAGTCAATTGATCATACAGGGCAATATCCTGAGGAACCAGGCCAAGTATTTGCCTGATTGTGTTTACGCTCCTGCCAAAATCCATCCCCATGACGGAGACAGAACCGCTGTCTGGTGACAAGAAACCGCTAAAAACTGAAACAGCCGTTGTTTTACCCGCCCCATTTGCTCCAAGCAGGCCAAAGAACTCACCTTTTCCCACCTGCAGACTAAAGTCATTTAAAGCCGGAACTGCACTATTTCTATAACGCATCACAAGAGAGGTGGCCACAAGTGCATCATCCTGTTTTTGTGGTTGCACAAGAGTGTTACAGGCTTTCATGGTTGTTGTTTCAGCCACTGTTCTAACTGCTGAAAAAAGTCCTCTTCCAGCGAACCGCACTCACGAATTCGCTCGGCCAAGGCCGCATAACTATCACCAGGCTGAGCACGGTTTTTACAAATACGGGCGGCCATAACCGCAAATCTTCGCCAGCTATCTCCAGCCGATGTCAACACTGCTGCATAGTCGAGCAAGGAGGAATCCTGCAGTTCTTCGGCACTTTCCTGAAGAAAAGCAGCGTACATAAAACGAAAACCACCACCACCTGTTCCTATCTCCTCCTGCATGCGAACAACGTGACCAAGATGCAGGTCTGCACGTTCTCTGCCAAGTCGCTCAGGCCATTTTTCCAGTCGACCGGCCATAAACCGTATGCCTTTAATACCAATTAAAGGAAAGGGGCTACTCAACATACTTTTGCAGACGGATCCAATTCCTTCAATGATCAACGGTTTTCGATCGAGCTGCTTAGGTACCTGGGTCAGGTAGTACATTTTCCCTTTAGGAGCCAATGCACCTGAGGCAAATCTGGCTCGAACCAAATCGTCTGCAGGACAGCGAACCGGTCCTGGGAAAACAGGATCGCTTATAAGATAATCTCCTCCATCTTTTCCATAAACGACGAGGTTGTGGGCATTAAAGTGAAAGCGCAATGCCTTTGGGAAATAGGGCAACCAGTAGACTCCGGTCTGCAGACCTACTGGAATTGCTTGCTCAAGAGCTGCATCGAGTTCCGCCATTGCCTGTTCACGGTCCCTGAACCTTTTCTGGAACATGGTGATACCGGGAATTTTTCCGATTCGCTTTAAGATATGCCCGGCAGCAGTACGGTAGGTTACAAGAGGCAAGCCGTTAATCCTGATAAAGGGGAGATAACCAAAGAAAAGGCCACCACCAATTCCAAAGGCCATCGCTTCAGAAAAAGCTAGCCCTTTATGCGTAAGCAGGTTAGAAGCAACACCACTCTCGCAATGGGCTGACTGCAGATGAGAAAAATCAGTCAACGGAATTCTCCCCATGGGCTCTTTGGTCATAAACCGGCGGCTTAAGCTTGCCGTGGCTCAGATCATCCTCAGAAACATTAAATATTTCAACATATTTACGTAGGGTTCCTGAACCTAACCTGCTAAAACAAAAAGGAATCAGATGCAGACACACCAGCCAACGCGGTTGCCTGGTATAACTCGCTAACAGGCCGGTATCCATCTGATTTGCAGTCATATAATAGTGTAGGCAGCTCGCCCGCCCCGTTGAGACCTTCTCTTTTGATGCCTCAATCTGTTTATTAATTTCCTGCCAGGCCTGATGATTAACGACATCCACAGGGAACCAAACAGAACTCTGTACAAGCTCCTGGTTTCCCTTATTATTTTCAACGTAACTGATAATTTTCACACCATCAGTTATACTGCTCTCTGAAATTTGATTCGGCTGGTCCATGGAATGTAAATATTTGGGTTCCCATTCATAACTCAGGTTCTCAATGTACACCTTAACCCCGATAAACGGGAAATAAGTCGGGACTCTTTTCAGTACTCGCTCGACGGGTATAAGAACCTTATAAATTCCTCCTGGGAGGATATACCCAAATATCTTTTATTGGAACACTTTTTTTCCTGCTGCCCAAGCTTTCTCCTGCCTTTATTCTGACAACATCATTGCCAATTTGCAGCCTTGTAGCAGGTGCCCGCAAATCTTTTTTTCTCAACAAAAGTTTTGTTATAATACCATCATTACTGGTCGCCCAATCAACTGCTCTAAAGGAACAGTTGTATATCTATTGTTTAAGGTAATGAACAGGAAATCAATTTCTCTTTGCCAGTCATCCTCAAGTGTTTTCTGATATGGGGGGAGATCATGAAGCATTATTACAGCTCCAGGTTCGATGCAACCCAGGATTTTCTCGGCAAGGTTCTGGATATTTCGGTTACCTCGATCAAAGGCACGGCAGCTGTAATTTACCGCTATAAGTCCTTCCCCTGCTAACACCCTGCCAAGACGAGCCCCAGTGATACCCACAGGTGGCCGAAAAACTACCGGTTTAACACCATATTGTTTCAATATCTCCTGGCTCTTACGAATGTCCTCCTGTAATCTTTTTGGGCTTCGCAACATGAGAAAATAATCATGGTCCCAAGAATGATTGCCTATGGTGTGACCATTATCAAGAATACGTTGAATCAACTCAGGATATTCAGCCGCTTTTTCACCTACCACAAAAAATGTGGCGTGGAGGCTGTGACGTGCCAATAGATCGAGTAAAATCGGGGTAGACAGGGGTGATGGACCATCATCAAAGGTAAGAGCAATCTCTTTAACTCCAGCCTTCCCTCGACTGATGACAGGCAGATAAAAACCACATCGCGGAAAGAACGGCGCCCCAAAACAAAGAATAAGAAACACGACAAGAGGTAAAGCCGACAGGGAAGGTGTGACAAAAAAGAGTAAAAGAGCCAACAACAAAGTAAAAATGCCGATTTTTTCCCCACGAGAACATGGTGTCTTATACATGTTGTCCAGCACAGATACGCTCTTTATGGGCCAGGCCGACCATCCAGGCCAGCTCCGGATTAACAGTCGAGACTTCGTTTACGGTGATTGCAAATCCTGCTTCTTCTAAAAATCCTGCTATTGTTTCGGCAGAACGATACCAGACAGACCCGCCGGATAGCTTTATTCGTTTATCCTCCAGATGCCAGGACCATGAGGGCCGCTCAGTTGGCGGGAGTACAAACCTTGTCACTAAAAGGCCATTTACCCCGAGAGCCTGGAAACTTTTTTTAACTAGAGTAGTTACAGTTTCGTCGTCCAGGTAATGGATCATATCAAGAAGTAAAACGGCATCAGCTGGTCGAGAGACATCTGGCATTTCAGGAGCCAAGCCAACGGTGGCCTCCCCCCGGTCACCGATGGCAAGTGCGGCCACCCTTACTCTTTCAGGGTCGGGATCAAGACCATAGATTTTCGCATCAGGGTACCGCTCTAAACACCAGCAGGCCGGAACCCCATAGCCACAGCCAATGTCAATAATAGTTTTTATATTTTCAACTCCTTGCAGCATTCGGGAGAGATCGCTGAACAGAGGATCATACTGTATTTTAAAGCGGGCAAACATCCGTGGATACGGTTCCAGCGTTCGAAAACGACCACGAATGCGCATTATACTATTTTCCCCCTCCAAACGATCTACTCTTTTGTTTTCCCGTATTATGTAATTATTCAATAGAGGTGGCAGTAATAGAAAAGTCCCAAGTAGAGAATAGCCAATGCCCAATAGAGAAGTAACACCTATGCTTCTCAACAAAGAATGTTCTGCAGCAGCGAGGACACCAAAACCGATCAGGGTAGAGCCACCTGCCATAAAAACTGCCACACGCACCAAAATATAGGAAGGATGGTTAACATCGCGATACCGTTGATGGGCCCGCACACAAAAGATAGAGTAGTCAACACCCATTCCCAGGATGACAACTGACAACATAAGTGCTGGGATATCAAGAGGATGGTTAATAATTCTCAAGGTTCCCAAGGTGCAAATNNAAATATAGGCAAAAAAGGGTGGCAATAAGGTAAGTAGAGTCAACTGCAGGTTCAGGTAGAAAAAAAATGTCAGTACAACAACGCTACCTGCAATGATTACCAGCATGGTGGTAAAAGTTGAAAACAGGATATCAGCGAGCCTTTTTGTAAAATAGCTCGCATCAAATATTTTATCATCACTACCATAGCGGCTAAAAAAATCAGCCCCGTCGTAATTTTTCCCAGGTTGAACGGTAACAAACTGAATCAGGCCTGAGCCCTGCTCTCTTTCTGAGATACCAAGCAGACTGTAGAAAATAGCCGGAATTGTTTGGACCTGAGCGGTATATAGTGGATCCAGCAGAGAAAGATAATCCGTAAAGGCATCAGGGGTGAAACCGAGTTCTGCCCCTGCCCCGCGTAGGGCCTCTTTCACCTCCTCCCCTCGCAGACCACCCCAAAACTCATGCCAGGCAGCTAGATTTTGGTCACTTCTCTTCTGGCCTGGAAAAATCATCGACGGGACAAAGGCAGCTGCCAACACTTCCCGATTGATGTCTTGTTCGATCTTCTCTAAAAGGTGGTCGTTGTCCATCTGGATCCCAGCCATGGCATCGGCTGAATGCATCAGGAAAACCCGCTCGCCGATATTCCCCCAAACTTTGGAAAACAATCCATCGGCGGCAAGGGTTGCCTCACTAACCGTGTTCATACTGCTAAGACTTACCTCAAATTGCGGTTTTGCAAAAAAGAGCAAGCCAACTGCCATGATAACCGCAACATAGGCTCCAGGCTTGCCGGTATTGTACAGACGATTAACAACACCACGAAGCGGCAGTCCACGACTACTGCCTGGCGGCATCACCGGGAATATTTTTGGGAAAACTGAATGTACAAAAAGAAAGGAAAAGAGGATGCCAAGTGCGGTAAACTGACCCAGTTCTGCGAAAATCAAAAACCCGCTGGAACTGAGAATCAAAAAGGCACCGATTGAGGTAACAACAGCCATAATGCCGATGGCATAAACCTCACGTGAGGCTTCCTTTCCTTTGGTCTGACGATTCCGATCAAGAAAAAGCAGGTAGGCAATACCATGATCCACAGTGATCGATATTATCGCTCCACCAAATCCCAGCACCATAATCGAGATCGAGGAGTGGAATAAGGAATAGACAAAGAGAGCACCACCCGTACCGGCGAGGGCAGGCACCAGGGATAGCAATCCAAGCAGGGGCCTCGGGAAGGCAAAGAGAAGGAGAAAACCAATACCCACAGTTGCCAGCACGAGGGCCAGCTGCACATCATGCCGAATGATAGTCTCGTTATCAAGAGCCGCCCGATATGCTCCTACCGGGGTAAAAGTGACTTCGTGTCCTAAAGAAGTGTATTTTCCAGTGAGCTCTTTCGAGCTTTCGGAAAGAAGCTCGGAAATTCTGCGGGCAGATGCGGTATCGGTACCTGTCGCCAGAGGTCTAGCAACCACTAAGAGATGATGACCGTCGGCTGAGAGAAGACTTCCGTTGTAAAACCTGGAGTTCAGCGAAGGTGCCAGCGGAGCCATTTTAGCAAGGATCAGATCTTTCAGCCCAAGGGGGTCAAGATCAATAAACCCTGCCTGCCCTATTCCGTCCATACTACTCAAGTCTTGATACAGTTTCAGCAGACGTCCTTGGATCAACTCCATTTCCAGAAGTGGCGCTACCTTTTGTTCCAACTCCTCTTTTGAAAACAGCATGGGGAGATTTCGCGCTACGTGAAAAGCCAACTGCGGAATCAACTCACCGATTGCCTCAGTACCAACCTGCGCAAACAACCCACTCTCAACCATGTTCTTTTCAAGGAGAGAACCTATCTCAACCAGAGTGTCCGGATCATCACTCTCCAGCATAATATCCACAGCAACTTGATCGTGGATAGGATGATGTTTAAAAATATCAAGACCATCAGCAATGACTTTTTCGCCAGAAGGCAAGGAACGCGCCACATCTGTGTCGATTTCAAGGCGCATAAAACCTAGAGCACCTAAAACAAGAACCAGGAAAGAAACGCCTATGAGAAGTCGATAGTTGATCATAGTGCTTTTACCACAAATTAAAAATCAAAAGAGCAACAAGTGCCATCGCAACAACCAAAGAAACAGGAAGCAAAACCATCTTGTGATTCTGATAGAATTCGTTCGCCTTTTGGATAAAAGGAAGCCCACCGAATATTCTACGTAGACGATTGATTACGACGGTCTGGTTATCGGAACCTGCCAATCCCTGAAAGGCACACATGGGGGAGAGCGCATAAAACTCGTTGTTGTGACACCGCAACAGTTCATCAAAAGGAATGCCATCCCAGCCTTGTTGAGCAATATGGTTTGCAAAACGAACATTGAGAGCATATGCATGGGCCAGACAGCGGTAGGTAATTTGAGCCAAGTTTCTCCTTTCGTCCTTTTTGCTGCCATCGGTTATACAACCTAGAAACAATGCATTCCATTTACTGTCAGAATCAAGATGGCTGCAGGCATCCTGCAAAACATTACTATCGAACCCTTCAAAAAAAACGTCATCTTCGAAGACGAGGATATTTCTGGCGTTTTCCTGTATTCCCATTTTCAGGCACGTCATATGGGAATCAAAAATACCCTTTTCCTGATTGACAGGATGTTTTGTTACAATCACAAACTCAACTCGCGGCAACAGCCCGACAGCTGCAAACTGTTTTCTAGCCAGCTCCTTTCTGTCTGGCCGGGATTTTAAAGAAATACAATAAATCTTGTCGAAAAAGGCCCAGCTGTCTGGTTGGCTGGATTTAGGTTGATTCACGTTACTGATCTTGTTTATGATTAACGATTTCGTAAAAATAGTTTTCGAAGTTCTAGGAGCTTGTCCGAGAATAGGATTTTTGGTTAAAATCGAGAAATTATCCCCAAATAAGCACAACCATATATGTGATATCGAAGTCTACGCTATCTACGAGCATTATTTTTTGACAATTCCGAAGAGTTTGGCCAGGTAAGCGCAAACTCCGAAAGGCCATTCTCGGACAAGCTCCTAGGATGGCACTTTGTAGCAGTTCATCAAATGTTGATTGGTTTACTATTGTGGTATATTTTGTATTTTTTGGGCAATACCTTTACTTAAACCAGAGATTGTGAGCCACTTTCTTTTTGCGATATGATACAGATAATCAGGGAATATATAGTACAAATCAGCAAATTAGGCTACGTCCGCTCTGCGATTCTAGATCAAGCCGACCTGTCTGCATTTAAGGAAAAACCTACCGCTACGGTTCTCCTCGGTGTCTTTGCTATCGGCTTCAGTTTTGTCATGGGCTGGCCGGCTATTACAGCCTTAGGTATTCTCTCTGTCAAGCTACACAATCCATGGATCGTCGCAATCGGTGGACCTCTCACCTACGGCTTGTCTCACCTGGTTTTCCTGCTCGGGATGTATCTTTCCGGTGCAGAGTACTCACTTATTTTTCTTCGCTGGCTGACCAGAGTTTCCATGGAAAAGTTGCTCGTCTGGGCAGATTGATAACAGATAGTACACTCAAAAACCTTATTTTCTCATTGCCCCGCTGACATCTCGCATACGCACGCCAGTCACTGTTTCGTACACTTGTCCATCGTCATCACCAATTACCACGTCAAAAACCAACTCAGCATCTGTCTGCATAACTTGCTGGACTCTCGTCTGATAGTAGCAGCCCGGTTGAGTTGGCCTTGTTATAATCCGTCTGTCAAAACCCACCGGAAATGGAACAAAGCTCACAGCTTGTTGCCCAAGAACACAGGCTGCATGGAACGCCCCATCAAGGGGGAATGGAGAACCAATAATTCCCTGGACAGGATCTATAGCTAAGACAGGGGCTTTCAATCGTCCCCACGCGTTATTTCCAGACAGATAGAGGGTGCCTTGGAGCGTCTGGTAATGTGGTCCAAAAGGAACAAGTTCACTGTACAGATAATCCACCTTGATTTCAGTCACCGACACACTCGGTGGAGTAAGATCTCTATTCGGAGGTGGCAGGCGGTAGCTCCTAGCCGGGGAAAAAACAATTGAGCCGTGCTCTTTAATTCTGCTCATTGCCTTGTAGACTGTTCGGCTGAGCAGCTTAACCTGCATTCGGCCGTCACCTACCATTTCACATTCAACAAGGCCCCTGACTGTTGCAGTTGTAGGGGAGATTTCCAAAAACTTTGCAAAATGGACATTTTCCATCATCCTGATATCTACTATCGGATCTAGCTCATTAACCTTCCCGGCGAGTAAAAGCATGGTTTCCACTGCGGGCAGGACAATGTTACCGGCAAAACAGTGATCTCGAAACCAGGGTTTAACAGGAATTGTGAGAGGAAAACGGTCGTCAATCATCAACGGGGAAATTCTTGCCAGAGGTTGATAGTTTGTTGATCAATCTCCACCGGAATATTCTTACCGTTGACGGCACAGTGTTTCGTAAAACCGGTGCAGCAGGTTTCACCATTGTCAGCTCTGGTGATCAGATAATCAAACTGCAGCTTAACTATCTCCAGCTTGGCAGGCCGGGTATAAATGTACATCAGGTCGTCATAAAAGAGTGGGGAGTAATAGTTGAGCTCTGTTTTAATAATAGGATAGATATAGCCACTTTCCTCAATTTTCTTGTAGGGATAGTTTGCATTCCGCATAAATTCCCCTCTACCGAATTCAAAATATTTCAAATAGTTGGCGTGATAAACTACTTGAGAACGATCGGTATCCACATAAAGGGTGCGCAGTTCGCAGCGGTGCCAGATCAAGCCACTGTTGGTATCTTTGACATAACAGGGTTTGTCTTGGATTTCCGGGATAAAGGGTTTAGGTCGCATTATAATCCTCGAAAAACAATGCAACAATTCGTGCCACCAAAACCAAAAGAATTGGACAGGACAAATTCATGTGCATGTTTGCGGGCTGTATTGGGGACCACATCCAGGTCACTAAAAGCAGGATCTGGAATATGATTGACTGTGGGCAGGACAATTCCCTGCCTCATGGCCTCGATTGCCAGGGCCGCTTCTATGGCGGCAGAGGCACCAAGGGAGTGGCCCACCTGAGATTTATTTGATGACACTGGAACGTTTAATAGATTCTTGCCAAAAACGGTCCGCAGACATTCGACTTCAGTGCCATCACCAGTCCGGGTTGATGTACCGTGAGCATTGACTGCACCAATATCAGCAGGGGTAATTTCGGCATCGTCAATTGCATCGTGTATGGCCCGGATAATGGTCGTACTATTAGGCCTGGTAAAATGCAGGGCATCCGAGTTCCAGCCGATACCGGCGACTACGGCTTTTGGTGTCAGGCCGAGAGATTGGGCTGCCTCTTCGGCTGCCAGCACCAAAACACCGGCTCCTTCTGACAGCACAAAGCCTCTGCGATCCAGGCTAAACGGCCTTGAAGCCTGCCTGGGATCTTCGGCTGCACGATCTTTCGGACTCATTTTGATGGTGGCCTGCATATTTGAAAAGCCTTGAATAATCTCCGGGACAAGGCATGTCTCAGCACCACCCGCAAGAATAAAATCACAGTCACCGTCCCGAATCATTTTCGCCCCGATAGCAATGGCGTGATTGCCTGAAGCGCAAGCACCTTGGGGGGAAAAGATGGGTCCAGTAAAGCCCAGCATCATTCCCGCCTTACCACCAGGCAGGTTGGCACAGACGTTGGGGAGCAGATAAGGACTGACCTTCAATGGACCTTTATTGACATAGTTATCCACCGCTATACGGTAGGAATCAGTCCCATTCAAGGCTGAACCAATCAGGCAACCAGTTTTTGGCCCGGTCTCTGCATTTATTTCTAACCCTGCATGGAGCAAGGCTCTTCGGCAAACCTCCATGGTCAGAAAAACAAAGTCTGCATTCCAGAGAGAGGCCTCTTTCCGATTTACATACGAAAGCAGGCTTGGATCCCAGTCAGGGATCTCACCCACTACATTGGAGCGGCTTTTAGTCTCGCAGCGAGTGAGTCGACGAAAACCTGCCAGCCCATCGACTGCACCCTGCCAGGTCTTGGTAAAATTGTTGCCAAGAGCTGTGGCGGTGTCATAGCCTACAACCATGACCTTTCTGTTTTGAGGCGCCTTCATAAAGTTTTAGATATGTTTTTTGAATACTGCACAACCATTACAGCCACCAAAGCCGAAAGAATTTTTCAGAATAAATTCCTGCTCCAGGGAGCGTTTCCCCTCAGTGACACAATCAATTTCAATTTCCGGATCAGGGGTGTAATTGATGGTCGGCGGCACAATGCTGTCTTCCATGCCCCTCATTGCAAAAATTGATTCAATAACACTGGATGCCCCCATGGCATGACCTATAAGAGATTTGTTGGCACAAACAGGTGGCATACCATTACCGAAAATGGATTTGAGGGCGTCATACTCCACCTTGTCACCAACTCTTGTAGAAGCAGCATGGGCGTTTATTGCAGCAATATCTTGTGGTAAAAGCGAAGCATCGGTAATAGCGTCAAGCATACACTTTTTGACAGTATCAAAATAGGGGGCGACAAAATGATGAGCATCCGAGGTCATGCCCCAGCCTGCCAGTTCCGTCTTATAGCTGAGGCCATGGGCCTCCGCAAATTCTCTGGTGGTAAGAATCACCGCCCCGGCACCTTCAGAAATGACAAAACCACGCCGATCCACAGAAAAAGGCCTGCTAGCCATTTGTGGCAGATCACCTTCCCGTCCTTTGGGGGGATTATAGACACCGTTCATGGTAAAAAAACCAGCTACAATAGGTTCAACCAAAGCAAAATCAACCGCCCCGCAGATTGCCACATCGGCACGGTTCTGGGCCAGAAACATGGCCCCCATAATCATCGAGGTAAGGCCTGTGGCACAAGCGCTAATGGTGGAGGTAATCGGCCCCCGCGCCCCAGTCATAATGGCTATCTTGCCACCGACCATATTGATACATGAGTTGGGATTAACATAGGGCAAGGGCAGCTTGTTCTCTGCCTGCAACCTGCGATCAGCGTTCAGAACCGCATCCAGCCCGCCAATGGCTGAACTGTAGGTGACAGCCGTTCGAAGACCAATGTCAGGCGACATCTCAATGCCACTTTTTTTGAGGGCTCTTGCAACTGAGAGCATGGAATACTTGAAGACCGGAGATGTCCAGGCCGCCTGATGCCTCGTGGACAAGAAAGGATACTCTTTTCCGTCAATCTCAGGAGCCTGACCTGCAATATGGACCGGAAATTTATCAGGAAGCGGAAAACGGGTTAAAGGACCTATCCCACTTTTTCCTTCAAGGGCCTGTTGCCATTGTCCTCCCAGGTCACTACCCAGGGGAGAAATTGCATCATAGCCAACGATGACCGCATCTTTTCCTCCCATGTTGTGTTTACCAGGGGATAAATTGATAGAGTTTTGCAAACATTTCGTAGACTTCAATCCAATTCTGGAGGTCTTTGGTAGTTTTAATATGAGCCCGCTTATTGACCATGACCCAGCTCATATGGGCAGCCCCATCCTTGCAAGTGCTACAGTCACGGGTTTCTGAAGTGCAACAACGGTGCATGGTCTGCAAATCGGAAGACCAGCGAATAAAATTGGTCAACCGCTTGGGCCGGGGGGCTCTTTTGTCGATAGGGTCAGTAACAGAAGGACATTCCATCCAGCCAAAAGACCGACCTAGCATTTTCCCGGTGGTGATCACCTCGTGGTAATATTTGCAGGAAACAACTGTCTCCGGATACGTATCTAACATATCATCCATTTCTTCCCGGATAGCGACAAGTTCCTCAGGCTGCCAGGAAAACCCATCAACATCTTCGTCATTAGACAGGAGCTGCATTTGAACCTTCAGCCCTACATCTTTAATCTTGCGGATGATTTTTTCTGTTTTCCCGAGTTGTTTTGGGGTGATGGTGTACAGGTAGTACGCGTGGGGATCCCCCTGGTAATTGGCACTGGAAATCTTGAAGGTGTCTTTGCCGCGCAGAATCGTTTCATCTTCAGCATCACCCCACAGGGAGATACCGACCATCATCTCAGGAAAACGATCTCTGGGAACCTTAATCAAACCATTGGTAGCACAAAAAGTGGGTAACCTTTTATAAAAGGCATCAACTCGATCAAGACAGAGTGTTGGTTCTCCGCCGATCAGTATAGCCAGGTTCACCCCACGCCCCATCTCCTTTTCCACAAAGGCATGCCACTTATTAACGTCTTTTTCTTCAGAAGCCACCTCGTGCTCGCCGGAAGAAAAGAAAAAACAGCCATGACAACGCAGGTTGCAGCGGTCTGTTACATCATAGATGGAACTGCGAATGTTGAGCTTTGAGATATTTGTATACCGCTCATACCAGTGATCATCGAGGAGGGAACTCACAGTTATCATATTATACACCCCCCCGGGAAATGGGAAATAAGCCAGGATACGTACCTTGGCTGTACATTCAAAAATATTCTGTCAATAGTAGTTTCCATTTTCTTGATTTCCTCCCAACCTTTCAGAGGGAAGGTACTATTCTTTTACAGGTGGATTGACAAAATTGTCGCAGAGATTCAGCCCCTTTTCATACCCTCTGACCCAGACGGCAAGATAGGTATCTGCATAATCGAGCCAGGCGGAAAAGGTCACTGGATCTGTCGCGTGTCTAAACATCCTGGCCGTTACCACGGCACTCCCCGCTGCATAATGCCTGCAGTCGTCGCAATCGGTGTCCGGCACACAACAGGCTGCCTCGCGATCCCAGTGTAAATCAGTTCGATACTGCCTGAAAGATCTGCCAAGCCCAATGTCTGTTGACGAATTCATCCGGGGATAGGTACATGAAAAAAGATCATGTAATCCCTTTTCGTTGGTATGGGCAACAATATTGTAGGGTGAGAAAAGAACAGTCTGGGGATAATCGTGTAACAGCTCACTCATCATCGCCCGGGTTTTTTGCAGTGACTGAGCTGTATGACGAAGAGATCCATCGTAGCCAACAGGTGCAGAAAACATGTTAAAGGTGATTTGCTGACCACTATCTGCCAGAATTTTGGTCACCTCCCGAGCATCATCAATATTAAAAGGAGTGAACGTGTACACAAAAACAGCCCTGGGATCATCCTGGTAATTCCTAATCTGTCGAACCAGCATATCCGGAGCCTTTCGAATGGTCTGACTGGTTTGATCGTTACCCCAGGTCGAGATGTGAATTCGGTAATCGATCTCTCGCGGAAGAGGTATGAGACCATTTGTGGCTATCGCCCCCAGCGGAATGACCTCGTAACAAGCAGCACACAACTGTGGTACAAGCGAAGGTTCGGCTCCGGCGAGCACGACAAAAGTTATTCCCCGCTCTTTTTCGGAGAGAAAAAGTTGCCGCCAGTCTGTTTCGCTTGTATTTTCTTCTGCAAACTGTTTTTCGCCAACGAAGTAGTAACATCCATCACAACGGATATTACATCGGTTACTCATGTCATACGTGGATTCGCGCAGGAAGAAATAGCGGCGAACCTTCTCCCAACGTTCGTTGATAATCGGATCGGCTATGATATCAGCGAATTTATATTTCGTCTGACCAGACATCTATTCGTTACTGTTACGTTTATCTTCTATATACTGGGCAATGATACGAACAGTGGTCAGCTTAGGGTAATCGTCTTCGTCGATCTGTATCTCGTACTCATCTCTTAAAAACAAGGCAACGGTCGCCATGTCCATGGAGTCGATCCCCACCTCGTTCACCAGATCCAGGTCGGCATCAAAGGTCTCGGCGGTGACATCTTCGAGTTTAAGCTCGTCGATGATGATTTCAGCTATTCGAGTGATGGTTTGACTAATATCGTTACTCATGAATTCGTTCTTTTGCGTTTTCTGTTTCGTTTAAAGTGAAAAACATCCAGCCGGAACAAACGTCTTGATCGCCGCTGGTAATTTTGAAAATATATTGATCTTTCTTCTTTCCTGGCGTGACATGAATATCGAGCACGTCTCCAGGCCTGACAATTTTTCTGAATTTGACGCGGGTCACACCCTTCAGGTATACGTTCCCTTCTCTGGACGTGGAAATGAGATCGGCAACCATCTTCAACTGAGCGATTCCAGGCAAAATCGGATTATCAGGAAAGTGTCCGGAAAACCAGTGGGAATTACCATCAGTTGCAATAGAGGCAACTATTTTACCGTCTTTCATTATTCTTTCTACAAGTCAGCAGACGTAGCTCAGTTCCAAGGTCAAACAGGAAAGGAGACACCCTCCTCTATTAGTTTGCATGTGAATTTTGTAGTAAATCACAAAAAAAGTTTATACCACTAAGACCGGCAATACACAACAAGGAACCCATGGAAAAAAACAGATTTTTTTGAAGAATCAGCTCTAACATATCGCTCCTTTAATGAAGAGAAACTGGAAACAATTCTGATTTTTTTCAATACCCCACAGAGGATCTTTTGTTCCTTTTATGTAACTGCTCACAAGGAAAATAATCCCTTGATACCTTAACCCCAAAATCTGTAACTGCTTCCAGGTGGTTCATATTGGGACAGGCGCTGCCTTCGCGCTATGGCCACAATATCTATGCGGGAAGCAGCGACCGTTCAAAGAGGTAAGCGACCATAGGGCGACTCCGTGGGGTGCCTGGGAGGAGTTACCCTTTTATATCATTTTCACCTCGATCAATACACAGTTTTTTTAAGGTACTGACCACAATGATGGTATATAGTTACGCGATTAAAGAAGAAGATCACCCATGCGACCACATTTGTAACCTTGGTAAACGGGAAGTTAAGCCGGGATACGTTCCTTCACGAAAAGGAAAGCTACAGTATGAAAAGAGTTGCAGAGCCAGCACTGATGAACGACCCTCAACAGGCCGCCGCCTATGCCAGGGGCGATCTAGACAATGCGTATTGGCTCTTCGTGCAATTGTTTCACAAATATTTCCCCAGCTTTGTACCAAACGACGCAATTCTCGATCTAGGCTGTGGTCCGGCCGCCATCCCTCTGCGCCTTGCGAAATTTTTTCGCAACTGTCAGATACACTGCGTAGACGGCGCACCCCAAATGTTGATACAGGGAAAACAAGCTGCACAACAGGAAGGGCTTGAAGAGCAAGTACATTTTTTCCACGGCAATCTGCCAGCCAAACTCCTCCTCCCCCGCGACCAGTATGAGATGGTTATTTCCAATAGCTTCTTACACCACCTTGACGACCCCATGATTTTGTGGAATGCAATTCATGATTACTGTCTTCCAGGTGCCGCAGTCTTCGTTGTGGATCTTCTGCGTCCAGCAAGTGAAGAAAAGGCCCGGCGGCTGGTTGATAGATACATGCCTGACGCGCCTCCATTGCTACGACAAGACATGCTGCTCTCACTGCGCGCTGCCTATACCCTGGAGGAAGTCAAGACCCAATTACAGCAGACCAACCTTATTAAAAACATTACCCTGACGACAACAACTACTTTCCAGTTTGCTGCATATGGATATTTGGACTGATTTGAAGAGGAATTGAAAATGAAACTGAGCGTTGCTGTGAATTGGGACCTGGCGTTACTGGACGGCCTTGCAGAAATCCCAGAGGTAACTTCAATTTATGCAAAACTCCCCTTCGACGTTGTGGGTGGAGGACGTGCTGGTGTTGTCATCCCATCCGTTGACTGGGATTTTGCCGCCTCTTATATTTATACCGCCCGTCAGCGTGGTCTGTCGTTTTGCTACCTCATCAATGCACCTTGCCTGGCCAATGTGGAACAGACGGAGGAAGGCAAGAAACAGATACTTTCCCTGGTTGGACAACTGGTTGAGATGGGTGTTGATAGCGTATCAGTCGCCAATCTGGCAGTTGTCGCTTTAGTTCGCCGTAATTTTCCAAACCTGGCCATCCGTGGAAGCGTCCTCAGCTGGCCGACTACTCTTTCACGTCTGAAGTACCAGGAAGCTCTGGGCGTTGACCCACTGATCATTCCATACAGTGAGTTCAACCGTAATTTTAATATGTTACCAAAGATTCGTTCAGGCCTGTCATGTGATATGCAACTCTTTGTCAACATCTCATGCATCTACAACTGCCACTATCTAGGAGAGCATGCCAACAGCGTTGGCCACGCATCTCAGTTGATCGAAAGTAGTCAGCGACCAAATTCTTTTCTCGACTTTTATCTCTGGCAATGCACGCGTCGGCGTCTACTCCACCCAGAACTCCTACTGATGAGTCGTTGGATTCGCCCTGAAGATCTTCATCAATACGAGGCGATGGGCTTTGATGAGTTTAAGATCATTGATCGTTCTCGTTCTACCGCCTGGCTGCTACGTGCCACCAAGGCCTATGCAGACCGAAACTATGATGGAAACCTGCTGGACATCCTCTCGCTGGAGATGCTCGGTGACCCGGTTGGTTTCCATAGCGACATTGAAGATCAGATTCCAGAGCGCATGCGACACTATAAGAAAGAGGAACGGCAGCTGATGCTGCGCATGCTGAAACTGCGCCGTCGGCTCCTCGCCTTGGATATCTCCATTGACAATGCCGAATTATCTGATTTTTTAGAGGGCTTTCGAACAATCAACTGCGCGGAAACTTACTGCGAGAATTGCAGCCACTGTCATCGATATACAGAGAGAGCTGTGCGTTTTGATCGAGGTGAAGCGGATGTTCTGGCAGCAGACATCAGCAAACTACTTGATGATTCGCTCAGCGTATAACCTAAACCCGATAAACGGGAGATAAGTCGGGAAAAGTACAGAAAAAATGATTTGTCATTGCATTACTTAAGTGTAACAAGGTCTTCACGATTTTTTTTCTCAGCATTCCGCCAGCAGGTGGGGTCTGAGGCAAGATAATCACCAGTGAGCTGGTATGCGGCACCTCTGCAACCATAACACTCCGCTGCTTTCTCACAACTGCGACACTCCCCTTTAATCGTCTCTCTGAAATTCTTGAGATTATTAACGACCTCACTGTTTTTCAGAATAGCTTGCAGTCTCGTTTGGCGGATATTACCAAGAGGAATGGTGACCCCGACACAGGGCATGACATCACCCGTTGCGGTTACCACACAGGATACCTGGTGGCGCATGCACTTATTGCCGACCAGCGGTGGTTGGGGTTCCCAATGACGATCAAATTGTTCCTGATCAATTTTTGAAAGCTTGGTAAAAAGATCTTTTAATTCACTGGGCAGAACTCCAAGCCAACTATTTTCGTTAGCGTGGGCCTGGGGAGTGAGCACTTCAAAAAATGGTTCTATATTTTCTTCCCGCAGCCACTGCCAAATGGATGGCAATTCTTTGATATTTTGTTGACAGATAACCGTGCTGATGGCCAGAAACAATTCCTTGGATGGATAGCCTGCTGTTTTCAATGCTACAAGTGCCCGGTTGATAATGCCAAAAGCACCTTTTTTCCCGGCCAGCTGATTCTGAATTTGCTCATCCCGGGAATTCATTTTTAAGGCAATCCGTACCTTCTCATTGGCCAACACTCTTGCCAGGGCAGTATCAATTCCAGAACCATTTGTGAACATCTCCACTTCAAGGTCTTCTTTACTGAGAAAAAGCAGCATTTCAACAAGATGCGGATAAATGGAAGGCTCTCCACCCAGAATGATTATTTTTCGTGCACCCAACGATTTGGCCTGAAGGATGGTATCCTTAATTTCTTCTCTTGAAAGTTCATTGCCGCATTCAATTGTTTCATCAACATAGCAGTAGGAGCAGCGGAAATTACAGACTCGGCTGAATTCGATTTCCATGGAAAGCAATCGATCATCTGCCACTGCTTCACGGATTTCCTCCTCGGTGAATTCAAGATTGTAAATCTGCATTGCGCTTAATAATCCTCAAGATCGGCAAAGGTATTCATATTTTCCCAACGTTCCATCTCTTTCAGATAGCGGCCCTGCCACCCATATTTTTTCATGACCCATCTATAGCGCATTTTCAAAAAAGGTTTAAAGATAAAACGCCAAATAGATATCCATAACCAGCCCTGACTTCTCACTTCAGCAGGTGGATTCCACCAGCCCAAGACCACTTGACGCTGATACCAAAATTGGTACTGGAGCTGCTCCGAATCTAAATACTTCGTCCGCACATTAGCCCACAGGCCGTTATATTTTTTATAATCTGCCTGATTGGTTATCAGTTCCTGCGTAAGAAGATCCTGGCGCATTCCGGTTTTCGGGTAAGGGGTCAACACCTGACAATACGCGGCATCGGCCTGAAGATGTTTAAAGAATTCATAATTTTCTTTGATCGATTCTTCATCATCTTCGGGAAAACCAAAAATGAGTCCACCAATAACCATGATTTTGTGCTTATGACAATTCTCAACAGCCTGTTTGGCAAAAGCCCCGGTATCCCCTTTTCCTGCGGCATTCATGCTCTTTTTCGACACATTCTCAATGCCTAGAAAAACAGAACAGAAACCTGCTTCTGCCATTTTAGCAACCATCTCTTCGTTCTTGGCCATGGACAAACAATCCGCCTGAACCATAAAACGAAGGCCTGTATAATTCTTAGCAATGATGGCATCACACAACTCTATGACCCTGGCGGGACTCAGGACCATATTATCATCGGTGATAAATATATATCTTGTTTTCCGGTTATAATAAATATCGTCAATATCTGCGAGAACCCTGCTTATAGGATAGGCTCTGAAGGTTCGCCCATACATGTGTTTCATTGAACAGAAGTTACAGGTACGAGTACAGCCACGCGAAGTCTCGATAAGTTCAATTTTCGAGTTAAACAAATGGTACCCCCAGGTCAGTCTTCGCTTGTCACGGATCGGTAATTTCAAGGTACTGAGGTCAAGGTTTTCTCCCTGGGGATTGTGAGTAAAAATTCCATCCACTTTGTACGAGAGTGAATGGATTTCAGCCAACGCATCCTGGTCGGTCAAACCATTAACCAGACAGCGGAATGGTTCTTCACCTTCTCCCCGGATCATAAAATCGATCCACTGCGCCTCTTCCGAGATCGCGGTCTCTTCATACATCAACGTGGCGTGATACCCGCCGATAACAATTTTGACACCAGGTAGGAGTTCTTTGATCAGGTGGGCAATCTTGATGCAGGTATCAAACTGCCAGGCCATGGAGGAGAGACCAACAAGGTCAGGTTGGATTTTCGTTATCACCTTAGTGAGATACTTTTTAATCGAACGACGCTTCCGAACCAGATCAATAATAAAAACATCATGCTCCGTGTCAATATTACCGGCAATACTGGCGATACCGTGGTTTGGCAGATGAACCGCTGCCTCGTGGACAAGCACTGGTACCACATCGGGCATAGAGATCAAAAGAACTTTCATAGTTGCCTCTGATCGAAGGCCTGCCTCACTCGCTGTTCAAGCTCTGCGGCGGAAGGTGGATTTTCCTGACTGTCCAAGTTCGGCTCGATGCAATCAATAATTTTAACGCTGAGAGTATTCCTTAGCCTGGTGTTAAAGAAAAACTTACCCGGAGTAAATAGTTTGTCGGTATTGCTAATTTCCAGGACATGAATCGGCGCCCTGTACATTCTGGCAATTTTAAATGCCCCTTTGTTCAAAGTGCCCAATTTACCATCCCGACTCCTGGTTCCTTCCGGAAAGATAAAAAGATTTCCTCCAGAATGGAGATACGATTTCATAGTGTCCATCTGCCTAACCATTATACTGGCAAATGATCCTTCACTTGAGGCCGGCAAATAACCGGATTTCGTAATGATCCAACCAAAAATCAGCATGCCAAAAAAACGCGATTTAACGATGGTCTTCTGCTGCCGAAAAAGAGCAATGAGCAGTAGTGGATCAAGGTAGGACAGGTGGTTACATACGATAACCGAAGACCTGATCTCCGCAATTTTTTCATCGATCACCATCCGCTGCCGAGGAGCAGTCACCCTGACTATATGAAAAAAAATTTGATAGAAGTAACTGTTCAAGCGCTGAAAATGCAGCTCGGGATCTTTAGTAAACAGAGCAGCTGCCAGATAGAACCAGGAGAAAAAAAGTATAAAACCAAAGATAAACCAGGCCCAGCAGATAAAAGTAACAATGCAATCAATACATTGAGCAGTAAAAAGACGAAAAGAAAAAGGAGTGTTACTGGTCTGCATCTCTACCGTTTTTTATGAGTAAACAGGTGTTTACTCCGCCAAAGGCAAAATTTTGGATGGCTGCAATTGTAGTCTCTGCTTCTGTCAGTTCGCGGGTATGTCGCAGCATGCTGCAACGCTCGTCAACATTTGCAAGATTCAGAGTGGGAGCAATAAAACCCTGTTCCATCATATAAAGGGACAAAATGGTTTCAATCACCCCGCAGGTTCCCATGGTGTGGCCCATATAGCTTTTCAGCCCGGTAACGAGCGGCCCTTTACCATATACCGCATCAATGGCCTGGGCCTCGATGACGTCGCCCATCTTTGTGGCGGTGGCATGGGCACTGACAAAATCGACATCACCAGGGTTTATTCCCGCATCGGCCAGGGCCAGACGCAAGGTTGCAGTAATTCCATCGAGATTTGGCAGGATGAGATCTCCACCGTTATTGTTACAGGCAAAACCAATAACTTCTCCAAGAATTTCAGCACCTCGCTTTTTAGCAGATTCATACTCTTCAAGAAGGACAGCTCCTCCTCCCTCGCCAACAACCAGGCCGTCTCTAGCCGCGTCAAAAGGCCGGGGGGTACACTCCGGAGTTTCGTTATATTTGACAGAACAGGCAAGCAAGTTATCAAAGACCGCAACAGTGGTGGTATCGTACTCGTCCGCTCCACCGCAGATCATGGCATCCTGCATACCGTATTTAATCGATTCATAACCATAACCTATGGACTGGCTGCTGGTTGTGCAGGCGGTGGATGAGGCAATGATTCGTCCGGTGATGCCAAACATTCTGCTGATATTCACCGCCGTTGTGTGAACCATGGAGCGGAGATAATCCACCGCACCTATGGAAGAAAATTTTGAATCGAGATCGCCAAAGAATGTTTTGTAGATTTCACGCTGGACGGTTGGGCTACCGTGGGTCGAGCCAAAGGCGACCCCAAGTCGGCCGGAGGTGATAAACTCCTGGCTCATCCCAGAACTTGCCAACACATCTTTTGCCACCTGACAGGCGTAATAGGCCACAGGCCCCATTGTTTTTCGATACTGCCGTGCAAAGTCGTAATTGATGGGGTAGTCTACCGTTCCAAATACTCGGGAGTGAATGTGCTTTGACAGTAGCCCGTCATCGCGCAGAACCCCGACGCCGGACCTACCTTTTTTAAGGCTGTCTATTATATCGTTTTTGTCGTAGCCAATAGGAGTTATGGCGGAGCAGGCAGTGATAACAACGCGTCGTTTCATGAAGTGATCTCAGCCAGATTATTTGGTTCGAGATTGTTGTATTGCTTCCACATAGTCTAGAATATCATTGATCGTCCTGATCTCCATGGCTTTTTCCTTTTCCTCCCGGGTAAAGGAAAAACCGAGAATGAGCTCAATTTTCCCCAGCAACTCAATGGCATCAATACTATCAAAACCATGCACGTCCCGGAGATTGTCCTCAAGACCGGGCTGTTCAAATTCAAAATCATCGACAAGAATTGATAAAATTTTATCTTTAAATTCGTCTCTAGTCATAATGGGCTTTATTGGGGCGATATATCTCTACCTGGATCGTGCAGACACAAAGTAGAAAAAATGATGAGTTTTACGATTGATCGCCGATACTACACAGTTTCGTTGAATTTCAAAAGGAATTATTGAACCACTACCTCGACCCATACGAGTGGGTGGGTAAAGAGGTTGGAGCAATAGCGAAAATTTAAAAGGTTCTCGTAAAAATTGAGTGGGTAAATATCGTCGCTGCTCAACAGCCAATAATATGTATGTAAAACGCGATTGGTAACTGCTTACAGTTCCCCCATCTTGGGTCGCTGACTACCCTGCAAAAGCCCCAGTAACTCTTTGGCGGACACTCTTCCCGCCACATCGGTACCTTCAAGAAGACTGTCGGCAAGATCACGTTTCTTTTTATGGAGATCGACGATCTGCTCCTCTATGGAGTTTTTCACCACCAACCGGTACACCGTCACCGGTCTCTCCTGGCCGATGCGGTGTGCCCGATCCGACGCCTGATCTTCCACCGCCGGGTTCCACCATGGATCCATATGGATGACATAATCGGCAGCAGTGAGGTTGAGTCCCGCTCCCCCCGCCTTCAGGCTGATGAGAAATACCGATCCCTGACCATTTTGAAAGTCGGCTATGCTCTGTTTTCTCTGTTTTATGGGGGTTGAACCATCCAGATATTGATAGCTGATATTTTCGGAATCGAGGTAGCGGCGGATAATTGCCAGATGATCAACAAACTGGCTAAATACGAGGGCTTTATGATTGTTGGCCTGTAACTCCCGCAAGGTATCACCAAAGACCTTCAGTTTGGATCCTGCAATGTCACATTCCGGCAAAACCAGGCTCGGATCACAGCATAACCTGCGTAATTTCATAATCTCAGCAAGGATACGCAAATGTTTTTGCCCAGCGCCCTCATCATTGTGGGCATCAATGTTTTCCAGCGCCTGTAATCTCTGGGCTTCATACAGCAATATCTCATCCTGGCTCATTTCAACTTCTAGGGTGATCTCCGTTTTAGGGGGCAGCTCCTGAAGAACATCGCTTTTCAAACGACGAAGAATAAAGGGGCGTATCAGTTTACGCAGGCGGTTACGCGCCTCAGGGTTCCCATCACGCTCGATGGGAATTGCAAATTTTTCATTAAATTGCTTCAGCGATCCGAGCAGACCGGGGTTAAGAAATTGAAAAAGAGTCCACAATTCACCGAGATGATTTTCAACCGGAGTACCGGTGGTGATGATTCTGAACTCAGCCTGCAAACCCATGGCCGCTTTTGACCGTTTAGTTTTTGCATTTTTTATGGCCTGGGCCTCATCGAGCACCACGGTCTGCCACCCTATCCCGCTCAGCAGTTCCGCTTCCAGGGGCAGCAAACCGTAACTGACTACAAGCAGGTCAAAAGGTTTCAGATTGTCAATGGTCTGCTGTCTGTCTCCGGGACCAAAGACTATGACGTTTATGGTTGGGGCAAAACGTCTCGCCTCATCCTGCCAGTTCGAGGTAACGGATAAAGGGGCGACAACCAGAGTGGGACCATGGGCTGCCCGAAGCAAAATTGCCGTGAGCGCCTGAATGGTTTTTCCAAGCCCCATATCATCAGCCAGACAAGCGCCCACACCCCAATGGGAGAGTTGGGCCAACCAGGAAAACCCGGTCTGCTGATAATCCCGCAACGAACCCTGCAGAGTAGAAGGGACCTGGGGCCTGACTACTTCTCTTAGTTGCTTTAGATGTTGTTTCCATCTGTTATCCGTTGTCAGTTGCCCGACATCTTCGGTGAGTTCCTCCAGAACGAGAGCTGCCGGAGGAGAAAAACGTACCCCCTTGCCATACCTTTCCGAAAACGCGCTCAGCTCAGTGAGCCGCTTACGCAGTTGTCCGGTTATGGCCAAAAATGTGCCGTCATCTAAGGGGATGAACCTGCCGGTGGCCCGGCTGAGCATATCGAGCAGCTTACGTAAATCAAGAGCCATAGAGTCATCTATCTGTAGTGACCCGGTGGCCTTGAACCAATCTTTCTCCTGCTTGATTGCCATAGAAAGATTGTGGGAGGATACTTCTCTACGAACTTTCAGTTTCTCTCCCTGGGGCCATCCCAGAATAACCCCATCACCACATTCTTTTAGTTCCAGCAAAAGCTGCAGTGCATCCTCCGGGTCTTCCGCCTGCCACTGATTCTCTATTTCCTCAAGGTTACTGAAAATGGGACAGGATTGAATGACCCTGTTATACTCTGTCTTCTCCTTCTCAAAATTACGCACTGCCCGTATCTTTTCACCCTCAACTTCAGTCAGCACATTTTTCCCACCCTTGCCCGGCCGGAATCCGGAACCATCTGGACCACAGGGTTTGACCATGAATTCCAGGGATATCCCATCCTGAAAGGGGGTAATATGGCCGTGAGGCGTACTGTCTGCCTTCACCGCTTTGCTCTCCATGCCTCCTTGTGTCATCAGGTCTGAGTGGACCGTGATAATCGGCGACAGGGCATCAACAACTTTTGCCGCAAGTTTTTCGCCGGATTTTGGAATAGTCAGCTCTTCAACCAGCACATTTACAATTTCATCGTGTTGGCTGGAAAAACGAATGTATTTATAACGTGTGGGTGTATCTTTAACCACCACGACATCCCTCACATTTTCATGGGCTCGGGCAGGAAAAACAGTCAGTTTTAACTTCCCCTTTTCTTTTACCAACTGCATTTCCGGCTGAGCCTCTACGAGGTCTACCCGTACTGAAGGAGAGTCTTCCAGAAACAGCAACGGATGGCCGACCAGGGCCGGAATTGCTATAGTGTTATCAATTGTGTACTCGGTCGAACCGTAGCCGTAACTTGCGCGGTAATAGTCTTCTCTTATCGCCAGACATATCCGCAAATCCTGTTCTGTAAGGCCACCAAGGTTCTGGTGATTCTTATACAGGTTTTTAAGAGCCACCGGTCTACCCTTGGTCCAGCTGCCCTTTTTACTGATTTTCTGAAGACGGGGGGTGATATAACAATCATTGTATGTCTCGCTGTGGTTAAAGAGCCAGACCAGCCGTTGCTCAGCCGCCGGCTGTGTTGTTTTAGAAAGCTCCGTAATCAGCAAAAGAGCGTTCAGGGTTTTTTCCCATTTCGGCAGCATTGTTACCAGATGTACACAGCTCTCGGTGCTGTATTTCTTATGCAATTTTGTTGAAAGCTTACGGTTTTTCACTTTGTCATGGTCAAGGTACGCCAGCAAGGCTGATAACTCCGCCGCAAGCCAGGTATAATCGCTCCCCTGGGCCTTATCCCTTGCCTGTTCTATCCATGGAATGTTATATCTGGCTTCCGTCAAATTACTCCAGGCCAGAAAAAGATTGGCCAGAAAAAAAGGAAGAGGGAAATCGGCGTCCTCTGCGTACCCTAAATCCGATGCAGTCGAGGCAACGGCAGCAGATCCCAGCCGCTCTTCAAAAGCGGGCCTCATGGCTTCCATCAGATAAGAGAGCGGGTATCGATCTTTTTTGCCGATATCAATATATTCGATAGCCTTCCCAAAAGCCGGTTTGCTTCCATCTCCGAGAAGGGAGAGGAGATAAAAGATCCCGGCATAACTCTGAAGAAACAGTTTTCTCTTACCGGTTCGTTTCTTTATACACTGTATACTTTGCTCAAAAAACGTATTCGCCTTCTGATATTCGCCACTCATAGTTTCCTGCCAACCCATGCGACTGAGCTGTTCTGGTCTCAGCTCTTCACCCAGGTTATCTATGAGTCCTTGCACTAAAGAGGTATTCCCGCAGAGCAGATGATAATTAACCAGCCTTAGTGCCTGGCGATTTCCAAAAATCTCTGCATGATAGTGAGTGAGGATATAGTGCATGATCCCATGGGCGGGCTCTAGGAAATCACTTATCCGGTCAAGCAGGAGCAGGGCAACCTCGAACCTGATCTCCGGATGAAGAGCAGCCATTATATCAGAGGAAAAAGGAGTGTTCAGTGTGCAATGATACAGGTTATTTTGACGGTAATCGTCATGAAAAAATCGGTAGGCATAGTAGTCTCCAATGGCGCTGATTTTATCCGTGTTCGTATGAGTAAAGAGAGCAATCTGAAACGAGCGAATCACCTGATCATAATTCTCGAACGGATTCGCCTGCCCTGTGGTGTCAGGCATGGAAATATGGTTTTGGAGCACTGCTGCCGTACCCTCGAAGGCATTGCCCAGCAGCATATCCTTGAGCGCTATTTTGCGAATGGATTCCGGACATTTCATCCCCTTGGTCGATGTGAACAACAATCCTTTCCCGCTCAGCTCCTTTAGAATGGGTTGCAGATTATTTGCACTCAGCCCCCTGCCATCCTTTTGGCAAAATCCCAAATCATTCAGGCAACCCAGCATGGAGCCAACCCTGCAATAATCGACATTTACCGTTAGTATTTGAACTACGGTTTTTCGTAACAAAGAAAGGTTATCGTAATCTTCATATTTTTTTATAATACTCTGGGTGTCGTTCATTGTGAAAAATATGCTGTTTGAGTTAAGGTGCAAAGTTTAGATAAACAACTAAGAAAAAATAACGTACCAGGAAAACAAAATCTCTTCAGGAAAAATATGACGTACTACACAACGAGCTATGATACATACAAGGCAAGGCTGACCGCAGAGTATTTATCACCGGATCTGAAGGAATTGGCAGCACTGATCTGTCAAGAGGTGCCATCCAGAAAAGATGAGCGTGTTGATGCAATCGTTCAGACAATGTTTCACGACCTGCAGGGGATTTTTGCCAAGCTCTCACTCAATGGCCAGCATGCCGTTTCTGAAACAGTTCACACCTGGGACGGCACATATCAGTCCAGAATGTTTATCAATAAGTATAAATCTACGCCCTGGACAGAGACGAGCAAGGGATATGGTCGAAAGATAGAACTACTGGACCTTTTTTTAATTCGTGGTGGGCTTCCATCCGATCTCCTGGAAAAGTTGAGAAAATTCGTCCCCAAACCTCCAAAAGATACCATCCGTTATACTGAAAATGAGGATGTACTTTATGAGGAGCTTACCGTCAGGGAGACGTCAAGGGCGGCTCTGGCAAATCTCGCCACCCTCCTCACCCTTACCGAAAAGAAAGAGATTCGGGTCAGCGCAAAAACCAGCAAGGCCACCGCAGCAACAGTTAAGAAAATTTCGAACTCACTCTACGAGCAGGACTGGTATGCCGACCAGAATATAGAGCCGATGCAGCCTTTTTCCTGGCCTTTGCTGCTGCAGGGCGGAGGTCTTGCCAAAATGAATGGTTCGTTCTTAAAACTCAGTCCGGCAGGCCGCAAGGCATTGAAAAATGACTTACCGGGCGGCTTGCAGACAGTATGGCGCAAATGGGAAAAAACAAAAATTATAGATGAATTTTCGAGAGTTACCGCCATAAAGGGGCAAAGGTCAAATCGGGGCCGGGCCATGACCACTCCCGTAAAACGCAGACCAGCGATTAACAAACTTCTAAAAGATCTGCAGCCCGGAAAATGGATCTCCATAGATGAATTCGCACGGCTGATTCAGAGCAAGGCCGAATATTCATTTGCCATGACCAACTATGACTGGAAGCTCTATATCGTCGATCAACACTACGGAAATCTCGATTATTGCGATACCTGGCTCCTCGTTAATCTGCGCTATATTCTGGTATATCTCTTTGAATATTGCGCCACCCTCGGCCTTATTGACGTTGCCTATCAGTCCCCTTATGAAGCACGACAGGAGGATTACCGCGACTGCTGGGGTGCGGACGAACTTGATTACCTCTGCCACTGTGACGGCTTAAAGTATATTCGGATCAATACACTCGGTGCCTTTGTCATGGGCCACGACGACGAGTATAGCGCAGAAAACAGTGATGATGATGACCTGTTGAGTTTTGAGGCAACAGAGCTGATTATTCAGGACCCGGCGAACATCCCTCCGGGGCAGGAAATGTTTTTCGAGAAGATCGCTGAACGTACCGAGGTTGACAGATGGCGGCTCTCGGTTTCATCTCTGATAACAGCAATTCGCGGCGGCGATAAACTTTCGGAAATTAAAAAGATGCTTACATCCTCATCGACAAAAGAATTCAGCCAGGAAATGCAAAAACTTTTCATGGAGGTTGAACATCGCTCCACAGCCTTTATTGATGCCGGCAAGACAACCCTGATTGAATGCAGTTCCGAAGCCAGGAAGCAGGCATTAACTAATAAAAAATTCAAGGACCTCTGTCTGCCTGTCGGAGAGAAGTATCTGATTGGTGCTCCCGGCAAAGAACAGAAATTTCTCAAGGCACTCGAAGCTGCTGGTTTTATTCTCGGTTCAAAATAGGCAGATATGTGTATTGATCTGACCTCCGAGAAAATACTGCGTAATATGAACCAGTGCCATGTCACACTT
>JAWSVG010000154.1:0-503 GCA_033852035.1 Desulfocapsaceae bacterium | reverse complement strand
GGTTTCCTGGCCAATACTATGATGCTGAGCCTGGGCTGCATTATCATTGGCACCGGTACTATGATCCGGAGACCGGAAGGTATATCTCGGCTGATCCGATTGGGCTGGCTGGGGGGATGAATCTTTATGCTTATGTTGGCGGAGATCCGGTTAATTGGATTGATTTTATGGGGCTTATGGCACAACCTGTGGCCCATGGTCCTTTTGACGAGAATAATTGTCGCTGGGAAAAAGAATTATTTGCAGGTGATATTATTGATACAGACCGTGTAGTCGATTACTAAGGTCGTGGCAAAGCTCGAGTTGACGCTATTTCTTATACATTGTTAGGAAGAGTCCTTCCTCTTCCCCAGAAAAGTTTCTATTACCAAATAAGAACAAGATTGAAAATAACGTATGAACAAGTGAAAAAATATTTCAGAGTTTGTTATGATCGGTGTACTAAGAAGGAAATCAGCCGTACCTCATTAGGTGATACTACACCAGCAATTCCCCTTGTGACA
>JAWSVG010000153.1:0-1104 GCA_033852035.1 Desulfocapsaceae bacterium | reverse complement strand
AAGAGGGTTCGTACTGCTTCGTAATCAACGAGAATAGCTTCACCATGAAAATGGAATTGAGTATAACCGTTGATAATAGTGATTTCGTGGCTATCTCGAAGAACAGAAGTCTGGCTGAAATTACCAAGTTTGTGATGGTCTCCTTTGGCGGTTACCAGATCAGCGGCGTATGCTTCAGGAAATTCATTCTGTATTGCGAGAGCAATTCCAGCCTCCATTGTACAGAAACAATTGCAGCCATGAGCGATCACATCAAAATCACCTCCTAATGCAAGAGCAATCAGATCTCCCTCAACGTAATTCATGAGTCTGTTGATTTACTAGGTGTATATTTTTTTCATGAATATTGTAACTTTTTACAAGCTCTTCAAGTGTTTCGTATGTTTGTGCCCCAATCAGTTTATGATTTCCCATTACAAAAGTTGGAATAGCGGTGACCCCTTTAAATCGTGAGTCTGCCCAGTCTTTATCGACTTGTGCAGTGTATGTACGATTTGTGAGAACGTCTCTTGCTTGGGGTTCAGAGAGACCGATGCTTCTGATAATCGAGAGTAATACAGAATGGTGAGCGAGGTTTTTACCCTCTACAAAATAGGCGAGAAATGCGGCTTTGTGGAATTGATCTCCTTTTTTCTGGTCTTCGGCCCAGAGACCAAGTTCCTGGGCCAGTCGGCTGTTGTAGGTTTTTGTTCTTTCGACGCCAAATGGTAAACCCAGCGAATCAGCAGTCTGTTGAAGATGGGCCACCATTTCAGAGATTTTGTTTGGAGTTGTATTGAAAAGATCCTTTAATGGTTGTCCCTCTTCAGGAGTGTCAGGGTGAAGCGGAAAAGCTCGCCACTTAATGTCTATTAGGAAATTTTCTTTGAGTTGTTCAATACGCCCGGTAATGAAATAGCACCATGGTCAGATGTAGTCAGAAAAAATCTCAAGTTTATGGTTTTCCTCCATTCGCGCACCTGCAAAATATATGTATGTTTGTTGGTATGGAATCGGTTTTTGTCTATCTCTCATGGTAAGTACAGATAGAAGCAAGATCAATAGTACCTCAATTTTGCGTATGCAAGCTTGAGGTAGTAATAGAGTCTGGTTGGGGCTTTGGTA
>JAWSVG010000078.1:19280-69209 GCA_033852035.1 Desulfocapsaceae bacterium | reverse complement strand
TTCGTTTGTAACCACGTTATTGAGGATGGCGGCATGAAACATTTTCGGGAAACTTCAGGTAAAAAACTGATATAGCGTGATTTCAGAGGTGATATTTAACTTGTGTCTGACGTGAAAAAGCATTGACAAAAGGTAAGCTGTGGGGCAATGTAAACTTGCGATTGAGCGCTTGGTCGGATTTTTGGGACCTATTTAAAGACAAAATTCTACCGGCTCTGAACCAATTATATTTTGTTGGTTTGTAAATTGAATCCTACTGTTACGAAATGAAAATGAGGTGATAAATGAAAAAGGCGGTAATCGTTAGTGCAGTCCGAACACCTTTTGGCAGCTTTGGAGGAACTCTCAGCAAGATAGGAGCCACTGATCTTGGCGCTATTGCTATTAAGGAGGCGGTCCTTCGATCAGGGATTGATACAAAGGAAGTCGATGAATGTATTATGGGTATGGTCCTTCCTTGTGGATATGGTCAAAACCCTGCTAAGCAGGCAGCAATAAAAGCGGAATTGCCCCAGGAAGTCGAGGCCGTTACGGTTAATAAAGTATGTGGCTCAGCCCTCAAGGCTGTGATGCTTGCCGCCCAGGCCGTTCAATGCGGTGACGCTGAAGTCGTGGTGGCTGGTGGCATGGAAAACATGAGTGCTGCACCCTATTACATGGAAAAAGCTCGATGGGGACATCGTATGGGACCTGGGAAAATTGAAGACCACATGGTTCATGACGGGTTGTGGGATGTGGTTAACGACTTTCATATGGGTATGTCGAACGAGCATATCTGTGATAATTGGGAGGTCACCAGAGAAGAGCAGGACCGGTTTGCTGCAGAATCGTACCGGCGGTCAATGGCCTCAGTTCAATCCGGTATATTTTCAGATGAAATTGTTCCTGTTCCTATCCCAAAAAGAGGGAGAGAACCTGTTCTGTTTGATACAGACGAGTGCCCGGTTGAGACAACGTATGAGAACTTGCAGAAAATGCGACCGGCTTTTAAAAAAGATGGAGTTGGGACAGCGGGGAATGCCTCAATTATCAGCGATGGTGCTGCCGCTGTGGTTGTGATGAGTCGTGAAAAAGCGGAAGCACTTGGCTGCACGATTATTGCCGAAATTGGTGCCCAGGCTTCAGCTGGTATTGAATTGAAATACGTTCTTATGGCCCCGATCCTAGCCATTCCCAAAGTTCTGAAAAAAGAAGGGGTCTCCATTGATGAAATAGATCTCTTTGAAATCAATGAAGCGTTCAGTGGTACTTCAGTAGCGATCAGCAAAGTTCTTGAGTTGGACTCTGCCAAGGTTAATGTGCTTGGTGGTGCGGTAGCCCTTGGGCATCCAATTGGAGCCAGCGGGGGAAGACTTCTGGTTACTCTTCTTCATGAAATGGGTAGAAGAGATGTTAAACGCGGCTTGGTTTCCCTTTGTCTTGGCGGCGGTGAAGCTGTTGCCATGGTTATAAATCGTTAATAATTACTCTGTTCAGTTTGTATTAATACCAGGGATTGTTTTGTATGTGGGCTCGACAGATTGAGTTCGCTTAGCAAAGAGGAAAGATAATGGAAATTAAGAAATTTGGAGTTCTTGGCGCCGGCCAGATGGGTAACGGTATTGTGCAGGTTGCAGCAACCAGCGGCCTTCATGTGGTTATGAGTGACATAAGCGAAGAGCTCGTCCTGAAAGGCCTTCGTGCTATTGAAAAAAATCTGGCGAGAAGCGTTGAAAAAGAGAAGATCAGCACGGCGGATCGAGATACTATTTTGTCGAGAATATCCACCACGACAAGCCTCTCCGATATGGCTGAAGTGGATTATGTGGTGGAGGCGGCTGTAGAGCGCGAGGATCTGAAATTTAAAATTTTTCAGGATCTTGATACTATCTGTCCGGACCATGTGATTCTCGGCACAAACACCTCTTCAATTCCAATAGGCAGGATTGCTGCTCAGACTAAAAGACCGGAAAAGGTCGTCGGTTTTCACTTTATGAATCCTGTGCCTGTCATGAAGTTGGTTGAGGTGATCAGGGGACTTGCTACCAGTGAAGAAACATTTCAGGTGACATGGAAACTCTGTGAGCAGTTTGGGAAAACTCCGGCGGAAGCCAACGATTTTCCAGGTTTTATCGCTAATAGAATCCTTATGCCCATGATCAATGAGGCAATTTTTTGTCTTTATCAGGGAGTGGGGAAGGCGGAAGATATTGATACAGTAATGAAGCTTGGTATGAATCATCCCATGGGGCCTTTAGTCCTTGCTGATCTCATCGGTCTCGATACTTGTCTTGCCATTATGGAGACCCTGTATGATGGATTCAAGGACTCCAAATATCGCCCTTGTCCGCTTTTGAGAAAATATGTTGAGGCCGGCTGGTTGGGCAGGAAATCTGGCAGAGGATTCTATTCGTATTGAAAGAGCAGCTGCTATGCGATACATGCTGGCGCAGCAATGCCGGCAACAGTTGTGAAAAGGGAGACGTGGATGGATGATCAAATGAATAGTGCCAGTGAGCTCGGCCATAAAGATACTGCTCGATTTGTAATTGATCTGCTTCATAGAAATATTATCCATCATGGCCTCTGGTTTGCTGAAGTCAAACATCAGATGGGGATGGAAAAGGCATTGGAAATGTTGACCAGTGCCTCCCAAAAGAGCCTGGATATTCAACTCAAGCACCTTGCAAAGCTTCTTGGCTTTGAAATGGAGGATGGCATACCATCTTTTCTCCTCGACATGGAACCCGATGACCTTTGCGAGCTGAAAGGAAGATTGGCTAAAAACTGGCTTGTCAGTGACGGGGTATGGTTTCAGAGTGTCGAGCAAGCTAAAGGAATGAACGAGGCCAAGCGTTGTAATGATTCATGCTGGGCTCAGTTTTCACCGGTAGAAGCCCATTCCATTCGAAGCTTTTTAGGGCTATCAGAGCAACCTGGTCTGCAAGGACTCAAAAGAGCTCTCGGATTTCGAGTATATGAGAGCATAAATACACAGTCAATCAGCAGTGAAACAGAAAACAGTTTTGTCTTTCAAATGAACAAGTGCAGAGTCCAGGATGCCAGGAAACGTAGGGGGCTTGCTGACTATCCCTGTAAATCAGCAGGCCTTGTTGAATACAGTTATTTTGCGCAGGCAATTGACAGTCGTATTCGCACTGAATGTATTGGTTGTCCCCCCGACGATCATCCGGAAGAATGGTATTGCGCCTGGAAGTTCAGTATAGAAGACTGATGGGCACAAATTCTTAAAGGTAAACTTCGAGAGCATCATTATTGGAGAAAACAAATGGAATTCAAGAACATAGTGGTAGAAAAAAAAGATGGAATTGCAACGGTAACTATCAGTAGACCAAAGGCCTTAAATGCTCTGAATAAGGACACTCTTCTGGAAATGCTGGAATCTTTTACCGGAATTGGTGAGGATCGAAGTGTGCAGGTGGTGATCATCACTGGTTCTGGAGAGAGGTCTTTTGTTGCAGGAGCCGACATTTCGTTTTTGCAGTCCCTTGACCCCATTGAAGGGAAAGCCTTTGGTGAGCTTGGTCATCGGGTAATGAAAACAGTTGAAAATATTCCTCAACCGGTGATCGGTGCCATTAATGGCTTTGCACTCGGCGGAGGCTGCGAGCTTTCTCTCTGCTGTGATATCCGTTTTGCCAGCGACAATGCAAAGTTCGGTCAACCAGAAGTAAACCTCGGGGTCATTCCTGGTTTTGGAGGAACACAAAGACTGCCCAGACTTATTGGCAAAGGGCTTGCCAACGAATTGTTATTTTCCGGAAATATAATTGATGCGGAGGAGGCCTGCCGTATCGGCCTGGTAAACCGTGTCGTTCCACAGGATCAATTGATGGATGAGTGCAGGTCGCTAGCTACGACAATTGCTTCCAGGGCTCCTATGGCTGTACGGTTATGTAAAGAAGCTGTTAATAACGGTATTGAAATGGACCTGGTAAGAGCCTGCGGCTATGAAGCCGATCTTTTTGCACTTTGTTTCGCAAGTCAGGATCAGACTGAGGGTATGAGCGCCTTTCTTGAAAAGCGTACAGTAAGCTTTCAGGATGCATAGCCGTGTATTCGATAAAGCACGTTATTATGGTAGTTTGCAACGGATACTTTATTTTTTAGTGCCTTATAAATCAGTTTCTTGTTTTTTAAAAGAAACTGANNGGCACTTACTTACCGTTTACCGATGCTGGAATTGATTGCCGTTGTGTAATGGTAGTAAAGGATGAACCATGAATCTTGATTTTACTGAGGAACAGAAACTCATACAGGATACCGCTCGAGAATTTGCTGCAGCAGAGTTGGAGCCGGTCGCAGCGGATCTTGATGATGGTGGCGATGATGCCATCTTTTATGAAAACCTTGAAAAGCTGGCTGAGTTGGGCTTCATGGGGCTCAATATCAAAGATGAATATGGCGGTTCAGAAGCAGGAGTTGTTGCTTTTAGCCTTGCACTGACAGAAATTGCAAGGGCTTGTGCCTCGACTGCTGTTACTGTTTCGGTCAGTAATATGGTGTGTGAAGTTATTCAGGCTCTTGGCAGTGAAGAGCAGAAGGAAAAATATATATCGAAGATTTGTAATGGTGATTACCCGGCAGGGGCATTTGGCTTGACGGAAGCAGGTGCCGGATCAGATCCAGCCGGCATGACGACCACTGCTGTTCAGGTTGGCGATGAATGGATACTGAACGGATCAAAAATATTCATTACCAGCGGTTCATGTGCCGGTGTCTTTGTGGTGTGGGCCGTCACAGATACTTCCGCTCCAAAGGGAAAAGGCATAAGCCTCTTCCTCGTGGAAGCAGGAACTGAAGGATTGATCGTCGGCAAGAAAGAAAAAAAGATGGGCCAGCATGCGTCCGCCACCAACGAGATTCTCTTTCAGGATTGTCGCGTTCCGGGCAACGCTCTCATGGGCAAGCTGAACGACGGATTTCGTGCCGCTGTAATGGAACTTTCAGGTGGACGTATAGGAATAGGTTCATTGGCTCTTGGCGTTGGACTTGCTGCAATTGATGCCGCCACAAATTACTCGTTGGAGCGCAGTCAGTTTGGTAAGAAAATCAGTCAATTTCAGGCTATTCAATGGAAAATTGCCGACACCTATACGGCTCTTGAAGCAGCCAGGCTTCTTCTGATGAATGCTGCCTTTAAAAAGGAACAGGGGCGACCATTTTCAAAAGAAGCATCCATGGCAAAAGTCTTTGCAAGTGAAGCTGCAAACGATGCCTGTTACGAAGCGATGCAAATTTTTGGGGGGTATGGATATACCCGGGACTATCCAATAGAACGATATGCTAGAGACGCGAGAATCACTTCTATCTATGAAGGGACCAGCGAGGTTCAGCGGTTGATTATTTCAAGAGAAGTTCTGAGTCAGTTCTCCTGATAGTTTTAATATCCGTGTCACAGCTAACACCGGTAAACGATAAGTAAGTACCTTGTGAGTGCTTATAACCGTATAAGATAAAACGAACCCGTATTTCCTCGGAGTCTGCGCTTACCTGTTCTTTGTTACAGCTTTTACGGAGTAAGGCGCTAATAACATTGAAATGTTACATTTGAAACAAGATGAAGGAGTAATGCATGAGTGATCAGATCTTTAACAGAAGAAGCATCAGGCGATTTCAGGATAAACCTATAGAGCCTGAAAAAATGCAGCATATCCTGGAGGCAGCCAGGTGGGCACCCTCCTGGGGGAATTTGCAGTGTTGCGAACTTGTGGTGGTTGAGGACATTGATATAAAAGAGAAGATGGCTTCGCTGCTGTCGGTAAAGAATCCGGCAACAAAGGCTATGGTGAAGGCCCCGGTAGTTATCGCCGTTTGCGGTCGCCCTGGAAAATCCGGATATTACAATGATCAACAAGTCACCAGATACCAGCACTGGTTTCTCTATGATGTGGGCCTGGTCAGCCAGAATATATGTCTGAAGGCCGCTGATTTAGGGCTTGGAACGGTCATAGTTGGATCTTTTAAACACGACCAGGTGGAACAACTCCTGAACGTACCCCAAGGCTGTGAACTTGTTGCTCTCATACCACTCGGCTACCCTGATCACGAACCTTCCGCGCCAAAACGAAAGGAAACCAGTGAATTTGTTCATTTTGGGACATTCAGCTGATTCGGTTTTATTGGCATCCCGGGAATATCATGGTACTTGACTCTATTTTCGGGATGCACTCTGGTAAAAAAATCTCCTGTCACCATTCACTCATGACAATTCTTTTTGAGTATACATGTAAATAGCTCATCTAGATTTTGACTTTTCCTCTTCTCGCAATTAAGATAACCCCTCTCTTTCTATCTTTACAATTTCAATGTGCAGGGTGTGTATGCTAAAGGTCGGACTCGATGTGCTCATACAGGATGAAGCGATAGATTTTACAGGAAAAAGACTCGGGTACTTGTCTAATCAGGCTTCTGTCGATTGTAACCTTGTGCAGGGTAGACTCCTTTTGCAAAAAAAATTCGGTAGCCGGTTGACCACCCTTTTTTCACCTCAGCATGGTTTTCATTCGGAAAAACAGGATAACATGATTGAGTCGGATCACGGGCGAGATGATATAACAGGTCTACCGGTTTACAGCCTGTATGGTGAACACCGGAGACCGACACCTGAGATGATGCGAGATCTTGATGTGCTGCTTATTGACCTGGTTGATGTCGGTACCAGGGTATACACGTTCATGTACACCATGGCGTATTGTATGGAGGTCGCGGCAGAGCTTGGAAAAGAAATCGTGGTACTCGACCGACCTAACCCCATTGGTGGCGTGAAAATAGAGGGGAACATACTGCAAGACGACTGTCGCTCTTTTGTCGGTATGTATCCTATCCCGATGCGGCATGGTTTGACCTTTGGGGAACTTGCGCTTTTTTTCAACAAAGAATGTGCTATTGGAACTGACCTTGAGGTGATATCAGTGGTGGGTTGGGAACGATCAATGCTTTTTAGACAAACAACGTTTCCCTGGGTGGCACCTTCTCCCAATATGCCGACTCCTGAGACTGCGCTCGTTTATCCCGGTCAGGTCATCTGGGAAGGAACCAGCGTTTCAGAAGGAAGAGGTACAACCCAGCCGTTTGAGTTTGTTGGTGCACCGTATTGGGAGCATGGTCCCGTTGGTGATATGATTTCTAAGGCAGAGCTTCCGGGGTGCTTCCTGCGGCCTGTTGTCTTTGAGCCGACATCCGGTAAATGGGGCGGCCGGACCTGTAGTGGATTTCAGATTCATGTTACCGACGCGGAAACATTTCTGCCGTACCGAACCAGCCTTGTCTTGTTGCAGGCGGTAATGCTTTTATACCCCGACCAATTCTCCTATAAGCAGGCCCCGTACGAATATGAGTTTGAGCGGCTGCCTATGGACCTGATCCTTGGTGATCAATCCGTTAGATTGCGGCTGGAAGCTGGCGTTTCGGTTGTGGAAATCGAAAACGCCTGGCAAAAGGATTTAAAGAAATTTGACATGTTACGAAGAGAATACTTTTTGTATTAAATATCTCCTGAATTTTGCAATTGACTAGTCCGCCGGAGATGCGAGGCAACGAAGCTGAAGACGTATTAATATACTTCAAAGTTTCGGTAACAAAGCAGATTCGGTGGAGTTGTCAATCCCGAAAGGTGGCAAGGTAGGAGAAAAATAGTGCTCATAAAAGATATGAGTTTCTACATTGATTAGTCTGGGTGCAACGTATCGTCTTGCAAAGACAAATCTATTTTGCTCTACTTTGCGTATACAAGATTTAGGTATCTCATTATTTCAAGGTAACTTTACGTCATTGATGTGACCGGTGACTTCACATGAAAATATGTATCCCTTTTTTAAGGGCAGCTGGAAGAGACCAGATGAATAAAAACGAAGTAACTATTGAAAACCTGGCGAGTCTGGTAGGGGGCAAAGTGGAAGGCGATGGCACCCTGCATATTAGTGGTTTTGCACCGTCAGAGTCAGCCGGTCCCGGGGAAATAACCTTTCTGTCAACGGTCAAAAAGGCCGGTCAACTCAGTGAGTGTAAAGCAACGGCGGTTCTCGTTCCACTGGGGGTTGAAAAAGTTGACAATGTAACCACTGTTCAAGTGAAAGATCCCTACCTGGCTGTAGCGATTATTCACAGTTTCTTTGTTGCTGAGCCTTTCAAGGCAACGGGGATTCACCCCCGGGCCCATGTTGGTGAAAACTGCAAGATTGGTAAAGAAATCTCCATTGGTCCTCTTGTCGTAGTCGGTGACGATGTACAACTCGGCGAACGTGTAAAAATTGAACCCGGAGTGGTTATAGGTGATAGAGTTACCATCGGTGACGATGTTACTCTTAAAGCCAATGTGACAATTTACCATGAGTCTGTTATCGGCAGCAGGGTAGCCATACACTCGGGAACTGTCGTGGGAAGTGACGGATACGGATACTCAGTTAATGAACGTGGGGAACACATCAAAAGACCTCAGGTTGGTATTGTTCAAATTGACGATGACGTTGAAATTGGATCGAATTGTTGTATTGACAGAGCTGCTTATGGGGTAACCTGGATTAAATCCGGAGTCAAAATCGATAATCTTGTGCAGGTGGCTCATAATGTAGTGGTTGGTGAGAACAGTCTGCTTGTTGCTCAGGTAGGACTCTCTGGATCAACAATTTTAGGTCGCAATGTGGTTATGGGAGGGCAGTCTGCCACCAAGGGACATATCGTTTTAGATGACCAGGTAATGGTGGCTGGAAAAAGTGGTGTACACAATAACCAACCTAAAGGTGCTCGTATTGGAGGCTCGCCTGCAATACCTATTCGTCAGTGGGCAAAGTCATGTGCTGTGTTTGCCAAGTTGCCGGAATTAAATAGTAACGTAAAGATAAATACTAAGGCTATCGCAGATTTGAATGATAAAGCCAATGATGAAGAGTAAGTGAGGAGATACGCCAATGAGTGATTTTGTTATTCCGGAAGAAATAGACATTGTTGAGATACTAAAGATCCTTCCCCATAGGTACCCTTTCATTCTGGTAGATAAAATTCTATCAATGGATATAGGCAAAGACATTGTCGGCCTGAAGAATGTTACAATAAATGAGCAGTTCTTTCAGGGCCATTTCCCGGAAAAACCAGTTATGCCGGGAGTGCTGATACTCGAAGGGATGGCTCAAGTGGGTGGGATCATGGCCTATTACGCTAATCCGGATGCGATTGGAAATAAAATACTCTTATTTGCAGGTATTGATAAGGCCAGATTCAGAAGGCCTGTTGTTCCTGGAGATCAGTTGCTTTTCAACCTGCAACTTATTAAACAGAAGAGATCAGTTTATGTTATGGGCGCAAAAGCGACTGTTGACGGGCAACTGGTTGCTGAGGCACGGCTGATGGCATCCTTTAGATAATATCTGTACCATCTATTCTTTACGAGCTGAACTTTTAATGACCCTGGTAGACAGGCACTCGGGCAACCTCCTTATTAAAATATATTGCAATAGTCACCCAGAACAGGTATGCAGAGCAGCCGTCATTGGCGGTGGCAAAATTAATCACCAGGGAGCCTTAAGAACGTGTTGTATGATTTCGATATATGGGGATTTTACCTTTGAAGGCTCATTCCTGTCCCAGCATTTTTTGAAAGTAGTTTTAACGATTTTTATTTATATATAAAATTATGTCAATACATCCAACAGCTATAGTCGATCCTAAAGCGGAAATCGACACTTCGGTACATGTCGGGCCGTACGCCATCATAGAAGAAAATGTCCGCATAGGTGCCGGCACCAAGATTGAACCGCATGCTTATATTTCCGGTCCAACTACCATTGGTGAAAATAATACGATAGGCCCATTTACCACAGTGGGCGTAGCGCCACAGGATTTGAGCTACGCAGGGGAACCCTCAGAACTTATCATAGGGGCAAATAATCAGATTCGTGAATATGCTTCAATCCATAGAGGTACTCGTGGCGGAATTATGAAAACCGTTATTGGTGACAACAATCTGTTGATGGCCTATACCCATGTTGCCCATGATTGCGTGATTGGAAATCATGTTATTATGGCAAATGTTGCCACACTTGCCGGCCATGTTGAAGTGGCCGACAAGGCTTCTATAGGAGGATTGGTCGCCATACATCAGTTTTGCCGTATAGGTACCTATTGCTATATCGGCGGGGTATCTGGTATGGCTCGGGATGTACCGCCATATGTTATTCTGGCGGGGACGAGAAACCGTACCCGAATCTCCGGGATCAACAAGATCGGCCTCAGGCGAAACGGTTTCAGTAGCGAGATAATAAATGACCTCAGTCAGGCGTTCAAAATTATTTTCAGATCACCGAATCTCCTGATGAAAGATGCCATAGAAAAAGCGAAAAATACCTTTCCTGATTGTGCAGAAGTGCAGAATCTTGTGAAGTTTTTTGAAGATTCTAAACGCGGTGTCGTCAAGCAAACTGTATTAGATTAGTTGTAGGTCATATGTCAATGCATTCAGGTAGTATAGGTGTTATCGCAGGAGGTGGGCAGTTTCCATTGCTTTTTGTAGAAGCAGCTCAAAAGCAGGGTCGGAGAGTCGTCCTTGTTGCCCATAAAGGTGAAACAGATAAGAAAGCAGCTGAGGCCGCCGATGCGGTCTGCTGGGTAAAACTCGGTCAGCTTGGTAAGGTAATCTCTTTTTTGAAAAAAGAAGGGACCGAAGAGGCTGTATTTCTAGGTACAATTACCAAGACGAAGATTTTTCGAGACATCTTTCCGGATATGAAGGGATTGTCTCTTTGGAATAAAATAGACAGAAAGCAGGATGATGCTATTCTGAGGGCTATTGCCCAGAGTCTTGAAAAGGAGGGGATAGAGGTACTTGAGTCTACGCTCTATCTAAGCCACCTCCTTTTTCCTGCGGGTGTGTTGACCAAAAACAAGCCCAGTAAAAGCCAATGGCGGGATATAGAATTTGGCTGGAAAAATGCCAGGGCGATTGGAGAGCTTGATATCGGTCAATGTGTGGTGGTCCGGAACTGTACTGTTTTAGCTGTTGAGGCAATTGAAGGGACAGACGCCACTATTCGCCGTGGTGGTAAATTCGGCAAGGAAGAAGCTGTGGTGGTGAAAGTGAGGAAGCCGGGGCAGGATTTTCGCTTTGATTTGCCGGCAACCGGGCATAAAACCATAGAGACCCTGCGTGATGTTAAAGGTGCTGTACTCGCAGTTGAAGCCGGGCAATCACTGTTGTTCGATAAAAAGCGTGTGGTTGATGAGGCAAATAAGGCGGGTATTATTGTAGTAGGTGTACGTGAAGCAGAAGATGGAACTCTGCAGGTTGGATAGTGTCAGGTGACTCCTGGTCGTTGTGTCTGTGACAGGTGTGTGAACAACATGCAACTCTTGGGGTCGCCTTCAGCTGTACGCTCTTTAACGGTGTGATTGTTTATAATCTCAACTTTTTATAAGAGGTACTATGCAAGCAATGATTCTCGCGGCTGGTTTGGGGACCAGGTTACTGCCCCACACCATGATTCGACCCAAGCCGCTCTTTCCCATTCTCAATCAACCGCTTCTCCTGTTAACGATACGAAGACTCCAAAAGGTCGGGTTCGATCATATTGTGGTTAACTGTCATCATTTGCGAGAACAGATAGTCGAGGAACTTCAAGGTCTTCAGGGGGTGATCGTCCAGAAAGAAGAAGTCGTTCTGGGTACCGGAGGTGGAGTGAGAACCGCCTTGAACAATTTCAGGGATGAACCTCTTCTCATCACCAATGGTGACATTTACCACACCATAGACTTTAAAAAGTTGTACGACCATCACACAAATGGAGATTGTCCTGTAACCCTTGCTATGCATAATTATCCACAGTTTAATGGCGTGATGGTAAAAGACGGGAAAGTTGCTAGTTTTGATAACAGGGTTGAATTCACTCAATTGGCATTTACTGGAATACATGTCATAGATCCATCAATTCTCTCTGCAGTGCAGCCGGAACGTTTTTCTTGCATTATTGATTGTTACAGAGATCTGCTTCGAGAAGGAAAAAAAATCGATTGTTACCGTGTCGATGATTGTTACTGGACTGATATGGGAACACCGGAAGCATATCTGGAGTTGCACCAGGGACTGCTCAATAACAGTATTCCCTGTTGGTCTGAAGTCGGCCCGGTACGAAAGCCGTACTGTATCGATAAGGGTGCACGGCTTCCTGCTCATTTTGAATTGAAGGACTGGACCTGTATAGGCGATGCCCACATTGAAAATGACTGCCACTTGGAGCGTGTTGTCATTTGGGATAATGTCTCGGTACCCAGAGGCAGCAAGTTAGTCGATCGTATCGTATCTGAGGCCCCAGAGGTCGAGAAATGTTTTGAAATGTAGTGAGTTGAAAATGAGTAGTCTTGCGGATGTAGATATCCTGCAAAGAGCCAGGGAATTGTACCAGGAGAGCGGCAGATTGTCAGCAAAAGAGGCTGGTGCAATTTTTCAAAATCTTGAGGTCGAAAGAATCCAGGCCGATGGCTCATCTCGGAGATTCTGGCGGTTGCGGCACCATGAAGAACCTCTGGGGCTGCTCATTGCCCCGGCTGGAGATGAGCAGAGTGAGCTTGCCGAATCCAGGTCAGTGTGGAAAATAGGCAGGCATCTTTTCGAAAAAGGGGTTCCTGTACCCGAGCTCTTTGCCTGGGACAGTGCCAGTGGCATTTTACTCTGCGAAGATCTTGGTAATCTTCGGTTGCATGATTACGTGCATACTGAGGAAGGTGGTATTACCACAGTACCTTCTGAAAGCAGTGATCACTACTACAGGGAAACCATCAGGCAGCTCGCAAAGATGCAGATCCATGGGGCGGTGGGCCTGGAGCAAAACTGGTGCTGGGACCAGCCGAGCTATGATGCCGGGGTTATGGTGGAAAGGGAGTCTGGCTATTTTCTCAGAGCCTTCTGGCAAGGGGTTTTACATTTAGAAATCCCGGTTGGAGTCATTGAAGAATTCTGTCAGCTGGCAGAGCGTGCCGATCTGGCTCCGGGAACCTTTTTCCTGCACCGGGATTTTCAGTCTCGCAACATAATGATAAAGGATGGGACAGTCAGATTTATCGATTTTCAAGCCGGACGTTTTGGCCCTCTTGGCTATGATATCGCTTCCCTGCTGATTGACCCATATGTTCAGCTTTCGCCTGAAAAGCAGGAAAATCTGCTCAACGAATATATTGAATACTGTAAAACAATCTATCCCCTGGATGAAAAACAGTTCAAAGACCAATACAGTCTCTTGGCATTGCACAGAAATTTGCAGATAGTCGGTGCGTTTTCTTTCTTGTCAAAGGTGAAAAACAAACAGTTTTTTGGGGCCTTTATAGGTCCGGCTCTCCTTTCTCTGCATGAACGCCTTAAGGAACCGCTCTACGTCGACTATCCTCTCATTCGATCCATGATTAATAAAGCAGTACACGAGCTGAAACAGCTCTGAGCGTAACTTTACGGCATTATCATTTTTATATAGGAAAACCTATGTCTTCAGAAGCATCTAGTCCCATAGTCGCTCTCGTTGGGCGTCCCAATGTCGGTAAATCAACACTGTTCAATAGAATTACCAAATCCCGCAAAGCTATTGTGGATCCCACCCCCGGGGTTACCCGTGACCGCCATTACGATCAGGTGGTATGGGAAGAGAAAGCGTTTATTCTGGTTGATACAGGCGGGATTGATGATAATCCTGAGGATTTGCTTGTGAATCATATTCGTGAACAAGCCATGCTTGCAATTGAAGAGGCTGACATCATCCTTTTTCTTATGGACGGGAAGGAGGGGGTAACACCAGCAGATGATGAAGTCGTTTCTATGCTGCGGCGTACTAAAAAGCCTATTTTCCATATAGTTAATAAAATAGACAGCCCTGAAAAGGAAATTGAGCTCCTCTCTCCTTTTTATGAATTTGGAGTCGAAAAGCTATGGCCTCTTTCTGCAGAACACTCCTATGGTTTCAGGTCCCTGATGGATGACCTTACCGCATCTATTCCAGCAGAGAGTGTTGACCAGGGTCTGCCGGAGGATACTGTCAAGGTTGCCTTTTTTGGCAGGCCGAATGTCGGCAAGTCATCCATGATCAACATGATTCTTGGAGAGGATCGGATGGTGGTCTCTGATGTTTCAGGAACCACAAGAGATTCAGTTGATACGCTTGTTACAAGAGGAAAGTACAGCTATCTCTTTGTCGACACCGCCGGGATACGGCGTAAAGGGAAAACCAAGGAGAAATTAGAAAAATTTAGTATTCTCAAGGCACTTGCTGCTATGAGTAAGTGTGATGTGGCCGTAGTGCTGCTTGATGCAGAGGAAGGCATCACCGAGCAGGATACCAAGGTGATAGGCTATGTTTTGGATGCGGGTAAAGGCATTATTGTTCTGGTGAATAAGTGGGATCTTCTCCAAGATGATAAAAAGAAGCAGGAAGCGGTGATGAATGAGGTCGGGAGGCAGCTTCCATTTCTTGGTTTCGCCCCTATTCTCAACGTTTCAGCCTTAACCGGGTATGGTATAAAAAGGCTCTTTCCTGTCATTGGTTCGGTTTTTCGTCAGTTCAAAGCAAGTTTTCCGACATCAGCTCTTAATAGACTCTTGCGGGAAGCGATTGAAATGCACTCTCCACCTATATACAAAAATAAGCGATTAAAGTTTTACTACACATCACAAATTGGTACCTGTCCCCCTAAATTCGTTATAATGACAAATAGCTACAAAGGGGTTCATTTTTCCTATGAACGTTATCTGAGTAATAAGTTCAGGGAAGGGCTGGGTCTGGACAAAGTTCCAATTCAACTGATATTCAAGGATAAATCAGATCAGAGGAAAGAGTAGGGTAGATGGGCCTCACCCCCCGGAGCCAGAAAAAAACTGCTACGGGGGCTGCAAAAACATGGTTCTATAAGGCTTGAGCCTGGGCAACAACCTTTTTAAAGCCTTCTGCTGAGTTGCGGATGACGTTATCAGGCACGCAGAAAGCAATTCTCATATGTCCGGCTGCCCCAAATCCCACTCCCGGGACAGCAAGAATCCTCTCCTCCTGCAGCATGGCGACAAATTTCACATCATCTCCAATTGGCGTCTGTGGAAAGACGTAGAATGCACCTTTGGGTTCAGTGAAGGTGAAGCCCGCGTCAGTTAGTACTGAGCAGATGATTTCTTTGCGTCTGGCGTAGATTGAGGTGTCAACACTGACATCCTGGAGCTCAGCCACAACACGCTGGATGAGTGCCGGGGCGTTGACAAAACCAAGAATCCTGTTCGCAAGGGTCAGGGCATCGAGAAGTGCAGCCTTTCCCTCCAACTCAGGGTGAACCGCCAGGTAGCCGATTCGCTCACCCGGCAGGGAGAGGTCTTTGGAGTAGGAGGATACAACAATACTGTTGTCATAGGCCTTAAAAATGGATGGGACATCATGCCCATCAAAGGTGATTTTTCTGTAAGGCTCATCAGAGATCAGATAAATGGTTGTGTCGTGCTGAGAACTTGCTCTGCCCAGAAGTTCACCAAGTTCTTTGAGTGCGTCTGCAGGATAGATTTGTCCACAGGGGTTATTCGGTGAGTTTATTATAATTGCTTTTGTTTTGTCAGTGATAGCTTCTTCAATAGCTGCCAGGTCAAGATTGAACTCGCTGTCTGTCTGAACAGTTTTGGTAACGCCGCCGTGGTTATCGGCATAAAAACCGTACTCAACAAAATAGGGCGCTAGAATAAGTACTTCGTCGCCAGGGTTAAGTATTGACTTCATGACTATATTGAGGCCACCAGCTGCACCGCAGGTCATGAGCATGTCCCCATGACTTACAGGTATCTGCTGCTCAGCCGACATCCGTGCCGCAATTGCTTCTCTAACCCAGGGGTAACCGCCATTTGGCATATACGAATGAACGCCGGGAGAAGTGTCCTGTGCAATGTCCATTAGTACCTTATTGAACTCTGAAGGTGGTGGTGCATCTGGATTTCCAAGGCTGAAATCATAGACATTATTAGCACCATGGGCTGCTTTCATCTTGGCGCCTTCCTCAAACATCTTTCGAATCCATGAGGATTTTTCCGCGAACATTTTCATCTTTTCAGAAATGGCCATTACAAATCTCCTTTATAAACAAAGCAACCATGTTATTGCCTGGCTGGTGGTTGGATCGAGTTCTTATACTATCCCTGGTTGTTTTTCTTCAGATAGTCATAGGCAGCATTAATCTCTTTCATTTTATCCTCAGCAACAGCTTTAAATTCATCCCCGAGATGTCCCACCTTATCTGGATGATACTGCATGCTGAGTTTTCTGTATGACTTTTTAATCTCATCAGCTGTCGCACCTTTCTTTAAACCAAGTGTTGCGAAGTGCTTCGCCTCGTTGTCCTGGCTTGCAGCAGCACTGTGCTGACTTCTGTATTTGTATTTTGCTTCAATTGTTCTTTGATCATACTCAGAAATATCCAGGTAGGAAGCCATGAAACGCGGCAGTTTCAGTTCCTCTTCCGGAACTGCAGCTTTAGTGTACAACACCTGATAAACAAGCTCTAACAGTATAAGCCTGGGCTCATAGGCAAATGTCGATTTAAACTCCTCAAGGAGTGATTCAAGAGACTGGCTCGAGTTTGTCGCTTCTTTTATGAGCTCTTTCACCCATGACATCTGGGTTTGATTGTATCGCAGGTTTTGTTGAAAAAAGCGATGGATCGTCAGGATTTCTGCCTTTGTTATCTGACCATCCACCTTAGCAGTATGAATCAGCAGGTGAACGAGAAGCCAGACAAAACGATTATGACTTTCCGATTGGGACGATTCATATGTGGCAACTTTTTTTTGTACCCAATAAGAAAACCCCCAGAACAGGGCGATGAAAATCAGTATACCGGCAATTCCTGTATATACGAGTGTACCAAGAAAATTAATAAGCCCTGAGGCGCCTCCTGACACAAAGGCAAGGAGCATGAGAATGAGCAGGCATCCACCGCAGCCTGGTTGCTGTTGTCGTTGATATTGCATAACGTGATTATGTTGGGGGGGGGGTTATTGGTTGTGTTTACCGTAGCGGCTTTGGAAGAGCGCTTCAGCAAATTCGCTGGCATCGAAATCTCGAAGATCATCCATCTGCTCTCCTATACCGATAAAGCGAATAGGAATTTTCATCTCTTTGCAGATATTGGCGACAATGCCACCTTTAGATGTTCCATCAAGTTTTGTAAGTGCGAGGCCGGTTATATCCACGGCAGCGTCAAAAAGCCTTGCCTGGGAAATACCGTTCTGTCCTGTGGTTGCATCAATTACGAGCAAAGTCTCATGGGGAGCACCAGGAAGTTTTTTATGCATTACTCTCTTTATTTTCTTAAGCTCTTCCATCAAATTCTCCTGGGTATGCAATCTCCCGGCAGTATCGACGAGAACCACATCGGTTTCTTGGGCTACTGCAATACCAAGAGCATCAAAAACTACAGCGGAGGGATCTGAACCATCTTTGTGTGCTACCACAGGAACGTTATTGCGCTCTCCCCATATTTTCAGCTGGGAAACAGCAGCTGCCCTGAAAGTATCGCCTGCTACCAGCATAACCGATTGACCGGATTTCTTAAATTTATTGGCGATCTTACCTATGGTCGTTGTTTTTCCGACTCCATTGACGCCGATGACCATGATGACAAAAGGTCCTTTTTCAGGCATGACCAAAGTAGCATCTGCCTCATTATCAAGAATGAGTTTGGTGATTCGCTTCTTGAGGATTTTTTTGAGGGATTCGGGGTCGGACAGTTCCTTTCGCTTCACCTCTCTTCGGGCATATTCAAGAAGCTCATGGGTTGTACTCACGCCGAGATCAGCGGTTATAAGAAGCTCTTCAAGGTTATCAAGCATATCCTCGTCAATGACTTTCTTGCCGAGAAAAAGAGCGTCCAACTGATAGGTGAATGTGTCCCTTGTTTTGGTTAACTTGTCGGACAGCCGTGAAAACAATGATTTCTTTTCTTTTTTCTCTTCTGCAGGCACCTGGTGCTGTTCCTTTTTTTCAGAAGGGACAGGGGGCTCTTCGTCATGGATTTTTTCTGTCTTCGTAATCGCCAGAGCTGCTTTCACAACCGCTTCAGGTTCTGGTTCAGGCGTGGGTTCTGGTATAGTCTCAAAATCTTGAACACGTTGAAGTTTGTCGTCAGAGGGAGAAACATCTGTTGTTTCTTTTTCGAGAGTTTTTTCAACAACAGCCGCCTCGTCAGCGATAGTATCTTGCTTAACAATGGCTGCTGTTGATTCTTGCTCAGGTGTAGTGACAGGCTCATCTTGAACTGCGGTTTCCTGAACACTCGTATCAGGTTCGGTCTCAGGAGCCAGTTCTCCGGGGACTGGCTCTGTAATACTCATTGGCTCTTTTTCGTCTTGATCATGTTCCGAAAAAGAGGTATTTGTGGTCAACGGCTTATCAGCAGGCTCCTCAACGGGAGCAGGGGCATTTTTTCTAAACTTTTTCTTGAACCAACCTAGCATTATATGTACCTAGAGTGAGTAATGAGGAAAATGGATCATTGTGATTGTCGCACGAATCCTTCATACTACGAATAGATGCGGAAGAAAGCAACAAAAAGAGCGTTTTTTCCCTGGTGCAGATGAACCACAATATCATTCATGAAATTATTTGCAAATCCAGTGAACGGCATTAGTGTAGATGAGGTTGTAGATAGAGTATTATTACACGATTTTCAGACAGGTAGTCGGGTCTGAGAGTATAATGAGTTTGTACATACAAAAGGAGAATTCGTAATGTCCGGATCTTGTGGGAGTTCTTGCGGAACACAGGAATCACAACAGGCAGCAGCTGCTCAACAGGAGCTTGCTATAACCAGGTCTCTTGGTAAAATAAAAAACAAAATACTGGTAATGAGCGGCAAGGGAGGCGTTGGAAAATCAACAGTTTCCGTTAACCTCGCTCTTGGCCTTGCAAACAAAGGTTTTAAAGTCGGCCTGATGGATGTTGATCTGCATGGACCAGATGTCATTCGTATGCTTGATATGAAAGGCACCATCGTACCTCCTGAATCACCAGATGCTCTCGTACCTCCCTTGACCTACAATGATAATCTTAAAGTTGTTTCTCTCGAATATATGATGCGGGACAGAGATGAGGCTATTATCTGGCGAGGACCATTGAAGATTCAGGCTATCAGACAATTTGTTTCCGATATGGACTGGGGGGAGTTGGATTATCTTATTATCGATGCACCTCCAGGTACCGGTGATGAGCCACTGTCAGTTGCCCAGACCATCCCCCATGTCAAGGCTGTTGTCGTGACAACCCCTCAGAAAGTTGCCCTTGCAGATGTCAGGAAGTCTATCAATTTCTGTAAAACCGTTAAGGTTGAAATTGCCGGGATTGTAGAAAATATGTCAGGTTTTGTCTGCCCGCATTGCAGTGAGACCGTTGATATTTTTAAATCCGGCGGCGGAGAAGAACTTGCCCGCGAACTGGATCTACCGTTTCTTGGTAAGATTCCAATGGATCCTAAAGTTGTTATGGCTGGTGATGATGGAGCGCCATATCTTTCTTCTGATGCAGATAGCCCGGCAACAAAAGCCTTTGGCCAGGTTGTAACAGCTATTGAACTGCGTTTGCCAGCAGTCGCCCAGGCTCAGGCTGCACCACCTATGGCAGATACGGGAAGTGGCTGTGCTTGCGGTGGAAGCTGTTCTTCTCATGATTAAGATCTCACCTAACCCCGACAAATGGGAAATGAGTCGGGGCAAGTACCTTAACAAAAGTATTTTGAAGTCTACGCTTATCTCTGCCATAAAAACGCAGAAAATAATTTCTAAGGTATTAAATTTTGCAACTGACTAAGAGGTTGTCCGAGAATTAGCATTTTTTCTCTACTTTGCGTCTGCAAGATTTAGGTCTCAAGTAGAACCGGCGGCAATGAGCTGTTAGATTTTTTTATTGCCACCGGTTATCTCCTCAATCAACAAATATCAATACTATAAAACGATACTATCATGATAAAGCAGATTATAGTTGGGTCCATGGCGGTATGCAGTTACATTATTTTTTGTGATAAGACCAAAGAGGCCGCGATAGTAGATCCAGGTGGTGATGAGGATACACTCCTTAGTGAAGTCGAAAAACTAGGTGGGACTGTTGAATTTATAATTGCCACTCACGGGCATCCGGATCACGTGTGCGGCAATAGGAAAATTCAGGAAGCGACCGGTGCGAAGATCATCATGCACTCTGCTGATGTTGCATTTTTTGAGCAGCAGGAAGTGAAAAAATATTTTTCAATGCTGGGTTTGGAACCGTCACCACCTACCGATGTTATTGTCGAAGACGGTGACACTATTACCGTCGGTGAAATTGAGTTCAAAGTGCTTCATACACCTGGCCATACACCCGGTGGTATCTGTTTGTATCATGCCCCGGAACTCATCACAGGAGACACTCTTTTTGTTGGTGGACTCGGCAGAACAGATTTTCCTGGCGGCTCTCATCAGGAACTGTTGGATTCTATTAACAATCGCTTGCTGGTCCTTCCAGATGAAACCATTGTCTGGCCCGGTCACGGTTATGGCGGACACAGTTCAACCATCGGAAACGAAAAACGGTCGAATCCATTCCTGTAGATTGCTACGGTCAAGACCACCCCCTGTTATTTGCGAGTATAATAACACGGGAGCAGATACACAGAGCTTCCGTTGAAAATTTTCTAACGAAACCCCAGTTGATACTCTATGCGTGAAATAGTTCTCGGTACAGCCGGCCATGTAGATCACGGTAAGACAAGTCTTGTCCGGGCCCTCACTGGTTTTGAAACAGATCGGCTCAAGGAAGAGAAGAAACGTGGAATAACCATCGAGCTGGGTTTCGCGTACCTTGACCTGCCCTGTGGGCATCGCCTTGGTATAGTCGATGTACCTGGTCATGAAAAATTCGTTAAGACAATGGTTTCAGGGGTCTCGGGCGTTGACATACTTGCTTTTATTATTGCTGCCGACGAAGGCATTATGCCTCAGACTGTTGAGCATTTTGAAATATGCAGGCTTATGGGTGTGAAGCAGGGTATTGTAATCGTAACTAAAAAAGACCTTGTCGACCCCGAATGGCTTGAACTTGTACTTGATGAAATAGAGGAATTCTGTGAAGGCAGTTTTCTTGAGGGGGTACCTGTAATTCCTGTTTCAACCATTACCGGAGAAGGAATCGAAACGGTAAAGGAAACCCTCGATGGCTTCGTAAGAAAACATGATTTCAATGAAGCCTTTGGTCCTTTCAGGTTGTCAGTTGATCGCATTTTTGCCATGAAAGGATTTGGTGCGGTCGTGACCGGTACATCAATTTCAGGAAGGACTACTATTGGTCAGGAACTACGTTTTTATCCTTCAGATGAGGTGGCGAAGGTTCGGGGGATTCAGGTCCACTCAGCGACAGTAGAGGAAGTAGAGGCGGGACACAGGACTGCCATAAATATGCAGGGTGTTGATACTGCCGATATTGAAAGGGGTATGGTCCTTGCTCCCTCTGGAGTGCTGCAGGCTAACTATATGCTTGACTGCCGGTTCCTCTACCTTAACCTCAATGGCAAAGCTCTAAAACATAGAGCTCGGGTACGGGTTCATCTTGGAACTTCTGAAATCATTGGTCGCATATCCCTTCTGGATCGCGATGAAATACAGCCTGGAGAAGAAGCAGTAGTTCAGCTGCTGCTGGAGAAAAAAGCGGCTGTCTGGCCTGGAGATCGCTATGTGATCCGGAGCTATTCTCCTGTCGCAACTATTGGTGGCGGCCTCATCCTTGGTAACGTCTCGCCGCGAAAGCGCAAACGGCTCGCAGAAAAGGATAGAGAATACAACCAGACCATGTATGCCACACTGAACATGGGCACTCTTGAGCAGAAGCTGCTCTTTTTTCTTCGCGAAAGCGGCGAGCATGGCTTATTGGCTGATGACCTCGGGATCAGGCTGGGGCTATTTGGAAAACATCTTAAGAAGGCGCTGAATGAGCCCATTTCCACGAAGAAAATGGTGGTTGTTGACTCATCATTGCAACGATACGTGGTAGTGGAGGTGGCAGAAAAGCTTAAAGAAACTATGGTGACCCATCTTGCTGAGTATCACAAAAAGAACCCATTGCAGGTCGGGCTGTCAAAAGAAGAGTTGCGTACAGGCCTTGGTCGTAAGGTTGACCAAAAGGTCTTCGCATACTGCTTAAATGATCTCATTCGCAAGTCGGTGGTTGTTCAGGAGGAATCAGTGGTCCGCATGGCGGAACATGAAGTCGCTCTACAGGCGGACGAGGAGCAGTTGCGAAAAGACCTCAGTCGCTGGTATCAGGAAAAGGGGCTCTCTACTCCAACTTTAAAAGAGACAATGGAGCAGTTCACGGACTATCCAACCCGCCTGGTAAAAGAGGTTCTCGATCTCCAGCTTCGTGATGGGAAGTTACTGAAAATCAGTGAATCTCTCTACTATGCCGGTGAAATCATTGACCCCCTTAGTGCTAGAGTAATAGAGTATCTAAAAACACATGGTGAAATTGATGCACCGGCATTTAAGCAATTGACCGGCCTCACCAGAAAGTTTTCTATCCCTATCCTTGAATATCTCGATCGTGTGAAAATAACGATGCGAATAGGAGATAAGAGGATTCTGCGGAAAAAGGTTTAGTGCCTTATAAATCAGTTTCTTGTTTTATTGAAAGAAACTGATTTGGTTAAGGTACTTACTTGCAGCTTGTTTGCGTTATAGTACCTTACTCCGTAAAAGCTGTACCGAAAAACAGGTAAGCGCAGACTCCGAGAAAACACGGATTCGGGTTTATATTATACGGTTATAGGCACCCACAAGGTACTCACTTACCGTTTACTGGTGTTAACTGTTTTTTCTGTCGTGTTTATTTATTGTCACCCAGCCTATTCGTAAGGTACTTGTTGTCGCCTTGCTGACTTTGTGCCCCTCGGCGATTTCTAGGCCGGGTAGTGCTATTACCCGGTTTCCTGAAAAGAGAACAGGGCAGGAAGCTCTTTTTTTTGCAGGTATCTTTCTGTCGTTGTAGAACCGGGTGATTTTTTTTGTGCCGGGAGCGCCCAGGGGATGAAATCGTTCTCCAGGCAGTGAGGTTCTGCATACCAAGGGAAAATCTATGGTCGCAAGATCTATATGAAGTTCTTCGTTCTCACTCCTTGTGCTATTGACTGTAGCCACTTCTTCTAGGGTGAGTTGTTTGTTTATCTCGTTAAAATGGTAGGTACCGGGACCTGGGATGTTTTTTGTCTGCAGTTTTGCAGGTTCAGCCGAACCTCTGGTTTGCCCCGGAGGAAGCGGCCGTGAAAAAGTGATTCCACCTTCGTTTCTCTCTACACGCAAGCCGGCGGGCAGGTGTACTTCTGCCCCATTGGAGCCCTTGTCTATAAGTTCAATTAATGAACGTATTTGCTCGTATGATGCTTTGCTCTTCATTTTCCAGCAGCATTTTTCTACAATTCTTCTTTGAATCGCAGGGTGATAATTGAGAAACGGCTCGCTTCGTATTCTAAGCTGCTTTCCATTTGTACCTTCGACGGGTCTAATGTCAGGGGAAATACATTTTTGATACGCCTCAACTGTATGTGCTTCGAGGTACCGTTCTTCTTCTCTTAGGATATCCATATTCCGCAGGATAGTTTTTCCTATAGATGCGTTGAAATCTTTTCTCAGCAGAGGGAGCAGGTCAAGGCGCACCCTGTTTCGAAGAAATTCTCGCTCAAGGTTGGACGAATCCATACACCAAGGGATGTTGTTTTTTTCCAGATATCCGGTGAGTTCCGGTTTGCATAAGTGGAGCAAAGGGCGGATAATAGTGCTGTTCCTCACTTCCATGCCTGAGAGGCTTTTTCGACTGCTTCCCCTGATCGCTCTCAAAAAAAACTCTTCCACCTGATCGTCTGCATTATGACCAACAGCAATTGCCTGTGCAGAATGAAGAGCCAGGAGTTTATGAAAAACTTTATAGCGGAGAAACCTTGCACTGTCTTCTACCGAGCGTTTTTCTCTTCCAGCAAACAAGAGTACATCTATTGGCTCAACAATAAATGGCACTTTGAGTGCTTTACAACGTTCGCTGATTGTCTCAATCTCAAACGGCACCTCTGCTGGGCGAAGTCCATGGTCAACGTATACAGCAATGAGCTGTAACTTGATCTCAATTGCCTGCAGTATGCATAACAGTGCGACAGAATCGGCTCCTCCGGAGACACCGACAATGACCCTGTCTCCATCTTTAAGCAGATGATTATCTGCTATGGTGGCTGCGACTCGTTTGGTGACATCATGTTTCAGACGTTTTGGCGGTTTCATATCTTGATGTCAGTTTTGGCACGGTTGAAGGCGTGACGTTGCTGTGATTTGTGTAGTATAAGGTTGAATAAGTTATAAATTTATTTATAATAACACGCAGGTGCACAATTAGTCCTGTCAAGTTACAGCATCTGCAGAAAGGCCCAGTTCTCTGGGCCGTATGAGTTACAGGCCCTGTTTCACGGCTAACACCAATGGTTACATTATGGCACAGAAGTTAACAAAAGAACAGATTGTATTACACCTTACAGAACAGTTTGGGCTTCCTCAGGAGCAGGTCGATAGCATGCTGCCGAGCTTTATAACAACGCTTGGTTCGCATCTTCAAAACTTGGAAAGTGCCCTCATTGAAGAGGATCTGATCCTCTTGGGTAGAATGGGACACACCATAAAAGGTGCCTTTCTTAATCTGGGGCTGGAAGAGTGTGCGGCCATTGCCTTGCAGATTGAAAAGCGAGGCAAGGAAGGTGACAACTCAGCTAATTACCGTCAACTGGTCGATGATTTGCACCTTCGAGTCGATCCTCTACTCGATTGATGCATGTTTTTCCGGCACCGTTTTGCGTATCTGTTGAAGTAAACGGTCGTGGACATTGTCAAATCCACCGTTTGAAAGAATAGCGACAACGTCACCTGGCCGGAGCAGTGTCTTGAGTCTTGCAAGTATCTCATCGGTGGTCTGAAAAGATTCCGCCAGTAATTTTTTCCTGTTCACTAGATCTGCCGCCAGTTGTCTGGACGAAAACTGTTCGTCTACTGACAAACTCTCAATAGGGATAGGTTCACGAAGGAGTATCAGGTCAGCGGCATCGAAGGCTGAAACATAGTCCTGCTGAAATATCGAGCGGCGGGAAGAATTGGTCCTTGGTTCAAATACTGCGACCAGTCGATTCTTTTGGTATGAGGCTTTCAATGCGGACAGGGTTTCACGTACTGCCGTCGGGTGATGGGCAAAATCATCAATTACTGTGATACCATTTTCAGTACCGCGAACTTCCTGTCTTCTCTTCACCCCTGAAAACTTTTTCAGGCCATTATTTATGCTCTCACTTGATACGCCGAGATGGTTCATGACTGCGCATACAGCCACGCTATTCATGCAGTTATGCTTGCCTGCAAGTTGAACAGTAATCGGCGCCCAGGCTTTTCCCTCTTTCAGCAGGCTGAAATGTGTGTACCCCCCTTGGATTGTAACTTCTTTTATAACCCAGGTGTTAGATGACTTGAAGCCATATCCTTCGACTGCACATGGAGCGTTGGCAGTTATTTCCGCGACATTGTCATCATCAAGATTTGCGATCAACAATCCATCTTCTGGTAAAAGTGCAACAAATTTTTTGAATGCACTTTTAATAGCATCAAGATCTTCAAAAATATCTGCATGGTCAAATTCAAGAGAGGTTATTACAGCGACCTGTGGCTGATAGTGCAGGAACTTTGATTCCTTGTCAAAAAAAGCAGTGTCATATTCGTCACCTTCGGCAACAAAATATTTGCCCTTGCCAAGACGAAAATTCGATTCAAACTCTCGGACAATGCCGCCAATCATGAATGTTGGATCGAGTTTTGCGGTATGGAGGGCCGAGGCCAATAGAGAGCATGTCGTCGTTTTACCATGGGTTCCGGCAATGACGAGGGACGACCTTGATTCAATATAAAAATGAGCAAGTGCCTGAGGAAAGGAGAGGTATGGGATTTTTGTTTCTGCAAGCGCCTGTGCCTCTGGGTTTGCTTTGGTAATGACGTTGCCAACGATGACAAGGTCTGGCGCAACCATGAGATTTTGAGGGCCGTAACCGCTGGCGACAGGGATTTTGAGTTCGTCTAAAAAGTCTGACATGGGAGGATACACATGATTATCGCTGCCTGTGATGGTGTAGCCTGACTGTTGGAGCATGCCTGCCAGGGCGGCCATACCTGTGCCGCATATCCCCATGATATGAATATGGTGAAGTTGTTCAGGCGCATAATTAAAGCGATCCTCAAGAAATGTCATAATCAGCCTTTTCGTACAGTTTTGTTGATGGTGTTATAAATATTGGAAAAAGCAGAATCAAAGGTTGCCGGAGTGACTCTTCCAACTTCAATGAATTTAACTGCAATTTCTTTTGCGACCTTCAGTACCATTTCATCAGGAACACTCGCTTGAATTCTCAATTCTGGCGGCACCTTTTCTCTTGTTGTCATGATGGGCCTCTCTTTGTATAAATGTCAGCGCTTCTGTCGCATGAAGAAGGCCAATTCGTCATAGAAGCGACAGAAGCGCAGGGGAGCAGGAATAACCTGTCAAGCCATCCATGCCTCCGACACTATTACGGCAAATAACCTGATTTTTCCATAAAATTTGCCAAAATTGTGGAAATTGACAAAGGTCAAGGTGGAATAGTTTTAAAATAGTAGCATAGTGTCTCGTAGTAAGATATTTCATCTAATGGAATACTTAGCAGCTAACATAACACTACAAATACGATGGGGAAAAAAATGAAGGTTTTAGATCTTAATACAACCCGTGAATTCACAGAAGGGGCAATGAAACGCTTCTTTTTGGTAGAGGACTCTGAGTTTTTCAAAATCATTAATTTTAATCTGAAGGCTGGTGTGACTTTCCCGGTTCACTCCCACGACCTCGATGGCGAACTTTCTATACAGGTCATTGAGGGAGAGGGCTTTTATCTAGGGGAAAATGATGCGGAAATACCTGCTAAAACTGGAAACATCTTGATTTCAGAAATTCGGGAGCCTCATGGAGTTCGTGCCACTACCGATATGAGGATAGTCGTTACCATTGCACCTCCTATCTGATGGAGCGAGGTATTCTCGGACAACCTCCTTGGGTTGCTTAAACATTGAAAGCAATTGCAAACGCAAAAAAGCTGAGTGCATGGAGCACTCAGCTTTGTGGGGTACTACCTATTCAAATTGTTCGCATCCAATGACTTTTCAGTTGAAAAGTGTTCAGCCGCCTCCAACGACAGGGAAGATTGCCAGGATATCATTTTGGGCCGGAGGTGTTTCAAAGGTGGTGTGCCTGGAGTTTATCATCAGCACACCAACTTCTTCCCGGTCGATATCAAGAGCATCGACGATATCACCGACTGTCGTCCCTTCGCTTATCTCCCTCTCTTCAATCTTAAAGCGGTTGTCCCGGAAATAGGCAAAAAGTTTTACTGTTATTTTCATGTCTTGAGCCTTTAGTGCTTTATGAATCAGTTTCTTGTTTTTAAAGAAACTGATTTGGTTAAGGCACTTACTTACTGTTTACCGGTGTTAGAAATCCCAGAATGTATCAATCTCTTCACCTGTGAAATCGCAAACCACATTGTGTGGCGGCAGTGGCTCTGTGTAGAAAAACTCGGGAAGTCGATCGTCTTCTTTTGTAAAACCAGCTGCAATATTGAAGGCTCTTTCTGTCTTGAGAATATATTTTCCAAGATTGACAACGTCGTCTCCATTCAGTGCAATGTCAAAGCGGGCGTTAATGAGATCGATAAGCGCAGGCAAGCATTCTTCATTGTCAAGTGCCGCGAAGGCTATAAAGAGGCACATGCCTGTCGAGTCGATTGCAGCTGTTGCAATCTGCAGGTTTCTGGATAGCTCCACCTGGCCCTCTTTTGCCAAAGGATCGACCTGCCCTCCGACATTAAGGATGTTGGTAGCAATAGTATAACCCATGGTATGGTCAGCACCCTGGGTGGAGGTTGCGTAGGTAATACCCATTCCTTTAATAGAACGAGGATCATAGGCAGGAATTGCCTGATTCTTGACTACGGGTACTCGAGTCACACCGTATGAACGTCCAACGCTGCCGGCACCGTTGCCGATAATCCGGCCAAGTCCGGTGCCTTTGGCTATTTCTTCAGTTAAAATTCTGCAAACCCCTTTACCATCACCAAATGGGAGGACCCCTGCTTCCATTGCAACACCCATGGCAACGGAGGTCTCAATGGTATCTATGCCGATATCGTCCATAATTCTGTCAGCTACAGCGATATCATCCAGGTTATCAACGCAGCAGTTAGCTCCCATGGCCCAGATTGACTCATACTCAAACCCAGCGGTTAGCTTTTTTCCGTCTGCATCGTTATAGACTTGTGAACACTGGATAACGCAGCCGGCATGACAATTGTGTTTCACCTTACCATCACGTTGAAGAATAGTGTCGTGCATGGTTTCGCCGGAGATGTTTTCATGCCCATCGAATTGTCCAAGGGTAAAGTTCTTGGTAGGAAGACCACCTGACTCGTTGATGATATTTGTAAGTACGTTGGTACCGTACTGACCTAGCGCTTGACTGACAGGGTGGTCCACTAGTGCTTTTGCAAAGGTACGGTTTGCCTTTTTGAACTCTTCAGGTTTTGCGACTTCTACTTTGCCCCCCTGAGGATCAACGGTAATAAATTTAATCTTTTTAGAGCCCATTACTGCGCCAAGGCCGCCACGACCGCTGGAGCGTAAATTGCCGTCGGGGTCCTTAACTGAAATGTTGGCAGAAGCCATTTTCATTTCTCCAGCCTGGCCAATGGTAAGTACTGCGAGTTTTTCTTCAGATCGTGCTGCCAGTACGTTCACAACCTCAAAGTTTCCCTTTCCGACCAGTTCGGTCTCCTCATTGATGGTTATCCCTCCTGGCGTGATCGCAAGGCTGTACCAGGTATCAGAAGTAGGGAGGCCTTCTACGATGAGAGCCTTGACCCCGGCTCTTGCAAAAATCTGGGCAGCGGTACCACCAGCGTTTGATTCTTTTATGGTTCCGGTAAGGGGGCTTTTAGCACCAATTGATAGTCGGCCAGAGTTGGCGGCAACAGTACCCGACAGTAAACCTGGTGCCAAAACCAGCTTGTTTTTTGCGCCGAGCGGATGACAGGTGGGAACTACTTCAGCTGCAACAATTGTTGATGTGAGTCCACGCCCCCCGTGTCCAGCCCAGTCTGCGGGTACGTCCTCGATGGAACTTGTCAGGTCGGTCATGTTGATTCTGAAAATTCTGTCTGCCATTATTTGCTCCTTTTTTAATGGTTGTGAAAAATGCTATGCGTTAAGATAATTGCACGTATTTTCTTTCTATTGTTCATACATAACTATGCCACAATCACGCAGGTCGTAGCCGCCGAGCGCAAGGATACTTGTATGAAAATTCTTGTCGTGTCGAATAAGATTCAGAAATGCTGTGACTTTACTGTCGTCAATATGTTGTTTGGGCACGATTAAATCGTAGCGTTCCTCGGCAACAGTGACAAAATCAAGGTCAAGAGCATTTGCTGCAGCTCGTATTCCCAACCCGGCATCAACACTGCCGTTAGCTACAGCAGCTGCAACGCTCATGTGGGTGTATTCCTCGTGGTCATAGCCGTTGATCTGATCAGGAGAAATACCCTCATCCTGAAGAGTTTTATCAGTCAGTAGTCTGGTACCTGCCCCATTTTGCCTGTTAATGAAGGTGAATTGTTTATCCGCAAGGTCTTTGAAGCCGGATATGTTTTTCGGATTTCCTTTGGCAACCAGCAAACCCTGTTCCCGGTAACAAAGGTTGATCAGCTGCAACGGGAGTCCTTTCAAGAAGCGCTTGATGAAACTTACATTGTATTCCCCTGTCTCTTCATCAAGCAAATGACTACCTGCAATATGCGCTTCTCCGCGTTTAATAGCCATTATACCGCCCATTGAGCCAACGTGGGCCGAAGAAATACGAACAATAGGCCTCTGTTTGTGCAGGTGATTGGCGAGTAAATCAAGAATATTGTCATGGCTACCAATGCAGACCAGGGTAGCGTCTACTTCAGTCTGAGATCGCAGCAGTTCAATCTGAACCTTTTCTCCAGCACCAATACCTTCGCTTCCGGATGGAATAGTAAGCAGGCCATCAGCGCGCACAAGGGACATCACCGCTCCGGCACCTTTGCCAGATGGGGTTGCCATAAGGTTTTCGCCAACCCGACCAAGGGTAATTCGAACGAATTGGTCTACTCCCATAGGTGAGTGCATGGGCCTGGACATCGTTGCCGTAACATATTCCGCCTCGGGTTTCCCCTGGCCAAGAAAGCCGGAGATCATTTCCCGCACAAAGGTTCTCATGGTGAGTAGGGCAGATACAGGGTAACCGGGTAAGCCGATTGCGGGCGTATCGCCAATCATTGCGAGGATGACAGGCTTGCCGGGCTTGATTGCCACCCCATGTACAATCACTTCTCCTACTTCTGCCAGCACCTTCGCACTGTAATCTCGAGTACCGGCAGAAGCACCGGCATTGAGTATGACAAGATCGTTGGCAGAAGCTGCGTCGAGCAGGACCTTCTTTAATTCTTCAGGGTTGTCCTGGATGGGCAAGCCTCTTGTCGCCTCTGCACCCCACTCATTGAGATAGCCCCCGAGAATCCTAGAATTGAATTCAATTATCTGGCCAGCCTCGGGAGATTTGTCAGGTTGGATTAATTCACTGCCGGTTGGGATGACATGGGCTTTGGGTGGACGCTGTACCTGAATTTCTGTGACCCCGGTTGCCAGCATGGCACCCTGGTCAATGGCTCTGACCCGGTGTCCTTCCGGCAGAATAAGCTCAGTGGCAACGATATCCTCACCAATGGTACGTACATGCTGCCATGGGGTTGCCGGCATATGCAGTTCTACCTCGTCCTCTGCAGTGTAATGCACATCTTCGATCATGACTACGCAGTTAAAACCCAAGGGGATAGCGTTACCTGTATTGACTGGCAGGAATTTGTCCCCTTTCAGCCGTACGGGTTGTGCCTCACTCGCTCCGGTAAGATCGAGGAAGTGAACTGCAATTCCATCCATGGCGGCCGCGTTGTAGGAAGGAGACGATCTCTGAGCAAAAACGGGCTCTGCTGTTATTCTCCCCAGGCTGTCGTCAACTGCAATTCCCTCAACGGGGTTCCTCGAATAAAACCTATGCTTTATCAAACACTCTTGCCAGAGCTTTCTGGCTTCAGAAAGCGGTTTGTTGCTTAAATAAACGTTACGTTCGCTCATATATATGTATAAACCTTTACAACTGTGTTTTCTGTGATTCCCTGGCTGTCTTCACTGATGAGAAAATAACCATGGGCGCGTGAGAGGGTGGAAATAGCCCCGGATTTGCCACGTATAGGATCGGCACACCATCCGTCCTTTTCCTCTAAAAGTCTCACCCGAACTACATCTCTTCTGCCTGGGGCTGAGTTTATGTTTCTGCTCAGCCTGGCAGAAATGGTTGGTGTGGGAAACCTTGGCTGATCTGTTCGTCCGGAAAGTTTTTCAATAGCAGGGTTAACAAACACGTCAAAGCAAACCATGGCGGAGACCGGGTGACCTGGCAGGCCAAAGATAGGTGTAGCCCCGCTCAATCCAATCAGCACAGGTTTTCCGGGCTTAAGGGTTACACCATGTACGATTACACCTGGGGGGCCGAGCGCGTCAACGATCTGTTCTCCCAGGTCGCGTATGCCAACAGAACTGCCGCCTGAAAAGAGAACGATATCATTCTCCTCAACTGCTCTTTGTATGGCTGGGAGGAAGATGTCTTCCTGGTCGGAGACGATTCCGTAATCTGTATAGACTGCACCTGCCTGTCTTATGAGACCTGCAAGGGCCAAGCTATTTATATTACGAATCTGCCCAGGTTTTGGCTGTGATGAGTGAGGAACAATTTCATCACCGGTTGAGAAGATGCCCACTTTGATTGTAGCTGTGACCGTGACTTCTGAAACTCCAATGCCTGCAAGAAGTCCAATGTCGTAGGGGCGAAGTTGATGACCAGCCGGAAGCGCTTGGGTTCCCAATGCGATATCTTCACCCCTTTGGATGAGATTTGTACCGGAGCCTACGCCTTTGACGACCTCAATCATGCTGTCGTCAACAGGAACAGTGTGCTCAAGCATAACAACAGCGTCAGCCCCGGCTGGTAAAAGACCGCCGGTGGGGATTGTAAAACAGTTGCCTTTGGTTACTTCGCCAACAGGTTCCTTTCCCATTTTGATTTCACCTGAGATGTTCAGGTAGCTGGGTGTGGATTCACTCGCGCCAAAGGTATCTGCTGCTCTAACGGCATAGCCATCCATCGTGGATCGAGCCTGTTGTGGCAGGTCTTCATTGGCTATAATGGCACCGGCAAGGACACGGTCAAAGGCACGATCCAGCGGCACAGATTCATGGGGAGATGAAGTCGGTTCAATATGATCCAGGAGGAGTTGTAGAGCTTTGTCTACAGGCAGTAACCCGCTTCTGCCAAGCATATCTTTTGTTCTGTTTGTCTTAACCATGCGCTTCGACTATCTGGATGTTAAGTTTTGAGTTTTCAGACAGGATATGCAACAAATCTTTCTTGTCAATATCAGCGCCTTTGAATTGAACTCTACTGATGTGTTGCTTGAGAGTCGTTCTGCTTTTAAGGAAGTTTTCTATCGAAATTGAGGGAATGTTGACACCGTGTTTAAGAAGATCTGGGCCACGTTCCTTTGCTATACTGTTGAAAAGTTTCAGGGTGACTGTCAACGACTCAGAATTTGGTTGTGTCGTGGTCTCTTTTTTTGTTTCAGTTCTCAGCGCAGAGTGGAGACTGTTTTTTCTGAAAATTGCACCTGCTAAACCAGGCATTGCCGCGGAAAGTGCCAGGACAGGATTTTTGCCAGTGAGTGGCGTAGTCATATCGTCTTCTGCTGTACCGTTGAGAAAAATTGTCTGGATGACATCGCTGATGTACTCGAGGGTAAAACCTGGAAGTTCATTTAAAAAATGACCCATTGAGAGCCCAGTTGTACAGTTGATTTCCATGCCTGACTGCAAAATGGTAGTAAACAATGGGAGAGATTCTGCAGCTACTCCCAAAGTCAGTTTGGGTAAAGAGAGTTGATCTTCCATTCAGAGCGGTTACCTTATACGTGCATTAAGAGATTGATTTGCATTCTGTAATTATATGAGTGGCGTGGTACGAAGCCATAGACAAATATACCAGAGTTGTAAGCATTAATACGAAAAAATGTCGAGTTTTTTGAACCCGAACTTACCGAAAAGGACAGAAAATGACAGTACAAGGGTTGTTGCCGCTGAGTGAGTATAAAAACTTTGAAGGGCCTCTGGTCACTATTGTTATGGATGGTGTGGGAATTGGCTCAAAAGATGAGCGGGATGGAGTGTTTTCTGCCTATACCCCAACGCTTGACACCCTTTTCCTGGAACCATTAATGTTGCAGCTCAAAGCACACGGCAAGGCGGTTGGGCTCCCTTCTGATAGCGATATGGGCAACTCGGAGGTGGGGCATAATGCACTTGGCGCCGGTCGGGTGTTTGCGCAGGGAGCAAAACTGGTCAATGAGGCCATCACCACCGGAACTGTCTTTTCAGGAAAAAGTTGGATGCAGCTGAAAAAGCGTGCTGATGACGATGGGACAATACATTTTATAGGCCTTGTCTCTGATGGCAATGTGCATAGTCACATTGACCAACTGTACGCTCTCCTGGAAAGATGCTCAGAGGATGGTTTTAAAAGAGTCAGAGTCCATGCCTTGCTTGATGGGCGCGATGTCGGACAGAAAAGTGCTCTTGATTATATCATTCCCTTAGAGGAGAAACTGGCCCAGCTGTCAACCGGTGATATGGATTACCAAATAGCTTCTGGCGGTGGAAGGATGATAACAACCATGGACCGTTATAACGCGAACTGGCAAGTCGTTGAGGATGGATGGAAAGCGCATGTCCTTGGGGATGGAAGGTCTTTTTCAGCTGCATCAGACGCTGTCCAGACCTTTTATCAAGAGGATCCTGGAATGACAGATCAGTACATGGCACGTTTCGTCATAGCGGATGAAAATGGTCCGAATGGAACAATAGAGGACGGTGATGGCGTGGTTCTTTTCAATTTCAGAGGCGATCGGGCAATTGAGATCTCCCAGGCCTTCGAAGAGCAGAACTTTACTGGATTTGACAGGGTACGGACACCGGATATATTCTATACAGGGATGATGCAATACGATGGAGATGCTCTGATTCCAAGAAATTATCTTGTTGAGCCGCCTTCAATAAACAATACCCTTGGAGAGTACCTCTGCAGCAGTCAGGTCACTTCCTATGCTATATCGGAGACTCAAAAATTTGGTCATGTTACCTATTTCTGGAATGGTAACAAATCCGGCTACATTGATGAGAATCTGGAAAAGTATGAAGAAATTCTTTCGGATAAGGTTACCTTTGATCTTAGGCCATGGATGAAAGCAGCCGAAATTACAGACAAGGTGGTTGAAACTATCGAGGATGGCCAGTATAAGTTTATTCGCCTCAATTTTGCTAACAGTGATATGGTAGGGCATACAGGTGTTGTTTCCGCAGTGAGGATTGCGATGGAGACAGTTGACCTCTGTCTGACGAGACTGCTTGCTGCGATTGAAAAAGTTGGTGGTGTGGCAGTGATAACCGCGGATCATGGTAACGCGGATTGCATGTGGACCGAAAAAAATGGAGTTGTTTCTCCCATGGTGGCCCATACCCTTAACCCTGTTCCCTTCATTATAAAAGATTTCAGTGGCTCTAATAACTTTACGCTGAGCAGTGTGGAAGAACCCGGGCTTTCAAATGTTGCCTCGACACTTTGCAATCTTTTGGGGTATAAGGCACCAGAGGAATATGATCCGTCGTTACTTAAGCTCGGTGAAAATTAACACCGGTAAACAGTAAGTACCTTGTGGGTGCTTACTTACCGTATAATATAAAACCGAATCCGTATTTTTTGTTTTTTGTGACAGCTTTTACGGAGTAAGGTACTAACGCAGACAAACTGCAAGTAAGTGTCTTAACCAAATCAGTTTTTTTAAAAAAACAAGAAACTGATTTATAAGGTACTAATACCCACAGGAAGAAATGACAGAACGAATCAGTAAGTCTGCCCAGAAGAGAAGATTCAAACATGAGGAAAGCGCTGCGGAGGAATTGGCGCTTTTATCTGATAAAATGTTAAAGAATCTTCCCGCTGACGACAGTGTTAAAGAAGAAATACGAAATTGTCGCGGCCTGAAAGGCAGTTCCAGAAAAAGACAGATCAAATACCTCGCAAAGGTTATGCGAACCGGTTCTGTAGAAGAAATACTTGATTTTCTTGAGGAGCGAAGAGGATCTCACCTGAAATCAAAGAAACTTCTGCAGGAAGCAGAGAGACTGCGGGATGTAATCATTAACGAAGCGATGGAAGAGCAGCAGCTTACCTTGCAGGCCGGGCAGATATGGGAGCCCAACTGGTATGGGAAAGAGCTTGAGACTGCACTTGAAAAATACCAGTTCGATGAGGGAGATTTGCGTAAGTCCGTTTATCAGTACGCGAAAACCAGAATTCACAACTATTACCGGGAAGTGTTCCGTATAATTAAAGCCGCACTGGAAAAAGAGGAAATGCAGCGGAGATAGTGTCGTTGTCAGTGGTGGGTGCAGCTCCTACAGCCAGAGAGCTGCTCGTGGTATGATTGTTTTGAAGGTGGTACTATAGCAATGTCGATTAGAGCAATAGCGTTAGATTTATACCGGGCCCAGCAAAAAGTGGCGCAGTTGGAAAAAGACCTTGAGAGCGCCCCTTCTGGGGAAAAGGACGCAGTGGCTCTTAATCTACAATATGCTAAAAACGAGTACGGAAGCATACGGAAAATGCTCGATGGCGAAAAAGAAACCAGCGCTTTTCGTAAGCGGTTCGCCACGTTCGGTAGTTTTAACTAGTGATGGTGGCGTGTTATCGGACTTCGTCACTGTCTACATAAGCGTAGGCGCTGTGTTTGTGTATTGATTCAAAGCTTTCAACGCCTGCAGAAAACCAGGTTATATTCGGGTCTTCCAGGGCATTAACGGCAACTTTTCGCACTACATCTTCGACAAACATAGGATTATTGAAGGCCTTCTCCGTCACATATTTTTCGTCTGGTCGTTTCAGCAATGAATAGACTTCGCAGGAGGCCGACTGCTCCATCATTGCGATGAGGTCTTCCACCCAGATAAAGTTTTTGAACTTGACATTAAGGGTGACTTCACCCCGTTGATTGTGAGCACCGCCACTGCTTATTTCCTTTGAGCAGGGGCAGAGTGTCGTCACTGGCACTGAAACCGAGAGGATGAAACCCTCGTCGTCTCCAATACCTCCTGAAAAGCCGCAGGTATATTCCATGAGTCCGTGCGTGTCGCTGACTGGTGCTTTTTTGTCGATGAAATAGGGGAAACTCATGTCCAGCCGCACGCTTTTGGCCTGCAGCCCTTCCTGAAGCCGGGAGAGAATTGAGGAGAAACTGGAGACAGAAAGCTCACCTAGGGATTGATTGAGAATAGTGGTAAAAATGTCAACACAATTTTCTTTATTCCCGTCGGCAAGTTGAGCCCTCATGGAAACAGTGGCGATGGTGTTTTGTACATTTCCACCTTTCTCTTTGACCTGGATGGGGGTCCGTAGTCCTTTTAAACCAACTGTTTGTATATGCGTCGCTTTATTCAACGTATGTTCGTCCTTTTAGTGATCGTAGTTGGATAAATACCGTCTTACAGTAAGGTGCTGGCCAAGCATGTGTGTGATATCGAAGTCTACACTATCTGCGAGCATTTTTTTTGACAATTCCGAAGAGCTTGGGCAGGTAAGCGCAGACTCCGAAAGGCCATTCTCGGACAAGTTCCTAGGCTGATATGTACCACAAGGAACGACCTTTACTTACTCTGTTTGACTCTCTTCGACAACACTCTTTTGCGCGCGACCTTACTCGTTTTGGAATTTTCATGCGTTTCTAGTAAAATCGGTGTATCCTGAAGGTTTTCGTGTAGGCGGGATACATCAAATTTGTTGTGAAAAGGTTTGTCGATGGACAAAAGTATTGAAGTCGTAAGGCTTGATAAATGGCTGTGGGCTGCACGATTTTTTAAGACTAGGGCTCTCGCTTCCCAGGGGATTAAAGGAGGTAAGGTCACGGTTGGAGGTAACCGAGCAAAAGCTGCCAGAACCGTTGTTGTGGGAGATGACCTTGTCATTTCCATCGGGGTCGTGGCATTTCACGTTCAAGTCCTGGGGATAACCAAGTACCGCAGGCCGGCTGTTGAGGCACGACTTTTATATGAGGAAACCAACGAGAGTATCGCAACACGTGAAGAGAATAGCGCTCTTAGAAAAATGATGAATGCTGGTTTTACTTCCCCCTCCAAAAGACCCAGTAAGCGTGATCGACGAAAAATTAAGTCTTTTACCCGTGATGATGAAGGGTAAGTTCAAAATATTGCAGTGATGTTACAAAAAAAGAGGAGAAAGATATGGCAAAGGTAGAAAGGGCGATAATCAGCCTGACCGATAAATCCGGTATTGAAGGTTTTGCAAAAGAATTATCAGATCTGGGTATTGAACTGCTGTCCACCGGAGGAACCGCCAAGAAACTGAGAGACGCAGGATTGAACGTCGTGGATGTTTCTGAATTCACAGGTTTTCCAGAAATGCTTGATGGTCGGGTTAAAACCTTACACCCTAAGGTGCATGGCGGGGTTCTGAATCAAAGGGACAACCAGGAGCACCAGAGACAGTGCCAGGAACACGGATTGAAAAATATAGACATTATCGCCGTGAACCTTTATGCCTTTGAAAAAACCATAGAGGATCCGAACTGTTCTCTTGCTGACGCCATAGAAAATATCGATATTGGCGGACCGACCATGTTGCGGGCTGCTGCAAAAAACTTTCATGATGTGACCGTTATCGTTGATCCAGCAGATTATTCACAGGTAATAAGTGAGATTAAAGAAACTGGTAACACCACCCTGAAAACCAGATTTAGACTCGCCGCCAAAGTTTTTGCTCTTACCTCGGTGTATGATACCGCAATATCAAAGTGGCTTGAGCAGATAGATACTGAGACAAACAGCTATTTTTCAGGAGCATAGATAATGTTAAAAATTGCAGTGCTGCTCTCAGGCAGCGGTCGAACCCTTGATAATTTCCACGAACGAATTGAGGCTGGCAGTCTCGCTGCAGAGATTCAGGTGGTCATTTCAAATGTACCTGGGGTACTTGGACTCAAAAAGGCAGAACAATACGGTTACCCCGCTTTTTGTGAATCCGACAACGATGCAATTAATGTGATTTTAAAGGACTATGATGTCGACATTATATGTCTTGCCGGGTATTTGAAACTCTATTCTCCACCACCCGCACTTGGACGGGCTGTTATTAATATTCATCCCTCTCTTATACCCAGTTTCTGTGGCGATGGTTTTTATGGACATCACGTGCACAGTGCTGTTAAGGAGCGCGGCTGCACTATGAGCGGTTGTACTGTGCACTTCGCCGATGAAAACTATGATGAAGGACCTATCATTCTGCAAAAAAGTGTCGACCTCGACTATGAAGACGATATTGATACCATCGCAAGCAAGGTTTTTGCGATTGAGTGTGAGGCCTTCCCTGAGGCGATAAACAGGGTAGATGAGCACGGGATACATTTCTTCTGGGAGAGGGTGGCGCGGTGAGCGGAAAAGAACGTCTGATAATGTCATCCCAGGATATTGACCTGGCGATTCAACGGATTGCCTTGCAGATTCTCGAGAAAAATCATGATAGTCATGACATTGCTATTGTGGGCATCCATACCTGCGGAGTCTATGTTGCTGAAAAAATTCATGCAATTCTCAGCGAGCAAACCGGGGCCACAGTTCCATTTGGTACTTTGGACATAAATCTCTATCGGGACGACTGGTCTCTTATCAGTCAGAACCCCATCGTCAAAACCTCAGAAATTTCTTTTGATGTTGATAACACCAACGTAATACTTGTTGACGATGTCGTTTTTACTGGTCGGACTATTCGTGCTGCCATGGATGCAATTATGGATTATGGCCGGCCAAATACTATTCAACTGGCTGCACTGGTTGACAGGGGTGGTAGGGAAATACCAATCCAGCCGGATTATACCGGGTTGGTTACCGCAGTTCTCGAAAACGAACGAATTAATGTCCTTCTCGGCGCAGATTCGGCATCAGGTGAGGTTGTAATTGTCAATTAGCGAAAAAGGAATAGAACTCCTTGCACCAGTTGGAAGTATTGAAACATTTCGAGCTGCAATGGATGCTGGTGCGGATGCTGTCTACGTAGGGGCACCCGGTTTCAATGCCAGGAATCCTGCGCGGGAGTTACGTCTGGAAGAAATCGGGGCGATGATCAGGAAGTGCCGCCACGATGATAAAAAGTTGTATGTGGCTGCGAATAGTCTGATTCTCGAAAATGAATTGCCCATGGTTATTGAGACTCTTGCCCTCTTGCAGGAGTTGCGGCCAGATGCCCTTATTGTTCAGGATTTAGGCCTCGTTCGGTTAGTCAGGGAATATTTCCCGAAATTGAAACTGCATGCCTCGACGCTGACCTTTCCACATAACTCGGATGCAGTTGAACTATTGGCACAGCTTGGCTGTGAAAGGGTAGTTCTTGCACGAGAAATGACCTTGAAGGAAATTGCTTCTATCTCTGCCGGTAAAGGAGATACAGAGCTTGAAATATTTGTCCATGGCGCCATGTGTTTTTCCTATTCCGGGCTCTGCATGTTCTCTTCCTACTTAGGGGGGAAGAGCGGCCTCAGAGGTCGTTGTGTGCAACCATGTCGAAGAGGGTACACCACCGGTAAACAGTCAGGTTCACGGTATCTTTTTTCGATGAATGACATGAATGGGCTTGAGGCGGTCCATGCGCTTCGTGATGCCGGGATATCGTCACTGAAAATTGAGGGAAGGCTTCGTTCAGCCCATTATGTCCGCAGTGTTATCGGTGCCTATCGAATTGTTCTGGACGCCGCCCCCGGTGAAGAGAAGTCTGCACTTGCAGCTGCCCAAAAGCTTATTGAACAGTCAATGAGCCGAAAAACATCTGCTGGTTATTTCTTGTCACCGCAGCCGGCTGATGCCATAACCTTTCATCATTCGGGGAATATGGGCATCCATCTTGGACGTTTCTCAGCTGTGCGAAAGGCCGGTGGTGATACGACCTGTAAATTTGTTTTGAAGAGCAATCTTGCGGTTGGGGACCGTCTTCGTCTCCATGTTGAACCTTCCGGAGAACGTGTCGCTTTCAGGTTGAAAAAAATATTTGTTCTGGGAGAGCAGCGTGAAAATGCTGTTGCCGGAAGTAAGGTCTCTATTGCTTTACCGCCGCAGATCACAGTTCATTCCGGTGGTCGTGTTGAAGTGTATATTGTGGATGGTGGCTCCAGGAGTGAATTACCAACAGGCAGCGGTTTGCAGATAGCGCAGATTAAACAGGAACTGGCCGGAAAAAAAAGGCATTTAGCTGAATCAACCAGTGAGATTGTTCGTAAGGTCTGCAGTGAGGGGAGGGAAGAAGTTCGTGTAGAACCTGCTAAGCGAACCCATGGTGGTAAACAGCGCAGCCCTAAGCAGAAATCCGCTTCTGCAAAAAAAATGGCACTTGAGTGGTGGCTTAAGACTGACTCTCTGAATATGTTGTTTGGCGATGCGCCATTCACACCTGATCGCTATCTGCTGAGTTTTGATAAACAGTTATTGAGCCAGGTCGGGCAGATCAAAAAGTCATTAGGCAGAAAGGCGAGGATGATCGCTTGGGCATTGCCTCCGCTGATACTGGAAAGTGACCTTCCTAAATATCGAAAACAGATCCGCTTACTTTTGCGATCAGGGTTCAGGAGTTTTCAGATAGGCCACATCAGCCAGGTGCTGTTGTTTGGGGGTGAAAAAGTCCACTTGTTTGCCGATTACAGTGCGAACCTGCTGAATAGTCAGGCCTTTGCGCTTATGGCTGAAATAGGTGTTGACGCTGCTCAGGCTCTTGTTGAGGCTGACCGGGAAGCTTTGAGTGATTTGCTCGCTGGCTGCAGGAAGGCAGGAAAGCAGATACCAGGTGAAAACAGAGAGAGGCGCATTCCTGTTGGACTGACTGTGTATGGAACTCCAGCTTTATATACCTCACGTTTGGCTGCCAAACATTTTCAATACGAACGTCAGATCTTAAGCCCAAGGGCCGAGCCGTATGTTATTAGAAAAAAAGAAGGCCTCACCCAGATATTTCCGGAAAAACCTTTTTCTCTCCTGCCATATATGCAGGAACTAAAAGAGATAGGGGTTAATTACGTCGTGGTTGACATTACGGGTGGGACTACATCCAAACGGGATCTTCTCACTCTGAAAGAACGAATGGATAACAGTGGCAAGTACGGCAAACTCTCAACTTTTAACTATCTTGGTAAACTGGAGTAGGGTCTTATCTGGTGTCGTGGGTCGGATAAGAGCGCGACGCCAGTGGCATGTCAGTTTGTTCTTTTACCCTCATCTACTCTGCGCATACCTTCCATTAAGAGTTTCATGAAAAAACCAATTTCGGGTGTGTCGAAATCCTCTTTAGCGATGCCGGGAGTAAAACGAAAACGACCTGAGGTTTCTTTTAATATCTGGTAAAAAGCCAGATCATCCCTGTACTCACCATATTTTGCCCTAATAAGCGCGCCCTGGCGAAAGGAAAAACGGGCTGTACCCATGCTGAGATCGGTAATGGTTAGTATTCCGGTTTTGTTATTCATGTTCAGGGTCTGAAACAGTGCATCTGAGGGTATTTCAGATAGATTACCATTTATTCCTGAAGAAAGATCTTCAGCCCTGATTGTATTGGATTTATTGAGCCGATCAGCAATGATCCTTGAAAAATACAGTTGAATGGCTGGGTAGTAATCAATAATTTTTTTGAAATTATGCTGGTCCACGTAGAGGATTGAGGTGGGTTCTTTTACCTGGATAGTCGCATTAACATTTTCATTACAGATAAGACTCATTTCCCCGAAGACCTCGCCCTGGCCAATTGTGGAAATAATAATTCCTGCATCATTGAGGACATTAACGCTGCCGGTAACTATAATAAAAAATCGTCCCCCGGGGTCACCCTTGCGAATTACAATTTCTCCGGTGTCGTATTGATTGAGTCTAAAAAAACTGACGACTGTATCGAGGTGCTTACCTTCGATATTTTTAAAAAAAGAAAAACTGCTTAAGAGGTGCACCAGAGAACCGAGATCTCTTGAGAGTGAATCTTTGCCTTCTTTGACCAGTTTTTCTTCCCTGGTATGTTCAATCTTGATACTTCCTGTGCACCCGCTGCAATTCAGCATGCAGACAGGTATTTTATCACCTCGCTCATACTGAATAATAATCTTGCTGAGATCCGCGTTAAGGATTTTGCAGGTTTTCTTGTCAGTTGGGTAGGAAATAATAGAGGTTGTTATAAAACAATTTTCATTTTTGCTGGTCAAAGGTATAGCAATACCAGATAGTTGAAACAAATCGCCGTAGTCATAGAGTGGGCAGCTTCTGTTTTCGACGATTTTAAAAACTACCTTTGGAAAACTCATCATTGAACCTGGGATTTTAGTGCCTTAAAAATCAGTTTTTTGTTTTTTAAAAGAAACTGATNNTTAGTACCTTACTCCGCAAAAGTTGTAACGAAAAACAGGTAAGCGCAGACTCCGAGAAAATATGGATTCAATTTTATAGTATATGGTTATAAGCACTTACAAGGTTCTTACTTACCATTTACCGGTGTTAGTGACGCTTTTAAGAGAGTGGGAGGTGAATACCATTGCTGCCACTCTTACAATCAATCGGCTAACAGGAGAAACTGTCTCAGGAGAATCATTGCAAAAAACAGAAAACTGAACTCCCCAACTTCTAAAATCATATCCTATGGATGTCTAATGTGTCAAATAAACCCTTACTGGGAGAAGAATTATAGGGGTGAGATATCGTGCGATATCTATTGACATTATCATTTTCTTGCATTATAAATTACTCTCTTTAGTCAATTGAATCAACGAAGTCAGTATATTGATAGATGTATCAGATTGCTGGTTTGTTAAAAATATTATTGTTTTGTCGAATCGTAGAGATAAGACGCCTACAGGAGGAGTAACCACGTGGCTAATCATAAATCAGCTGAAAAAAGAAATCGTCAGGCACAGGCTAGTCGTTTGCGTAATAAAATGAACAGAACCAGAATGAAAGGTGTAATTCGCAATGTCGATGAAGCCGTAATTGCCGGTTCTACTGAGGCCGCTCAGGAAGCTCTGAAAGTAGCCATCCCTGTGATTGCAAAAACTGCTAGCAAGGGAACTATTCATAAGAAGAATGCCTCCAGAAAAATTTCCCGCCTTACTAAGCGTGTTAATGCAATGACAAGCGCTGCATAAGTATTCTGGATCCGGTATCATGCTGGACATTGTTTGCGAAAGGGCTATGGAATCTACTGATTCCATAGCCCTTTTTTTGTTTTAAAAATGTTTTTTAACCTCCTGGCTGCCGCTTACAATGCCAGTGGCCAGGATACTTCAATCTGGAAAGAGACGTTAGATCCAACAATGGATGATTGGGAGGACACAGAGGCTCAATTTCAACTCAGTGTAAAGTTCCCTCTACTTGTCAATTTGATGGATGACACTTTTGATATATATGCTGCGTATACCAATCGTTCATTCTGGCAAATATATTATGAAGACTCCGCACCTTTTCGGGAAACGAACCATGAACCTGACGTTTGGGTGCAGTTTCATCCGGGTTGGGAGTTCTTGAGCTTTAAAAACACGTGGAACTCATTTGGTGCCAACCATAAATCTAACGGTCGTGGCGGAGATCTTTCACGCAGTTGGAATAGACTGTTTGCCTGGTTTACTGTAGAACGCGGCAACCTGGCCATGTCCTTTAAACCGTGGTGTCGGAATCCTGAAGATAATAGCGATGACGATTATCCAGATATTACTGATTATCTTGGTCATTTTGAGCTATCAGCGTCGTATAAATTAGGCAAAAATGTGTTTAGTGTGATGTCGAAATAATATTGAATCGAGGTTTTCTCAAGGAGCTGTTGAACTCAGCTGGAGCTTTCCTCTTTGGGACTGGCCATACCTGAAAGGCTATGTCCAATATTTTAATGGTTATGGAAGAAGCCTTATTGAGTATAACCAGCATGCCAATGTTGTCGGGATCGGTTTTTTAGTAGCAGACTGGCTCTAAGGCGCTTGGTATATTCATAGTTACAATCAATACCTGTATGCTACCTTGATGTTATTAACATATTGATATAGCCGTAATCGTGTGATGTTGTTGCATGTTTTGTTCAGCTTAGTGAGGTGTGTGGGGGACGTCTTAAAGGTTGTAGTAAGACAGTTTAATCAGGAAAAGGTTAACATGAAAAGTATTCTCAAATTGAGCAGCATAGTCGTGCTCACCGTACTGTTTACCGGATGTGCTCATCTAAGAAAAGATACAACACCTCATTCGAAGAATACGGTGTCTAAAAGTGCACTGTGGATACAAAACTCAGCTGAGTATGAGGCAAGTAGTCTTCAGGTATATAACCTTGCAACCAAAAACCTTCAGCCGTTGGTTAAGAGTGCATCGGGGGGAGTCGGCATAGAAGTGAGCCCATCTCCTCTTCCGCCACCTGTGGTTTTAGATATTGATGAAACAGTATTGGATAATTCCAGATACTTTGCCAACCTTATTTTGGAAAAGGAAGTGTTCGATCTTGCAACCTGGGATACATAGGTCTCACTGCAACAGGCCACTGCCATTTCTGGGGCTCCAGATTTTATCAAGTACGCAATGGATACCGGGGTCGAAGTTATTTTCATTACTAATCGTACCTGCAAAAACGCGAAAATGCTGTTGAGTTTTGCCCTCAAAAATCAGACACTATTAAAAATCTTGAGAAACTCGGTCTTAGCGATGTTGATCCATCGAACGTCCTGCTGAAAAATGAAAAAAAAGACTGGTTGTCTGAGAAAGAAAGTAGAAGAATTGTTGTAGCTCAGAAGTATCGGATTATTATGTCTGTTGGCGATGATTTAGGCGATTTTCTGCCACATGTAAAAACGAACATAACACCGGTTGAGCGAATTCGTCTGGTAACTGAACATGCCGATAAATGGGGAACAGCCTGGTTCATTTTACCCAACCCTCAGTATGGATCGTGGTTGAGTATCCTGAATAAACCTCGATCACAATACCTGCAAGGAGACTAGCCCGTATTTCTCATGAACATTGTGTCAGTTTGACCGCAGGCTAGTAGCTGTTTGGTTTTCGGCCATGTTGAGGCAAAATTCTAATTTACACAAAGCTCAGCCTATGCGGAGCAAACTCCTACAGTATTTTTGCAGCAAACATAACCAATTATAGTTTACTACCAAAAACGCTTAACTTGACACTGCTTGAACTGATGGTAGGGAAAATGTTGACACAATTGTTGCTGATTTGTAGTGTTAGAATATATGAAATTTACCGTGGTAATGTTGCTGGCGGGAGTGGTTGAATAGCCTTGGTTTGTGGTTGTTCAGGCATAAATTTCAAGGTCGCAGGTGAATCATAGGCCTTTAAAGAGTGGTTTAATTGTTGTTTTTTGTTTGCCCCATAGTGGTTTTATCCAACAACGGAGAGAATATGAAAAAAGTACTTATGGTTTTAATTTGTCTTACAGTGCTTACGAGTTGCGCCACAACTAATATGACTACAATTAATAAGGTTCCAAGTATAACGGCTATACCTGACGAAGCCAGACTGGTTATTATTCGTGAAACATTCTATGGGAGCGGTGTTGTTTTTAAGCACTATTTAGATGACCAGATGATCGGTGAAACTTCCGGGTTTGATTATTTTATTACTTCTGTTACGCCAGGTTCCCACTACTTTATAACCGAAGCCGAGAATACAACAATTAATCATTTTGATTTTAAACCAGGGAAAACATATCTTCTTGGCCAGGGGGTTACCATGGGCGTGTGGATGCCCAGGTCTACAGGTTTATACCCAATGACTGTTGAGGCAGCAGAAAATGCGATGAAGAAAAGTGATTACAAAGAATATTCTCCGAAAACTAGGCAGGAAAATATACATTCCACACTGTACCAGGAGGACATTGACGCATACCTTGAGGATGTGAGATTGAACCCGGAAGGATTTAAGGATGTTCTCAATTATGATGGGGTTTTCGTAAAATAACAATATCCATACCATCACCGATATTGAGCAAAAACAGTACAGCCCTCAATCCCCTACGACAACTGAAGGTTTTGATGGCCATAAAAGGTTGAATCTTTATCCCACTCAATGGTTGTTGAATCCTGCCCCTGGAAACAAAAACCATAGGAAATACGACGGTCCGGGCTGATAACGCTGCAAAAGGCATGCTCCAGAAATGGGGCGTTTACTATAGAGCGGTTCATTCTCCGATCTAAAGACATTTTTGGAGGTAAACGGATTTTTTAATGTATCGGAAAAACAAAGTTTTTCTACAGTGCCTGAGTAACGGTTAGGGTTGCTCGAAGGAAGAATTATATAAGATAAAAAAATCCAAGCGTTTTTTTTCATTGTAGATATTGTAAACTATCTGTACTAGCGATTATCGCCATCAATCAAACCACCTAAACCGCCTAAAATAGAGCCTTCACCTTGACTGCCACCTTTTTGTGGTGCTGATGCCAGCATACGGCCAGCAAGGCGTGAAAAGGGAAGTGATTGCATCCAGATTTTACCCGGACCTTGTACTCGGGCAAAAAACAGGCCTTCACCACCAAAGAGTGAGGATTTAATTCCTCCCACCTGCTGTATATCAAATTCAACGGTTTGTGTCATAGCCACAATACAGCCTGTATCGATATGTAATGTTTCACCTGCACTTAATTCACGTTCAATGACTGTGCCGCCGGCATGGACAAAAACCATACCGTCACCTTCCAGGCGCTGCATAACAAAACCTTCACCACCAAATAACCCGGTCAGAATTTTTTTCTGAAAATGAATACCAATTGAAACGCCTTTTGCAGCACACAAAAAACTATCCTTCTGGCAAATCAGCACGCCATCAACGTTAGGTAAGGTAATGGGAATAATATTTCCCGGAAAAGGTGCACCAAAAGCCACATGAGCTTTACCATTACCTTCATGAGTAAAGACAGTGGTAAACATACTTTCACCGGTGATCAGGCGTTTACCAGCCCCTAAAAGTTTGTCCATAAAGCCGCCGGTATTGTCATTATGGGAGCCGTCACCAAAGACTGTATCCAGCTTAATGAATGGGTCTTTGTACATCATGGCACCCGCTTCTGCGACAGCACTTTCTCCTGGATCCAGTTCGATTTCAACAAACTGCATTTCTGAGCCATGAATGGTAAAGTCAATTTCATCAGAGGAGACGGTATTGACCGGCGGCGGTGCAGTCTGTGCGGTTAATTGCTGCCGGAATTCACCCACCTTAGTGATCGGCAGCCATTCCGCAAAGCCGTTACGCCAGGCATGACCATCGGTATTGGCATTGGCTTTCTCAATTGCGTCAGCCAGACTAAGCGGACCTGTTTGCTCACCATTATAGCTAAGATACCATGAAGACATAATTTGTTATTCCTTTGTTAGAAATTGTTCATTGAGTTGTGCAATTGCCTGGGCATCAACAGGTAAACAGGATGCCAGCTTATCAAGATAATCTGCTTCTATGGCGGTATCAACTGTAATGGCCAGCAGTGAAACCATATAAATCTGTTTTGCTATCTCTGGATCGATGGTACTCTGGCAAATATGTTCTAATGTCGGGGGGGTATCAATACGTTGCTGCACATAATCAAACCCCTCCTGATCACTATTGATTTGTTTTAACTGCTGGAAAATTTTAGACTTTTCCTGTGGGTCAATATGGCCATCGGCATTGGCGGCAGCTAACATTGCATCAATTAATATCAAGGCTGTCTCCTGAAAAACCTTCTGGCCTTCTGATAATGCACTTGCAGGCATGGGTGGAGGTGGTGCTGAAGGTTCTGGTGCCTGTTTTGATATGGGTGGCGGTGGTGGCGCAGGTGGTGCAGCAGATCCTTGTGCTGGTGGTTGTGGTATCTGGCCTGAAGGCGGTGGTGGTCTTGAGTTACTTGCTGCTGCCTGGGCAGAAGTATTTTGATTTTGGGAAAAATGTTCAAAAGCGGCAATAGCCACACCTAATGCACCCATTCCCAAAGCTGCTTTGCCGCCAGTATTGCTACCCGATTTACCGCCAGAAATGACTTCTTTGAGTAAACTGCCTAATAAGTTTTGTGCATTAAACATGAATTCTTCCCTACTAATAAGTGAGTTGTAGACAGAGTGAGAAAATAATACCATGTCAGGTAAATTAAAACATGTTCTAAACCGTGAACCTTACGTTTTCCTCTATTGCTATTTAATCAGATGAGCGATTGCTGATTGAATGACTATTACTGCATATAAGTAGCTATTTTGTAATGAACTTTGAGCTTTCGTCTCGACTTGCACGCCCTATTGGTNNTGGTTTCTTTTCAATAATATACTGCGTTGTTATGGTATGAAATTGATACGGTATTCTTGGGGGGTGATGTAGTTATCATATCTTGGCTCTTTCACCATAAATGGAAATCAACTGAGTCAAAGTGGTAGTCCCATAGTAGTCACAGTGCTCCCAAGAAAAAGAGAGTTCACTATCCTCATAAGAAACCAGAATATCAGCAACGGTAAAACCAGAACCTGTATAACGAAGATCCCCAAATACAAAAATGTCAGTCTCAACAGGTTCTCTATTATAACACTCTTGTTCTCTATGATGACCTGAATGGTGTTTTTGAAGTCTACGGATTTTTCTTTAATATAAGACGCACTGTTCCCAATTGTCCCTATGAATCCGTCTAGCTTTGGAACAGTAACATCCTCTAGTTTGTCGATATCAGCGGTACTTGCTGTGAGTTTCTCGTTAGCTTCTATAATTTTATCTTCAAAAAATGTTTCCTGAAGGAATTCATTTGCCATAGATGATATTGGAAGACAGAAACGGGCTATTGAAGCAATCACCATTACACTCATCAGTATTCTCTGGAGCTTTAAAACTCTTGTAATTTTAAACCACACAAGAACAGATAATAACAAAAGTAATACAGCAAGGATTTGAGGGACGATGGTAATGCTGATTTCATAAGCTAACTCCTGCACCCCTAACGAAGCAATTGACATGACCAGTATATTTGATAGTCGTTCCACCATGTCATTTATTGGATCTGCGATTTGTCCTACTGCTAACGACAATCCAATCCCGGCTGGTTCCAGTTGTACACTTGATTGCTGAATTACTGAAACAGTTGCATTGATAACCCGACACACTCCATAACTGACTCCTGCTTTAGTGATGGAATCCTTGAAATACGAATCTGCTGTTGAATCAAGTCCTGGAATCTGTAGCCCTGAAGAGAGGAACAGGACAATTGATAGCAGAATTCCTACTATGGATTTTGTGGCAGTTTGTTTGTTTTTTTGGATCATAGCCATTTGTATAATTTATTGATTCTGACATCGAATACCCATCCTTCGGATATGAAAAGATGGAAAATATCTTATTTCTAAAGCGGCGAAATACCACGTGTATTTCGTTGATACCTTATCAGGCACAAGGTAAACCTGCAATTGTTTGAAATTGTTCAAGGTTGCCAATGGACATCCTATTGATTGTCGTAGTAAGGTAGACAATATGTGCAAGAGTCACTAACACCGGTAAACGGTAAGTAGGTACCTTGTGAGTGCTTATGACCATTTACTATAAAATTGAATCCATAATTTCTCGGAGTCTGCGCTTACCTGTTTTTTATTACAATTTTTGCGGAGTAAGGTACTAA
>JAWSVG010000078.1:0-19232 GCA_033852035.1 Desulfocapsaceae bacterium | reverse complement strand
TGTTCGTAATATCATAAGCCTGGTACCTGATTAGCTAAACAAGGATGAAAAAAGACCATTTAATTGCCTGTCACGAATGTGACCTTGTCCATAAGCTGCCAGAAGTACCTGCTGGTGGCGTTGCCCGCTGCTTGCGCTGTGAGTCAATACTTTACCGTCCAAGAAAGGACAGTCTCAACCGGACACTTGCCCTAGCATTAGCTGCTTCTATCTTGTTTATTATTGCCAACACTTTCCCTTTCATCGCTTTCAAAATTGGTGCTCAAGTCAGAGAAACAACGCTTGCCACCGGCATATATGAACTTTACAACCAAAAGATGGGCCTTATTGCTTCACTGGTGCTGTTCACCGTGGTGGTTGTACCCGCAGCCTACTTTACATCCTTTGCCCCCTGCAACTTAAAAGGGTGCCAAAATTCATGGTTCCAGTATTGAAACTGTATCTTTTTCTCAAGCCCTGGGCGATGATGGAAATCTTTATGCTTGGCATCATCGTCTCGGGGTTTAAACTGATAAAAATGGCGACACTGCTCCCCGGTCTTTCGCTGTTCGCTTTTTTGGGGCTCATCTTCGTGCTGACCCTCATCATTGTAACCCTGGACGAACATCTTCTCTGGGAAAAAGTAGATTTTTCATGACCATTAAACCACCTACAGCTTTACGCCAGACTAATCCCGAATTAAAAGCCGCTATCAATGCAGCCCTTTCAGAGATGAAAAAAGATGGCACATACAAAGCAATTTCAATGAAATGGCTAGGAATTGATGTGCGCTAGATAAGAACAGCATGTAGCCAGAAATTCTTTCATACGAACAGCATTTACTGCCGTCTAATTGCAACGTAACAACACTGAATATTCAGTAAATCCTGTTCGTTTAAAGATGATCATTGTACAAATGAACATTGAAAAAAGATGCGTCTATTGATGCAATGAGCAAAAAATAGTAAATTAACGGGCTCATAGATGCAGGGTAACCGAGTCAAGAGACAACCAGACATCAAAATCTAAGGACTGATATCGTGTTAGATTGGAATATTATATTTCATTATTTTCCCTTCCTCCTTCAGGGAGCAGTATTAACCCTGCAGATTTCAATTTTATCACTACTTCTCGGCATTACTGTTGGACTCATTGCGGCTTTATGTAAACTCAGTAATAATCTGCTATTGCGTTGGTTAGCCACTTTTTATATTTGGCTTATTCGGTCGACACCGCTGCTTGTCCAACTGTTTATCATTTATTTTGGCTTTCCTCAAATTGGTATAGATCTCGGCCCGTTTCTCTCAGGCGTTATCGGTTTGGGGCTCAATGTAGGGGCCTACAATGCAGAGACAATCCGTGGAGGTATAGTTTCTATACCTATTGGACAGACTGAAGCGGCCAGGTCACTCGCAATGAGTAGTTCTCTTGCTATGCGTCGCATTATTCTCCCTCAGGCGCTGCGAATAATCATTCCTCCCATGGGTAACAATTTTATCATTCTCATCAAAGACACCTCCCTGGTATCAACAATCACTCTGGTGGAGCTGACTTTGACAGCCCAACGATTCATTGGATCAACATACAAACCATTCGAAATGTATCTCATGGCTGCTGTGCTCTATGCTGTCATGACAAGCACAGCAACTCTTTTGCTAGGTGCTTTAGAGAAAAGAACAAACAAGGGGCAGCGCTGATTATGCAAACGAGTGAGACGTACCTGCGAGAAGGACCAATGGTATCTGTTCAGAAACTAAAAAAATGTTTTGGGGATCTTACCGTGCTAAGTGACGTCAGCCTTGAGGTCGCAAAGAGTGAGGTCATGGTTATTATTGGGCCCAGCGGTTCAGGCAAAAGCACCCTTCTGCGATGTGTTAATCACTTGGAAACTCCAAATGGGGGTGAGATATTCATAGAAGGTGAGTTGGTTAATGACCAAAACCTCAACCGCAAAGCTTTTGAAGCACACCTCAATCATGTCCGGTGCAAAGTTGGAATGGTATTTCAGCAGTTCAACCTTTTTCCCCACATGACTGTGGTTGAAAATGTTATCGAGGCCCCTATTCATGTATTAAAACAAGACAAACAGAAAGCTCTTCAAAAAGCGTCAGAACTCTTATCTAAAGTCGGTCTTGAGGATAAGATGGATGCTTATCCTGGCATGCTTTCCGGAGGCCAGCAACAGAGAGTTGCCATAGCAAGAGCACTTGCAATGGAACCAAAGGTAATGCTGTTTGACGAGGTAACGTCAGCGCTTGACCCAGAGTTGGTTGGGGATGTATTGCTCGTTATGGAAGATCTCGCACGGGACGGTATGACCATGATGGTTGTTACTCATGAAATGGACTTCGCAAATAAGGTTGCAGACAGGGTAGTATTCATGGCTGACGGTGTAATTGTTGAGGATGGCCCACCAAATAGAATATTTACAACCCCTCAGAGGCGTCGAACACAGACATTTCTAGCAAGTATTTTGTAATTCCTAACCCCGATAAACGGGGAATAAGTCGGGACTCTTTTCAGTACTCGCTCGATGGGTATAAGTACCTTATAAATTTTGCAATTGATTGTGAGGCCCCTCCTACAACTACAGCAAACTCCTTACGAGTAATCAACCGAATTTAATTAAAAACTACAATGTGCTACAAATCTATATCACTCCTTTTCTTCCCAGTACTGCTGCTTATCTTCAACACCCCTTGTTTGGGTGAACAAGTAACACGAAAAGTTACAATTAAGGACCTGACAGCAACAACATCCGCCACTCACCTCATTGTGTTTGCTACATTGGAGAATAGTTTCACCTCAGAGATGATTGAAATACTCCACAGCGGGATACCACTGAAATTCACCTTTTTCATTGAACTGTACAAGACAGAAAAAAACTGGCCTGACGAACAGATAACCGCATTTAGCTTTAACCATATCATGACATTTGACACTCTGAAGGAGAACTACAGGGTTACCCTTGAAGAGAACAATAACAAGGTTCAGCCGTTCCGCTCTCTGTTTGAAGCACAGAAGGTGGTAAATGAAATCAATGGGGTTAAGGTTGTAGAATTGAGCCAACTCATCCCCGACAACCTTTATAAATTTAAAATCAGGACAGAGCTCTATCAGAAGACCCTGCCAATGAGTCTCCATAACATACTCCCTTTTCTCTCCTGGTGGAATGTTGAAACGGAATGGCACACGATTGAATTCAAATATTGATGGTCTAGTACATAACGGCAACAATGAATACCAATCCCCCTGAACATGGCAAAACAATAGACAAAAAACCATATACGGCCAAACAGATACGCCTCAAGCGTAAGCTGATCCGTCGTGTCATTTTTGTCTGTATCCTGCTCATCCCCTTTTTCACCTGGCTGCAAAGCCTGCTCCTGAAAGAGTCCATTGAGCTGCCGTTTAACAACAATATTCTCATCTTTGCCCTCATCAATGTCAATGTTCTGCTGGTTCTTTTTGTCCTCTTTCTGGTGCTGCGAAACCTGGCTGAACTTCTCTTTGAAAGACGAATTAACCAACTGGGGAGCAAGTTAAAAACAAAACTCATAGCCTCTTTCCTGTCTCTGACCCTTATCCCCACGATCCTTCTCTTTTTTGTGTCGCTCCAGTTTGTCTCTACGAGTATGGATTACTGGTTTAATGCCAGTATTGAGGACTCCCTCACCCAGTCGCTCAAACTGGCTCAGTCCCTGCTTCGAGAAAAAGAAGAACAGGTTAAAAAAATGAGCGATGGCATAGCCGCCAGAATGTCTACAATTGACATGTCAGCCTATACCTCGGATGCCATTAATGAGACCCTGGAAAATATACTCACTTTCAATCCCATAAATGGACCGGACAGCCTGACTCTTATCACCAATGATAAAAACCTCCTTATTACCGTCCAGGGGCCACAGTTACGCGGAACGATTCTCCCTCCAATACCGCTTCATACTCTGGAAAAAGTACGTACAGAGCACACCAGCGAAATCCTCCTTCAGGAGCTCAAGACGGGTGACCTTATCAGCAGCGTTGCTGAGATATCCATTGGAAGCCAGCAACGTAGACGAGCAGTCCTGGTGACCTCCTTGCTGGTCAAAAAGGACCAACTCGCTCGAATGACCACCATATCTCAGGGTATCGAAGGATACAGACAGCTTAAACATTTCAAAGAACCTTTCAAATTCTGGCTCTTAATCATCCTGCTCATCGTTACCCTGCTTGTCATTTTTGCTGCGATCTGGTTCGGGCTCTATATCTCCAGGGGCATTACAGAACCTCTAGAGAAACTCGTGATGGCAACAAGACGTGTTGCCGGAGGTGACCTTGAATTTGCCATGGACCGTGACTCTAACGATGAACTTGGCCTTCTAGTTGACTCTTTCAACCAGATGACACACAACCTCAACGCCAGCAACAAAAAACTGGAGGAAACCCACACAGCTCTGCAGCGCAGTTCCCAGGAGTCTGAGCAAAGGAGACGCTACACAGAGATCATTCTTCATAACGTTTCAGCAGGTGTCATCTCCATGGACGAACATGGAAAGATCACTACCATAAATCGTTTTGCAGAAAAGCTACTCAACATAGACACGTCTCTCTTCCTCGGCCTCAGCTATACAGATGTTCTTCCTCCCAGTCAGGCAAGTATCGTACAGGGCTTCATCGATGAACTGCAGATTACCGGTAAGATCACCGTAGAAGAACATATCAAGTTAAACGTAATGGGAAAGAGCTACTCACTGCTGATCAACTTTACTGGACTTGAAGATGAAGAAGACAGGCCGGTAGGTTTCGTCCTCGTTTTCGACAACCTCACCAAGCTAGAGAAAATGCAGCGCATGGCTGCGTGGAGAGAAGTCGCCCGAAGAATTGCCCACGAAATCAAAAACCCTCTCACGCCTATACAACTTTCGGCTCAACGGTTGCGCAGGCGCTACCCTGATATTCTCGAAGAGAGCAACTCTGTTTTTGACCAGTGTACCAACACCATCATCACCCAGGTTGACGAACTGAAGAGGCTGGTAAGTGAATTTTCACAATTTGCACGAATGCCCAAGGTTCAGAAAGCACCCGCCAACCTGACAATGCTTGCCAAAGATACTCTTTTCCTCTACCAGGAAGCTCACAAAAATATTACATTCAACTGTTCTGAGACAACCCCTGTACCGGTCTTCAGTTTTGATTACGAGCAGATCAAACGCAGTCTCATTAACCTGCTGGACAATGCGGTTGCAGTTTTACCCAACGGCGGTACAATAGATGTTGAAGTTTCCCTCGATCCCGAGTTGGAAAACGTCTTTCTCAAAGTTTCAGACGACGGACCCGGCATATCTAAAGAAAATAAGCAGAAACTCTTTGAACCCTATTTTTCGACCAAGAAAACAGGAACCGGCCTTGGCCTGGCCATTGTATCCACTATAATCTCCGATCATAATGGTTATATTCGGGTTCAGGACAACACCCCTTCCGGATCGCTCTTTATTATTGAACTACCATTTCTGTCCCAGGAATAACCGTTGTGTTCTCAGGTAACCCCACCGTCGGAATGGCAAACATGCCACTCACAAGACTATGATAAAAAAAATCTGGAGAGAAAACTTATTCAAAAATGATAATAATATCTCATAAACTGCAAAACAGGTTGGCCTTGAGCGTAGTCACCTACATAAAAAATTAAAAGTGTTCGGACTAATATGATTTTCATCTATGGACTCCAGAATCAGTTTCTTTTACGGACAAAGCATTCTGAGCCTATCAAACAAGCTGCTTTTTCCTTTTCACAACAGGAGTTATAAATGGTATTCCCAGAATATAGACCACGACGTCTTCGAAAAAACAACGCCTTCCGATCAATGATACGCGAGACCCATCTTTCTCCGGCGCAGTTTATATACCCGCTCTTTGTCATGCCGGGCAAAAATAAGAAAGAGCCAATCGGTTCCATGCCGGGTGTCTTTCGATTCACAGTTGACCTGCTGGCAAAAGAGGCAAAAGAATGTCTGGCACTGGGAGTGAACTCGGTTATCCTTTTTGGGCTGCCCGAAAAAAAAGATGGTATGGGGTCCGGCGCACATACAAAAAACGGCATCATCCAAACCTCGATCAGAGAGCTGAAAAACAAAGTCCCTGAACTTCTGGTGATAACCGATGTCTGCCTCTGCGAATACACAGATCACGGGCACTGCGGCTGTTTGATTAATGAAGACGTAGATAATGACGCTACCCTTGAAATTCTGGCCAAAACTGCCCTCTCCCATGCCGAGGCAGGAGCTGACATGGTTGCTCCCTCAGACATGATGGATGGACGGGTTGCCGAAATCAGGGCAACGCTCGATGAAAACAATTTTGAGTCAATCCCTATCATGTCATACGCCGTAAAATATGCATCTTCTTTTTATGGACCATTCCGCGAAGCTGCAGACTGCTCACCGCAGTCCGGTGACAGGAGGAGTTACCAGATGGATCCTGCCAACAGTCGTGAGGCCCTGAGGGAGGCAACGCTCGATGTAGATGAAGGGGCCGACATCCTCATGGTTAAACCTGCAGTGGCATATCTTGACATTATTTCCAGGTTGAGAGACGAATTTGACTTGCCGATTGCCGCCTACCATGTGAGTGGGGAATACGCCATGATCAAAGCAGCTGCGGAGAAAGGGTGGATCGATGGTGACAGGGTAATGGAAGAGACCCTGCTTTCAATTAAACGGGCAGGTGCAGATATCATCATCACCTATTTCGCCAAAGACATGGCGAGGATTTTACAAACACCGGTAAACGGTGAGTAAGTACCTTGTGGGTGCTTGTAACCACATAATATAAACAGATAGCGACAACCGGGCAGGTATTGCAAAAACACGGCGTACCTGCTCAGCCCACCAGGATTAAGCCCGCATTTCTCATGAACATTGTGTCAGTTTAACCGCAGGCTCGTAGCTGTTTGCTCTTCAGCCCTGTTGATGAAAACTCCAATGTACACAATGGTCAGCCAAGCTCAACCCATGTAGCGCCAACTCATACAGTATTTTGGCAGCAGACATAGCCGATTATAGTTTACTGCCAAAAACTTTTAACTTGACGCCACCTGAACTGAGGAGAATTTCGGGCTGGCTAGCCCCTCCCCCCCTTCCTGACCACCAGCCAAAGCGCACAGACCATAACGGCTCCCGCACAATCAGCCAACACGTCAAGCCCACTTGGTGACCTGTTAACAATAAAAGACTGATGAAACTCGTCAGAAAGTCCATACCCCAGACAGATCAAAAACGTCAGGCCAACAAGACGAAGTGGATATTGAGCCCTTGTCACCGGCGAGAATATATAGAGTATTGTCCCGGAAAGCACACCGTAAACTACTATATGTGCAATTTTATCTATTCCGGGGAAAGGAGGCAGATAAAGGTTGTCACCGGGTTGATGTGAGAGAAAAAAAATGATCCCCATGACACATACCATGGGGATCAGACGCAACAGATTGATCTTTGAAAAACTCATATCAACATCACACCACTAGGGGGGGGTGTCCGAGAATAGAAATTTCGCCGCAGACCGAGACATGTTGGGAAAATAAGCACAGCCATATACTTAATATCGAAGTCTACGCTATCTACGAGCATTATTTTTTTGACATAACGATGATATGTGGTGAAAGGGCATTCTCGGATAGGCTCCTAGTCAGCCTGTTCATCCTGAACTACATGCACTTTCTCAAGCTGAGCATTTGTGAACTTTTTTCTGATACGACGCATAGCAGCATTAAGTTCACGGCTTGGCGCATCATCGAGGATCGAAACAGCCCTATCTTCATAAGCAGTAATCTCGAGTTTTTTGTCCCGCATGCCGTACATATGACTCCAGTTTATCTCGATGGTTTCGCTGTTTTCTTCAATAGGCGGTGCGAGCTGTCCCCCATCCTTTGCAACCTGGACGCAGTCACAGTCTGTCATCTCCATCAGCCAGGCATCGCCTCGGGATGTTGAGTAGAAAAAGAAAACACCTAGCTCTCTACAGATTTCCTTTTTGTTGACGGCATCCTGCTGTATCTCTTTGACACCACTCATCAGCGTAACTTTCAAAGCTTCTTCAGGCGATAATTGAGGTTGTACCGTAACCTCTTTCTGAGCACAGCAATGCTTGTACTTTTTTCCGCTTCGACAGGGACACCGCTCGTTTCTACCAATCTTTGCCATCATTCCCACCTGCTCATTTTCAAAAGTATCATGATATCAATTATCTTCTCATTACGAACATTTACTATAGCCGCAATCATGGCAGGTCTCACATCCCTCTTCAAAGCGGAGGGTGCCCGTGCATTCTGGACAGCTTGATGCAAATCCCTGCTGCGTACCAGCCATGAACGACTTGAACAATTTGCTTAATTGAGCAGGAAGATCTAGCATATGCCCGCTTGACCTGTCAAGTTGTTTGATTATCTCATCCATGGGTACGTTAAAACGCAGGGCCAGGGAAACCAGACGACAGGTGGTGGTCCACATGGTGGACTTGTCTTTGAGATCCACGCGGTTATCAAAAGGAAATTTAGCAAAAACCTCCATCGGCTGTTCGTTTTCGTCAAAACAGACAATGATATATACCGACTTCTGGTACTGATCCTTTACTCTATAACGCTTGGCGTCAAGAGTATCCGGAAGGTTCTTTTTCATTGGCCCATGCTCGGAGACCATGGCTGTCTGTTCCTTCTCCGATGATTCCGTGGTATTGAGCACCTGGTTATCTCTTGAACCGTCGCGGTATACTGTCAACCCCTTGCAGCCGAGCTTGTAACCGGTAATATAGGAGAGCTTGACATCTTCACGGTCTGCACTGTTTGGCAAGTTTATCGTCTTGGAAATCGAGCTGTCTACCCCATTTTTCTGCAGCATCCCCTGCATATTGATGTGGTCTTCCGGACTGATATCCTGCGCAGTCCTGAACACTTCCTGCCATTTCCCGGGAATCTCCTTGTGGCCGATAACGGTACCTGAGTCAGCTACTTTGCTCATGAGTTCCTCTGAGTAAAACCCCTCAGCTCTGGCGATCTCCTCGAAATGCTTGTTGACCATGATCAATCGATCACCATCCATGACGTGCTTCACCATAACAATGGAGAAATAGGGTTCACACCCCGAGGCACAATCGGCAATCATCGATACAGTGCCGGTTGGTTGTATAGAAGTGAGCGCAGCATTTCTGCGCGCAGGATAGGTGTTGATGCTGGGATCATAAGCAGGAAACGCACCTTTTTCTTTTGCGAGCTGGATTGAGCGTTCTTCCGCTTCATCCCTTATAAAACGCATAATCTTTCCAGACAAGGCCCTTCCTTCCTCACTACCATAGGGGATTTTCACCTGGATTAATAGGTCGTGCATCCCCATGATCCCCATACCAATTTTTCTGGTTTTCAGGGTCATTTCCTCAATTTCAGGAATAGGAAAACGGTTGCAGTCGATGACATTATCAAGAAAGACGGTAGCATCTCCAACCACCTGCTTCAATCTGTCATAGTCAACCTCACCATCACGAACAAAACGTCCAAGGTTCACTGAACCAAGGTTACAGCTTTCATAGGGGAGCAGCCATTGTTCACCACAGGGATTAGTCGCTTCAAAATCACCGAGCTGCGGTGTCATGTTGTCTTTATTAGCGGTATCTATAAAAAGCACGCCGGGCTCACCATTATGCCAGGCCAGGTCAATGATTTTCTCAAAAACCATGCGGGCATTGAGACTCTTTATTACCTTTCCACTGGAGGGCTCTATCAGCTCGTAATCGCGATCATTTTCCACCGCCATCATAAAAATATCAGTAATACCTACACTGAAATTAAAATTATTGAACTTCCCCTGATCTTCCTTTGCAGTAATAAAGTCCATTATATCAGGGTGATCGATCCTCAAAACACCCATATTGGCGCCGCGCCGTTTCCCGCCCTGCTTAATGGTCTCCGTTGCAGCGTCAAAAACGGCGGCAAAAGAGAGCGGCCCTGAAGCAACCCCTTGGGTAGAACGTACAGAGGCATTTTTCGAACGAAGCCGAGAGAATGAATACCCGGTACCCCCTCCGGTTTTGTGTACCAGTGCACCATTACGGATCGCGGTAAAAATACCATCCATCGAATCTTCCACCGGGAGCACAAAACATGCTGAAAGCTGTCCGATATCCGTGCCGGCATTCATAAGACAGGGAGAGTTTGGTAAAAAATCCAAACGGTATATCATATTGAAGAAATCTTCCCGCAGCTGTTCATAGTTCTCACTGTCCTTATCAACATCAGCAACAGCATTAGCAACTCGACGAGACAGTGCTTCCCAGGTCTCAAGAGAGTTGCCTTCTGTATCTTTTAAATAATATCGCCTCGCCAGTACTGTCTCCGCAGTAGTGGTTAGGACTTGTTTGGTAACATCGGGGGTCATTTACAGCGCCTCTCTCTCTTTTTTTTTGGGGGGGTGATTCTGCTGAATAAAATGTGCTCAATTCTGCGTAGAAAATGAGATGTACAACTTGTTTTTCTCTTTTCTTGTCAGTGGGACTAAAAACGTTTATACACCACATTTATGGTGCACACAACACCAAACTACAACATATGGTACCACAGACTTGTCCTGGCCCATAAACAGGGGGATCTGGCATTTATTTTTTTTGTCAACAAAAAATGGCACTTTCGAGCAAAAAGAGGCACCGTTTTTCTCGTCACACAACTGCCGTTTAAACCCCGTGGATTTTCATCAGATTTGAACATCAAGAAAGAATGATTGAAAAGACAAAAAGCGGAAGGGGAAAGGGGAAGAGGACTTGAAATACCTGCCAACACTGCTACATACTGTCAATGTCGTTATAGGATATACACCTCACGGGGTATGAGTTTCCTGGACCACTTGTTTACGGCGGGTTACCGCCTTTGGAGAGAAAACTGTCATAAAAAAACAGGTAAGCGCAGACTCCGAGAAAATACGGATTCGATTTCACATTAAACGTTAAGCACTCACAAGGTGAGTGCTTAACGTTTATCGGGGTTAGGTTACGAAGGAACAATCTGGAAGTTACACCACTGCTACTCTTCCGATGCCTGCGACATCCTGCTTTCTGCTCCGCTCATCAAGCGATCAGCCGCAACAATAGCTCGCGTGTGTTTGCCACTTGCCACCTTTCCTGCCCTATCAAAGACCTCTACATCAAACAAGTAAAGTTTCCCCTCACGTCCTGTGAAAGTGGCTACGGCTTTGACCTCTTCATCCACTGGAGTCGGCGCAAAATGTTTTACATTCACACCGACGCCCACTGACAGTTCACCCGGCTTCAATAAAGATTTCATCAGTCGCGCTGCAGATACCTCCATCAGCCCAATCATACGTGAAGTCGCAAAGACCTCAGGGAACGTATCTTCACTGCTAACCCCAACTTCACTGGCAAGATCCTTTTGCTGTACGGTATAAATACACTCATCTTTCGTTCCAGATTCCATGGCTTTTCTCCTCGTTTTGAGACAGAATTTAAAAGTCTATCGTCTCTTTTTAACCTAGGATTTCCAATATGTAAAGCAATTGAGAAATTGACAAAGATTGCAAAAAACACTACACTCGTTAGGCAGATAAAATCCAGGTGAGAACGAGCACTCACCTGCTCACAAGTGAAATAGTATAGAGATCAACTTGTTATGTCAGAAGCAGCTACAACGTTTTTGAGACAGCATGGGAATCGATCGCTTGTCAGTCTTGGTTGCGGCAACTGGCTGAACAGAATAGACAACCATGTTCGATTATTTATTGAGTGCGACCTTGAGTACTATATTGCAATAGATCGCCTCACCCAGATAGATTTCAATCGCGAATCTATTTTCTCTGATGTGGCCCAGATACAGCCTCTGCTTGAAAAATATTACGGTGGTAAGGCAGACGAATTCTTCGAGAAGATCAAAGTATTCCCAAGTACACATGTGGAGCAACTTACCGACCTCGAAAGCAAAGTAATAGTCTGCCAGCGGGTTCTTCCATTCAGGCATTGGGAAAATACCATTAAGTCTATGAACCCCATGCTCATTCTCCAGGAAGACCTTAACGGCTGTGAACTGCAGACGATCAGCGGAAAGTTGTATAAAAGAACCTTTCCCGGCATCGTGCATTATAATTTACAAGCGTTCAGACCCAATCGTCTTTTCCCCGGTGAGAAAAATATAATACTCTGGCGTAGAAGAGATTTTTTCCCATGCCAGTACGATACGAAGCCCTGGTGGGCACGACTTTTTTTCAGGTTTTCATATTTTAGAACTGCACAGTAAAGCCCCCAACGACTGATCTCCTTTCCTCTCATCTTCCAAAATTGTTTATTGACAACATTACTTGGTCGTTTTACCATATGTCCAAACAAGGAGAGCCGATGAATACAAAACAAAAAGCAGTACTCGAGGCAAAAGCCAATGTGCTCAAAGCTTTGGGACATCCGACAAGACTGTGGATGGCAGAGCAGCTTGAGGATGGTGAGAAGTGTGTCTGTGAGTTGGCAGAATCCATTGATGCTGATTTTTCCACAATTTCAAAACATTTATCTGTCCTGAAACAAGCAGGAGTCGTGACGGATGAAAAACGAGGCAAGCAGGTTTATTACAAACTCAAAGTTCCATGCATACTGAAATACATGCCCTGTATCGAGGCTGTAATAAAGAACAAGGCAGCCGAGCATGCGGCCCTGCTGTAGATACTTACCACCTAACCCCGATAAACGGGAAATAAGTGGGACTCTTTTCAGTACTCGCTCGACGGGTATAAGCACCTTATAAACATCTCTGATCACAGAACGAACATGAACTGGAAAAAAGAATGGAAATACCTTGCGTGGATCATCGCAATATTTGTGATATGTTTTTATCTGCCTGTAGGAACTGCACGTTTTGACCTGGCGGTACTCGAAGCTTTCCACCTGATTAAATGGTATGCCCGGGAACACGTACTCCTTTGCCTGGTTCCGGCATTTTTTATAGCAGGTGCAATCGGAGTCTTTGTCAGTCAGGGATCGGTAATGAAATACCTGGGTGCAGGGGCCAACAAGTTTCTGGCCTATGGCGTTGCATCTATCTCCGGAACTGTTTTGGCTGTCTGCTCCTGCACCATCCTTCCTCTTTTTGCTGGTATTTACAAAATGGGGGCCGGCCTGGGTCCAGCTACAGCTTTTTTATATTCAGGCCCGGCAATTAATGCTCTGGCAATTATTATGACAGCTCGCATCCTGGGCCCTCAACTAGGGATTGCCCGAGCCGCTGGTGCTGTAATTTTCAGTGTCGTTATCGGCATACTGATGGCAACAATTTTTCGCAAAGAGGAGCAGGACAAAATCGCTATCCAGATGGCCATGCCTGAAGAACCAGTGAGGCGCCCTCTCTGGCAGACAGGCCTCTATTTTTTCTCTATGGTTGGTATTCTGGTATTTGCCAATTGGGGAAAACCTGGGTCAGCATCTGGCATATGGATAATGATATTTGAGGCCAAATGGTTCATCACCTCCGGGTTCTCCATACTCTTTGCCCTGATGTTAGTATTCTGGTTTCAGATGCCTGTCTGGAAAGTAGTGGTCGTTGCAGTACCTGTGACACTTATTGCAATCCTCTTTCCTGATCAGCCGATTGTCCCTTTCACTCTTGGTTTTATAGGTCTTTCTGTCATTACGAGCACACATCAGGGTGAGAATGGCGAATGGTTTTCTTCATCCTGGAGCTTTGCCAAACAAATCCTACCGCTGCTGCTATTCGGTGTTCTTATTGCTGGCATTCTTCTCGGCCGGGTTGGACACGAGGGGCTTATCCCTGCCGAATGGGTTGCAAGAGCAGTAGGAGGTAATTCATTTTTCTCTAATTTTTTTGCCTCTTTTGCCGGAGCCTTCATGTATTTTGCAACCCTTACTGAAGTACCCATACTGCAGGGACTCATGGCAAATGGTATGGGCAATGGTCCTGCACTTGCACTCCTGCTGGCTGGCCCCGCCCTTAGTCTTCCCAATATGCTCGTTATTAATTCTGTACTGGGATTCAAGAAAACAGCAGTTTTTGTCTGTCTGGTAATTGTTATGGCCACAATAAGCGGAATGCTTTTTGGCCTCACTGTAGGATAAAAATTCGAGGTAAAATAATGAAAATTCATGTCCTGGGGCCCGGATGTCCCAAATGCAATCAACTTGCTGAAAGCGTCGCTCAAGCGGCGACAGAACTTGGCATAGAGTTCGAGTTGGAAAAGGTGTCCAACTTTGATGATATTATGTCTTTTGGAGTAATGATGACACCAGGCCTGGTAATTGGGGGTGAGGTCAAAAGCATTGGCAGGGTTCCTTCTATGTCAGAGATAAAAGAGATGCTCAAGTAAAGGTTAAACAGGGGGATTGCAGGATTGCCGATCACCTTATTCCTTGTTTTTCACCTCTTAAAATCGTAGTCTACAACAAAAGACAATAGTATTACTATTTTCCAGTAATGTCCGGTTAAGAAATCACACGCAATTTCTTATCCGGACATTACTGATGTCAAATATGTCTATCCACTATTTTATATATTCTTGGATCTTGTTTTTATAGCTCTCCTCCTGACATTCATTTTTTACCTGAACATTAATCGCCGTCTACTTGAATTGCAGGTCAGAGAAAGAACTCAAAAGTATCACGAACTTGTCAATCTTCGCACTGCAAAGAGTATATCCAGCTTGAAAACGACAAGAGGGGAGACAAGAGTATTTACCTTGGGACGAAAGAGGAAGATCTTGAAAGAAAGGAATACAGAGCAAGGAGTTGTGACAGAGTTCTCTTTCCGTTACTTATCCGTTCCGCACCAATTTACCGCGATGATCGGTTGATTGGTGCAAGAATGATCATTGTTGATATTACCGAACGGAATGCTCTTGAGGATCAGCTTAACCGCGACCAGAAAATGAAAGCCATCGGCATGATGGCTGGCGGTGTTGCTGTTACAAGGGAGTCGGCTAACCTCAATGACATCATTCAGGCCTATTTAGATTCGCCAGAATTTGAAAACGCCCGGTCATTATATCCTAATATACACTACACAATGCTCCTCTCACCTGAGATTGATAACATTCCATGTTCAATTACTCATATCAAAAAAAGTCTGATGACTCTTGTAACTAACGCTTCTGAGGCCAGGGAAGAAACAGGGCAGGTTACCATTGCGACATCAAATACTATCGTTGACACTCTCATACCAACCTGGACACGGAATAATTACTCCCGGACTCTATGTCATGGTGTCAGTCAAGGACTCAGGAAAAGGTATAACACCTCAAGAGTTGATTCATATTTTTGAGCTTTACTTCCCTCGATCACTTGGGAATACAAAGGAAATCACTTCCAAAGAGAATGAAGACATTTTCATAGGGAGCGGTGAATCTATCCTTATTGTGGATGATGGATTCCAACAAAGGGACATAGCCTTACGGTTGCTGGAATCCCTTGAATATAAGGTAAAAAGTGTCAGGTCTGGAAGGGGTGCTGTAGACTACCTTCGCACACACAAGGTCGACTTAGTTCTTCTTGGTTAGGTTATAGACAAAAATTGCAAACCGCAGGGATTTCATGAACAATAATATGGGTAAACTCACTGGCTGGTATACAACCTGGGTTATCAACCGGCCTCTTTGGGTAATCGCAATTCTCATTCTGGTGGTTGGTGTACTAGGTTATCAGGCCAGAAATTTCAGAATCGATGCCTCAACAGAGACCTTGCTGCTGGAAAACGATAAAGATTTACGCTATGCCCGCGAAATATCCAAACGGTATGGGGTTCAGGACTTTTTACTGATCGCTTTTTCCCCTAAATCCGGCGACCTTCTGGACCAAGTCAATCTTGCAGCTATCGTGGAGATACGTGATTCCTTAAACGACCTAACAGCGGTGGAGTCGGTACTCACCATCTTGGATGTTCCGCTGTTAGAAAGCCCACCGGTTTCATATAAACAGCTTTCCCAAAGCAAAATTCCGACCCTGGAATCGCCTGATATAGATAAAAATCTGGCGAAAACAGAATTCTCTGAGAGTCACTTTTATCGGGACCTTCTGGTGAGCCGAGATATGCAGACCACAGCGATTATCGTTAACCTCAAAACCGCCCCCGAGTACAATCAACTTATAACTACAAGAGATGAATTCCTGGATAAAAAGTCGCAGGAGAAACTGTCTCCAGCAGAAGCCACTGAATATGCACGCGTCGTCAGTGAGATCCAGGCACAGCAGGTCTCATTGAATGCAAAGCAACATGAGAATATCATGGCTATAAGGGCCATTATGGACGCAAGCCGTGACAACGGCCAGCTCTTTCTTGGCGGAATCAGCATGATAGCAGATGATATGATCACCTATATCAAAAACGACCTGAAAATATTCGGCCTGGGCGTATTTGTGTTGCTGGTCATGATGCTGGGACTCTTTTTCAAAAATAAACGCTGGATTATCTTACCAATGCTCTGCTGTTTTCTATCTGTAGTTGCAATGATGGGAGTGCTGGGTACTTTTGGCTGGGGTGTCACCGTTATCTCTTCTAATTTTATATCATTGCAGCTGATAATAACCCTCGCCATTTCAGTTCATCTCATAGTGCGGTTTCGTGAATATCAAGTGAGCCTCCCCGAAGCGGATCACCTCACCCTTGTAAAAAACACCATTCAATCCAAATTTGTGCCATGCCTGTATGCCACTCTTACCACCATTGCCGGATTTACTTCGCTTATGCTCTGCGATATAAAGCCTGTGATCCACTTTGGCTGGATGATGAGCATCGGTATTCTGTTATCCCTGGCACTGACCTTTGTACTTTTCCCTGCCGGTGCGATGCTGCTGAAAAAGCCTCAACTGCCGTCCCAAGGGAAAATTCTCGAATTTTCACTGACCGCGTTTCTAGGCCGCATAACAGAAATGCACGGCACAGCGATTTTAATCTTAACCGCACTTCTCACCATCTTAACGGTCGTAGGTGTATCCAGGTTGCGGGTAGAAAACAGTTTTATCGATTATTTTAAACAGTCGACAGAAATCTACCAGGGAATGAAAATTATCGACCAGAAGCTTGGAGGAACGACTCCTCTGGATGTCATTGTCCAATTTGAAACCTTCGAGGAGGAGGATAGCGAAGATGATGATTTTGAGACCGAAGACGATTTCTTCAGCGATTCTGAGGAGGGTGATAGGAAATATTGGTTTATGGACCATCGTCTGGACGTGATCGAAAGGGTACACGACTATCTTGAGAACAGACCGGAGATCGGAAAAGTGCTGTCGCTGGGAACCCTTCTAAAAATAGGCCGCCAGCTCAATGAAGGGAAATCCCTGGACAGCCTAGATATGGCTGTATTGTATACAAAACTACCTGAAGATTATAAAGAGTTGCTATTGACCCCGTTTGTCTCTTTCGACAATAACGAGGTCCGCTTTACAGTAAGGATTAAGGATTCGATGAAGTCGCTGCAAAGAAATACTCTGCTCAAGGAACTCAGACACGATCTCGTTCATCAGCTCGAAATCGATGAAACCAAGGTCCATTTGTCCGGGGCAATGATCCTTTACAACAATATGCTCCAGAGTCTTTTTTCTTCCCAAATCAAAACATTGGGTATCGTGGCTTTCGCCCTGCTGATCATGTTCCTGGCTCTTTTCCGCTCGCTTAAAATAGCAGTTATTGCTCTATTTCCCAACCTGCTCTCAGCCGGTTTTGTGTTGGGTGTGATGGGGTGGCTGGATATTCCCCTAGATATGATGACAATCACTATTGCAGCCATCAGTATTGGTATCGCAGTCGATAACACTATCCATTATATCCATCGTTTCAGGGAAGAAATCAAGGTAGACGGCGACTATTACGGTTCTCTTCACCGCTGTCATAACTCGATCGGACATGCCATGTACTATACCTCCATGATCATTATCGTTGGCTTTTCCATCCTCATGCTCTCCAATTTTTTGCCGACCATCTATTTCGGCCTCTTTACCGGTCTTGCTATGTTTATCGCACTTATTGCTTCTTTGACCCTCTTGCCGCAACTGTTGGTATGGTTAAAACCGTTTGGTCCAGGAAACCTATCTTAAACTAATCACCTACCACACCCAGAGGACGTGGTAGGGTGAAGCCCCTTAAAGGTACTTATACCCGTCGAGCGAGTACTGAAAAGAGTCCCGACTTATTTCCGGTTTATCGGGGTTAGTTTTAGCTACTGCCTGACACGTCTCGTTTTTTTGGTGCATTTCTTTACCATTCTCTCTTCGTGCATAAAGCCTCACGATGGATTCGAATTGTACTTTTACTCTTTATATATCCAACTGTATTGGATACACTGTATTTGGGTGCTATGTTTAAGAACAAATGTATACGACCGGGCATCGCGCGACCTTCAAGCAACCCAACACCTTTTGTCGGCACAAGTCTCTTACTATGCCACTTATTTTTCTTCCCAACTTCGCTATAAATTGCTCGTGGAAGATCGCGCTTGCATCATTTAATCCTTAACCCTTTTGTGGAGCACACTATGACAAAAATATCTATTTTTCTGTTATGCAGTATTGGCATGTTTTTCTTTATCGGGAATGCTTCGGCTGAACAGCCGAAATGGATGGAATCGCCGACCGGAAAATTGGTTCAGGAAGCCCGCAACAGCACAAAACAAATCCCAATTGCTGAATTAAAAAAGATTTTGGATGAGGATGAAGATATTTTCTTGCTTGATGTCCGTACTCCAAGAGAGTACGAAGCTGTTCACATACCTGATGCAGTCAATGTCTCAAGGGGTCTTTTGGAGTTTAGCATATGGTCAGTTGTACCTGACAAAGAGGAGCAAATTTACGTATATTGCAAATCTGGGGCTCGAGCTGCTTTGGCCGCCAGGCAACTCAGCGATTTTGGCTATGAAAACGTTGTTGCCGTAGCTACAGGCATGACTGACTGGGCCACATCAGGGTACCCTGTCCAGACATCTATCACCGATGAACAAATTATCCTTATACCTGTAGAGGACTAACACCGGTAAACGGTAAGTAAGTACCTTGTGAGTGCTTTTAACCACATGATATAAATAGAATCCGTATTTTCTTGTTTTTTACACCCCTCAGGTAAGCGATAGACTCCGAGGGGGTACTGAACGGAGTGACGGCTTTTACGGAGCAAGGTACTAAAGAAAGGTAACTTGCAAAGTTTTGACACAATTGAAAGCAAGATCTCTAGGTCCTGCCTTTTTTATTTCATCAGAACTACATGTTTATGTGGGACAATTAATTCTACTTTGGGATTC
>JAWSVG010000013.1:0-48905 GCA_033852035.1 Desulfocapsaceae bacterium | reverse complement strand
TTAACCGGACATTACTGACATTGATTAGTCTGGGTGCAACGTATCGTCTTGCAAAGACAAATCTATTTTTCTCTACTTTTCGTATGCAAGATTTAGGTATAATCTTTTTTATGGTCTATAGGCCTCTATCTTTTTTATGGACACGCTGTAGCCAATATTGATTTCGCTTGACCCATCAACGAGAAACAATTCTTTGGACAAAACTTTCACCTTTAATTTCCCTGTAACCAACACGGGCTTAAAGAGTTCATCCATTTCGTATGGAGTTGGGGTCGCCGACACTGCATGCACAATTTGATTCGGGGGTGGGGGTGGAGTATGTATACAGGCTCCAACTGTGGGTACCAGGAGAAAATCGGTCACCATATTACCCGATAAATCAAGGGGAAGCAAATAGCCGGCTAACCTGATATTTTGCCCGTCAAGCTCAGTGTTAACCGCGGAATTTCTCACCCGCCTCTGTTCTATGATTTTGTCAACATCAATACCCTTGTTTTTCAGTTCAGGCAGAGCCCTGCTCATTTCATCGTAAAATTCCTGGTTTGCCGGAGTCACCTCCTCCGGCAGATACTCACGAAGATAAATAATCCATTCAATAAAGCCGGTCTCCTCTTCTGATAAACCGACCAGAGGATTCTCTTCAGTCGGTAATTGAGGTATAAGATCAACCCATTGAATTTTTCTTGCATCCATACCATTACAAGGGAGGGTATACAAACAAAGGAAAATGGTGATGAGGGATAAGAATCGTTTCATAATATAATCCTTCAGGTTTTGATAGTCATTCCGTCGTTGAGAGAGTAGCGATAAATCTTCCATCCCGGCACAACACCCGCTGCTATACCTGCAAACTGAACAATGCCGATCAGGAGTAACTCATAGCTGGAAAAGAAGGAAATGTTTATATGCAATCCAAAGTGTTCAATCATCAGTGGTTGTGCTATGACCATAAGGCCATAGAGCAACACGCTTCCCGCAATAATACCTAATGTAGTGACCAGTATGGCCTCGCCGATGATGAGGGAAAACACATGAACTGGACGCGCACCAACTGAGCGAAGAATAGCCATTTCCCGGCGCCGTTCATTAAGGCTGGTCATCAGTGCCGTCAACATTCCAAACAATCCGACGACCACGACAAAAGCGGACACCGCCACAAGGGCTTTTTCGGCGACTCCTACCAACTGCCATAATTGCTGGAGAGCAACTCCAGGCAAAATGGCGGTCAGCGGTTCTTCCTTATACTGGTTGATTGTACGTTGCACTTTAAAGGTGGCAATGGGTGACTGTAATTTAACCAGGAAAGCGGTAATTGCCTTTGGTGTGAGCTTGAGGCGTCGTGCATGGTCGGCGGAAATACGCATTCCTGCCACCGGTGAGCCTTCTTTCCAGTCAACGTGGATGGCCTCGATACTCTCGAGGTTGACATGAATTGTCTGGTCAACAGGCGTTCCGGTGGGTGCCATAATCCCCACCACCCTGAATGGCTTGTCATCATGCTTGACAAAGGAGACTTCTCCCGCTCCATGGGAAAGAACAATTGACTTCCCCAGACCATAGCCGAGCTTGCGGGCAACTTCTGCCCCCAATACGGCCTCATAGAGATCTTTGAATGGTACTCCTTTGGCACAATGCAATCTCTGCTTGTTGCCATGGCGAAAATGGCTGAAATAGTCAGCGGAAGTACCCATTACCCGGTATCCCCTGTGAGAATCTCCAAGTGATATGGGAATTGACCAGGAAACGGAAGGAAGCCCTGCTATATCCTGGTAGCTCTGCCAGGATATATTGTTGGTGGCATAACCAATATGAAATACTGAGTAAAGCAGAAGCTGGATCGGTCCACTTCGTGCACCTACTATCAAGTCGGTGCCGGAAATGGTATTGGTGAAACTATTTCGCGACTCAGTTCTAATACGCTCCACCCCCAGCAACAGGGCAACACTCAAACCGATGGAGATAATTGTCAAACACACTGTAAATTTCCGGTTCCGCAGGCTTTTCAGAGCGAGCAACAGTATATTTCTCATGCGCTTGCTCCCCCGGATATTTTAGATGCCATATTGATTTTTCTGAACTCCACAACCCGGTCAAAAAATGAAACCAGGCTGGTGTCGTGGCTGACAAAAACCAGTGTTGCCCCTGAGCGTGTGCATTCGTCAAAGAGAAGACTCAGAAAAGACTCCCGGTGCTCGGTATCGAGCGACGAAGTTGGTTCATCGGCTATTATCAGAGCAGGGCTTCCTATTAAGGCCCGAGCTGCCGCTACCCTTTGTTGCTGGCCAACGCTCAATTCGATCACAGGCTTGTCAAGCAATTCTGGCTCCTTGAGGTTGAGGTGGGCAAGAAGGCGCAGTGCCTCATCCCTTGGTGAAGACCCCTGAAGCTGAATCTTCGTTCTCCTGAAAGAGGAGAACTGACATGGCAGGATAACATTTTCGATAACGCTCAAATAAGGAATGAGGTTGAACATCTGAAAAATATAACCAATGTTATCCGCCCTGAAACGGTCCCGGGCAGTTCCTTTCAATTGGGAGAGTCTCTGCTCCAACACTCTCACCTCTCCATGCTGCGGCACAAGAATGCCGGTAAGAATACCAAGCAGAGTAGACTTTCCACTGCCGCTTGGCCCCATGATAAAAAGAAGCTCTCCAGGTTCGACTCGAAAGTGCTCAATTTCAAGTACAGGTGACAAGCATTTATGCCAGGTGAAACGGAGACCGGCTATGTCAATAACCGGCTCCGTCCTTTTGCTCATGATCTTGCTGTTTTGTACAGTTGATTCATCAATCATGCTTTCTCTTAAAGGGATATTTGAGATTTCTTTGGCGTCAATTCAACAGCAGTCTGAACCTTTGGTGTAAGCAGCTGAACTTCGAGCTCTTCAAGGCCTGGAAAGTGTGTAAACAACTGCACATCTATGGACTTCAGGCTGTCTGGATTATTGCACTCAAAATGGTATACTGCCACAAAGTCACTATGAACTGAGTCTTCATCGTGGTCTTTTCCTGGGTGTGCATGTTCAGGGTCCTGGTGATGAGCTTCATGTTCTTCATGGTGACTTTGCACCATATCGCTATCGACATGGGCCTCATGAAGATTGCACTGAGCCTTTTTGGTAAAGACAAAAAGCGTTTTCCCCTCTTTCAACAGCTCTATTGCCCTATGGACTTCATGAGATTGCTGCTCATTCTCGGGGGCATGCTCAAAGCCAACGAAATTTGCCGCCGGACTTGTCAATTCAAACATGAGATCATTTTCATCCAGAGCAACATTGAGCTGACCAACGCCATGAACGTGGGCGCCATGCTGACGTGTCTCTGAAGCTTTTAAACTTTCTAAACCGACAAAAAAAAGAAAAATACTCATCACTAGAACAGTTGCACCTTTGCAAAAACGTGCTCCTGTCACTTTTAAAAAGATCAATCCACCGTACATAAATAACCTCCTGAAGATACTCATACATGAAAAAAAAGAGGTCAGCTTTTGGCCTGAGTTCAACCAGAGCTGGTCCCAATACGATAATTCCTATGTAATGTTGCTTGATTTAAGGGTACTTTGAAAAATTAGTTTTTTTGCTCAAAATCGAAGCGTGTGATGAATTTTACCACAGGCATATAACTGATATCGAAGTCTCGCTGGGCTCGCTTATCTCCGAGAATAAAATTCTTCTCACAACGAAGAGGTTGGGCGAAGATGCAATTTTTCAAGGTGCCCTTAAGAGGGTATTACACTGGGTGGACCACGAATGTGAAAGCCTGTCGGGTGCGCAAATATAACCGCAATCCGGCAGCCATTATTCACATGTTGATCCGGAAAGGATGGGATAAAGAAACGTACTGCACCAATGTCAAGAGCTGAATTAGCGGCAAAAAATTTGCAGATCGGGCAGACGTGATGATCACTGCCAACGACTAAATCAGTAGCGGGAGGATGGTGATGATGCCTGGAATGTACATGTTGATATGGATCGTCAGGCAGGGTTTCGATCTGTTCGTGAAAATAAGGATGCAGGGCATGGGCACCTATCACAAAATAGAAAAGAGCCAGAAACGGAAGAAAGAGATATCTCTTTTTGCAGCTAATCGTTTTGAGCATCGATTACTGGAAGATCACATAATTGTAGTTAACCTAACCCCGATAAACGGGAAATAAGTAGGGACCCTTTTCAGTACTCGCTCGACGGGTATAAGTACCTTCACAAAATTATTTCTAGGGTACTAAAATACAGCCTGAATTGACGATGGTAAACTGTATTCAGTAGTACACAAATATATATATTAACTTCTCGTAAATTCCTATGGCTATTTACATATTTCTGAGAAATTCAGTATGCTGTTTGAGGCAAGTGCGATTAGCCTAACACCGGTAAACGGTAAGTAAGTACCTTGTGGGTGCTTATAACCATATGAAATAAATTCAAATCCGTATTTTCTTGTTTTTTATCACAGTTTTACGGAGTAAAGCACTAACGCAGACAAGCTGCAAGTAAGTACCTTAACCAAATCAGTTTCTTAAAAAAAGAAGCTGATTTATAAGGCACTAAAAATTCAAACTTGGCTTCAGGCGCGATAACGACCGTGGTCTTCCCCCCTGTTTTAAAATATCCCTGGATTTCTTGTTTTTGTAAATGTTATCAAGAGTAAGGCTCTACTACGATCCTACTGCTTTTTTCAGCTGGATAATACCGGTTATTGGGATAGTTTTCATGCTTTTATAGTAGGATAAAAATTGCTTTTCCGGTAGGGGTCTGGACCAGTAGAATCCCTGGCCGATATTGCAATTGAGGTTGTGCAGCAGGTTCAGCGTCTGCTCATCTTCGATACCTTCGGCCACAGTTTTTATCATCAGGCTTTTGGTCATCATTATTATGGACTCGACGATGGCCTGGTCGTTTTTACTCGATATCATATCGGTGATAAAGGACCTGTCTATTTTCAGTTTCCCTATTTCGAATGCTTTCAAGTAGTTAAGATTAGAGTACCCTGTGCCGAAATCGTCTATTGCCAGAGAAACTCCGGTATTTCGTAACACCCGGAAGTCCTCTTCTATGGTTTCATTGTTTTGTAGAAGCAGGGATTCAGTAAACTCCAACTCAATATCGGATCCCTCTAAACCATATTTGTTTAGTGCGAAAAGAATCGAACGTGCAATACTGCCCCGTGTTATCTGTATGGGAGAAATGTTAATTGCAATAACCACATCACGGACCCCTGCACTCTTCCACTCAGCACACTTTCTGCAGGCCTCGTCAATGATCCACTCTCCGAGTTCGATGATTTGTCTACTCTGTTCAGCCAGAGGTATGAAGCATGCAGGCGACAATACACCCTTTTCAGGGTGGTTCCAACGAATTAAGGACTCGGCTCCGATGATTGCTCCGGTTTCTAAGTTGACCTGAGGCTGAAAATACAACTCCATCTGTTTCAGGTAAATTGCAGAACGTAAATCAGTTATAAGTGAAAGTGACTCCGTGATGGTTTCGGCCACCTCGGGATCAAAAAAACTAAAATTGTTTTTACCAGTCTCTTTTGCCTGGGAGAGAGCTATGTCCCCTCGTTTGCATAAATCGTCGAAATCATCACCATCGTCAGGTACCAGAGTTATTCCGATAGAAGAGGTAACCGTTACCTGCTGCTCATCAATAACGGCTTTTTGTCTGACCGAGTTAATTATTTTTGAAACCAGGGCAGCAACATCATCTCTGTTTTTTATATTTTCCATAAGTATGAGAAATTCATCCCCACCTAATCTGCAAACTGAGTCTTCAGCCCGCAGAGAGCTTTTAATGCATGTCACGATATGCTGCAGAAACTTATCGCCTATATGGTGTCCCAGAGTCTCGTTGATGCTTTTGAAATCATCCAGATCAAGAAACATCAAACATAGTTTGAGGCCGCTCCTTCGAGACCTTTTAAGAGATTGCTGAAATCGTTCTTTTGCGAGGTAGCGATTGGGGATTCCAGTCAAGGGGTCTATATCGGCCAATCTTTGGGTCGATCTCCTGTTGTTAATTGAGTAGCTCTCACCCTCTATAAACAGATCCTCCATGCCGATATTGTCGCCACCGGATTTCTTAACCAGGTATGCCTGCTGATCCGCGTATTGGATCAAGTTTTCTATCAGGGGCCAGTCGACCTTTTCCTTGCAGGTGCTGTTTGCGATGCCAAGAGACAAGGTTGTATTGTATACGTTTTTACGGTGGTACAATGAGCGTAATCGTTTAGCAATCAAAGAGGCTTCTTTTGCTCCCGTTCCAGGGAGGAGCAACGCAAATTCATCTCCACCCATTCGGAGAGGCACATCCTGACTAACCCTGCTGGCCTCTGCCAAACAGGTCCCAAGCCATTTCAGTAACTCGTCACCAACGTTATGACCATGGGTATCATTAACTTCTTTGAAGTTATCGCAATCAGCATAGATCATACTTAGTGTGGTAGTTAGGCTGGAGCTTTTGAGATTCGAAGCGAACCTCTTCAGGTAACGGCGATTGTATAAACCTGTTAAGGGATCCGTATATGCTTGTTTGCGCATTTCGCCGTAGTCGTAGCGAAGTTTTTTAAATCGATCATCACTACTGTCTTCACGTAAAGCTAGGTTGCGAGCCATCCAAGTGAGGTTACGCAAAAGGGTTATGAGTGAATCCTCTTCCTCCTTCTGATTTGGCAAATCGAAATAAATAGAGTAATTGCCTTTTTTGACTTCATCGCAAAAATTGTCGATCCTGACCAAATCCCTGTTGATCAGGTAGTAGGAAATTAATTTTGAAAAAGGAATTATCAAAGGGATAAAAAAAATGGGGATCGCCAGGTACATATTTTCTCCTGGGAGCAGCATTTGGTTTTCTATACAAATTCCAGTCAGAACCATCGGGAGAAAAAGAAACATGAGCAGGAATAACGCTACCCGGGCGGTAATGCTAAGAGACGATACCTTAAAAATGGTACGTATATCCAAGTCTTCATTCTGAGGAGTTTTTTTATTCATTTAATACGATATTTCTCTTGTTTGTTTGGAGCGATTCCAGATGAGTATAAAGGGGGGATTTCGGCCTGATACTATAGACTTATAACACCGATACACGATCAGTACCCTGTGAACATTTATAACGGTATATTATAAAAACGAATCCGTATTTTCTTGTTATTTATTACCGTAACAGAATAAATTAAGGTGTCAATAATTTTTTTAGCTTTCGCTAACTTAATACTAACACCATTAACAATATAAGAAACCACTCCTCTGGTCTTAACGTCGGCAAACGCACCGAAATACCAATGTCGGAAATCTAACCTCTACTTACAAAAATACTCCTTGCCCATCACAACTATATCATGCCTAATTTTTTATGGTAAGACAGGGGTATTTTAAATATATTTCCGGCAGCACTCATATAAAAAGACTTGAGAACATTAGCGACTCCTAATATTGTTCATCAAGAGTCAATAATGAGAGTCTGATTCCGGAAAAGTAGCTTTTACACCCGGTACGACTTTCCAACAAAATCCCAGAGGAGACCACATGAAGACACTTCGCATTATCTTTTTTCCCTTTCAATTGCTGCTATTGCCCTCAGCTATGGTTGTAGTCCCAAATTAGACATGCCGAGAAGAAGGCCATCGTAAAGCTGACAAAGGAACTGGACGGGTTCAGTGATGAAATTGGCATGCTGGATCAAAAGCTTCGGAAACTGGATATGGCTAAAAAAGCGGGATTAGATGAACAACTCATGCAACTACGCAAAGAAACCTGGCAAACACGAAAAACGATCGTAGGTGGTGACATTCAGGAAGGAAGGGTACAGGATTGGTTCCCTGCAGGGGGCAACTGAAGGCTCTCAATAAAGCGGCCGGGGTCTGATAGATTGTCGTAACAGGAGAGGGCTTTTATTTAAAAAGTGCCCTCCTGTCTACCCGTGAAAGCATGCACTACAATGAATCCAACGGTCCGAAAGGATTAATGGTCAGTAGGCTGTGGCCGTCTCCTCTCATTTCGAACGATAAAGGTCAACGTAGCCGTACGTTTTTCCGTCAGGTATTCGCTGCGATTTTTGGGATCGGCATCAGTTTTTGTAAAATATCTGACAAACCATCTCCCCCCATGCTCAAGGGGTACGGTAAATTTCCCTCCTCTCAATTTTGTCCTTGGGATAAACATATCCTCCGCCTCGGTTGAAAAACCGCCGTAGGTTGCATCCCAGGTTCCCTCTCCGGTATAGGGTGCCCCGTTTAGGTATACTTCAAGTTCGAGCTGTCCCCCTTCTTTTAGTTCTGAAATATCCCTGGTTGGTACCAGCTCAAATAGAAGGCCTACGTTTGCCGGAAATTTTTCACTCCCCTTTTCACACGTTACATATGTTTTACTCCACTGGCTGCTTCTCATGGAAGATTTTATTGTATCAGCGTTTTCCACCCAGGTATGTTTTGGTTTGAGCGAGTGGCGACTTCTTCCCTTTTTATCGGTGTACATGGCGAACAGGCCAGGATTGGTTTCTGCAATAAGAACATAGGTTCCAGGAGTTTCATATTTTACCTCGTAAGAATGCAGCGTTCTTTCGTTGCGCAGCTCAATTTCCAGAGAATCCCCCTCAGGGGATATTACCTTTACATGGCGAAGCTTTTTAAATCGTACTCCGTCGTCAACGGGGAAATGGTGTCCATAACAGAAAAACATGGGAGAGACCTTCCCCTTTTCCACACTGTACCGCCCGGACTGGATATAAAGCGAGTGGGAAAAAGCCTGTAAGGGACAAAGTAAGCCCCAGATAACGAGCACAGCTGCAACAATACCGAACCGAGAAATCGATTCGGTGCCAAACACTCCAGTACTTTTCATCTCTGCTCCTTTTTGGTTATTCCCTGCGAATCATGAGGACTGACAAAAGCCCGTAAAGGCCCGCTAACAAAACAACAAGTGAATCTATTAATCCCACTTGCTTAAAATTTCTACGTTTTGGTACGAAGTAGAATGTTACCAGCGCAACTACTACACCTAAAAGGGACCAGAGACCGCCAAAGGTGAAACGGGGGCTGGCCTTGCCTCTGTAAGGGTCATTAAGGCTGATATGAAAAGGAAAAAGAATTTGCCTGAAGATTCTGATCAAAGCAGGTGTTCTATCCAGACGATTAAGCGTGTATTCCCGTGTTTTTGTATACTCCTGGTCAAAGACCGTGCCTCTAACCACCTCTTCGTCACCGATGACCACTGTCTTTGAGAGCGGTGTGACGAGCAGTTTGAGATCCATAGCCCTCGGGTCATAGTTCTCCACGGGCAGTTTCAAAAGTCTATAGTCATTCCAGCCGATGAGATATATTCCACTCTCCCTGGTGAGGATGCTTCCGTAAAACTCCTTTCTTCTGTTTTCCGAGATAATGAGAGCAACCACGTCAAGCTCCGAGCTGATAGGCGTTTTTACCACCACGGGCTGATTAAGAACCCGTTTAATATGGAAAATATACCCCTTGCTGTCCCGTACAAAATACCCTTCGTCAAAAGGCTTGAGATTAGTTGTTTTACCACCGATTGCCGTTGCCGGGAAGCTGAAACCTTCGGCTGCAAGTGCGGCGGTGAAAGATGCCGTGAGTTCACTGTCAATGCGGTTGAAGTCCGCGCTTATAAACTCCATCCCCTTGTCAGTAAAACGAAAGACATCTTCCGGGAAAGGAATAATTGGTAATTCAGGATTGTTATTAAACAGTGGGTAGAGAGCTATCTGGGGATAGTTTCCGGCTAAATGACGACTACGCACCTCATAGCCCTGTTTGCCGGACTTAATGGCCTTTTTGTCAAAAAACTGTCCTTGAACGGTTACCGGCAGCTTTTTCTTTTTCTCAAGATTTTTATAATAAAAAAAAGGCAGTTGTGCTTCAAAACCGGCTCGGTCATAGTCAGTGCCACTTTCGTCTCGATAGTTAAATTGATGGCCTCCGAGGGATTCACGATAGATAAACTGTTCTTTTAAGGGGCTGTAGAAAAGCAGTGGATTACCCGCATCATGGAGGAAAACTTTGTCAAAAAGCCCTGGTAGGCCGTAGCTGAGTGCAAAAACAGAGAGCAGAAGGATTGAGATACGAGAAATTTGCTGAAACATCAGGCACCTCTTTGTTGAAATCTTCTGGCGGATTCATAGACGCTGAGCAGGCTGAGTGGTATGCAGACTATGAGCAGCGGCAAGGCAGGGACAAGCCAGGAGTACCCATGACCTGAGAAAAAAATACTGACTACTATCGTGAAAACAATACTCAGGAAAACTCTTCGTGACCTCGTGGTTTCAAGCAGAATACATGTGGTTGCGCAATAGCCTACAACTCCGGCAAGATACCAGGGGAGCATGGTCGGCAGAACCACCGCAGCAACCTCCTCAGGAAAATAAAACCGAATAGTTGAAAAAACAAAGAGCCAATCAGCAAGTGTAACAAAGCTGAAAAATAGTAAACCGGATAACATGGACCAGGTAACCAGCCGGTTACGTCCGATGGGTAGATGCAGTGCAATTCGCATTCTTCTGCCAAGCATTTCAGGTACAAACTGCGCGGCAGCAAGAACCAGACTTGTGGCAAGAATCACAAACCGTATATCCTGATAGAGCACTGAGTGCAGGTGAATTGCCTGATACCAGACCATTTCCGCATGCTCAGCATGCAACCGTTGCCGAATATCAAGCAGGATTTTAAAGCAGACCCCAATATTGAGCAGGAGGCAGCCGTAGAGGAACCACTTGAGCTTAAGCCATTCCTTAAGCATTATTGATTTGATCATAATCCTTGTTTCATCAGTTGTAGGTTAATATATATGGTGGCAAAAGCAGGAAGGCGATGTGGTAGTACCGTCGTGAATTTCAGTATTTTCCCATTAAGCCGATAAAACCGTCTTCAAGGCTCATTGACTCTCTTTTTAGATCACTACCGTTGCATCCAATATCCTCTAGGTGCCCCTTAACCTCACGCAGATCATGAAACGAATAGATCGTCACCGTATCACCCCGTCGCTCCACCCCGGTTATAAAGTCATCTTCCAGAATAGAACTGCTCTCGTCTGTGATAAATGAATACTTCTTGAAGTCCCGCATAAAATCTTTGAGGCCGGTCTGCATGATTTCTCCCTGATTGATAAAAATCATGGTGTCGACGAGCAGCTCCAGGTCCTGAACGATATGACTCGTGACAAAAATTGTTTTTTTGCCCATGGAGTTGAAATCGTGAAGTACATCAAGAAACAGTCGTCGGTAGCCAGCATCAAGCCCCATGGAATAGTCATCAAGGATGAGCAGATCCGGATCCTGTGCCATTATCACCCCCAGAACTACCTGTGAGCGCTGCCCACAGGACATATCGCCAACCTTGTGGTTATGTGGCAGCTTCATCCTGTCCACCAGATTGTAAAAAAGATCCGGATTCCAGTCAGGATAACAACCACGAAAAAACTGTTCCGTCTCCGCAATTGTCATGAACTCATAGGCAAGGTGTCCCTCATGGAGCAAACCAACACGATTACGAGTCCGTGGGGAAAGAGCATGGGACTCTTCACCGAGGACAAGACAGGTGCCACTTATCGGTTTGAGAAAACCCATGAGAATATTTACAAGGGTTGTTTTCCCCTGCCCATTTTTTCCAAGTAGGCCGCATATGGAGCCTTGCGGGACAGAAAAATTCAAATCTTCATAAATCATTCTGCCGTTGTAACTGTGACAGAGATGATTGACTTCTATGGCATTCTTTTCCTGGGTATTCCTTTCCATACTACTTCTTTTGCCTCTTAGTCACTTCAGATTCATTTTTCTCATGGTCAAGACCACACTGTTTACCGCCGAAAATGTCCGGGCACCATTTTCTTTTTCTAATTGCTCGGTATAAAATGACGGCAGCCGCTGCAATCAGGAGGAACAGAAACAGGTAGTCGCTGAGTTCCATCTCCATCATCTGATTTTTTCCTGTGACGATTTTTCAGGGGAGGATGCGTGCGGTGCTTCTTTCTGCCGACTTTCAGAGCAGGATGAAGAACCACAACTACAACCCTTTTTTACTACGAAGGTTCGATAAAGATACCAGACGGCAATGCCGATAATAAGACCTGTAATAAGATAATCGAATATCTGCATGGGCTACTCCACGAAAACAGGCAGCGGAATACAAATATTCCGCTGCCTAAAAGAAAAGGTACATCATGTCAAAAAGATACTATTTCATATCCTTAGCTTGAATCCAGGTAACGGCATCACGGGAACATTTCTTACCTTTATAAGTGTAATCCGGATCCAGGTCAAGTGCAGCAAAACCCCACCATCCTGCCCTGGGTATACCGTAGGTGAAAACACCGTTTTCGTCTGCAAAGATAGTCTGCAGGACAAAAGAATCCTGAGGAGCTTCCACCTCACCCTCTTTTGCAAATGCATTTTTATCGAGTTCAGGCTTGTGGTTCATGAATTCGATTTCGACCTCAGCACCGGGGACTGGTTTGCCGTTAAAAAGAACCTGGCCCTGAAAAACGTTACCGGTCCAGCGGTCATAGGGCTTTGCCAGAGGAACAATTTCAGTAGGTAGTCCAACCGGTTCGCTCCAGGCGCCTGGTTCACCACCGACGTTTACAATGACCTTGGTGTTCTGCTTGATGTAGAATTCATCAGCCGCTTCCCAGTAAGGCTCAGGAATTAAACAAAAGGCGTGATCCCCCCCTCTTGCCTGGTATTCCATCTCGTATGCCTGTCCGGAGTTGGTAAGGCTGGTCCATGTGATAGGCTTGAGCTTTTCCTTGAGATCCGTTTTTTTCGGCGCATTTTCTCCCCGGGTACGCACGACAAAAAACTGTTCCGGAGTGCCCATATCCATGGTGTGACCAGCTCCGAAGGGATGGGTAAAAACGAGTTTCAAAGGGATCTTACCCCCCTTGTTCATAGCCATCTCAGGGGTGTAGATCATTTGAAAGTGAGCTGATGCTACTGCAGCAGAACTTAGCACTGCTGCTCCCGCAAGAAATGCAGCAACCTTTTTGTTCATGTTAACGCTCCTCATTTACTTGGTTAATAATATATACCTATTCAACTATTTCTTTGCCAGGGACTTTTATTGCGTGACCTTCCCCGGCATCAAAGAGCACGTAGTAGTCATCTTTTGGTTTGTCGAAGGTAAACTCAGAGTCCTCATTCATCTTCCCTTCGAGCAATACTCTGTCGTCAATAGCTTTTATATACATGGCAACACCAGAAGCCGAGGATCCATCTGAAAAACCACCTTCGCAAGTGATGGTGTCATCCCCGTTATCAAAACAAGAACAAAGGGGAGTGTGGGCCCATGCATTTGTAGTTACAACAAACAAAATAGATAAACAAAACAACAGGTTTCTCTTCATTTTCCTTCTCCTAAAATATAGTATTTGGATATTGATGTAATGTCACAAACCTAGCGTCTCCGAAGACTAGTGTCAATAAAAAACTTTCGATTGACTAACTTTAATAGGTTGTTCTTATTATTTACCCATATATGAAATATATTTAAGGATGCGTAATTATCTTTAGCTATCCGTAAAAAATCGTGTTAGGCTTACGTAATTGCAAATTGTGAAACATTATGAATCAATCATGGAGATGTTTATGAAAAAAAATTGCTGTAGGCTCAATCAGGTAAAGTCTGGGAGAAAAGCTCGCATCCGTTGTCACCATGGCAAAGGTGCCATAAGGCAGAGATTGCTAGACCTTGGCTTTGTGCCTGAGTCTGAGATCGATGTCATTCGTCGTGCGCCTTTGGGAGACCCCATTCAATGCAAAGTATCAAATTACTGTGTAACCCTTAGAGCCTCCGAGGCTCAATTGATAGAAGTAGAAACAACATAACCAGCCTTTAGTGAACTGAAACTGTTGTCTTCGCAATTGCGGTTACAGCCTTTTGCTGCTCGTATTTAAACAATTCAAAAAAAAAAATGACTACAACAAGATCTAAGATACTCGTCGGCCTAGCAGGTCAACAAAACGCAGGTAAGTCGACAACTTTTAATACGCTGACAGGTGCGAATCAGCATATAGCAAATTACCCCGGTGTTACGGTTGACAAAAAATCTGGTAATTACAAGGATAAAGACGGTGTGAAAGTTGAGGTGGTTGATTTACCAGGGACCTACAGCTTAACATCCTTTTCCCTAGAAGAGCGGGTTACCAGGGATTTTCTACTCAATGAGAAGCCTGATGTTATTCTCAATGTAGTTGACGCAACTACCCTGAAGAGAAGTCTTTACTTCACCTTTCAAATCATGGAAATGGGTTTTCCGGTGGTCATAGCCCTTAATATGATGGATGTTGCAAAAAGAAACGGTATTGCAATTGACATTCAAAGCCTTGAGCATAGACTGGGCCTGGATGTAACACCAACAGTCGGGCGCAAAAGAGAGGGCAAGGATGAAGTGAAAGCCGCAATCCATGCAGCTGCCAAAAGGAAGGAAGGGAAGAGTCTTGAAATCAGGTATGAGGAACTGGAAGAAGAAATAACAGGGCTACAGGCGACACTTAAAAATACGGAAATCGCTCAAATGTATCCGGCCAGATGGCTTGCCATCCGATTGATCGAAGGAGACAGTGAGGCCGAGAGGATAGCTATAGAGAACCTTGGTGCAACAAGTCTTGAGCTCGAGAAAGCGAGATCAATTCGTAACAGGTTTGAAGAAAATCATTATATGTCGGTAGCTGATTATATGGTGGGGTGCCGCGACCGCCTTGCGACTTCCATTGTTGAGACCTGCGTAGAGCAGAGAAACCAGGGTAAGGCAACCATTACCGAAAAGATAGACATGGTGGTTCTTAACCGGTTTGCGGCACCTATTTTCCTGGTTGCCACGGTTTTTATCATCTACCAGCTCTCTATCGTCAAAGGCTATGACCTGACTCAGTACTGGTGGCCGTTTCTCGCAAAATTCAGAGCTCTGATTGCTGCTGGCCTCCCGGATGCCGGGATGCTGAACGATCCCTATGTCAGATCTATGGGGTTGTGGATGGTTGACTCGGCCAATGCATTGCTCAATTATATTCCCATCTTTCTCATTTTATTCTCTTTGATCGCAATACTTGAAGATTCAGGTTATATGGCAAGAATTGCCTTTATCTTGGATAAAATGTTTCACGCTTTTGGCCTGCACGGCCAGTCAACCCTCCCGTATATTCTGGGTGGTGTTTTTGCAGGCGGCTGTGCTGTACCTGGAGTGATGTCGACCAAGGGGATTCCTGATGAACAGTCCCGTATGGCAACGATTCTAACAGTCCCCTATATGAATTGTCTGGCCAAGATCCCTTTTTACACTTTACTGGTGAACGTGTTTTTTGCGCCATACAAATCGTGGGCAATGCTCTTTCTCTCCACCGTAACTATTTTTGTTGCCCTGCTTGTTGCCCGGCTGCTTACTGCAACGGTTTTAAAATCAAAAGAAACTGCCCCCTTTGTGATGGAACTGCCCAATTACCATCCTCCCACTTTTTTCGGGGTAGGGCAAAGGGCCATTGAGCGAACCTGGCAATATATTAAGAAAGTTGGAACTATAGTTGTGGCTGTTTCTGTATGTGTCTTCACCCTGCTGCAATTTCCGGGCGTTGGAGACGAACGTAATGAGCATTACTCAGGTGAGATGCAAGCGGCAGTAGGGCAGTTTTTCAATAAGATAGAAAAAAGCAGCTACAGCAATGCCCTGCAGGACGAAGCCAGCCTGCTTCGACTTGTAAATGTCTATACGGAGTATAAAGCTGCAAAGCTCAACATCAAGGGGGCAGATGCATCAAAAGCTCTTGATGCACGATATATTAAAAAATATCCGGATCTGTTTAAATTTCTCAAGCCTAAAAAAGACAAGGATGCAAAAATTGTTAACAAATCATTGAGAAAATTGACATCCAAAAGAAAAGGACTACGCCGCCAGATCAAAGAAGAGCAGATCTCCAACAGTTTTCTTGGGATGGTGGGAAGGTCCATGGAGCCGGTAACCCAGTGGGCTGGATTTAACTGGAAAATCAATGTTGCAATTTTGTCCTCTTTTGCGGCCAGAGAATCCAGTGTAGCGACAATTGGTGTACTCTACCAGCAGGGAGCTGATGAAAATAAAAGCCTGGAAGAGAGGATGCAAAAAGAGACCGAAGATAGTGGATTCAGCCCTCTTCACGCTCTCGCTATCATGGTGTTCTTTGCTCTTTACCCGCCTTGCCTTGCTACAACCATTATGATTAAAGTGCAAACAGGTTCTTACAAATGGATGCTCTTTTCTATCTTCTTTCCCACAGCTTTGGGCTTTCTTGTTGCAACAGCAATATACACAGGGGGAAGCGCCCTTAAGTTAAGTGGTATTCAGATGATGGGGGTATTTTATGTTTTTGTTGTGCTCCTTACGCTCCTGACCGGTCTGACTAAGACTTGGAGCAGCAAAGCACGAGGAATTGTCAGCCTACCCGACTTACGCACCGAGGACAATTAGGTTTGTTCCTAGGTTTTACAATTGACTAATCCTACCGGAGCCGCGAGGCAGCGAAGCTGAATACATACTTATAAATATATTTCAAAACTTCGGTAACAGAGCAGCTTCGGTGGAATTGTCAACCCCAAAGGGTAGCAAGATAGCAGAAAAAGTAATGCTCATAAAAAATATGCGTTCCTAAATTGATGGGTCCAGCATATCGTCTTGCAAAGACAAATCTATTTTTCTCAATTCTGCGTATAAAAGATTTAGGTGACTAACAAAATACACCAGGCACTCCTCTTCCTGACCAACCGCCCCCCCTTTTGTTCACGATGACACTGAGCTAGAAGAAAGCTTCTTCAAACCATTTGAAAACCCAACAGTATCATTATTTAATAGAAGCAATAATGGTTTGTTCTTATTTTGACAAACCGTTTTTATCTCTCTGTACATTGTCAAGTCAACTCCATCTTTTGCACAGATTACCCCAGATGCCTTTGCAATAAGCTGTGTCAATCTTGATTTGTCGGGCTTGCCGGATGGACCAATACAAATTAAGTGAACTCCGCTGTTGCTCGCAGTTTTTTTATAGTCAGCGAACAAGCCCCACACTCCTCCCAGAAACAGTACTGTTTTCTTCTGACCATCATCAATACCACAGCCCCGAGAACAACGGATTGCCTTAGAGTCCGTCAGACAGAAAGGAGTTCTGAAAAAAATGGTTTCCTCAAGACTCCTCAACTCCCGACGACTGCATTCAAGGCACTTTTTCATGTGATCAGACTGCAATTTCCATCGACAAGAGCCACTGTCCCTGCTTTGCAACTGTCGCTGGAGCTCTTTCACTTCCATTTCCAGGCTGCGGTTTTCTTCCACCAGACGAAGAGCCTGCTCTCTTGGCTTGCAAGAGCGCCGCGATTGTTCAGGAGAAGCATCCATCATCCCTTTATATATTTGAGACAAAAGTATAAATTGTCTTTCGTACTTATTACCGACATACAGGGCGGTTTCCAACTCATACAATAAATCATTTCTCGACAGGGAATCGTAGCCAGAGTGACCTTGGCTCATGTTCAAATCACTCATCGACGACGTACCTGTCTGTTGGCAGACAGATGACATCAGTTCGAGACTGCTTCTTTTGACAAAATCCGCCGTGGCATACCTGTTTCGTAACCCAGCCCAAAATGCTCCAGTTATATTGTTTTTCTTATTGGTATCAAAGAGTTGCTGTAATTCACCACCGTTTTTGGCTACCGCAAATTTTGTACCGTAGCTACTGTATTTTTCATCTAAAAAGGCCTGAACGATAATACCCTTCCTGTCTGTGTCACTTGCGGCTTCCAGCAGTATGGATACGATTTCAATGTCTTTTAACTTCCGGGAGAAGGAGCCTCCGAGTGTAAGAGAGAGCCCCTTTCGCTCATAGCAAGTAAGACAAAAACAGATTATGAAAATTGCATGAGATTTTTCAAGTTCCCATAGCTTATATCCGTCACAGGATCCCCTTACAGGAGTTCGCTTTTCTGTCAAGTAACCCCTTTGAGACGAAACGGGTTCCTTTCTAAGAGTTTTAGTCAACATGCCTTCCTCTTGCTTACTTAATTATATCATTTAGTGAAGACTAATTTTATTTTCAATATTATAGTTACTATATTTTTTTGTCAAGAAAAAGAGTCAGGTTAGCAAGTAGAAAGTTTCATTCATGGTTTCTTGATTTTCTTTTACAACAGCCATAACATTGGGAAACGACAATATATGTATTGTAGTTCAGAGCCCTTGCAGATCACACAATCCATATTACTTAGTCTTTCCTAATTTTATTTGACTTGCGTACAAATCCTGATATACTTTGAGGTGGGTCAAGGAAATACAGTCAGGAGAAAATTACCTATGGGGAGTAAATACAACCCTGTGTGTCGTTCTCATGTGACTTATGGCTGGGGGAAAACCCGTGGTCAGAAGTATAACCAATCATTCAATTGCACAATAATTAGGTGTGGGGTATTAAAAATGTCACTCACTCCGAGCCTTCGCTCTCGCTTTATGACAACAGCAGTCGTCGTAATATGTATGTTACTGGCCATCTCAATTTACGCATATAACACCGTCCAATCGAATACAATAAAGAGTTACCAAAAAATAAGAACCTACTATGATTCTCATCAGGTTATTCGAGGTGCAAAAGACACTCAACGACAAGCTTACCTTTCTTGCACAACGGGATTCGCTGACCGGACTTCTTAACCGGCATCGTTTTCTAGAAGAGATACAAAAAACGTTTAATCAGGACAAACGAGATCCATCGATCACAAAATCTCTGATAAGTATTGACCTTGACAGATTCAAACACATCAATGACTCCATGGGCCATCAGGCAGGCGATACACTGTTAAAAGATGTATCTGCCGTACTTTCTAAACGTTGTAGAAAGACCGATTCCCTGGCACGTCTTGGTGGAAATGAATTTATGATTTTGATATCAGGTGGTGTATCTGAATCGGCAAAGGTTGCGGAAGCATACCGTCAATGCCTTGCCGGGTACCCCTTTAGTCATAGTGGCAAAACAGTTGAAGTAGCATGCTCTATAGGTGTTGCCATGTCAAACAGTGACGCACAAGGTCCAGAAGATTTATGGCACGAGCAGATCTCGCCATGCGCGCTGCAAAACAAGGTGGTAGAAACCGTGTTCAGTTTTACGACAACATGGATAACGACACTCGCAAAAAGTTACGTGATACTGACAACTATACCTCCCTCATTGAAGAAGGCCTTAGAAACAATAATTTTTACCCAGTATTTCAGCCAATTTTTGATGTGCCATCCGGTGAAGTCGTAGGGTATGAAACCCTGGCCAGAATACGAGGTCATGGCAATGGCCCTAATGAATCTATTGGAAATGTTATAGCAGCGGCTGAACGGTACGGCTTTGCTGTTGATGTTAACAGAAGGATTATTTCAATGGTGGCAGATATGCTTGATAGCAATACAACCTGGCTCCAGGGAAAACTCCTCTCTTTCAACTTTTCTGCCCAATCTATTGGCGATGCTCAGATCATTGACACAATAAAACGGTTAACTTCCACCTCGGTCCCCCCAGGCTCCTTAATTTTCGAAATCACTGAAACAGCAGCCCTCACAAGCCTTCTGCAACTCAGGCCTTTCTCAAAGAGTTATCTGCTCTTGGCTGCCTATCCGCCCCTGACGATTTTGGTTCAGGCTACTCATCATTTACCTATCTCAGAGAATTGTCAGTTAACTTCATCAAGCTCGATAGGGAATATGTTCGTGGTATTCATCATGATCCTTTGGAAATGGCAATCGGCCATAAAGATACCGATATGAAAGTAGAAATTGAGGCATATTTTTGCAAAATAATCTGTGCCGCTATGCGAGGCGCGCCTATTCAGGAGATACAGAAGTTCTGGCAGACACTAAAAACACGCTTAGCTCAGGTAGCACCGAAAATACGCAAGCTGCAGACAATACAAGACAGTTAAGAAGGGGGTCAATCATCTATTATCAAAACAACGCGTGTCGCTCTGAGTGAATTGACACTTGACGGAGTACAGGAAGACAGAAGGAAAGGAAAAGGCCTGAATCGATGCATCGATCCAGGCCCTTAGTACCTTACTCCGTAAAAGTTGTCACTCAGCTCAGTACCCTTTCGGAGTCTATCGCTTATCTGATGGGTGTAAAAAACAAGAAAATACGGATTCGATTTTATAGCATATGATTATAAGCACTCACAAGGTACTTACCGTTTACCGGTGTTAGTCATTACCGTGTCAATGAAAAAGCAATAACAAGTTGTTCATATCTGTCTTTTTAACAGCAGTCCCTCCTGATCGGAGGAGCAAAAACAGGAGCATTTTCCTCTTTTTCTTTTTTACCAATCAAATACAATCCACCATAAACAGTGAAAAGAATCAAAACAGACAGTATTATATAAAAGATACTATGCCCTTCGGCAATTTGATAAAACAGGGTAGCTACAGACCAGGCAAGAAGCGTTGAGTAGACAGCCATCACTCCTGCGTAATATCCACCCATTTCCTGTCTGGCTGCACCAATAACCGCGAGACACGGGAAATACATCAGGACAAAGAGCAGGTAGGCAAATGCAGAAAACACAGTGAAGTTTGCAGCGATATGCTTATACACAGAAGCGTCCGCTCCGATCTCCTCACTGATGGCTTCTGAATCTTCAGAGATAAGTCCGATACCAAGAAGATCAAAAGAGCTAATCACGCCAACCAGACCTTCCCCTACGGTGGTAAACGCTTCAGTTATTGCACCACCAATATCGAGCCCACTTCCTTCCTCCCCCTCGCCAGCATTACTGCTTGACGCATCGATCGAAGCATAGAGCGAGTTAATCGTTCCAACAATGGCCTCTTTGGCAAAAAGACCTGTAAACAAAGCAACAGATGCAGGCCAGTTCTCCGGGGTTATCCCCATAGGCTCAAAGACAGGCCCAATGGCCTTGCCTGCATAGGCAAGTACCGAAGCTTGAGAGTCTTCGTTTCCAAAAGAGATGCCACCCTGCTCATAACCAATTGAATTCAAAACGCTGAGTACAAAAACTGCCGCGACAACGATAGTCCCCGCCCTTTTCACAAAACTCTTCATTCTCAGCCATGCACTCTTAAAGACAGCTCCAACTCTTGGAAGGTGATACAGAGGCAAATCCATTACAAAGTGGGATGGAGTACCTTTAAAAAGAGTATTTTTCAGGAGGTAGCCTGTAAAAATTGCCATAAACAGACCTGCCAGGTAAATCATAAAAACTGCAAATCCTGAATAGGCACCAAATAAGGCTGCACAAAAAAGAGCGTAAACAGGGAGCCTTGCTCCGCAGGACATGAACGGAGCCATAAAAATTGTCATGAAACGGTCGCGCCTGCTACTTAAAGTACGTGCAGCCATAACTGCTGGAACAGTACAACCAAACCCGACAACCATAGGTATAAAGGCAGAACCTGGTAAACCGATTTTTCTCATAAACCTGTCTGCAACAACACCTACCCTTGCCATGTAGCCAAAGTCTTCTAGAATCGCCAGGGAAAGAAACATGAAAAAGACTACGGGAACAAAAGTAGCAACGGTCTGACACCCAGCACCAACACCTCCTGCCATAACTAATAACCACTCTGGGCTACCGACTGAACTCAGGATAGCTGCCGGGATATCGACAAAAAGCAAGCCTCCTATTATATCAAAAAAGTCTATAAAAACAGATCCTAAGCCTACAGCAAACCAGAACATGACAAACATGGAAGCAAAAAAAATAGGAACTGCAGCATATCTGTTCATGACAACGTTATCCACCCTGTTGGTGAAGTTTGCACTACGATCTTTTTTCTCCTGCATTGTCCGCCCACACATCGCATCGATATGTGCATATTTTTTTACGGTGTCCATGACCTCACTTCTCGTGACATGGGAGCCGTGTTCAGGAAGATTCTCTGCAGCTTCCTCAATAGCGGCGACAGCTTTCTTCACTGAGGCTTTATCCACTGCAATTACTGGTATGACGGGTAATTCGAGCTCTTCGCTCAGTCCGTTTACGTCAATCTCCAACCCCTCTTCTTCTGCAACATCGAGCATATTCAGTAAAACAATGATCTGATTGGTTCTTTCCTTCAGATCCATGGTCAGATAAAGATTTCGTGAAAGATTGGTCGCATCAACAACATTAATGATCAGGTCAAATTCACCGTTGGTAATAACACGTTCGGCCACTTTCTGATCTTCTGTGTCTGGACTAAGATTGTAGGTACCAGGCAAATCAACGAGTTCTACTTTACTTCCTTTAAGGGAAAAGCTCCCTGCAACCTTTTCAACAGTGACTCCAGGCCAGTTTCCAACCTTTTGACGAGCACCGGTCAGACTGTTAAAAAGAGTCGTTTTCCCACAGTTAGGAACGCCTGCTATGGCAATTTTTTCAACACTATGCATTTTTGACTTCCTCCACCTGTACCTCTTGGGCCTCTTTCTTCCTTAAAGCCACTCGACTGCCTCGTATCTCAATCACAATCGGGTCTTTTATCGCGACCGGTGCAAGTTGAAGTGGGGTTCCTTCAACAAAACCCATTTTATAGAGTTTATCTGCATAAGCAGATGAGCTCTGTTTAAAGCCGGTGACCTTGTAGGTCTTCCCACTATCAATTTCCGACAAACTAACGTTCTTTCCCACACCAACACTCCTTTAGAAATCCTTAATAATTCAAAACAGACTAACTATCTATCGCCTCGCTAACCTACACAGTCCGAAATCAAGAGTCAATAGATTCTTTAGTGCCGCCTAATAATCTCAACGTGTATGTAATTTAATAAAGAGAGCCGGAGTAATACTGTGCTATAGTTTGAGTGAGGCGAGCCATACACCCCTCAATTTTTCCAGGAATCGTTGCTGCACCGCAATGAAAAAACTGCAGTGTTGACTGGTATAGACTTCATTGATAAAAAATAGGGTATAGGTGGAATTACAACTTTTTGAATGGGCTTAAGTCTTTTTTGAAAAAAATCTACAAAAATGCTCTGATCATACACCCGGATGGTACTTACTCCAGTTGTTTTGCCAAGCCATTGTTAACTTAAGATTATAGGAGACTTCAGTGATAATAATTACCTCTGAACAGGCTATCCACACCGGCAACGCCATTGGTGTTGACTGGCGATATGTGAACCTCGAAGAATTCCGTAAGGGTCTAATCGTGGAACTGGAACACGGTTCGCGTGATCCCCAAACAAATGTCATTAACGACAACCTCTACCTGAGCGGTAAAATTGCCCTGGCACACCTCAAAGAACTGCCCGATTACTATACCCGCCTTGATGCCATGGAGAACAGTGCTGTGTACCAGCCCCAAGCCACCGAACCGTCCTATCTTACGGCGTTGGTTGGCGGCATAGCACTCGGAGCGATATTAACCGGTGTGTATTTGTCGGCATCTGCAACCAAAAATGTCAAAAAATCCAACGTGGAACAGAAGTAACTGCCCAGGAACCTGGAACACATGTTTACCTCAGGTGCTCTTCTTTCATAAACCTGAGAGAAGCGGCAAGGGCCACGACAAGTATGGAGCCAATATTATGGGTGACTGCTCCCACTATGGGGGTTAGCAGCCCGGTAGCACCGGCGATTACCGCGATAAAATTAATCCCGAAGCTCAACCAGATATTTGTTTTTATGGTGCGAGCCATCTTTCTGCTCAACCGGATCAAAAAGGGGAGCTGTTCCAGTTTATCATTCATTAGCACGATATCAGCCGTTTCCAGTGCCACGTCTGCGCCTCTGATTCCCATTGCGATACCGGTATCTGAGGCCTTCAATGCAGGCGCGTCATTAATACCGTCCCCAACATAGACTACTTTCCCTCTATAGCTTTCTATCTTCTCTAGTTTCTCAGCAGGTTTTTGGGAGGCGTAATATTCAGTGATGCCCACCGATTCTGCAGCATTTTTTACCGGTGAAAACTGATCCCCCGAGATAATGGCAATTTTTGTAATGCCCAGTTTTCGAATCGCTTTCACCGTTTCTTCGGCTGTGGCCCGGGGCTGATCCATAAGGCTTATAGAACCACACTTCCTGCCATCAGCATGCACATCGATATTTGTATAGCCGTTATCATCTAAAGAGCTACTGGTCACAATTTCTATCTGTTGACCGTCCACCATACCGGATATTCCACGGCCTGATTCGGTATGTATATTCTCTGCTTTCCCCCAGTCAAGTTGTAGAGCTGCAGCTTTTTTCAAAATAGCGGCCGCAAGGGGATGCAGGCTCCCTTTTTCTATAGCCGCGGCCATTTTTAAAAGTTCATTATCCGTTACCCCTTCTACAGGACTTATGGCAACAACTTCAGGTTCACCTGCTGTGATAGTTCCGGTTTTGTCAAAGAAGAATCCCGTTGAATCGGCTATATTCTCCAGATACCTGCCTCCTTTAACCATAATGCCGGACTTGGCGGCTCTGCCGATGGCAGCAACCGTGGTGACAGGGCTGGCCAAAAGGAATGAGCAGGGACAACCCACAATAAGAACCGTAATTGTCCTGGTAATATCCTGAGTGAACAGGAAGGTTAGCACGGCAGCTGCAAGAATAACAGGGGTGAACCAGGCGGCATAAGTGTCGACAATTTTCCCGCTCCTGGTTTTTTGCTGTTCTGCTTTCTCAATCATCTGAATGATCCTGCCTATTGTAGAATCCTTACCAACCCTGTCTACCCGAATCTTTATGAAGCCGTCGGTACAGTTGGTTCCCGCAAAGACCTGGTCATTGACTTTTTTCTGCACCGGGATGGACTCTCCAGTCAGGGATGATTCGTCCACAGCAGTTGCCCCGTCTATTACGGTACCGTCAACAGCAATGGTTTCACCTGCTTTCAAGAGAACAATATCGCCGATTTCGATTTTCTTAACATACACCTCAAATTCCCTGCCGTCTTTTTCGATGGTGGCCGTGTCGGGAGTGACTTCCACCAACCTGCGAATGGAGTTTCTGGCGCTATCACTCACTGCTTCCTCGACAAGGGCGCCGAAGACCATGATCGCACAGACGATTGCCCCTTCTAAATAATTTCCATTTAAAACACAGGCGATAATGGCGATACTCACCAGTTCGTCAACATTCATTTCTCTATTGAGGATACCTTTTACAGCTTCTGCAATTATCGGTATCCCGTTAATACCAATAGATACCAGGAGGATAATATCCAAGAGCTCCAGGTTCAACGATGAAAGAATCTGTACCTTTGGCAATAAAAAGGAAACGGGAATAAGGAGCGCCCCCAGGGAAACCTTGACAAAATCTTCTGAACGAAATAATTCCCTGTAAACACGTAAATTTGCATGGCGACCAATCATTTTTTTCTCCGAATATTAGTTTGATACTCAAAATACTTGAATAGCTTTTTACTCTCACTTTGTTTGATAGTCAAGGCATTTTCTAGCAAACTATATTATTGTGTTTAAGGTGGTCGTTGTCGTGCCGGGGGTCAGTGTAAAATATAAAATATGAGGTGATTGCCAATGGAAATTAAAGAGCTTTCCAAGTCCATAATTGAGCTTTATGAAAAGCTCTCTACCTGGGAAGAGGGAGTAGTAAAGGATAGCGGACTGACAACTGCTCAGAACCACACTATTGAAATCGTCGGCCATGAAGGGGCCATTAAAATGAAGGAGTTGGCGACGAAACTGGGGGTGACCACCGGAACCCTGACCGTCAGCGTCGATCGTCTCGAACAAAAAATGCTGTTACGCCGTGTTCCCCATAAATCTGACAGAAGATCCTACCTTATAGAATTAACGGACAAAGGCCAGGAGGTATTCAAGATGCACCATAACCACCATCTCAACCTGACCAGAGAAATGATGGCTGACTTCTCCGAACAGGAGCAATTGGCTTTTCATGTGGCTATCAAGAAGGTGCTCAATAACTTTTAGCCTGGTTTATGTTTTAACCACAGTATGTTACGGTAATACCATCGCCTGTCTATCTGCACTGCAAAATCTCATGCAGTGAATCATAGTGCAGACGTATAAATATACGTCAATGCCTCGGGAACAAAGCAAATTCAGCGAATTTGGCAATCTCGAAAGGTCCGGTGTCATGCTGAAAAACACACCTACATCATTTTACCAATTCATTAAAAATGAAATTACATTTCTGAAATTATTTCTGTGCAATTCTCTCTCTATGTTGTAAACAATTTATATTGACATTAAATAGTCCCTGATGTTTCAGACATATAGAACATTCTTTAATCACACAAAACCCGTATCTTTTAACAGGAGAATGAAATGAACAAACGAATTTGTCTCATGGCCGTGGCGGTTTTTTTTGTATGTTTTTGTGGTAATGCATCCGCAGAAAAAACTTTACGCATAAGTCTGCAATTACCAATCAAACACCATCTTGGCCAGAATCTTTTAGATTTTCAGCAGGAAGTTGAAAAAGAGAGCAAAGGTGCTCTCAAAGTTGAAATTTATCCCTCGGCCCAGCTATACAAAGACAAGGAAATTCCTCAGGCAGTGGCATCTGGAGCCATAGAAATGGGTGTTGCATCGCTGACCCGTTTTGCGGGTACAGTGCCAGCTGTTGATATTTTCTACGTACCATTCATGTTTGACAGTCCGAAAAAAGTTGTCAAAGCGACCAGCCCGGATAGCTCAATTCGTCAAAAGCTTGATGAGGCCATTCTAGGAACTGGCACAAGAGTACTCTGGTGGCAGGCATACGGAAGCGCGATTCTGCTCACCAAAAAAGAAATCATCAAAACCCCCGCAGACATGAAAGGTAAAAAGGTCAGAGTTTTTGGCAAAACCTTAGGCGATACCGTCACTACTGTCGGTGGCGCTCCAACAATGATGTCTGGCTCCAAGCAGTTTTTAGCTTACCAACGTGGTACTGTTGATGCAGGAATGACCGGAATTACAGCGGTTAAATCCAGAAAGCTCTATGAAGTAATGGATCATATGACCCTGACCTATAACGCGGACATCGAATTCATTGTCATCATCAACGAAAAAACCTGGCAAGGTCTCAGTAAAGAAGAACAGGCTATTATCACCAAGGCCGGGATGAGAGTCGAGAAAGAGCTGCGTGACAAAATGGGAAGCATCGAACAGGACACACTGACATTCGTCAGCGATAAAATTAACGTCGTTGATCTAACAGATGCGGAACGTAGCCAATGGCGTGAAGCCACCAAACCTGTTGTTGGCCGATTCATCGAACGTTCTGGCGATCTTGGTAGGCAGTTGGTAGAGGAAGCACTACAACTTTAGTGTCAAACTGTTCTGATTATTGATCCGGACTGGTTTAACCACTCCGGATTTTCTTATGGTGGTCCGGTGATTCGATTCATAGATTCAATAACAAAACTGGCAGCTCTCGTAGCTGCGTGGATGCTTTTTGCCATTGGTTTAATGGTGACCTACGAGGTTGTCATGCGAAAGATCTTCAACTCACCAACCATCTGGGTTGACGAAATAGCACGATTTTTTCTTGTCTGGGCAATTTACCTGGCCTCTGCTCATATCCTTAAAGTGAGAAAACTCATTACGGTGGAGCTGTTCACAGCAGCCTTTCCAGAGAAATCGTATCGATTTTTTGAGTTTCTTGCGCTCAGTATGATTGGCTTTTTTGCCTGTATTGCAACCTACTATGGAGCCGAGGTAGTTTTAGAATCTATTGAACAGGGTAGAAGAACATCTACCATGCTCGGCGTACCTAAATGGTACACCGAAAGTGCAATACCAGTAGGTTTTGGCCTGCTGTTTATCCAGGTGATCGTCGAGTATATTAAATTGCTTCGCGGTGATAAAATTGGTCCTGTCCACGGACATGATATTTAGTACCTTAGAAATTCATTCCTGCTTTTTTGAATAAATTTCGTGAAGGTAGTTATCCCGGCTTACTTCCCGTTTACCGGGGTTAGTACTTTATCCAAGAATTTTAAAAATTCCGATTTACTCGGGTTAGGAAACCTCTGTGACTACATCTTTAATTCTCATCAGTCTCGTCCTCCTGCTTCTTATTCGTGTTCCTGTAGCATTTGCTCTGGGCGGGCTGGGCCTGATCCTGCTTTTACTCAAACACTTTACGCTATCTATGGTGCCTCTCTCACTTTTCAGCACCATGGACTCCTTTATCCTTCTGGCAGTACCGCTTTTCCTACTGATGTCAAATATTCTGTTAAAGGGTGGCATCGGAAAAGACCTGTTTGGTGCTGTGCAAAGTTGGGTCGGACACTGGCCAGGTGGGCTTGGTGTAGCGACAATTATCAGCTGCGCCATTTTTTCTGCTATTTCCGGTTCTTCAGTAGCAACTGCCGCGACAATTGGAACAGTAGCAATTGCCGAAATGACTGAAAGAGGTTACGATCGCCCATTTGTTTTAGGCCTGGTGGCAGCGGGTGGTACACTGGGGATCCTGATTCCACCTTCGATTCCCATGATCGTATATGGCGTTATAACTGAAGAGTCGATAGTTTCCCTTTTCCTTGCAGGTGTCGGCCCCGGTCTGTTTCTAGCTGGCTTATTTATTGGTTTTTGCTTTATCTATGCCAGATTTGGTAAAGGCCATAAACCGACAGCAAAGGCCAACATGGCAGAGAGGTGGAGGGCGACCTTTCTTGCAACCCCGACTGTGCTTCTTGCAGCTCTCGTCATCGGTGGGATCTACGCAGGATGGTTCACCCCAACAGAATCAGCAGGAATTGGATTTTCTTTTGCTCTTGTTATCGTTTTTGCAATGCGTCGAATGACACTTGTAAAACTCAAGGAAGCTGTCCATGATTCCATGAAAACCACTGTCACAATTTTTCTTATAATTGCTGGAGCTAAACTCTTTGGTAAGGCGATCACCCTGTACAGGATTCCACAGGAAATATCTGAGCTGATAACCCTGAACATCTCACAGCCTTCTTCATTTATATTTATTGTCTGTTGTGTTCTTTTGCTCATGGGTTTTTTCCTCGAATCTCTCTCAATGCTTCTCATCATGATGCCAGTGTTGTACCCCTCACTGGAAGGCCTCATGATTGACCCGATTTGGTTTGGTGTATTATTTGTTGTGATGATTGAGTGCGCGCTTATCACTCCACCTGTTGGGCTTAATCTTTTTGTCATCCAGGCGGTGGCAAAATCATCTCTTGGAGATGTCGTCAAAGGCGTTTGGCCTTTTATTCTCATTATGCTTGGCACAGTGGTACTGCTCTGGTTCGTTCCTGATCTGGCTCTGTATATTCCATATAAACTCTAGTCTTACTTTATTTCATGAACCTTCAAGCTGAAAAACTACGCGATTTATTTAAACAGGAAACCTGTCACATTATGCCCTGCTGCTTCGACGGCTTGAGCGCAAAGCTTATTGAACAGGCTGGTTTTGAACTTTCTTTTATGTCCGGCTTTGCGGTATCTGCTGCACGCCTGGGACTACCGGACACCGGATTAATTTCCTACGGAGAAATGGTTGATCAGGGAAGAAACATTTGCTCAAGCGTCTCTATTCCTGTTATGGGCGATGGTGATACAGGCTATGGTAACGCCATCAATGTCAGGCGTACCGTTCAAGGCTATGCAGCTGCAGGCTTTGGGGCTGTTATGATTGAGGATCAGATTTCCCCTAAGAGGTGTGGACACACAAAAGGAAAGGCGATTGTATCGAGAGCGGAAGCGTTTGAAAGAATCCAAGCGGCAGTAGATACAATAAATGAAGGTTCGGACATTCTGCTTATCGCTCGAACTGATGCCAAGGCAACACACGGTTTACATGAAGCAATCGAACGGGCCAATACATTTCACGAGTTAGGAGCAGATATAATCTTCATTGAAGCACCTGAAACAAGAGAAGAAATGGGAACCATTTGCAGAGAAGTTGGTGGTATCCAGATGGCCAATATCATTGACGGTGGAAAAACCCCTGTACTCACCCCTGATGAGCTATACAAACTCGGCTTCCAGATTGCCGCCTATCCATTAACTCTTATTTCTGCAGCCATGCAGGCTATGAGTGACGCCCTTCATTCCTTGAAAAATGGGGCGACCCCGCAGGGAGTAATGGATTTTGCGACGGTAAGAAAGCGAGTCGGTTTTGAAGATTATTATCAACTCGAAGATCGATACAACTCATAAAAAGTGAGACTATCAATACACCTTTGCACGTTTCACCAGGAGGTACTGAACAGAGTAACTGTAAGTGCCTTAAAAAAGGCGATACTGCATAGAAATAATTCTTTGTTTTTTAAATCAGAGCGTGGTGCAGCAGTGGCTGACATGTTCATGAGTCTTATCTACACTTGTGAACAATCAGGAGCCAGTCCTTTTGACTACCTCAAGGCCCTGCAAGATCACATCGAACAGGTGGAAGCCAATCCATCGGAATGGATGCCCTGGAATTTTTTCCACTCCGCCTGAAAATCCGTAGTTCTCCCGATAAGTCCCACCCTCATCGATCCAGCCTAGCAGGGGGAACTTTTTTCGGAGCTGTACGGGCTCACCGGAAATACACGATCCTTCACCCCATGGAACAATAGTCAAATGTAGGACAAAATCCTCAATCACTACTCTGTTAACCTTCTTTGTGATGTCAAGTTCAATGGATCAAAAGCCAACTCTCAGGACTTCGGCCCAAACTTTTCGAAAGCCGCAAGGCCATTCCGGGACTTTGAAGCTTCCAATCTAGGGTGTCCATATCTTCTACACATGTCGAAATTAAGTATCATGTCCCCCGAATTCATTATGGTCAAAAGCTGGAGCCTAAGCATTTACGGGAATAATAAAATGATCAAAGTGATACCATTCAAAAGGGTGCTCCCGCAGTGATTGTTCCAAGAGATCAGCATATTGCTGAGCAGCTCGACCAATAGCTTCGGGTCGATCCTGGCGGGATACCGGCTGAATTGTGATGGGAGCAGACATAGTAAAATGATACCTGTTTTTACCCGTGCGATAGACAAAAAACACCAACAATGGAGCACCTGAGGCCAGGGCGAAAATAAAAGGTGCCTCGGGTAAATAGGCGTTGTGGCCCAGAAAATTAACACGCACCTTACGCTGGTCGCTACGCCATACCGTATCACCTGCCATTGACACTATCCCCCCTTTCTGCAAAAAGCGGAGACCTTCTATTGCCGTAAACGGTGAACTGTTTTCTTGATCTGCACCGATTATGGTTATTCCAGAGTTGCGCAGATCATTTTTTTGCATCCGTTCCACCCCTTCCTTTTCTTTTATTCCCATATAAAGAAGAAGCTGAATATCATCACGTTGCTGCTTGAGTATGGTCGCGGCCATTTCCCAGTTGCCAAGGTGAGACATAAGAAGGACACCTCCCTGGAGGCAGTCAATGACTGCCTCCAGGTTCTCCCACCCCTCAGAGGTAAAGGACGTCGACGTAGCTTGCCTTGCTAAAAACCTGTCAAAATGGATGGTGGTGAAATTTTGATATTGTTTGAAAGTACACCAGAGATGATACAGCGTTCCGCGCTCGGGATAGAGGGCGGCGTAGAAGTTGCGGCTTATGGAGCCCCGTCTGGAAAAGACAAAATAACCGGTAGCAATAATTCGTGAAACAATGACAAAAAACCATGGTCCACACAGGTTGGAAACCCGGATCAGCTGTCTATACCAAAAACCATTCATGGTCGAAAAACCCGCAAGATACGATCGAAAATCAACCGGCTAAAGCAGACCGAATTACGCCAGAAATCAAGCCAGGGCCGAAAGTGACTGACTCGCTCTCCCTTTGCCTGATAAACAACCGAGACCGGTGCTTCCTTTGTCGTTATACCTCGTTGTCGCGCCTTGACCAGTATTTCCACCTCAAACTGATATCGTCTGGCTTCAAGATCAAGCTGTAAAATTTCCGGAAGAGGATAGAGTCTGAAACCAGACTGGGAATCTTTAACCATTGGTCCACCTGCAACCCATACCCAAAAGTTAGAAAACGTACGGCCAAATGTACTGGTCCAGGGTACGTTCGCCGAATCTTCCATCCCCTGCCTTTTACCTATGACAATGCACCGCTCACCCTCCGTACCTGCCTGGAGTAAGCCTCTCGCATCGGAAGGATTATGCTGACCGTCTCCGTCAAGGGTTATTGCCCAATCACATTTTTTTTCAACGGCCGCAGAAAAACCGGTTAGAATTGCCGCACCTTTGCCCCGGTTAACTGAGTGGCACAGGACATTGATATCGCTGATTGCATTAATAACCTGGCCGGTAGAATCAGTTGAGCCATCATCAACCACAAAAACAGGCAGGCCAAGCTCCAGAGATTGTCGGATAACTTCGCCAACCTGTTCACCGTGATTATAAACAGGTATGATGATGGCAGGTCTCATACTCATTACACAGGTTTCCCACTCACGTTTTCAGCTAAACAAAACGCCATCGACCAGGTACCCGGCCCCATGTGAACTCCTGAGGTAAGCGACAACGGTGTGAGCAGGATTTCCGCTTCCGGCAGAAGTGCTTTGACCTGCCGCAAAGCAATATCTGTCACCCATTCTTCATTATCGGAATATTGTAGCATGATCACCGGTGAAGCATCTCCAACACATCGCTCCCCCAGTTTTCCCAGGGCAAAGGCAAGCTGACCCTTTCTACTGTGCACAACGCCGACTTTACGAACCCCATCACTGGTTGGACTGATAACCGGTTTCATTGACAACAAATCCCCAAAAAAACCGCTTACCCTGGAAACCCGACCTCCAGCCACCAGATACTTCAGCTCATCGATAAAAACAAATTCTACACAGTCGCCAATGACCCTTTGAGCAAACGCAATAACGTCTTCCGCACTTTTAGTCTTCTCTGCTTGCCGGGCGGTGAGCAGAGCAATAAGGCCAAGCCTGCCAGAGGCGGCACCGGTATCGATCAGCGTCAACAGGTTATCCGGATCATTTTTCTTTTTCCAGGCCGTGGCTGTCTCAAAGTTACCTGTAAAGGCTGATCCGACCACAAGATACAACGACCGGCCAAACTGTTGACCAATACTGTTGTAATGTTGATGCCTCTCAAAAGTCGACGCCTGGGCAGTTGTTACCTTCCCACCTTTACGCATCAGGCGATAGAGTTGTGCAGGATCATAGAGACTTTCGGGCCTTGAGTTCTCAGCCGCTACGATATAACTGTCCAGCAGAATAAGGCTATTTTGGCAGGCCAACTTTCTTGGGATCGACCCGGCAGCATCCGTTACAATCTGCAGAGCCGGTTTGTCCACTGGTTCAGGATAACCTTGCCACGTCCCTTGGTCAATTTCCTCAGCAGACCACTCTACAATATCACCAAACGAACCAAGCTGTCCCCGCAGCTGTTCAGGATCAGGAGTATGCAGATGCATCTTGAGCACGGCTTCATCTTCCACCACAACCACGCTCTCTCCAAGGGCTGCTATATTGTCTTTAATTCCATCATGGTTAGCAACCGAGCCAATGACCACATCAATACAATAGCAGTCGGTGAATTGTGGACGATAGGAGCTGTTGATCTGAAGTTTACCATCAAAAATATCGAGGATGGAGCCAGGTTCCCCCTTTTGCTGGCTAAGATGCCAGAAAAATCCATCAAAAAAAACATACATGGCCAGGGCTCCAGAATCCACCACTCCTGCATTCTTTAGCTCAGGCAGAAGCTGCGAACTCTCATGGACGGCTTTTTGTAGTTCGAGGCGTAAAGGGACATATATGGAATGTAATTCGACGCGGGACGTCAACACCCTGGCAAGGGTGTCAAAAACCGTAAGCATGGTTCCCGGTCGGGGGGTACCAATTGACTGCCAGGCCTTTTTATTACCACGTGCGGCCGTATCTGCCAGCTCGGCATAGTTTCTAGCCTGACACAATTCCCTGAAAAAAGCTGCTGCAATATTACCGGAGTTGCCAGTAGCACAGCGAGCCAGCAGGTCAAAGGTTGTTTTATACACTTTTCCACGATCACGAAGAGGTGCGAGGCTGATGCGCAGGTTGGTTCCTGTATCGCCATCGGCGACAGGGAAAACATTGATCCTGTCAAAGAGCCCCGCCCAAGCCGAAAGGCAAGCATACCCTGTAGCAAAACTCTGGTTGAGATCGGTCATTTTTTCAAAAGCTTGGCAATACCAAGCCAATCGTACTTTCCATTTTTCTTCACAGGAATCAGATCCACTGTTTTTATACGACGGGGCATGGCGTAGGTTTCCAGCACGTCGAACAGGTCTTTTTTGATCATCTCAGTATCAACCTCACCTCCCTGAATCAAAGCACCAATCTGGTTTTCGCGCCCACCTGATTCAGGCAGGGCCACAACCACACAATCCGTAACCCCTGGTTTATTTTTTATGCGCAATCGAATCTCGTCGAGGTCCACCCTTTTTCCTCCCACCTTGGTCACTGTATCGGCGCGCCCTTTCAGGCTAAATTCATTGGTTTCCCTGGCCTCCACTCGATCATTGGCAGTAAAGAAACCCTCTTCATCAACGGCTAAATCCGGTGAGATATAGGGCGAGCATACCGCCAGACGACCCTTTACAATCTTCCAGTCAATGGTTGAGAAAGGAGTGAAAAATTCGTCACCGAGTTCTCTGTTTCTCGTGGCAATGCCACCAGTTTCGGTGGACCCGTACACCTCCACCACGCCAATCCTATTGCTGCGGCAAAAGGTATCATTATCCGCTCTATCAAGCATTCCGGCAGATGAGAAAGCCAGCCTGAGAGATCTATTTAATTTGGCCTCACCCAAGACACGGTAGTGGGCCGGAACACTGGTCAGAATGGTGATCTCGTTTTCTTTTGCACGCTGAACAATTTCGTTTGGAAAAGCTGGAGCCTCGTCCACAACAGTTGCACCAGAGACAAGAGGCAGCACAACAGAGAAAAGCAGGCCATAAATATGGTAGGCCGGAATGGTAGCCATAATGCAGTCATCTTGTGTCACTCCATAACGCCTGGCCAGATAAAAAGCTTCACTAAAAATATTTTCCCTTGTTTTGGCCCAGACCTGTGGCGAACCAGTGGATCCACCAGTGAAAATTCTCAGCAGCTCGGCGGGGGGGGAAGGGGGACCACTCACCGGAATTTCCGTCGCCCCTGTCGATTGCGGACAGATGACATGTACCCCTTCACGGAAATCTCTCTTAGCATCTGAAATAGCGATGTTAAAACCGGTAACCTGCTGCATCTTGGTCAGGGCCTTGGCAGAAAAAGCATAGGGCAGCAAAAGGCGAGGCCCACCGGCCAGTGAGGCTAAAAGAGCCGCAGCAATGATTGCCTTATCGTCCGCTGCGAGGCAGACAGATGCTCCCTGATATTCTGGACCCGCCAGTGCAGTACGTAGAGAGGCTGCCATGGCATATACTTCACCAAAGGTGGCCCCGGAACGGATAAACTCCCTGTCTGGATAGTGAGGCCCTTTGAGCAGGTTTTGTAGGGCCGTTTCTATATCAATTGAAAAATCAGTGTTCATTTTCCCTGGTTGCCGCCTTGCCAAAAGATTGTCCGCTTAAACTCCTATCCCGCGGTTTGAAGGTATTGTCGGCCATTTCTTTTTTCACAACCTCTTTAAACAGTTTGGCCATTTTTATCGATTGAGGTTCATCCTGATAAAAGGTGTTCCACGCATAATCAAGGAGCTCCTGGAGTTTTCCGGCACTCATATGCTGAGGTTGAAAGACTACCTGGTCGGCCGAAAAATCATTCCAGTCATGGGACAGGATGCGGTTTTGTTTGCTCAACTCCTCATAGGCCCTGGTGTGAGGAAATGGTGTCAGCACGGTGAATTCGGCGAGATCCAGTTCTATCTCAAGCAAAAAATCAATCAACCGTTTAATGTCATCTTCTGTGTGAGTGTCGAGCCCCAAAAGAATTGTCCCTTCCACCCCTATACCATAGTCGTGATAGCGTTTGATCCGCTCCTTAATGTAATCAGAAGTGTCAAAGACAGCCTGGTAGACATACCAGGCCCCAGCCTGAGCTGCCAGATCAAGAACCTCCGGTTTGTCTTCGATGGGATGAGAGCACCACTTTTTTTTCAATGGAATCATCTCCCGAAAAAGATCCATTTCCCATTTGGTATCCTGAGCCAGAGAATTATCGACAATAAAGAGCCGGTTATTATCGATTCCGGCAATCTCGGCCACCGCCTTATCAATGGGCCGTGGTCGAAACACTCTGCCACCCAGATAGGAAACGGCGCAAGGGTAGCAATGAAAGCGACAACCTCGCGAAGCATGGACCAGATCGACCATCTGCACGCCTTTATAGTTGTAGAGCTTGCGGTCGAGGAGATCCCGCCTTGCCGGACCTACCAGAGCAATGTCAGGCCTATCGTTGATAAAATCATAGCAGGGCTGTAATCTATTCTGACGAAAATCAGCAAGCACCTGTTCCATCCGGCCTTCTGCTTCACCGAGAAAGACCGAGTCTGCATGTTCCATGGTTTCCTCGGCGTGGAGCATGGTGGCAATACCGCCGAAGATAACCTTAACGCCTCTTTTTCGATACGTATCCGCAATCTCCCAGCCTCTTTTTACCTGGACGGTGAGCATCATGGAAATACCAACAAAGTCTGCCGCCTCGTCAAAATCTATCTCTTGCAGGTTTTCGTCAACAAAATCGATATCAACAGAATCGGGCAGTGTCGCAGCAAAGACCACCGGTCCATGAGGGGGAATATGAAACTCAGTCTGCCGATCCAGTTTGGCCCATTTGGGATATATCAGTTTAAATTTCATTTATATTTATCAGCAGTTATCAAGGTCAATTTCAGGGTATAGCCGATCTGGCCGTAGGTTTTCAACTCGAGGTAATCCGGGATGAGACTGGATCCTTTTTTCTTGCATGATCGGCCGACAATAGAGCGATCCATTATCAGGTCGGAACTATAACTCTTTATTTGCCAGCAGTCACTCACATCCAGCAGAACATCAACCACACTCCCCTCATTGCTGGTGTATCGGCAGGCTGATGTTACTCCTGCAACCTGCCCCATAACCATATTGCCAGTCGGAGACTGAAAGATGGCTCGAATATCCCCAATCAGACCTTGGGCAAACTCGGGTCCATCAAAGGGTGGGACGGCTCGCCTCACTTCGGTGTCCCCGTTATGGTGAAAAGCTGCATCAAAAAGGGTCAGTCCTTCCACCGTTATGAGAGCGACATCTATATCTTTGCCGTTAAGACTGGTGATTCCGATAACAGGAGTGCCGAATCTGTCCTCCAAGGCAAAGTCAATGGTATGGGAAAACTGCCATTTCCCCTCAGGAAAAACAGCTGCGCAACCATGTTGTTTTTTTCCGTATCCAGCAGCTATCAACTCCGGCAAGCGGGATTGAGGTCCTGTTGCACAACCCGCGAGGCAAACCAGGAGTACAGTTAAATAGAAAAGCTGGAGTTTCATTTTTTGGTAAATACGGAGAGGGGTACCGCCTTATTCAGGATCCTGTTTTCAAAGGTCATCTTCGTGTACGAATCAGGACCTTCAAAAATTGTTACCCCATCAAGGAACCCTTTCCGGGCGGCAAGTTTCAGTTCAATTTTGCTTATCAGGCCTGCAAGGCCTTGATCTCTAGGAGAAAGCAGGACGGTACGTTCATCAATAAAAGAAACGATGAACATATCATTGTCAGAAAAACGACCATCCAGCCAATTGCTGATCTGGCCGAGCACCACCAGCATGGAGTCAAGACGCAGCCCTTTGTCTTCAACCAGCTGACCATCCCGTTCTACAAACTTCTTTATTTTGTCGCCATGCATAAGCAGGACAGATGGCACAGGTGCCAGGTATTCCCAGCGCAGGGACTGAGGATTCTGAAAGGTAAAGGTCCCTGTTGATACCAGAGGCCTGACCAGAATTTTCAGATGCTTTTCCTGAATAAAATCCGCCTGTATGGACTGGAGAGGAATCGCTTCCTGCTCAATGGCCTGACAGAAAGGACTGAGTACAAAAAGACATAGCACCAGTACGGCGGGCAGTACACAAGGCTTCATTAGTACATTCCACCGTTCACCGAAAGTACCTGTCCTGTCACATAGGAGGCTGCATCAGAGCAGAGAAAACTGACAACCTGAGCAACCTCTTCTGGTTTACCGATCCGAGCCATGGGAATCATGGCCTTGATTTCAGCTTTTGGTGCCTTGGCAATCATGTCTGTTTCAATCAGACCAGGTGCCACCACATTGACCCGGATACCAATTCGGGCAACCTCGGAGGCGACCACTCTACTGGCAGCATTCAACCCAGCCTTGGCAGCCGAATAGTTGGCCTGACCACGATTTACCATAAGAGAACTGGCGGAGGAAATGGAGACAATAGCCCCTTTGCGCCTGCGTACCATCTGCTCAACCACCGGTTGGGTCATATTATAAAATCCGTTCAAACTGGTGTCTATGACCGACTGCCAGTTTTTTGCAGACATCATCATGAACAAACCATCAGCCACGATACCAGCGTTGTTGATCAGGATATCAATACCGCCTCGTCGCGTGACAACATCATCCACCACCATCTTCGCAACCTGTTCATCCCTGACATCGAACTGATAGATTTCACCGTGGCCGCCAACAGCTTCAACCTGCATTAAAGTCTGTTCTGCACCTTTTTTATCAGCCATATAATTGATAACAGTGTAACAGCCACATCTCGCCAACTCTACACAGATGGCCCGGCCTATCCCCTTGCTGCCACCGGTTACAATGGCAATTTTCTGTTCATTCTGTTTATTTTGTTCGTTTTCAACTGTCATATGAGTTATGCCTGAAAGAGCTGTAAGGTACTTTTACAGATAAGTTTATTTTCGATGTGCAGTTCGCAGGAGACTTCCCGAAGATTTTCAAAACTATAGGTGTTTTCTGCACTGGTGATTATTTCGCTGCCAAAGGGGAGTGAGTTTATGAAAAATTCAGTCTTTTTGATACCAACCAACCACCCCATCTGCTCCGACTCTAGCCCTTTGTTTTGGATTCTATCCAAGCCATTACACACTCCTGCAGTCTGCGCTGCCAGCTCGATAAGTATCAGAGGATCCACCCCATTCTCATCCGCCATAGGCCAGGATTTTATTACACGACAAAGAGTGAGGGCATGTTTGCTGTCAACCTCAAGCACTTTTTCCAGCAACATCATGTGACCTCGATGCGGAAGAAAGTCCTCCATGGTTAGGTCGGAAATCATTATAGTATTCATTGTCTTGCAGCTAACACCGGTAAACGGTAAGTAAGTACCTTGTGGGTGCTTACTTACCGTATGAGATAAATTCAAACCCGCATTTTCTTGTTTTTTATCAAAGTTTTTTACGGAGTAAGGTGCTAACGCAGACAAGCTGCAAGTAAGTCCCTTAACCAAATTCGTTTCTTTTAAAAAACAAGAAACTGATTATAAGGCACTAAAAAGATACCTTAATATTAGAGGAATCACCACCCAATTAGATGACAGATTCCTGTTGGCAATCGACGAATTTATTGGCATTATGCTTTTTCCTGATTTGACATCAGTCACAACTCATCATAAAACCGAGCTTGTCTTGTTGCCACGCTCCTGAAGGTTTTATTAATACAACCGAACTATAAAAGCAAAAAATTATGAGTGCATTAATAGAAGAACTCAAAGTCAAACTTATAGAAATTCTGAATCTGGCAGACGTAAAGCCAGAAGATTTTAATGAAAACAGTCAACTGGTTGGAGGTGAGCTCGGCATCGATTCCATTGATGTTTTGGAAATGGTGGTCATGGTTGAAAAAGATTATGGCATCATCATCAATAATCAGGAAGTCGGTCAAAAAATATTTTCCTCACTCGCCAGTCTGGCCGAGTACATTCAAGAAAATTCTGCCGAATCATTATCTTGAGCAAGCAAGCGGTTTATATTATTGGAAGGGGGATAATCAGCTCTCTGGGCGAAGGACTGTCAGCCACAGAAAAGACATTGCGCGAAAACCGTTCGGCGATACAGCCACTGGAGCTGTTTTCTCTGCTACAAGGTCCACCACTTCCGGTTGGTGTTGTTCCAGGCATGGATAAATCATCTTCTCTGATCCCCAGAACGCACCGCTTGGCAAGTATTGCAGCCAAACAGGCAATGGCAGAATGTACGCATCCACCTGATGCAATAATTATTGGCACCACGACCGGCGGCATCTTCACCACCGAGGAATTGCTCAAGAACGGTGATCAGGAAAAAGAGCACTACCAGTATCACGGTTTACACACTGTTGCCAGCTCTCTTGCCAGGCAAGTTAATTGTACGGGTCCGGTTGTGGTTATTTCCACGGCCTGCTCTTCCGGTGCTGCGGTCATGGCCATGGCACTGAAAATGCTTCGTAGTCGTGGGGCCAAAACAGTTCTTGCTGGTGGTGTAGACTCACTCTGTCGTCTTACCTATTTTGGTTTTCATTCCCTGCAACTTGTTGACCGGTCCGGCTGCAAACCTCTTGATCAGAACCGACAAGGCATGGCCGTGGCAGAGGGTGCGGGGATGCTTCTTCTCAGCACTGAAAAAACAAAAAGTTGTTCTACAGAACTCCTTGGTGCGGGGCTTTCCTGCGACGCCTATCACCCTGCGGCTCCTCACCCGGAAGGTCAGGGCGCGTTCATGGCGATGCAAAGTGCTTTGTCTGACGCCGGACTCAAGCCAACAGATATCAGCTACATCAACCTTCACGGCACTGGTACTCCAGATAATGATCTGGCAGAGTCCAAAGCCGTACGCAGACTGTTTATCTCTCTTCCTCCGCTTTCATCAATTAAAGGAGCGTCCGGCCACACCCTCGCTGCCGCTGGAGCCATTGAGGCGGTGGTTGCCACAATGGCAATATCCCACAGCTTTATGCCAGCCAATACCGGTTTGCAAACAACTGATCCTGCGCTTGGCCTGACCCCGCTCACGAGCCCACTTGTAGGACCCACAAAGGCGGTTCTCTCCAACTCCTTTGGTTTTGGTGGCAACAACGGTTCACTCGCCATCGGCGCAGTCGATACCTTTTTTAACACGACCTCTCGACAACCTGCGCGAGCGCTGGCCATCCATGGGTATTCCTGCCTGACTGGAGCCGGAGGCATTCTTGAAACCATCCGCGGGATACATGAAGGCGGTCCAGTTTCAGGTATGGCAGGACTCGATAGTATTTCCAAAAACCTGCCCCCACGGTTAGTACGTCGGCTCAAACGGCTACCACGAATGACCCTCTCCCTCGCCTCAAAGGCCGTTGAGGACGCGGCTCTCAGTCAAAAACCGGCTACTGTATTTATGGGCACCAGCTGGGGAGCCCTTTCCGAAACCCATGATTTTCTGAACCGTCTGGCAGAATCAAACGAGCAATTCCCAAGTCCCACCGACTTTGTTGGTTCCGTTCATAATGGGCCAGCCAGCCAGGTTGCTATACTGTTTGGTGCCACAGGACCCAATATTACCACCAGCGGGGGCGATTATTCGTTTGAACAGGCACTGCTGTCCGCAGAACTGATGTTGGACGATTCGCCAGAACCTGCGCTTATTCTTGGCGCTGACGAAGGGCATGGAAATTTTTCTCCCCTCTTCGATCCTTCAATCAGCCTCGGATCAACCCTGGCCGATGGCGGCGGCGCCTTTTGCGTCAACCGAAACAGAGAAGGTGCCAAATGCATCCTATCCATCCCCTTCTATCAGAGCAGCAAAGCAGAAGACCTGGTTGCAAAACTTGTAGATTCACTGCCTGCTCTCAAACAACAGGGCAGTTATGCGCTTATTCTTGCTGGTATCCCCGCAGTAAGGAAGAGTGATGGAAAAAAACAGCTTGATCAGTTTATGGCACTGTCAAACCTTTCGGCCCCCATTATCCACTACCGCAAAATTACCGGTGAATTTGGCTCTGCCTCGGCTGTGGCTGCGGCCCTTGCCGCTTCCTTTTTAGAATCGGGAATTGTCCCCGGTGCTCTGACAGGGGGAAATGATATTGACTTAGCCGACAAAACGTGCAAAATCCTCATACTTGGCCTTGGAGAATATGTTACGGCCATGGAATTTTCCAGGCCATGAAAATACTGCTTGTATCACCGAACACCCTCACGGTCCCTTACCCGGTGTACCCTCTAGGCCTAGATTATGTCGCCGCTTCCATCTCGCCGGATCACGAGGTGCAGATTGCAGACCTCAATGTACTCTCGCTCACGGATGTTGAGGAGATACTGGTTGTTTTTGCCCCCGACATCATAGGGCTGTCCTGCCGCAATATTGATAACATTGATGCTGGTGCTTCTCGATACTTCATCCAAGACTACGCTGAAGTCGTCTCCCGTATGAGATCACATTCAAAAGCCACAATTGTCTGTGGTGGCAGCGCCTTCACTATCATGCCAAAAGAGATTCTCTCTATCCTGGGCACTGATTTCGGTATCATAGGTGAGGGGGAACGATTCGGCCTCTTTGTTGAAGCCATAAAAGACGGGCAAGATCCGGCACAACTGCCCGGAGTTATTTCTGCGTCCTCTGCCACGGAGCCCATCATTCCAGCTCCCTGGGATGGCCCTATTGTTCGTAACTTTCAGAGCCACGCCGCCCACAATGATTTTTATCTCGAAAAGGGAGGAATGCTCAATCTACAGAGCAAGCGAGGCTGCTGCTTTAATTGCATCTACTGCTCTTACCCTCATATCGAGGGGGGAAAGCACCGTTTGGTTGAGCCGGATGAGGTGGCCAGAATGGCCCTGGAGCTACAAGATGCCGGAGCCAAATATTTTTTTATCACTGACTCCGCCTTTAATTCTGACATCAAGCACAGTCTGGCTGTGGCCAGGTCGTTCAAGACCGCCGGAGTCTCCATTCCCTGGGGCAGTTTTTTTGCGCCCGTCAGACTCCCCGCTGATTATTTTTCGACCTTGGCAAGTGCGGGTCTTGCTCATGTAGAATTTGGTACTGAATCCCTGGCGGAGTCAGTACTGAAAACCTATCGCAAACCTTTTGTTGTTGCCGATGTCTTTACCGCCCATATGCAGGCAATCAACGCAGGACTGCATGTAGCCCATTATTTCCTCATGGGAAGCCCCGGGGAATCGGCCACAACCATCACAGAAAGCCTGAATAACATCGATAAGCTTACAAAGACATTCTGCTTCTTTTACATCGGCATCAGAATCTTACCCCAAACCGCACTCTATGACATCGCACTAAGCGAGGGAAAAATCACAGCCGCTACCAATTTACTCAAGCCCATCTTCTACCAACCCGACAACATTGATCACAGAACCATCGAAGAACTTGTTACAGCAAGGGTTGGCAAGCGCAGTAACTGCCTCGTCGGCTCCAGTGGCCCAGGTGAGATTAAGGCAGTCAGCAAGATGTATTCCCGTGGATATACGGGCCCGCTCTGGGAATATCTTATTCGTTAAAAACGAACCCCGATAAACGGGAAATAAGTCAGGCCTCTTTTCAGTACTCGCTCGACGGGTATAAATAACTTCTAAGATACTAACCTTCTTAAAAGCTCAATGTGCCAATTATGAAAGGTTCTTCATCCATACCACAAAAAATACTGATCATCGGGGCTGGCATAGGTGGTCTCAGCACCGCAATAATATTAGCTAAACTTGGATTTGACGTTACTGTTCTAGAGAAAAATTCCCAGCCGGGCGGACTGATGCGGAGCTATAGTCGTAATGGCATCGAATGCGCTGTGGGAGTGCACTACCTGGGGTCGCTCGACAAGGGCCAAGTCCTCCGGACTTTTTTTGACTACCTAGGAGTTACCAAGGCAATTCCGGTCACGAGGATGGGGCAGAACGGGATCATCGACAGATATATTTTTGACTCACCCACCGCCCACCGATCAACCTTTGATATGCCCCATGGAATTGATGCTTACGCAGAGAACCTCACCCTGGCGTTTCCTCTTGAGCACGAAAAAATAGCCAAGATCCTCGCCCCTATACATAAAGCTGCAGAACAGCTACACCAGCTGGATTTTTTATTTGCAGGTGATAGCGGTTTTTCCTTGTCTGATCAGTTCGAACCCCTGGGGAAAATCCTCACTGAACTCCAATGTTCACCGGAGTTGCAAAGTGTCTTGTCAATACCTTCTTGCTGGATCGGTGTACCTTTACATGACTGTCCTGCCTACTATCACAATATGGCACTTGGTTCCTACGTTTCTTCTTCATGGCGTCTTGATCGCAATGGCTCGGATATGGCAGATGCTTTTGCAGCGCGGTTAAAGGCGTTGGGCGGAAAAATAATTACCAATGCAGAGATCAGCCGCATCAATGTCCGGTCACGTGTTGTACAAGGAGTGCAACTGCAATCCGGGGAAAATCTGACCGCCTCAACCGTCATAGGAGCAGTGCACCCGAAAATTGTTTTGCAGATGCTTGCGCAAGGAGATGTGAAGCCCTCATACCGGCAACGGATCAGTAGTTTGCAGGATACCCATGGGATTTTTTCGGTCCATGTCCAAATCGATGGTGATACACACCCAGAAATCCCTTACAACATCTTTAAAATCGACACAGATCAAACGGGCAAAGTACCCGATCTCAAATATTATCAAATACGGAAAAGCGAAAAAAAAGGAATCAACCTCCTGTCGATCCTGACATCTGGAAAGAATGAGTTGTGGCAACCCTGGGTGAACACACAAAGCGGTCAACGAGGCAATGAGTATCTTGCATTAAAGGAACACCACGCCTCGAACCTGGTTGTAGAGGCAGAACAAATGTTTGGCTCCTTTAAGGGAGCCAAAATCCTTGACGCCTACACACCTCTGACAATGCGGGATTGGGTTAACAGTCCAGGTGGAAGCGCCTATGGGGTACTGCGATCATCGAGTCAAATGCTGGCGACGGCCCTGCTCAATCGAACCGCCGTGAAAGGGCTGTATCTTGCCGGACAAAACGTCACAGCCCCTGGGGTCATCGGCACCATAATGGGCTCATTCAGTACCGTAAAATTGATACTGGGTACAGATGAGTTTAAAAAAATGATCCATTTTTAGGGAGTCCACCTTGATTCGCATTGCACTGTTTATTATTTTTACCCTTTTTTTTATCAGGTTGTCCAGGCGGGCTTTAACTAACTCGAGGAGTCACGGTTTTTACCGTTTTTTTGTCTTTGAAGGGATTTTACTATTAGTCTTACTCAACTATCCATACTGGTTCAAAGACCCATTTTCACCAGCACATCTTTTGTCATGGTCTCTTTTACTCACCTCGATTGTTTTTGTTGTCAATTCTCTGATGATGCTCAAACAAAGCGGTGGACATGCAGAACGGGAACATATGCCAGGGAACCTTTCTTTTGAAAATACTGTCCATATAGTGGAAGTAGGCCTCTATCGCTCTATCCGACATCCTATGTACAGCTCCCTGCTTTTTCTTGGATGGGGCGTTTTCTTTAAACATATTACGTCATTAAACATTGTACTAATTCTATCAGTGAGCGGTTTACTCATCGCTGTAGCCAAGGTGGAAGAGGGCGAGAATGTCGAATTTTTCGGTGAAGCGTATGAAAGTTACATGCAACGGACGAAGATGTTCATTCCCTGGTTATTCTAACCGAGGTAAACAGGAGAAGTGTCTTGAGACAGATTGGTTTCTTGAACAAACAAGAAATCAATCTGTACGCTCCTCATGACGTGGTGCTGTCCACGGTTGAACTTACACCACGGTTAAAGAAATCCAGCCGACAGAAAACCGGCCACTTTCAGGAATCATCCCGAGAATACGGTTCCCTTTTTGTAATTTACCTGAAGAGAATAGCTCCTCCAACATAATATAGAATGAGGCTGAACCAGTATTACCTTTGCTGGAAAGATTGGTAAACCACTGCTTCTCAGGTAGAGGGAAATCGATATCCTGCAACTCCTTCATAAGCGGTTCTCGGAAAAAGTCTGAAGAGTAATGCGCCAGGAACCAGTCAAAATCTTCAGGTTTGAGGTCATGCTTTGCAATTATCGACGGTAAACTCTGACCAACCGTGACGCTGATTATTTCTTCATTCAACAGACGGGCATCCTGTTTTATGGTCATTACTCCATGTTTTTCCAAAGAGTCAGTCACAGCACATTCTCGCCAGCCAACAAGACGCCCATCTTCCTGTTTCACAGCACCTGCATACATGCAGGTCTCTAATCGATGTGCATGAGAAACAGTTTCAATCCAGTCTATCCGAAGACTCATCCCCCCAATGGTCGGCTCATTTTCTATGAGTACTGCGCCTGCACCATCGGAGAGCATCCAGCGCAAAAATTCCGCTTCAAAAGAAAAGGCCGAGTGACATTCTTTTTCATCTTTTGGGTTCATATTGCCGGTCATAGTCTCAAAAAATGATGTCCGCATAAATGTTGAAGCAAGTTCAGAACCAGTTGCTACTGCATTTTGTGTCACCCCCAACGCCACCGACATAGCGCCGAACTTTAAGGCAGTAATACCAGAAAGACAAATCCCTGCAAAAGATACAACTTCACATGGTCCTGCTTCAGGTAATTCCCCATGGACCATAGAGGCATGCCCCGGCATAATCTGATCGGCCGTGGAAGTACCACAACAAAGGCATTCTATAGACACGCCTGCTGCACCATTGTCATGTCGCAGCAGACGAACAGCCTCGGCCGACATTTTGGCATTAGTATAGCTGGATTTGCCGGTTTCTGGATCCAGAGCGTAGTACCTGGTCGTGATACCGTTGTTGGCAAGTATAATCTTTCGAGTTCGGGTCGAAACCTTGTTTACTTTCCCCAAGTAGTTGTCAAGCTCCGTATTGTCTACAGGCTTGCCGGGTAAAAAGGCAGAAACTGCTGTAATAAAAGCATTCATCGTTTAAATCCGTGCATTTTTATGGCTGTTTGAAAGAAGTTCAGCATAGAGCGTATAAAAAAGTTTCTCATTAAGCTTGGTTTTTGTAACAGCATTGGTCAGCGTGTAATAATCAAGATTATGGTTCACAATGTGGTTCTTCTGCTGATCGTAAAGGGGTGTTCCCGGCAGAGGAGTCATAACAGTAATCATAGGTAGATCGACTTGTCTCTCACCCAGGTAGGTGCCAAGCCGCTCAAAGTCGCTCTCATCGTATTCGGGCGAAATAATGAAATCTCCGACAATAGTGATTCCTAGTTCATTGAGAATCGAAATAGCCTCTGTATTGATGCTGGCCTTATTGGCCTTATTCATGGCTGAAAGACTTACATCATTTATCTCTTCAAAGCCAATAATAACCGCACGCAGTCCTGCTTCTTTCCATTGCCGAAGCATTTCCGGGTGACGAACAACGGTATCTGATCGAATATCGGCAAGGTACTGTTTTTTCAACTCTGATTTAACAAAAGCCTGACAAAGAATGTTTGCCCGATCAATATCTCCGAAGGTGTTTGCATCAACAAGCCTGATGACTGGAATGTCACCAAGCAGTTTAATATCTCTTACCACCGTATCAATTGATTTTGTCAGATATCTCCCCCCCGTTTGTCCCTTGATACAGCAGAAAGAACAGTGGTGCGTACAGCCGTATGCAGAAGCGACAAAACCCATATTCACTCCCAATTTTTCCAGCCTGTAGTGCGAACGATACCTACTCACTTTGTCATAAGCTGGTGGCTTATCTTCGACCAGATCCACAAGAGAATTACAGAGACTCGGTCGCTGTATTTTTCCCTCTGGGTTGGTTCGAATGAGGCCGGGCAAGATAGTGTCATCGGGGTTCCCTGCTTCCAGTAAAGCTATCAGCTCAGCAAAAACTTTCTTCCCTACGCCAACGACGATGAAGTCAACAGATTCATGATTGAAAAATGCAGGATCATTACTTGCGTGAATCCCTCCGACCACCACAGTCGGATGACACTGTTTTTTTACCTGAGAAGCGATGCTCAGCATGGAGTTAGCCTCACAGGTTACCCCAGTAATCCCAACCACATCTGGAATAAATTCAGAGAGAATTTCGTCTAATTCACCAGGACTTGCTTTGAGATCAACAATACGGACATTGTGCTCCAGCAGGTTCCCCGCCAGTTCCTCTAAAGCAAGAGGTTCACCCCGAAATATTTGCTTTAGAGAAACTATTCCAAATCGTTCCTCTGGGATACTACGCCCACAATTAGGGGGATTAATAAGAAGAATGTTCATTAAATCACTCTTGTCCCAAATAGCATTTAAACGAAATACTCTCTTGGTTATTTCTGGTGTAAGATTTTTATGCCATGGAATAGGGTGAGGTAATTATGCTCGCCTTATCCCTCTCGCAGAACCGTACATACGGGCCTCGTACACGGCTCCTGTATATCTTCCTTCAAATTGAAATTTCAGTTTTAACAGCACTGCTGTCAAAGAGCCAATGATCTTTATGCAAACAATCATTGGGAGTCGCGTAAAAGAAGATTTTTTTAGAAGGGTAAATGTGACTTACGATACACTGATAATTGTCGCGAGAGCACTTTCTAATTGTCACCTAACATACAATCCAGATCAGAGAGATCCGCAAAGTTTGCTCCAGAGATTCGTGCAGAGTTACTTCCTGAAAAAAATATTATTCTTTTAAACGGCTCCATCTCAGAAATCTGTGACCGTTTTCTTCTTTACTTTGAGGCGCTTCATGTAAGTTGCGCTCCAGATTTTGTCGCATAATTGAGCAATGTCTTTATGTGTATTCAGTCCCCCTTCTTTAGGATCTTGGTCGAGATCAATGAACTTACTCACTGATCGGACTGAATGCATACTTTGATTCAAAACATTTTTGTTTTGAAAAATAATAACTACAGGTTCAGCAGGGATTAAATTGAAATCAAGGTTCGCGCAGCGACCCGAAGGGCTTGACCTTTAATTCAATTTAATCCCTGCTATTGGCCTCGTTTTACCCACAGATTCGTCTGAAGAACCAGAAAGTTAAACAGATTACACTTGTTAACCTTGGTAGAAATTTTTCATTACCAAGAGAACAGTGGCCTGAATTGTCGAGTCGTATAAAAGAAATAATTACTGGTAAACATCGTCTTTTTCCACCACCTGATGAGATTGAAAAACTAGCCCAACGTTATGCCGCAATAATC
>JAWSVG010000152.1:0-1361 GCA_033852035.1 Desulfocapsaceae bacterium | reverse complement strand
TATACAAACTGTGTAGATGGTTATGGTTACAAGCAGCATATTTCCCTTCCATATGGATAGTTACTCACATAGATTGACAAAACGAAGAGAAATAAATATAATAATTGATGCAAAGTGCATCAAAATGCTGCTAACCGTACAAAGTGGTTCGATTTATGGAGGCTCATATGGGTACTCGATCTTTAAGAATTGACGAAAATTTAGTGCTTCAGGCCCAGCGACAAGCAAAAATTCAACACCGATCCATAAACGGCCAGGTGGAATATTGGGCAAAACTGGGAAAAGCTATTGCATCAAGAATGAGTGCAGCAGATGCTTTTGCCGTAACCCAAGGGCTTAAAAAACTTCGCCTTGAGCCTGTTAACAACCGATCAATTGACCCTGGAACCGTACTTGAAGAACTTGAGTCTGACCGAAACAATGAATTTTCAGGAAAACCGATCACATCCGCACCATTCTATTTTGAGGTGAGTGTCAGCCACCCTGGACTTCTGGATAGAGTGGATACGAAAACAGGGGAAAGACAGACCGGACAATTTCAAAATGGCTCATTTGAGGTCATTTAATGTCGGAAAAAAAGCAGCTCTGGGTGCTGGCCGGAGGTAATGGTGCTGGTAAGTCTACGTTCTATAATCATTACCTGAAAAAACATGGTATCAAGTTTGTTAACGCAGATTTGATCGCTAGATCCATGGATGCTGAGAATCCGGAAGGTCTGAGCTACGAGGCAGCAGCCCTGGCCACTGAAATAAGGGAAGACATGATTTCAAGAGGAGAATCCTTTTGTTTTGAAACGGTATTTTCCCATCCCTCCAAGATAGATTTTATCGCCATGGCAAAAGCCAATGGATACATCATTATCTTGATTTATATTCATCTTGAATTAGCAACATTGAACGAAGCCCGAGTCTATCAACGCACGCTTGAGGGTGGACATGACGTCCCTGCTGAGAAAATCCATGCACGTATTCCAAGAACTATGCAAAACGTCAAAACCAGCCTCCCCCTTGTCGATGAGGCCTGGATACTTGATAACTCTTCAGAAAAAAACAGGTATCAACAGGTTGCCATAGTTAAAAACGGACGATGTGAAAATAAGGTAAATCCTCTGCCTACCTGGGCCCAAAATATTCTTTCTTAACGGGTGAGGTAATATTGAGAATGGCAATATCAATAGTTATTGCTACTATTCTGGTTTACCTTCTCCCTGATAATCTCAAACATAACTCAATGTAAAGTTGCTCCATTTTCTGCAATAGTTGTGGAAGATACTACTTTCGAACCAATATCGCCCACCAGGTTCGCGCTTGACCGTAAATTTATCCACTCTTGATTGTATCGACTTCGGCAATGATCAGAAC
>JAWSVG010000151.1:0-1154 GCA_033852035.1 Desulfocapsaceae bacterium | reverse complement strand
ATATCTCTCACCATAATGACGCTTATCATGAAGAGTGATTTCTTGTGGAATTGAAGAGTCAGATAGAATCGCTCTTCTTTTAGCTGCATCCCAGCTCTCTCTGAATTTTTGAGCTGGCCGTTTTTGTAGACGAGGCTTGGTCAGTTCAATTTCCGTCAGAAAGAAATAGTCTTTTGCCTCCAACTCTCTCAAAGCATCTGTAACAGCTTCGGTTAGTGGCACAGTTCGTGGAGTTTTTGATTTGGTTTTTTTTACAGTTATTGTCTGCTTAACCAAATCGACATCTTGATAGCGAAGGCCTGCGGCTTCACTGGCTCGCATTCCTGTATGCATGAGCACAAGTAAATAAGTAGGAAACAGGGCCATACTTGCTTTTTTACTTTCGTTTATAATGATCCTCGCCTGCTGATCCGTAAGGGCAAGGACACGACCTTCTGCAGGTTTTGGCCAGGCAATTTTTTCTATAGGATTAGTGACAGGTAGTTCCCATTCATGAACTGCTATGGTGAACATATGGGAAATAAGTGAGAGTTCCTGCCGAACAGTCGAGGCAGAGACTTTATCTATATTGAGGCGGTAATCACGATACTCAGACATTCGGCGAGGAGTAACGTCTGCGAGGGAAATATCACTACCGAGGTATTGTTTAAGCGCGGCACCACAAGCCCTTTTACGATCTATGGTTGTAGGCTCGTTAAAATATGTCCCGGGAGTTTCTATAGTTACAAAATATTTTGTTAAAGCCTGGTCCAGGGTGACCATCTCAGCCAACCTTGGATCCTGGTGCTGTTTCATGTCGATCAGGCGTTCCTGCCCTCTCGCCCACACCTCTGCATCTTTTTTTAAGGAAATGTTCGGGTAAGAGGTTTCTCACGGAACCTTCCTTTTCGGATAAGTACCTGGTATGATACCCCTGTTTTTCCCTGCTTTTTAACAATTGATGCCATGATGCACCCCGCTCAGCAGACTGTTTTCCTATCTCATTCTTTCATCTAAAAAATATATACACATTTATATACACAGCGTATCTAATTTTAGCACATTTACCATAAAATAGAATAAAATATTTGCTGTAAAATCAGGGCAAAAAAAAAGCCTGAAAACCAATTATTCATTGGGCTTCAGGCTAACAGTCAATGGTGCCGGAGGTCGGA
>JAWSVG010000077.1:0-42798 GCA_033852035.1 Desulfocapsaceae bacterium | reverse complement strand
AAAAGAATAAATATGTGGGCCGAAGTGGTGGAATTGGTAGACGCGCACGCTTGAGGGGCGTGTGGGGAGACTCGTGCCGGTTCGCCTCCGGCCTTCGGCCCCATTTTTTAGTACAAAGACTTCCACCGAAGTCTTTTCAACCCGCAACTGGCAACAGTTTGCGGGTTTTTTCTTGTCTTTTTTAGCCACTTTCTTCTTATAGCGTCCAGTAAAATCCACTGCCAAAAGGTATCTTTTGGGGTCACCATGAAAAGTGAACTCAAACTTATCATAATAAGTAATACTTGGAGGTGCCAGTGTCCAAACTCAATGCCTTACAGATCAGGAATAAAAAAGAGTCTGGCCTATTATCCGATGGGTATGGGTTATTCCTTGAAATTACTGAAACAGGAATACAACGCTGGATCTACTGTTACAAGATCCTGGGCAGGACACGCCTTGTCTGGGCCGGGATGTTTGGATATCGGGACCCCACTGATTATTTCACTGAAAATGATTTCATACTTCATGGAATACAAATCTACCCAGACTCTTTGTATTACCCCTTTGAGGGAGAAAAAACGTGAACTTCGGAGATGCAGGGAAGCGAGGCACGAGACTCCGAGCGCATCATTTACGGTATCGCCGGTTCCATGGGCTTAATCATGTTTGCACCCACAAAGACGTTGGGCATAATGCTCCTTACCCAGGTACTAGGCCTTATATGATGTTTCTGTTCGTCGGTCCATATTTTTGCACTCCGGCTTCCTCCAACCCTACCTCACGGTAACGCCCCTTGCCTTCGGTCAGTAATTTTGTTACGCTCAGGACGTTATATGGAACCCTTACAGGGTACTTTGACCCTATTGGTTCACCCCCATGCCGGGCGTACACAATACGCTGCAACAGACGCGCGGTCTTCCGGAGTTCATTCTTGCTGTCAAAGTCACAGGGAAATCAAAGTTCAGTGCTGCTAATCCTGCTTGTCCCTGAGCAGAAACATTATGCCCTCATCCTCTAGGCCCTCGGATTGGCCACCGTGTATGGTTGGATGATGTGGAGCAAATGTCATAAAGTAGCCGCAATATACAACGAGAAAGAAAGGAAGTTATGAATGAAAACCAATTGATAAATGAACAAGCGCCAATCGTGCAGCAGATTAACGATGCTGCGGTCAAGAGTTATTTTGATAACGCAAAAGGCGGAACAGCGGCGACTATTAGCATGATGACCCATGAATTCAACCTCCCGGCCAGCTCCGGTAAATATCGATTGAAAAAAGAAGTGAAAACGATCAATGATTGGCTAAATAATGCGCCTGATTCAGGAACAGCGCTTGATGTTGGCTGTGGCGCGGGGGCATGGACAGAAATCTTCGCCAGTCGCTATAAAAGTGTCACTGGAATCGAGCAAAGCAACCTGATGCTTAAGGCTGCCAAAGAAAGGGTCGCTCATCTGCCCAACGTCAAAATACTTGCCGGAGATGGACGAAAAGACCTTCCGGCGGCATCCTTCGACATAATATTCCTCGGCGGCCTGTGCATGTACCTGAACGATAAAGACGTTGTCGCCCTCCTCAATTCATTGACAAGACATCTTAAAAAAGGAGGTTCAATTATCCTCCGCGAATCAACGTTAAATAAAGGAGTTTCTCTTACAGAAGGCGAATATCAGGCGGTTTACCGAAGTGTAAAACTGTATCGTGAATTAATCAATCGCGCCGGTTCTTTTCAAGTTGAAGAACGGAGAAACTACGGTTACACCCACTTGGTTACGGCGGAGGAGGTCGTTAATCTGCGTCGCAAGTGGCTGCCGTTTTTACCCAAAGATTCCAAACTCCTCGGGTCTCTAACATGGTGGGCGCTGAGAGGCACCACTCCGGTAAGTTTCTGGATTTTGCCGAGGGTGTTCTCCAAACTTGAAATCCAGTGGCCCGAATTACAAAATCATTTCTTCAGGCTACGCCTTAAGGAGTGAAAGGGGAAAGTGAAGGTGTGAAGGTACTTATTTCCAGTTTATCGGGGTTAGGAAAATATTTGCATAAAGATTGCCGTGTACTACAGTACACAAAGTTGACAAGTATCCAGCGTAAGATACTTAAAAAACTAACACTGGTAAACGGTAAGTGAGTACCTTGTTGATGATTAGACCGTATAAGATAAAACCGAATCTGTATTTTCTTTTTTTTGACAGCTTTTACGGAGTAAGGTACTAAAAAAACCTGGGTTACAGTTGTAGTATTTTTACTGTGCAGCACCCATTATGAAGTAACCAAAAACTTCTGGGATATGAGTTGTTTCTGAATCGAATGATTGTTGTGCTTCAATTTTGACTTGGACTGCAGTTTGAGATAATTGTTGATACACTAATGTTGTGACGTCTTCACTATTGGTGGTCTGTGCATCAGCGAAAAAGAAGGGCAGGTCGCCGAATTTCGCACGGAAATTGATATCGATCCACTCAGGTGTAACGGTGTTGTCTACGATGCCAATTTCATACTGGAGGCCAAACGCTTCACCTTGGCTAGGTTCCCAGGCAATGTAGTCCGTGCGTTCTTCCCTTGGTTCTGTTGTAGGTATATTTTGTTCCTGAAATAATTGGTGTTTGAATGATGATTCCCTTATTCTTCGTACCCTGCTTGTAACTGTACCGGACTCATTGCCCGTGCCCGTTATTACTTGGGTCAAGATCACAGGGGCTGTAGTATAGGTTTCTTGCAGGATAACCTTCTGAGAGGTGGTTGATCCGCTGAAACTGCCCGCTTCGAACCTGATTCCGTTATCAAGCGTATAATTGCCTGCTTCGATCACCATATAATTGATAGTTGCAAATGAAGGTAATTCGGCCAGGTAAGCCCAGTCGTCTATATGTATTTCAAACCCTTCCTGATCGATATTGTCAATACGAACCAGGGCTGCTTGGGAGCTGTTCACTCCAGGAGGGTTGGTAATAACGATAGGGTTGTTGAAGCTGTTTTTGAAGTACACTTTGATCCACTCATGCTCGATGCTTACTGTACCAATTTCTATATTCAAATTGTCCTCTGGAACAGTGATGACATTGGGTATTTCACCTTCAGCATCTGATCCAGTTACCATAATGGGAGTACTTACACTATCCCGGTGCCCTAGGCTATCTACTACCGTAAGAGTGGTTGAAAAGGTTCCCGCTGTTGTAAAAGAATGTGCTGTTGCTTCACCGGTTGCCTCGGAGCCGTCTCCAAATGTCCAGTGGTAGCTCACCAGGGGGGAGGTAGACGTGGACAAAGTCCCGTCGAAGTTGACGACGAGGTCTGCTTTGCCTGCGGCGGTTGTAGAAGCTATGATAGCGGTCGGTGGTTGAGTTGCAGCAGTACTCGATAGGGTTGCTTTTTCGGACCCGCTGTCACCAAGATCACTGGTATAGCGTGTGATGTCATTGACTGACTCGGAACCAGTAAGCGTGGCATTGAGTAGCTCTTCACTTACTGCTGTTGGGTCGAGCAGGAGGATATTTGATTTCTGGCTTTCAGTTCCGTTGCTGTAAAGGGATGTAATAGAAAATGCCATAGGCTCATTTACGAGATCTGCAATACAACGTAGTGTGGTTGAATCGCGATTTGTGGTCTCACAGAGAATGGTATCATTCATGTACATTCTATAGCCTGTAACATCAGGCACAGACCACGAATAGGTAATGATTTTCTTTCCCGTTGTTTTGGCTAGAGTGTTGACAGGGTCGAGCAGGAGGATATTTGATTTCTGGCTTTCAGTTCCATTGCTGTAAAGGGATGTAATAGAAAATGCCATAGGCTCACTTACGAGATCCGCAATGCAATGTAGTGAGGTTGAATCGCGATCTGTGGTCTCACAAAGAGTGGTGTCATTCATGTACATTCTATAGCCTGTAATGTCTGGTACTGACCACGAATAGGCAACTGTTTTCTTGCCTGTTGTATTGAGTAGAGGAGTGTCAACCTGATCGGCAGGGAGAGCGGCGGACGTTGAACCAATAGTATAGGGGAACGGAGGAGATTGCGGACTTTCAGTATCGTTCGAGTAAAACGCTGTGAGTGTAAAGTTGAATGTTCCGTCTTCGGTTAGAATATCGCAAGTTATTGACGGTGAAGCGCTAGAGACGCTCGTTTCACAAACCTGCTCTCCATCCTTATAAAGTCTATACCCAAGGACCTGTTGCTCTAATGTGGCTGGTGGGGTGTATGCAAACTCTAGTTCCAGAGTGTGCATTATAGCAGCTGTTGAGAGGGTAGGGAGGGACAACGATAACAATAGGAGGAGTAGAAGTTGGTTTCTCATTATTTCAAACGATCGTAATTAATGCGGAGTTGAAATAATCTTTCCTACCCCTAAAAAGGATGCCTCATATAAACTTTTGCTGTTTATCTTTCATTTACTTAAACCAGGTGTGCTGGTGCAACGGGTGTGCCGGGCCGGAATAAATCACATCTTACTTACTATTGCAAGGTCTGCGTGTTTCTTAATACAATTGCTTTAATTTTGCGTTGTCTGAGTAGTGCAAAAGTTGCGCACTGAGACTGCAACATTTACTCACTTGGTTCATTCAACGTGGGCTTTTAATAGGGATTATTGAGAAGTGTTTTGTGCATGAAGAGAGAAATTAAATGAAGGGCGCTTAGAACAGGGTTAAGTACATCGAATAGCGATACAAGCTCATGCAGTGGTGAGAAGAGCAATTGCAGGCTATGGAATATGGTGCTGATATAATAGCGATAGAAAAATCTGCTAACAGGGAAGCTGTTCTGTTTGAAAAAAAATGAAGGGATTCTTCGCCATTGAACGTATCAGTGATAGAATCCTCTATATAGGAGTAAAAAGTATGGATAATTTTGATCGAAAATTGAAGAGTTCTCTGGAGCAGGAACCATCCTATGACAACTTGGACTGTTTGAGGCAAGGTGTCTGGGAAAAAGTACGAGAGACCAGGGATATCTCTGGATCAAAAGCGCGGTTTAACCTGACTCTGACCCCAGCAATGAAAGCTTTTTCCCTTGTCCTGGTTTTAGGTTCATGTTTTGCCTTGAGCCAGATATCTTTTGATAAAGGTGTAGAACCGGATCTCTTTGACCTTCGCTACTTTTCCCACCAAAGCCTGGCAACGACAAACCTCTTAACCCTTAATGCGCAAGGACCATTCCCATGAAACCACTTCCCCTAATCATGCTTTTGGTTTTCTTTTTTTCAGGGACGTCTATCGGTGTGTTTGTCGGTCAGAAAACAGCACAAAAGAACGTAGCAGGAGTTAACTGTATGCCTGCGTCACATGAAGAAATTGATTCTTTTTATACACACACTTTAGGCGTTACAGATGAACAGAAACAGGCTCTTGCTCCAATAGAAAAAGAGTATCTCAAGAAAAAGCACATTTATACAGAGAAGATGACAGCGGCAAACTACAAACTTTCAGATATCATTGAACAAAAAGGGTATGAGGCACCAGAGGTTGCAGATGTTGTCATGGAAATTCACAGAGCGATGGGGAGGTTGCAGCACCTCACGTTACAACACCTTGCCCAGGTAAAAAGCGTACTTACAAAAGAACAGGCCGAACTCCTAAAAGATCATGTGGTTCAGAGGCTTCGTTTAAACCCATGATTGAAGATGTAGAGTCTCTACACGACAGTGATGAACAGTTGGTGAAAAGATTGTGCGCAGGTGAGAATTTCGTTCTCGATGTTCTGATGCAACGCTATCAGGAACCTCTCTACCACTTTGTACTGCGTTACATTCATGATGAGCACCTTGCCTACGATATTGTGCAGGAAGCTTTTGTCCGGGTTTATACCCGTGCCGCATCCTTCAAACATGAGTTTCGGTTTAAAACCTGGCTCTATCAAATTGCCCTCAATTTGTGCAGGGATAAAGGCAGGAGAAAAGCTGTATTGCATTTTTTTTCTTTTAACGAAGCTGAGGAAAAAGAATCAATCCACACAGGATACGATGCAGGGGTAGAGGTTAAAAGCCAAACAAAAAGCGAGATAGCACTTTTGCATAAACATATTTCTGCACTTCCGCATAAACTCAAGGCTGCCCTGATCCTTTTTTCCCTTGAAGAAAGGAGCCAGATTGAAAGTGCTGACATCCTAGGGGTGAGTCCTAAAACCGTGGAAACAAGGGTGTACCGCGCTAAAAAAATTCTGGAGCAGAAAATGAATAAATGATGTGAGGGATAATGGTGCCAGTTTCGTAACAGAGGAAGAGATGAATTTTGAAGGAGATTTCAATGAGACATGCCATTCCCATTATAGTTTTGGTACTCGTAATCCAATTGAATAGCGCAAGTGCGAAAAGTATTGATGAATACGTAGTCATTCTGGATGCTCACCCCAGTGTACAGCGTGTTCTTCAGGAAAAAGAAGCTCTGGAGTTCCAGGCCGAGGGCGCCCTTGGTTTACCAGACCCCGTAATTTCCATCGGAGTTGAAAATATCCCCATATCGGACCCGTCGTTTGATCAATACCTCCCCTCATCAAAGACTATTGGTGTTTCTCAAAATATCCCCAACCCGACCCATCGAAGGGCGCAGAAGGGTGTTTATGACCAATCTGCACAGGTGCAACAGCTTCTGGCAGAATACAATCGGTCCCGTCTTTATGCAGTCTTCCATACAGCACTTGCTGAGTACAAACGCATTGATAAACAGTTGGCTATTGAGGAAAAGAAAAAGAGTGTAATAGAGCAGCTTAAGCAATTTTATCAGGGCGAAGTGTTTGCTGGAGAGCCCGTTTTTCAAAAAACTTTTACTATAGAATTTGAGCTTTCAGAGGTGGAAAAGCGAAGTAATGATCTTCGTGCCGAGGGAAAAAGAGTGGCTGCGAAATTTATCCAGTTGGTTGGGGAAATCCCAGAGCTTGTGGATGTTCAACACCACGGGAAAATATGGTCTGGGGCCACTGGAAGCCTTTATCCGGTACTTCTTGCTAAACAGAAGACTCTTGTTGCTGGGGAAAAAATAAAGGAAATGGATGCCGAATTCAGACCAGATTTTGGTTTTGCTGCCACGTATAAAAATCGCGAAGATGGTGAGAATAACAGCTTTGACGGAGACGATTGGTTTTCTTTGCAGTTACGAATGACCATTCCCCTCTGGGCATCGAGTAATCAACAGCCTAAGCTCGCCTCGGCCCAGAGCAGGCAGCGCAGTACGCTCTATGAATTGGAAGATGTTCGGCGTTTATGGAAAATGCAAATGGCAAGTATAGAAAGCCAAAAAGAGGCATCTCAAAACAATATTGCCATTCTCAATACAAAACAAATTGCCCTTGAACACAGTATAGACGCTTTGCAAAGTACCTATGCTTCAGGGCAGACAAATCTTGAACCGAGTCTTTTAGCAGAACTTAATCGACTTTCCCTGCTCTCTAGAATTGCGAAAGAGGAAGAAACATACATTCGCTATCTCCAGGAAGCTAATGCCCATATTCATATAGGAAACTGACCATGAAGAGATTGTATATTCCTGCAGTGCTCCTTCCAATACTTATCCTGTTAATATTTCTACCTCTTTACGCCGAAGAAATAAAATATACCTGTCCTATGCATCCCCACTATATTTCCGATACCATGGGGAGCTGTCCTCTTTGTGGAATGGACCTGGTCCCCATACAGGCTGCAGAGGGCAGCACCGAACGGGGAGAGGAAAAGAAGGTGTTGCAGCTGAGTTCTCATCTTGTGCAGACAACAGGGCTGCGCAGTGCAGCGGTGGAAACCGCATATTACGGTAGATTAATACGCAGTTTTGGGGAGGTTGTGGCCAATAAGCGGCTGCAAACTGATATCTCTTTGAGAGTCCAGGGATGGATCGAAGATTTAATTGTCAACGCTCCGGGTGATAAGGTTGAGGCAGGAGATATTCTCTTTCGTCTCTATAGCCCGGACCTTATTTCCGCTCAACAGGATTATATTTCAGCTCTTACCCTGGGGAGTAAGGAACGTATTGACATAACGCGTAACAGACTATCAGCCTTAGGAATTCACGATTCTGTCCTTCGCCTTGTAGCAAAAAAAAGAAACATTCTTCGCGCAGTGCCCTATTATGCTTCCAGAGGCGGTCGGATTGAAAAATTGAAAATACGAGAGGGAAGTTATCTTCGTCCTGGGGATATAGCGATGCGTATTCAAAACTATAATACCGTATGGGTTGATGTGAGTCTAGCTGAACAGGATATCTCTTTTGTTTCTGCAAACTCACAGGTTAACGTTGATTTTCCAAGCCTTGGTCTGCATATGGAAATGGTACCTATTGATTATATTTCCCCAACTGTGGATCCCAAGACCCGTACAGCAAAACTGCGCCTCATTGTTGAAAATGCAAATGGCAACATTCGCCCTGGAGCCTACGCAGATGTAGTGATAAGCACGGATATTCGACCACGCCTTTCTATCCCCTATGAGAGTGTTTTACAAAACAAACAGGGAAATTATGTCATAGTAGAAAAGGATGAGGGAAGCTTTCAGGCTCGTCTGGTTGTCCTTGGTCTGGTAAATAAGGGCAGAGTCGAGGTGCAGGCAGGTCTTAAAGAAAGTGAAATGGTTGTTACCAGCGGGCAATTTCTCATTGATTCTGAGTCTTCACTGAGGGAGTCATTTCAGAAGATGCAGAAAATGTCGACAGGGCTTTCTGAGCTGGAGCTTAACAGTGAGCAAATGGTGTTAATAAACCATATGTTGGAATCAGGACTGTATATCCATGAACAACTGGCCGAAAAGAACCTTCCCTCCCCTGATGTCGTGGGTGCAGGAGCAAAGGCTGCGTCTAAACTTCTGCCAGAGGTTGAAGGAACTCGTCTTGCCTATATTGTAAAAGATACAGCTGATCTGCTGGCTGATCTTCAGGGTAAAATTACCCTCAGTGATTGGCGCAACCTTCTAACAAAACTCACAGAGACACTGGAACCATGGATTGTAGAGGGGAGACCAGATTACTACCGAGACCTTGGCATAGCCCTTTTTTCAACGGAAGCTGGAGAGCGTTGGCTGCAATTTACAGGAGAAGGTAAAAATCCTTATGCTGATAGTACATTTTCAGAAATTGTATTAGGTGCGCCCCAGCAAAGTGAAGGGGAACAGGATGGACAACAATAGCAAATCTTCTCCTAGCTTTATAGCCAGGGTTATTGGCTGGTCTGTAGAGAACCAACTGTTGGTGGCACTCTTCGTCGTTGTTTTGCTGGTGGTGGGTATTCAGGCGATACAAAAAATGCCCCTGGATGCGATCCCGGATATGAGTGATACCCAGGTGATTATTCGCACTGAGTTTGCCGGGCAGTCACCTAAAATTGTTGAAGACCTCGTCACCTATCCTCTCTCGACAACCATGCTCGGTTTGCCGAAAAGTAAGGCTGTGCGTGGATTTTCCATGTTTGGCACTTCGTTTGTTTACATCATTTTTGAAGATGGAGTAGACCAGTACTGGGCGCGTTCCCGGGTTATTGAGGCATTATCCAAGATTGGCGCAGATCTTCCTAACAGCGCGCGCCCTCAAATTGGACCTGACGCCACAGGTGTTGGCTGGGTGTATCAATATGCCCTTATTGATACCACCAAGACTCATGATCTGGCTCAACTTCGCAGCCTGCAGGACTGGTTCCTTCGCTACGAACTTGCAACGGTGGATGGGGTGGCAGAGGTGGCCTCTGTTGGTGGGTTTGTTAAAGAGTATCAGGTACTCATTAATCCCAACAGACTCCGCGCCTTTGATGTCTCACTTGCCAGGGTGATTGAAACGGTCCAGCGAGCAAGCCTTGAAGTTGGTGGGCGGCTTATTGAACGTGGCGAAACCGAGTTTATGATTCGCTCTAAAGGCTATGTTGAAAAGCTGGAAGATCTGGAGAAGGTTGTACTCTACTCCCGAGATGGGACACCGGTTATGCTCAAAGATGTTGCGCGAATAATTGAAGGGCCGGAACTCCGCCGTGGTGTCACTGAACTTAATGGGGAGGGTGAGGTTGTTGCAGGCATCGTCGTTATGCGTGCGGGGGAAAATGCCTTAAAGGTCATCCGCGGTGTTGAAGAAAAAATCAAAGAAATCTCAGGTGGTTTGCCCGAAGGCGTAACGATTGTACCTGTTTACAACAGGGCTCCACTCATTGAGGGATCTATTGCCTATTTGCGCGATAAACTGGTGGAAGAGGGAATTGTGGTGGCTCTGGTTTCTCTCATTTTTCTTCTTCATGCCCGCTCTGCACTGGTTGCAATTGTGACTTTGCCCCTGGCCGTACTGGCTGCCTTTATTGTCATGACTGCCCAGGGCATTACCGCAAATATCATGTCTCTTGGTGGGATAGCCATTGCCGTGGGTGCTATGGTGGATGCCTCTATTGTAATGGTGGAAAATGCCCACCGCAAACTCTCCGTGAAAGGCAACAAACTGTCAAACGAGGAGCGCAACGCGACTATCCTCGCTGCTGCCCAGGAAGTTGGTCCTGGATTATTTTTTTCATTACTTATCATTACAGTATCGTTTTTACCCGTATTTGCCCTTACAGGCCAGTCTTACCGTTTGTTTTCACCTCTTGCTTATACCAAAACCTACTCTATGGCCTTTGCCGCTCTACTCTCGGTGACCGTGGTACCGGTACTGATGCTCTGGCTTGTTCGTGGCCGTATACGAAGAGAAGATGAAAACTGGATAAATAGATTTTTTACTTTTCTCTATAAACCATTACTGCAATGTGCCTTGAGGGTGCGATGGGTTTCTCTGCTTTGCGCTTTTGCACTTCTCGCATCTATTGTGATCCCTATAAGCAAAACAGGGTCAGAGTTCATGCCGGCTCTCTATGAAGGTGAACTGCTCTATATGCCGACTACTCTGCCAGGAGTATCTATCACCAAAGCAAAAGAAATCTTACAAAAAACCAATCAAATGATCAGGTCTGTTCCTGAGGTGGAGATGGTCTTTGGTAAATTAGGCCGAGCGGCAACTGCAACTGACCCTGCCCCGATTTCCATGATTGAAAGTTGGATTCGTTTAAAACCTCAGGGGCAGTGGCGTCCTGGTGTAACAAAAGAGAACCTGGTTCAAAATCTTAATGATTCTGTCAAGATCCCCGGGCTTGTTAATTCCTGGGGATACCCGATTAAGATTCGGATGGATATGATTTCCACAGGTATTCGTACACCCATCGGCATCAAGATAAGTGGCGATGATCTTGATACTATTAACCGTATTGCCCTATCTGTTGAGTCAACCGTGCAGGGTATAAATGGTACTCGCTCTGTTTTTGCAGATCGGGTACAGGGAGGCAAGTACCTTGAAATCACACCTGACAGGGAAAAAATTGCCCGCTACTCCATCGACCTCGCGAGCTTTCAAAATGTTATTGCCACTGCACTCGGCGGCATGAAAGTCAGTGAATCTGTTCAGGGAAGGGAGCGTTACAACATAATCGTCCGGTACACGAGAGCCTTTCGAGAAGATCCAAGTGACCTTAGCGAAATACTTATACCTACCCCACAGGGGCAGCATATTCCCTTGGGCGAGCTGGCTGACATTAAATACACGGAAGGTCCACCGATGATCAAATCTGAAAATGCCAGGCTCACAGGTTGGGTTTTTGTGGATATCGCCGACCGGGATATAGGGAGTTACGTCGAAGAAGCTCGTAGAGTTGTTGCCGCGGGTGTCGATCTTCCTGCTGGTTATAGCATAATCTGGTCAGGGCAATTTCAACAGATGCAGGAAGCAGAAGAGAAGATGCGTGTTGCTGTTCCACTTGCAATATTACTTATCTTCACATTGCTCATGATTCATTTTGGTCGTCTTGATAGAACACTTATGATAATGCTTTCTCTGCCCTTTGGACTCATTGGAGGGGTGTGGGCCGTCTATCTTGCAGGTTATTATTTCTCCGTAGCAGTCAGTGTCGGCTTTATTGCTCTTGCGGGCATAGCTGTGGAGACTGCTGTGGTGATGCTTTTATATATCGACCAGCAGATGACGGAACATCCACCAACCAAAAGGGATGATGTGTATCAGGCTGTGCTCACCGGTGCTGCCCTTCGAGTTCGTCCCAAGCTTATGACAGTTGCGACAACTATGATAGGACTGACTCCGATTTTTTTAACTGATGGTCTTGGGTCAGATGTTATGCGTCGAATCGCCTTGCCGATGATTGGAGGCATGGTTACCACGACCCTTTTGACTCTGATTATTATCCCGGTTGTCTACTATATTTGGGAGGCAAGAAAATTTTCAAAATAATTTGAGGGTTTTCTGTGTGTTCTACGTACACATAATAGAGGCAGCGTGACGACGTGGTAAAAAATCCGGTTCCTATAACGTTGTGTGTTTTTGACAGGTCTTTGATATACCCCGTGTATAGCCGAGAACCTGTAGAACCGTCACGCATAGGAATCGAACTTTTATCTCGTCATCTGGAATAGTTGTACTGCCATATTAACGAATGTATCAGTTATCTCAATTCAAAGCACACGGGGACTATTATGATTAAAAAAATCTGTGCAGTATCTTTTGCCCTTCTTTTAGGCACAACAACGGCTTTGGCCATGGACCAAGATCATTCTAAGATGGATCATGGAACTATGAATCACGAGACCAGCACCAGCCATAATAACATGGAGCAAAAGCATACTGAGGCAATGGGGGAGGGCATTATTAACAGTGTAAGTAAACTCAATAGGTCTGTTAATATTACTCATGCTCCAATCCCAGAACTCAACTGGCCTGAAATGAAAATGGACTTGGCCGTTGCCAAAGATGTGGACCTTAACACAGTGAAGGCAGGTGATAAGGTTACATTCCATGTTATGCTAGATGACGACAAGGTCTATCGTATCCACCATTTCGGAAAATAAATTGAGAACAGTAGTAGGCTAACATCGGTAAACAAGTAAGTAGGTACCTTGTGCCTGCTTATAACCATATGATATGCAATAGAAGCCGTATTCTCTTGTTTTTTATACCCCCCGGAGGGCGTTTACCGGTGTTAGTTTTTAAAGCTGTGTATCGGAGCGGGCATTCGTCCTCCCCAGGCAATAAATCGGCTTGACTTCCCAACATTATTGATTGGCATGATTGGGCTGGCACCAAAGAGCCCTCCAAAGTTTACATGATCTCCTGGTTCCTTTCCAGGAACGGGTATGAGCCTGGCGGCAGTGGTTTTTGCGTTGATAACCCCCAGGGCCATTTCGTCGGCAATTATAGCTGAAATAGTGTCAGCATCCACTGATCCGGGGATGGCAATCATATCCAGGCCGACAGAACAGACACATGTCATAGCTTCGAGCTTTTCCAGGCAGAGTGAGCCGTCGCCTACCGCTTCTGCGAGCATTGCATCCTCCATCACTGGGATAAAAGCACCACTGAGCCCGCCTACAGTTTTGCTGGCAAAGATGCCACCTTTTTTGACAGCATCATTGAGCATGGCGAGTATGGCTGTAGAGCCAGGTGCACCAATGGAATCGACCCCCAAAATTTTAAATATCTCGCCTACACTGTCTCCGATAGTTGGTGTTGGTGCAAGTGAAAGGTCTACAACGCCAAACTCAATACCCAGGGAATTTGAGACGGCCCTGCCTATCAATTCACCGCATCTGGTGACTCTGAATGTCGTTTGCTTAATTTCTTCGGCGAGTTCATCGAACTTGAGACTCCCCGGCTCAGGATGTTTTTTTATCAATCGTTCCAGCGCCCGGGCAATAACCCCAGGTCCACTGACACCTATGTTGAGAACTGCGTCCGCTTCTTCTACGCCGTGGATAGCGCCAGCCATAAAGGGATTGTCCCCTGGTTGATTGCAGAAAACTACAAATTTTGCAGCACCAAAGCCACCCTGATCTGCTGTCTGTTCAGCAAGTTCTTTGACGGTTCTGCCCATTATGGCCAGGGCATCCATGTTAATGCCTTTCTGGGTCGTGGCTATGTTTATTGATGCACAGATTTTTTCAGTTTTGGCAAGAGCTTCAGGGATTGAAGCAATGTACTGCCTGTCTGTTTCTGTCATTCCTTTTTCAACCTGGGCTGAGAATCCACCAAGGATATCAACACCCACCTCGGTCGCAGCCTGGTCGAGTGTTTGGGCAATGCGCACAAAGTCATTTTTGTTGAAACCCGCGCCAACAAGAGCAATAGGAGTCACAGAAATGCGTTTATTTACAACAGGGATTCCGTATTTTTTGCTGATCATGTTGCATGTGTTCACAAAATTTCCTGCAAGACTGGTGATTTTGTTTTCAATCTTCAGGCAGGTCTCTTCAATGTCACCGCCTCGACAATCAAGAAGGTTAATACCCATTGTCACCGTTCGAACATCCAGATTCTCTTTTTGAATCATTTCGACGGTTGAAAGTATTTGGTCAGAGCGTAGCATGGTTATGTATCTCCTTTCCCGACAGGATCGGGAAATAATATGGCTTGTATTCTCTTAATGCAGGGTTACTTCGTTGGTCACTTGGAATATATCGTTATGTTGAATCATGACCGTGAGACCATTCTGCTGTGAATACTCCTCAAGCTCTTCCTGAAGTCTGGTGATGGATGAGGTGCAGTGTTTGAGGTCAAGCTGCAGGGCCATAGTATATTGATTGTTGAGCAGGGTAGTGGCAAGATCAAAAATATTGATGTTGCGGTCGTAACAGAATTGACTGACTCCGTGAACAATTCCTGTCTTGTTAGGGCCTTGAACTGTGAGGATATATGTTTCTTCTGGTAGCTCGAAACTGTCCTCAACGCTGCCTGGGGTTATTTCTTTTATAGATACTTCAAATTTACAGTCAGTTTTAACGTGGGAGATAGCTGCCATGAGGTCTTCTCGTGTCACTTCAGGAGCAAAGGAGACATTGAGGATCATGGTCAAGTATCCTTGGAGTACTGTCTGGTTTAAATCGGCAACATCGCCATTGAGTTTGTAAATTGCACCGGTTATACCAGCTATAATACCCGGTCGGTCTTTTGATAGAACCGAGATGATCATCTGTTTTTTCATGTTTTACTCCTGATTGCTTCTATGTAAGTTGGTGCGGCTATTATTTAATGGGTGTTCAGCCTTCCTGTGGAAAAGAAAAAGAGCCATTATTGCATTCTTTACAATATTCATCAAGCAGGAAACTGACAGCTGTTAAAGTGAATGGACGAGGCAATGCTTTTTTACATTGAATTTGTGAGGTTTTTTTTTTGATTGATTGTATAATTGCAATTTTTTCGATCAGGCACTATTTAAAAAAAAATGTTTTGCACCTCAATTTTGCAATTGACTAGCCTGCCGAAGATGCGAGGCATCGAAACTGAAGACGTATAAAAAAACTTCAAGGCTTCGGTAACAAAGCAGATTCGGTAGAATTGTCAACCCCGAAGGGTAGCAAGTAATAGAAAAAATGGTACTCATGAACATGTGAGTTTCTAAAATGATTATGAAGAATGCAACGGCTTGTTTTGAAATGATAAATCATTTTTTCTATACTTTTCGTCTGCAAGATTTAGGTTGCAGGTTAAGGCACAGATAGCGGTTGGGCAAACGCCATAGCCATAGGATAGTTTGCCCCGGATTATAAGGAAGATGATGGGTAAAAATATTTTTGTTGTAGACTTAAGGGAAGGTGATCGTTTTGATGAGTTGTTCCTCGTCAAAATGGCGAAAATGGGAGAAACTCGTGCCGGGAAACCATATATGACGCTTACAGTAATAGACAAGAGCGGAGAAATATCTGGGCCGGTATGGGATAACGCGGAAAAGTTGCACACGCTTTGTGCTCCTGGCCAGGTTGTTCAGATTACAGGAATGGTGCAGTCCTACCGAGATACTCTGCAGTTAAAAATAAATGATATCAAACACGTTTCTCAAATAGAAACTGATCTTGGCGATTATCTTCAGGCTTCTACTAAAAACCGTGAAGAGATGACCGCTGATGTACAGAAAATTGTGAACAGCCTGAGTGACCCCTACCTCAAAAAGCTGTTGAAGCACTTTTTTCAAAAAAGTGACTGGGCGGCCATGTTTCAGACTGCTCCGGCAGCAAAAGGGATACATCACGCATATATTGGGGGGTTGTTGGAGCATTCTCTATCGGTTGCTCAAATTGCAGACCTTCTTTCTGGTCATTATGAAGGCTTGAATCGCTCACTGCTGATAGCAGGAGCGCTGCTGCATGATATTGGCAAACTCAAGGAATTGTCCGTGGATGGTGGCGTGGTAGACTATACTGCTAAGGGCAGGCTTCTAGGTCACCTGGTGATTGGCTGTGAAATGGTAGCTTTGGCGGCAGCAAGAATAAAAGATTTTCCCGAGAATACACTTGAGCAGTTGCAGCATTTAATCTTGAGTCATCATGGCCGTAAAGAATTTGGTTCTCCCACTGTTCCTATGACAGTGGAAGCATTTGTACTCAGCTTTCTTGATGATATGGATGCCAAAATGAACCTGATGGAGCAGTTGAGAAGGAAGATGGAAACGGAGGAGTTGAGCTGGACAGATTACCAGCGCAGCCTTGAACGTTATTTGTACCTGGGTGGCTTTGAAAAGAACGAACCCTTGAATGATGCTGAAGAGCCAGACAACGGGCGCAGGCAGCCTACTCTTTTTTAAAGAAAGAGTAACCTGTGTTACATCACACCTAAGCAATGATTGAAAATACAGCCATTTGTTTCACTCGATTATTGGGGCAGGAGAAAGCGAAGATGATGCTGACGCGATCTCTTACAGCTGAGCGGGTGCCGCACGCTTATATGTTCAAAGGGCCCGATGGGGTTGGAAAAAGGCTCTTTGCAAAAGGCGTCGCGGCCGCATTAAACTGCCGCGATCATTCCGATGTGTGGGCGTGTGGGTTATGTGTTTCCTGTAGGAAGTTTCGATCTATGAACCATCCGGATTTTTTGGTGGTGAGTCCTGAAAAAGGGGTCATTAAGATAGACCAGATCAGAAATCTGAGTAAAGAATTGACATATCCGCCCTATGAGTCAAGCAAAAGGGTGGTGGTACTTGAGGACGTGCACACCATGCGAAGAGAGGCCGGGAACAGTCTTCTTAAAACACTCGAAGAACCGCCCGAGAACAATGTCTTAATTCTAACTGCTGAATCGTCTCAGGAAATATTGTCTACTTTGAACTCCAGATGTCAGGTTGTACCTTTCACACAATTAAGTGTGGAAGATACTGTAGTTCTGCTTGTCAGACGGGGTGTAGACGCAGAGGAGGCCAAACTCCTGGCGAGGCTCGCTGAGGGCAGTCCAGGCCAGGCATTGCTGTATGAAAAAAAAGGAATGGTTGCCCTGGGGAAACAGATCATCGATACTGTTTCTGATAAGAGAATCGATCCGGACAGGGATGTGGGTATTGTTCTGCAGCTTGCCGAGAAAATGACCGAATTAAAAGATAATCTGCCTTCGTTGTTGGGCTTGCTTCGCCTTTGGCTGCGGGACGTGTTGTTACAAGAGTCCAACGAACTGAGGATGTCCGTGAGTACCGGCGACGAATTGAAAAGCTGGAGTTCCAGGCAGGTATTTGCTAAGTTACGTGCCATTGACAGGGCAGAAAATGAGTTGGTCAGAAACTGTAACCGGAGTTTGGTCTGTGAGAATTTGCTTTTTACACTACAGTAGATTTCTTATACGAGCCCGGTTTTCCACTGTTGGCAAGGAAAGGATGAAGAGGAAGGTTGTTCATGTCTGTAGATGAAAGCGAAAAAGCGGCTGCCCCAAATGAGTCGGAAGAATCATATTTTTATCGGGTACAATTCCGTGACGATGGCCAGCAATTTACTGCACTCAGCAAAGAAGAGCATCTTATTGCTGGCACTCTCGTAATGGTTGCAACCGATCATGGATTGGAGCCAGCTCGTGTCGCTGGTTGTGCGCCTGTGTGCGGTTGCCGGGGAGAGGAGCGCAGTGCGACTTTTTCCATCTCTCGGATTCTCGGCAGTGATGAGAATGAAAAGTTTACAAACCTGATTAAGAGTGAAGGGCGTGCCACAAGGGTGTGCAACGACCTGATTAAAAAACATAAATTGAGTATGCACCTCGTTCGAGTTGAACGGTTCTTTAATGGCAGCAAGATGATATTTTATTTTACTGCTGACAATAGGGTGGACTTTCGAGCATTGGTAAAGGATCTCGTTCAAGAGTTCCGTACTCGCGTGGAAATGCGTCAGGTGGGGGTGCGGCATGAGACCAAAATGCTCGGTGGCATTGGAACCTGCGGCCGTGAGCTGTGCTGTTCTTCGTTTATCAAAAACTTTGAGTCTGTTTCCATAAAAATGGCAAAGGAACAGGACTTACCGCTAAACCCAACTAAAATCTCAGGGGTTTGTAACCGTTTACTTTGTTGTCTCACTTATGAGTATGACACGTATAGGCGGCAGAGAAAAAACATGCCCAAGCCTGGCAAACGTATAAAGGTCGGCAGTGAGCAGTTCCTTGTAAAACGTCAGATGCCTCTTCAGGAGTCGATCCTCGTTCACAATAGTGACAGAGAGGAGATTATTTTAGGAAAATCGGAATGGAAGACGGCACAAATAGTCAAAAAAGAAAATCCCGATAAAAAGAGAAAGAAAGAGAGATGAAAACATATATAACCACTCCGATTTATTATGTAAATGCGCAGCCTCATCTAGGGCACGCGTATACAACAATAGTTGCTGATACCTACAGCCGCTTCAAGAGGCTATGCGGTGACACGGTTCGGTTTCAAACCGGAACCGATGAGCACGGTGACAAAATTGTGAAAGCTGCTGAAGTGGAAAATGTGCTTCCCCATGAATATGTGGACCGGATAAGCGGGATGTTCCGCGAGACATGGCCGGTTTTGCAGATCGAACCTGATAATTTTATAAGAACAACAGATGCCAACCACATGGCCACAGTACAGGCTATCCTGCAAAAGGTATATGACCGTGGCGACATTTACTTTGATGAATACACAGGACTTTATTGTCGTGGTTGTGAAAGATACCTCACAGAAAAAGAACTGGTTGAGGGGAACTGCCCGGATCACCAGGTCGCGCCTGAGGAGATTGCTGAACAAAACTACTTTTTTCGTATGTCCCGTTACCAGCAGAAACTCATTGACCATATCAACAAAAACCCGGAGTTTGTAAGTCCTGAGCGTTATCGTAATGAGGTCCTGTCTTTTCTGAGCGAACCTCTGGAAGACCTCTGCATCTCCAGGCCTAAAAGCAGATTAACCTGGGGGGTCGACCTCCCCTTTGATGATACGTTTGTAACGTATGTCTGGTTCGATGCGCTTATAAATTATCTTACTGGAATTGAATATCCTGATGGTGAAAAATTTGCATCTTTCTGGGCTGTCGCCGAACATGTAATTGCCAAAGATATTCTTAAACCTCACGCTATTTACTGGCCGACGATGCTCATGGCTATGGGAGTGCCGCTGTACAAAAGACTTCATGTACACGGCTACTGGAATGTAGATGATACGAAAATGTCAAAAAGTATCGGCAATGTGGTTCGACCAAAAGAACTGGTGGAACAATTTGGGGTCGACACTTTACGATATTTCACCCTGAGAGAGATGTCTTTTGGGCTGGACTCGTCCTTTAGTTCCGAATCAATTATTGCCCGCCAGAATGCGGATTTGGCTAATGATCTGGGGAATTTGTATAGTCGGGCAACAGCGATGGTACAAAAGTACCGAGGCGGCAAGGTGCCAGTGCCGGCTGAAGGAGATGAAGCGGATAAACAGCTCGTTGAGACGGCAGCAATAATGGTTACTGAATACCGCGAGAACATGGCTAGGTTCCGTTTCCATCTCGGATTGAAAGCAGTCTGGGGTTTTATCAGCCTTGCTAATAAATACATTGTCGCAAATGAACCCTGGACGCTTGCAAAAGATCCGGATAAATCCAAACGGCTCGACACCGTACTGTACAACCTCGTTGAGTGCCTAAGGCTATTGACCCTGGTGCTGCAACCGATTATGCCTGGTGCCGTATTGAAAATGGCAGAAGGTCTCGGGCTCGCTGCAGAAAATGAAACCATAACTCTACTTGAAAGTGGGGGGAAATGGGGCGCTTTGGAGGCCGGTGTCCAGCTGCAGGCAATAGATTCTCTTTTTCCACGACTGGACAGTGGGAAAAAGAAGATTGTGCAGAAAACCAAAAAGGCAGCCGAAGGGAAAAAAGACAAGGTTGGTGATGTGGTTGAAACTGAACTCGTTGATTTTGGTTATTTCCAGAAACTTGATCTCAGGGTTGCTGAGATAGTGGCCGCAGAACCAATTAAAAAATCGAAAAAATTACTGAAATTAACTGTCAAGGCTCCAGAGCTGCGAACAGTTGTCGCTGGGATTGCCGAGAATTACGACCCGGAGAAATTGATTGGAAAACAGGTGATAATTGTCGCCAATCTCAAACCTGCTAAACTGATGGGGGTTACCTCCCAGGGTATGGTGCTGGCGGCCCAACATATTGAAGAGGGAAAGGACAGCTTAGTGCTTTCATCAATACAGGATATTGTTGCCCCGGGCAGCAAGGTAGCTTGATATCAAGGAGAAATGTATGTTTGTAGTAAATAATTTTGTGATGGCGATTGCCCAGCTTTTGAACTTCCTGTTAACGGCCTATATGTGGATTATCATTGGTCGGGCTGTCATCTCCTGGGTAAATGCAGACCCGTACAATCCCATCGTTCGTTTTTTATACGAAGCGACAGAGCCTGTATTGAGTCGTATTCGCCGGTTGTTGCCTATGAGTCTTGGTGGAATTGACTTTTCACCTATGATATTGATTATGGCTATTATGTTTCTCCAGAGTTTTCTGGTTCAGACCTTAAAACAGTTGGCTGTGAGTATGGGCTGATTCATAGTTTCTTCGCGAAAGAATAACCAACAGGAGTCGATATGCTTACACCACAGGCAATAAAAGACCAGGAATTTCAACAGAAATTTAGAGGGTATGATGCTATTGAGGTCAAAGCATACCTCGAGCTTCTTGCCGAGGATTATTTTGAATTAACCGAGCAGATTCGGATCCAAGCTGAAGAAATTGAAGTATTTACTGCAGAGAAAGAGTCGTTTGAAGCTGAGAAAGAGAGAGTCGCTGGCGAGGTACAGTCCAGCCTGGAAGAATGGGAACAGCAGCAATCTGAAACAGCGGATCTCTCTTCAAAAAAAGCTGAAGAAATAGAATCACTCAAGAGTGAACTTGTCAAATTGAAAGAGACGGTTGAAACCCTTGAAGGGGAGAATGAGACCTATCAAGATTTACTTGCAGACCTTGAATTGAAGATCGCAAGCCGTGAAGGGGCGATTGACCAGGAACAGACAGAGGTTGAAGGTCTTCAGGCACAACTCAAGATTCTCGAGCAGGAGAATGAGGAGTTGAAAAAAGAGGGCGTGGATTTTAAGACCACAATTGTTGCAGCTCAAAAATTTTCTGAGAGCCTGCGTGAATCGAGTGAGACTGAAGCGAAAAAACTAATGGATACAGCTCGAACCGAGGTAGAAAACTACCGTAACGAAATGGCGGCCGAACTGGCGATGTATCCAAAGAAAATTGAAGAGCTTAAGCAGAGGAAAAACAGGGTTCGTGATGAACTCAAGAAAACTCTGAACTCCTATATGGAAGCAATTGATGTTTTTTCAGACGCCGAGCACACCGAGCAAGAAGAAGACTATTCGGAGTTGTTTCAGAGTATACATGTGCCAGATAGAGACGATTATGAATCTGGTGAGATGGAAAAACGAGAAACTGACCTGACCTGATCCTTCTTTCAGGCTGTGCCACAGATGAGCCCGTTGATTTGCTGTTGTTTTGCCCAATATCGGGGTTATTCGGCAAAAAAACAATCCTCGGAGGTAAGTATAGACTCCGATACCAACCATATGCCTGTGGTTGTTTTTTCTGAATGCCTCGGAGTCTGAGCTTACCTGATCTCGAACAAAAAACCTAGTAAATCAACAGACTCATTGATGTCATTTCTAGCTCAACACGTTGACGGGACCATTTCGCTGTGTATCCATGTTCAACCTCAGGCTTCTAAAAGCAAAATAGTTGGGTTGCATAATGGTCGTCTGAAAATAGCTGTCGCCGCTCCCCCGGTTGATGGTAAAGCGAATAAAGAAGTCGTCAGGTTCTTGGCTAAATTTTTGCGGCTGGCCAAAAGAGATGTTGTCATTCAATCTGGTGCTCAGTCGAAAAGGAAAAAGGTTTTGCTACGGTCTATACAATTGCAGGATGTTAGCGAAAGAATAGAGGTAGTGATTGGCCAGTGGTGACGGTATCTCAGTCATATGAAATATGTGGTTAACCACAACAGAGGGGTGTTATGAAACGCTATGTGATTGCTAATTGGAAGTGTCATAAATCGAGTGACGAGGGCTGTCGTTGGCTGGATATGTTTGCAAGCCGCTATAGACCATGTTCCAGCCTGGAGGTTGTGATTGCTCCAACGTTTATCGCGATTGAGAAAGTAGCCGCACATCTTGCAGACCTGGCATTGAGTAATGTGTTTCTTGCAGCTCAGGATGTCTCACCATTTCCTAAAGGAAGTTATACCGGTGCAATTGCCTCAGACATGCTAAAAGGTATGGCAAAATTTGTTATCCTTGGGCACTCCGAACGTCGGCGGTATTTCCATGAAACGAACCAGGAAGTGGCCAACAAGGCCAGCGAGGCAGTCGATGCCGGCCTTACTCCAATAGTATGTGTTGACAGCTCCTTTGCCCTCTCTCAACTTGCATCTCTAGTGGATATTGATAGCAAAAATATTATGATTGCCTACACCCCTGTTGATGCTCTGCATTTCAATATACCTGAATCACCAGAGAAAGTACTACTGTCTGTTGGCCATATCAGTGAGCTGTATCCCGACTGGTCAGTCATCTACGGAGGGGCTCTTGGGGAGAAAAATGTGAAAGCATATCTTGGCTTGCAAGGTCTTGCAGGTGTGTTTGTTGGCTCGGCAAGTCTTGACCCGAAGACTTTTGTTGAAATTTGTAACCAGGCTGCAGAAATCAGTTAATCAGAAGCTCTCCTCATTTTAGATGGTTGCCAATGGTGCGTGTACTTACGGCCAAGGTACTGTTGAAGAGGGTGTCGACTGGCTCGCCGTCACGGGAAAACGTCTATTTTTTCTTACGAGGGAGCAGGAAGGAAATAACAAAACCGGCTGTATTGATTCCCGCCAGGATGAGACCAAGTATACCGAGGGTTCCAATAAACCCAGGTTTATTGGAAATTCTGTCGGCAAGAATAAGGATTGATGAGCCGACAATCAGCGCCGCAATTATCATGGCGATCCCCATAATCCTACTGGATGTGTCGATCCTGTCCGACAGATGTTCGATGCGCATGAGTTCAAGGTTCAGGGTAAAGCGACTGTGCCGTGCGTGATCAAGAAAGCGTTGCAGGTCAGCTGGAAGCTCTTCAAGAAGCTCAAAGGAACTGGTCAACGTTTTTAACAGGCGCCTCTTTATCTCCCCCATGCTGTATCTATTGAGCACAATCTCACGAATCTGCGGTTCGACATGAGCCAAGACGTCAAAACTCGGGTCAAAATATTCTGCGACTCCCTCAATGGTGGTCAGCGCTTTGGTGAGCAGGATCAGTTCTCCGGGACATTGGATTTTGAATTTCTGCAACATGCTGAAAAAGTCAGAGAGCAGGCTGGTTATATCCAGGTGTTCAAGTCCGGTATTGTGAAAACGACTGATAAAGTAGCCGAGCTCACTGCGAAACTCTCTGCTGCTGGTTATCTGAGGGTCCGCTTCGGTGAGTTCAATGACGACACGGCAGAGTCGGTCAATATCCCCCTTTACCACCCCCGAAACAAGATTTATTAGTTCATCGGTTGTTTTTTTGTCGAGCTGGCCCGTCATACCGCAATCGATGAAACATATCCTGTTTTGAGGAAGTAAAAAAATGTTTCCCGGGTGCGGGTCCGCATGGAAGAAACCAAAACGGAGGCACTGCTTAAAGACTGCGTCTGTACCATTGGCTACGATGGCTCGACGCTCGGAACCGGTAAGGTCATTGGGAGAAAGCGTTGATAAGAGCCTGCCTTCGATTTTCTGTAACGTCAATACATTGCGAGTAGTAGCGCTCCAGTGCACTTGAGGAAAGGTTATCTTTTCATCGTCTTCAAAATAGCGGCGCAGCCTCTCTGTGGACTGGCCCTCGCTGACGAGGTTAATTTCTTTGAGAATTTCCCTGGAAAAAACCTTGGCTACGGCTGTTGGACTGTAACCGAGGTCAGAAAAATATTGTTCCATGAGTTGCGCAAGGCTTTCTACCAACGCCATATCTTCTTCAATGAGCGCCCTGCTGTCCGGTCGTAGAACTTTTATAACAACAGGTGTCCCATCCTTCAGAGTTGCCTGGTGAACCTGTGCAATAGAGGCGGCAGCAATGGGCTTTTCTTCAATCGAAGAAAAGAGTACATCGAGGCGCCCTGGGAATTCCATGGTAAGGACATTGTATATGTCGGAGAAAGGGACCTGCTGGCAATTGTCCTGTAATTTCTTAAATTCCGTTGTCCACTCTACCGGAACCAGATCCGGTCTGGTTGCAAGGATTTGACCAAACTTAATGAAAGTTGGGCCAAGTTCCTCAAGAACCATCCGGACACGAACTGGTCCCGGCAGGGTTGCTGAGTCAGGGCCGGTACCATTCTCTCCGTTATCTTTTGTGTTTTTGGAAAAAGAGGATAATCCAGTATCTAGGATAAGTTGGCGAAACCCAAATTTCGAGAGAACCTTAACGATTTCTGCGAGCCTTTTGGTATTCCTGATAGTTTTTTTTATGGACGTAATTTTCATGAAGTGAGGATGTTGAGAATCCCCTGGTTTTCTTCCCTGCTTTTATCGAGTTCGTTGAACCAGCGACTAAGGTTTTCTGGCTGCAGTTCCATGCCGTTGGCTTCCCAGAGTGACTTGGTGTCAGGAAGGAAATCGTCAAAGATTTTTATCACGTCTTCACCGCTCAGGATATCTGAGCTGCTGTACATGAGAGAGAGTATGTCTGCCACCTGAATGATAAGAGGAAACTGTACGTCAGAGGTCGCTTTTTCAGGGCTGTGGTGGTATCCGATGGCCATCGCCAGCTTCTCGGGTAACAGCCATTGTTTAACAAGTTTTAGGCCGACTTGGTCATGGCTGATGGAATAATCACGTACTTCTTCACCTGTGCTGTCCAGACGATCCGGGCTTGAGATCTCTCGCAGAAGTGGATAGTTGTTTGGAAAGGTGAGGAGCATTACCAGTTTGCCGATATCGTGAATGAGTCCTGCTATAAAGAGCTCACTGGCTGGCATGCGAAAGGTTGAACCTATGATCTTGGCAGCGATCCCACAGGTAAGAGCGTGCTCCCAAAAAAGACCAACCGTAAGCCTCTGCTCTCTGCTCATTTTTGGGAACGCACTAAAAATTGCTTTGCCAATGACAATATTTCTGATCTCTTCAAAACCGAGTATGACCACAGCCCTTTCAATGGAGCTTACTCCTCTGGGGACACCAAAAAATGCAGAGTTGGCAACTTTTAAAATAGTGCCGCAGATAGACTGGTCCGGCAGTATAACCTCCATGAGGTCGTTTGCATTGCTTTCCGGGTTTGCAGTTACAGCCATAACTTTTGTTATGATGGCAGGTAATGGCGGTAGTGACTCGATTTGAGTATTGACAGCAATAAGATTAGGTTGAATCATTACTTAAAGTTCAGGAAAAAGTTTAATGAGCTCTTGTCGTGCTTCATGGATCTGTCCTTTTTCCAAGTCGAGCAAAGAGTTCTCTTCTATGAGGCGCAGAGTCTGCATGACGAGGATTGGGTCGAATTGTTTCCCCGCTTCTTTGACCAGTTCGTTTATGATTTCCAGAGGAGTGAGTCGGGGCCTGTAGGGGCGGTCAGAATTCATTGCCGCAAAGGAATCGATTATGTTGAAGATTCGTGCCCCAAGCGGTATTTCGTCCCCTTTGAGACCATTTGGGGTGCCGGTGCCATCGTACCTCTCACTATGGAACAATAAAACTGTTCGTTCACTGGTAAAGTAATCGAACATGTCAGTAATTTCAGTAAGTTTTATTGGCAGATCGATGATTTTTTTTCGTTCTTCTTCCGTAAGTTTTCTTGGTTTGGAAATAAGGTCGCTATGTAGAAGAAAGCGTATACTGTTGTAGAGAGTGATAGCGTTTTGGAATGTTGTAATGTGGTTTTTGGGAAGATTGAGCTGATCTCCGAGCAGGGTTACATAATGAGAAACTGTTGCAATGTGATTCTGATGTTCTGGTCCTACAACATTCTTGGTGAGGAGTTGCAGGGATGATATCGCGGATAGTCTGGTTTTTGAAAGTATACGGTCGAGGGTCTCTTTGAGAATCGCCATTGATTTATGTTGACTGCGTTCGACACTGTTTCCTTGTTGAGAAAAGACCCGAACCCTGTTACGCCCCTCAGCTTTTGCTATAAATAAAGCAGCCTCAGCCATTGAAATGAATTCTTCCGCGGTCAGAGGGGCATGGCTTTGCATGGATGTGACCCCAGCTGAGATAGTGATAGATTTTTTCTGCTGGCCGTTGTCAAAAGATTTGTTCGCGCAGGCTTCACGGATTTTTTCTCCTGCCAGGCAGGCTTGCTCCAAGGTACCCCTCGGCATGAGAACGACAAAATCTTCTCCGGAGAATCTATAACAGGAATCAGTTTCTTCTGTGTTTATCGTCAGTCTGGCTGACATTTCGTTAAGGATGAAGTCTCCAAACTCCAGACCAGCTGATTTGTTGATCTGGTTGAAATAGTCTACGTTGACTATCAGCAGAGACATGTCCGTATTACTGTCTTGAGCACTCTGGAAATATTTTAGCAGATCACTGGTAAACTGCCGTCTGTTAAGCAGGCCGGTCAAACCGTCTCGTGTGGAGAGAGCGGTGAGCTGTTTGTAAAGAGTTGTTGTATTCGTATGGTGATCAGAAGCTATTTTCTGCACCTGCTGTAGAAAGGAAATCTTGCGTAACAAGTGGGCCGGGGTAGCCGGCAGCCTCACAAAATCAATGAGTCGACCTTGTCCTATCTCTTCTGGTATGTCAGGGGGATTTCCATTTGTATCCAGAATGAGAAAAGGCGTAGACGTTGGCGCCTTTTCAATGTTAGGCATTAGAAGGGTGCCGCTATGGTCCCCAAAGAGTATAATCAGACTTGTCTCTGACTGTATTGTCTGAGATTGAACTACCTCTGGGCCAAAGCAAAGAATGTGCGGCGCTGTTGGCTCGAGGAATGCTTGCACTGATTCACTAGTGTCTAGCATCTGGACAGGTGATGTGTGTTCAAGGTTTGTCATTGAGCGTTATCTTTCGGAGATCAGGAACTGCAAAATTAATCAATGCTAGAAGAAATGTAGGTGTTTAGTGTTCTTAAGTTGAAGTATATAATCGCACCTTTATAAATGCAAATGAAATCCCGATAACTGGAGGAATATCCATTCGGAATTACTTCGGTTCGAATTTTTGGTAGATTCGTGTTTTGTCTATAAGCTTATTGAGTTGCTTTCTGATGATCTTAAGAGGAGGAATAGAGGTGAGTGCAGGTAGTTTCTTCTCAACGGAATCGGGGAGATGGATGTCCATCCCACGGTGACTCTTGTTCTGAATGTTGGGACTGGGGTTTGAGTAAAGCATATTGGGTGTTGGGTGATCGGCACAATCGATTCGCTGAAGCAGTGACAGTATCAAAGAAAGGTCATTGTTTCTACTGAATGTAGTCACTCTTTCACCGAGGTCCTTATGTTCTTCAATAAGCAGGTTGTATTTTTTCATATAATTTCCGATCTGTTTTTCCAGAGAGGAATACGTGTCATATACCAGATTTTTGTAGCGCGACTTGCGTGTCCAACCATGAAAAGAACAGTTTTTTAAAAAATTATTTTCAGATAACGTTGGGCCATATCTAACTAAAGAGTTGAAGATGTCGTCATTGTGCGGAAGGCCGACCAGCAGGGAGAAAGCAAGGATAGTATCCTGTTCATGGAGGATAGTTTCCAGTTTTTGGACTTCTCGTCTGACTGTATTGTCGAACTCTGCTCGTAAGAACTCCACTTGAGTTGAATACTTTTTTGATTCGGTTTCTATTTGAAATCGAAATCCAAAATATCTATCCGCAATTTCCTTTTTGAGTTCATAGCTTATTGCGTTTGCAAAATCGTCCATTAGGTGGCCTGGTTGTATGCATATGGTAGTGAAAATGATTATCCGGCCAAAGACCGTAGCGCCCAGGTGCTTACGGTAGTATATTACCTAAATTTTGCAATTGACTAGTTCACCGGAGATGCGAGGTAGCGAAGCTGAAGACGTATAACTATACTTCAAAGATTCGGTAACAAAGCAGATTCGGTGGAATTGTCAATCTCGAAGGGTAGCAAGTAATAGGAAAAATGGTACCCATGAACAAGTGAGTTTCCGAAATGATTATGATGAATGCAACGTCTTGTTTTGAAATGATACAGCACTTTTTCTCTACTTTGCGTCTGCAAGATTTAGGTATTATGCCAGTTTGAGACAACAGTCTTTAAAGATACATTTATTTTAAAATCTTCACTCACGTTTAAGTCGCTATCCAATAAATCGACTTTATTGCAGCTCGTTATGGCATTTTCAGAGTCTAGAGAAGACACTACCGCACGCGTCAAAGAACAGGCTGATATCGTGCAGGTTATCAGCGAATGTATTGATCTGAAGCAAAGTGGTGCAAGACATCTTGGTTTGTGCCCTTTCCATGGTGAAAAGACCCCGTCGTTTTCTGTCCACGGGGGGCAGCAATTTTTTCACTGTTTCGGTTGTGGGGAATCAGGAGATGTTTTCAGTTTTATTATGAAGTACTTCAATCTGGATTTCCCCGGGGCTTTGAAGCAGTTGGCGCAAAAATACAACATCGAGTTGCCCGAGCGCCGCCAGTCAAAAGAAGAACTGCAGCGAGAGAAAAAAAGAGATCAGCTTTTTGCCATTAACCAGAAATGTGCGAACATTTATAGCCAGTATCTTGAAAAGGCCCCCGGTGCAGAAATGGCGAGGAACTATCTGCGAGAGCGAGGGGTAAGTGGAGAAGTACAGGAGAATTTCCGGCTGGGCTATGCTCCTGCAGTCGATGACGAAGGGTGGAATTATTTAAGCAGGAGACTTAATTCTTCCGAAGTCAAGTTTGCAGTCGAGGCGGGACTCTTGGTTGCAAAAGATAATGGGGGAACGTATGACAGGTTTCGCGACAGAGTTGTCTTTCCCATATCAGATCTAAGCGGTCGAGTGTGTGGCTTTGGCGGCAGGATCGTAGGGGAAGGTCAACCTAAATACCTTAACTCTCCAGAGAGCCAGGTTTTTAATAAAAGTAAACTGCTACTGGGACTCTTTCAACAAAAGGAAGCAATTCGCAAACAGGGTTGTGCTGTCTTGGTAGAAGGGAATTTTGATCTTATTTCGTTAGTCGATCATGGTTGTACTAACGTCGTCGCCCCACTAGGTACTGCGCTCACCAGAGAGCAGCTCCGATTGGTTAAACGGTTTGCAGGAGGAGTGACCCTGCTTTTTGACGGAGACGAGGCGGGGGTCAAGGCTGCTGTAAGGTCCGTACCCTTTTTTCTGGCTGAGCAGATACCTGCCCGTGTTGCATTGTTGCCAAAAGATCATGATCCCGACTCATATGTTAGAGAGAGTGGACTGAAGCAGCTGAATACGCTCCTGGATGAGGCGGAGTCACTGCCTGAGTTTGTTTTGAATCGCCTGTTGGAAGAGTTTGGCACGACTTTAGATGGTAAAAGTAGGATTGTTGAGGAATTGAGACCGCTTATAAAAGTCGCTGTGTCGCCTCTTCAGCGTTCCCTTTTTGTGTCGCATTTTGCCCAAGAGCTTGGTATGGAGGCTGATAATTTAGACGCGCTTTTGGATCGTCCGACCCAGAAAACCGCTGTCCCCTCAGAGAACACAGCTGTTGTGATTAATCGAAAAGAACAATGTGTTCCCCTCACTATTGCTCAAAAACAGCTCGTTGAGTTCATGGTGCTGCAGCCAAGATTCTTTCATCTTCTTGCTGAAGGAGGACTTCGTGATTGTCTTGAAGGCAGTATTGGGGAAATACTGTTTCTGCAAATGGAAAGCTTATTGTCCGCCAGCACTGAAACTGAGCCGGAAGAACTTTTATCTGTACTGCCGCAAGGAGTGGAAAGGACCTTGGTCAGCGATTTCCTACTGGGGGCACCTGGTCATGGTGAAGAGGCCTCCCCTGAAGATGAGCTTACGGATCGTCTGGAGTACCTGAAAATCTTTAAACTTAAAAAGGATTCAGCGAGCATTATGAGAAAAATGAAGCAAGCAGAGAGGGAAGGAGACCTTCAGACCTTCCAGGATCTCATGCTCGAAAATTTGCGAATCACGAAAACACTGCATGGCGAAGATATGTAATTACCCTTTTAATTACTTGAGAGATGCCTATTCTTATTATAAATACTAATTTTTCTTGACTTTTTTGCTTGTTTCGTTTGATTGAGAGATGTGTGTGAATTGTCGGTAGTTTTTTACCAATAATGAATTTCGCGAAGGAGCGTATCCTGCAAATGGAGTGAATTCTTCGCTGAAGTTTATATGCTGGGAGAAGGGGAAAAATAGAGGACTATGGCAGGGACGCGAAATAGTTTGATATTGGAGGCAGGGAGGAAAGTGGTAGCTTACGACAGTGATCATTCGGCTAATGACAATATAGAAAGAGACGATCAAGAAAGAGACGATCATGTCGTCGACGATGCTATGCCTGTAGATTTGTGCGATAGTTTTATGAGCGGGAGAGGAGAAAAGATGGCAGATCGTCGGAAAGGAGATTTGACAGATAGGCGGAAAAAAGACAGGCGTAGGACATCGAGAAAAGTTGATGACTCGGACAGCAACATAAAATCAAAGTCATCCATTGACCCCATGAATATATATCTTCGGGAAATGGGTACCCTGACCCTGCTCAACCATGAGGGTGAGTTGAAGCTCGCTAAGATGTTGGAAGAGGGTAAGCAGAGAGTTCAGGATGCGGTTTTACAGACGCCTTTTGCCATACCTGCACTGGTTGAACTTGTCAAAGGACTGGAAGATAATTACGAAAGAATATCACAGATTATTACCAGGCTTCCCAGTGACAAGCCAGGGGCTTCCAGGGAGGAGAGTAGAGCTTTTCTCAAGTTAGTTGATCAGGCCGTTGTATTGAACAACAAGAAAGAGAAACTGCTCGCAGAATACTTGGAGCTAGAGGCTCATAAACCGGAGGCTGAGAAAAAAAATCACGAATTTGTTCAGGCCGGTCGGGATATCGCCGCTCTTTTCGCAGGGCAACCGATTTGCACCGAATGCATTAAAGCCGTGGCAGCGAGTCTTGATGAATTATCAAAAAGGTTTCGCAAAGTTTTTGTTGAAGTTATTGGGACATACAGCGATGCAGGGAGCGACGGTAGCGGTGATGTTGTCCCTGAGTTGATTGAACGGCAGGTGAACCGGCAGATGCTTGAAGAATCGGGTGTCGATCAAAGGCAGCTGCAGCTGATACTGCATGAAGTCGACAGCGGCTGGGATATGTACAAACAGGCCAAAGAAGGATTGGTGCGGGCGAACCTTCGGCTGGTTATTTCCGTTTCGAAGAAATTTGTCAACCGCGGTCTGCAGTTTTCTGACCTTATCCAGGAAGGTAATATAGGCCTCATGAAGGCTGTTGAAAAATTTGATTACCATCGTGGTTATAAGTTCAGTACGTATGCTACCTGGTGGATCAGGCAGTCCATTACCAGAGGAATTGCGGACCAGGGAAGAACAATTCGTTTACCCGTTCATATGATAGAGACTATTAATAGGCTCTTGAGGGTATCAAAAGATTTTCTACTTGAAGAACATCGTGAACCAACTCCGGAAGAGATGGCTGAACAGTTGGGTACGGAGGTTGGTAAAGTAAAATCAGCACTGAAAATCGCAAAAGACGCGATATCCCTCGATACCCCGGTTGGTGACGATGGTGAGACCTACCTCGGGGACTTCATAGAGGATAAAGATAAGCTCGGCCCTGATGAAATAACTATGGTAGCGAGCCTTAGGGAGTGCCTGAAGCAAGTTATGTCGTCTCTTTCCCCTCGCGAAGCCAAAGTGTTGCAGATGCGTTATGGTATTGACGTAGATTGTGATCATACCCTGGAGGAGGTCGGTAAGTGTTTTGCTGTAACCAGAGAACGTATTCGGCAAATAGAGGCACAGGCAATTATGAAACTAAAACATCCTTCCCGGGTTGAAGAACTGCGAGTCTTCATGACTGACTGATTGTTTCTGGTGTTGTTTTCAGGGCTGGATAACTCGTTCTGGGTTGCAGCCCTTGTTGTTTTTTCTTTCCACCTACATTTTGCATACGCAAGGTAGCAGAAAAATAATGCTCATAAAAAATATGAGTTTCTAAACTGATTAATATAGGTTCCATCTTTTTCATCTCAGAGGAGTTGTCCAATGTCTGGCCCACTTGAGTGGATAAGCCTTGGTTTTGCCTCGGGGCTGGGGCTCAGCAGCTATTGGAGGTTGGTTTCTCATTTTGGCTCGCCCAGTGCGGTATTAGCTGCAAGCAGGAAAGAACTCATGGGTGTCGAGGGCATCCAGGACCGACATGTCTCGGGCTTGTTTCCTGTTTCGGAGATTTTGCAGCGTGGGCAAAAAGAGCTTGGTCGATTGAGCGAAATCGGTGCTGTGGCTATCTCATATGGCTGTCAGACGTATCCAGCTATACTCAAGGAATTGATTGATCCTCCTCCGGTTCTCTATGTAGCGGGCAGAGTGGAGATTTTACATCAACCTGTTATTGCAATTGTCGGCTCAAGAGCTGCCACCGCTTATGGTAAAAGAACAGCCTTTGCTCTAGCCCAAAAACTTGCTTCCTGCCAGGCAACAGTTATCTCAGGGCTTGCGCTGGGAATTGACACGGAGGCTCATGCGGGGGTTCTGGCTGGTGGTGGGGAGACTGTGGCTGTTCTGGGGTGTGGTTTGGATGTTGTTTATCCTGCACAAAATAAGAGGCTGTATCAAACAATTGCCCGTGATGGCGCCCTGATCAGCGAATATCCACTTGGAACCCGGCCGGAAGGCTTTAGGTTCCCGGCAAGAAATAGAATTATTGCCGGATTGAGTGTTGGTGTTGTCGTTGTAGAGGCTGCAAAAAGATCCGGGTCTCTGATAACAGCCCAAATTGCACTCGACTACGGTCGGGAGATTTTTGCAGTACCTGGACAAGTAGATTCTTTTAAAAGCGAAGGGACGCATTGGCTGCTCAAACAGGGCGCTCGCCTGGTACAAGGGGTGGATGATATAATTGAAGAACTCGACCTGCAATGTTCAGTCGACCCTGTCGACTCGAACATCCAGCAAGGCCGCAAGCTACATATTGACCCTGATGCGGCGGCGCTTCTTGAGCATATAGAACCTTACCCGCAGTTACGTCAGGTTCTTTTGGAGAAGAGTGGGTTGGTGCCCGGCAGGCTCAGTGAGCTGCTGCTGTTTTTAGAACTGGAAAGTTTGATCGAAATGCTTCCAGGTGATCAAGTGAGAAGGATTTCTCTACTATAGGTGACCTTGAAAAGCTAGATTTTTGGTTGGAAAAGCAATTTTTCAAGCTAGCCTGTAGATAAAGTGCTACTCGTGTGAAGATAAGGAGAATTATGAACACCAGAATACAAATCGCTCCCTCAATCCTGTCGGCTGATTTTTGCAGACTGGGAGCTGAAATTAAGGCAGTCGATACTGCAGGGGCAGATATCATTCACATTGATGTGATGGATGGTCATTTCGTCCCCAATATTACAATTGGTCCTCTGGTGGTTCAGGCTGCACGACTTGCAACTCAGAAGGAGCTGGATGTCCATCTGATGATAACCAACCCGGACGACTATGTTGATGCATTTGCTGCAGCCGGAGCCGACTGGATTACAGTTCATGCAGAGGCTTGTACTCATCTCCATAGAACTGTCGCAAGAATAAAGGAGCTCGGTAAGAAAGCAGGAGTAGTGTTAAACCCCTCAACTTCTCTTTCCACTCTTGACTATATCCTGGAAGAGGTTGATCTGATAATGCTTATGTCGGTTAATCCAGGTTTTGGAGGACAGTCGTTTATTCCTTCCACTTTGGCAAAAGTATGGGCGCTCAGGCAGCGTATTGACGCTATGGGGCTGAACGTTGCCATTGAAATAGACGGAGGCATGAGCGTTCGAACTATTGCAGATGTAGCGGAAGCCGGTGCCAATATTTTTGTCGCTGGTTCTGCAATCTATGCAAGCGATGATTACAAATCGACAATAGCCTCTCTCAGAAAACTTGCGGAGGAAGGTGCTGCCCGGTATGAGTGAACTATGCTGGAGAAAAAATAATGTCTGAATTGAAAACGAGTCTGTTCAGAACCAATGCTTATACTGAATTATTAAAAAGTGGGACAAGACCGTATGACCTCACTGCCTCGGGAGCCCTGCAAAAAAACAATAGGCTGTCTCGATACTGGTGCCGTTCTGAACTGTTGCGTCTCCATTTTGCCACTGAAAGGGTTGATGATGAGGTTTTGGCTATCTTCCAGGATCTCGCAGGTGAACTGCGATTGGTGGATCAGTTCAAAGAGATGCGGCGGGGTGCTGTTCTTAACAAAATTGAAGGCTATGATAGCGAAAATAGGAAGGTCTTGCATACTGCCAGCAGGGATCTGTTCAATGAGACAGTAGCAGCACCCTTTGCGAGTACACAGGCCAAAGAAGAACTCGTTAAGCTCAAGGTGTTTCTCGAACAGCTGGCTTCTGGGCAGGTGTGCAATGAGAAGGGAGACCCTTTTGATACCATGGTCCAGGTAGGAATCGGAGGTTCGGACCTTGGACCCCGGGCAATGTTTGAAGCACTGAAGGCCTACCGCCTTCCTGGACGCAACGTTCATTTTATCGCAAATGTTGATCCTGATGATGGTGCGGAGGTTTTGTCGAGGGTCAATCTTTCAACCACACTGGTAAACATTGTTTCAAAGAGTGGGACGACTCTTGAGACAATGACTAACGAACAGAAGGTGCGTGGTGCTTTCGCAGTTCAAGGTTTACATCCTGATGCACACTGCATTGCCGTAACTGGTGAAAACAGTCCCATGGATAGCCCTGAGAATTATCTTCGCTCTTTTCATATGTATGACTACATAGGAGGGCGGTACAGTTCAACCTCAATGGTTGGTGCGGTCATGTTGGGTTTTGGTCTTGGTTATTCACAATTGATGGAGTTCCTAGAGGGAGCATCGATTGTCGACCGTGAATCCGAAAATTACGACATTCGAAATAATATCTCGCTGATGCTTGCACTGCTTGGAATCTGGAATCATAATGTACTGGGATACGCAACCCAGGCTGTGCTTCCTTACAGTCAGGCCCTACATAGATTCACAGCCCATCTGCAGCAGTGCGATATGGAGAGTAATGGTAAATCGATTGAACGTGATGGACAAAAGGCATCAGGTAAAACCGGGCCTGTTATATGGGGCGAACCGGGAACGAATGGCCAACATGCATTTTATCAACTTCTGCATCAGGGAACTGAGATAGTACCCGCAGAATTCATCGGGTTCAACCAAACGCAATATGGCCAGGATTTTGAGGTGGAAGGCTCAACCTCACAACAGAAACTTCTTGCCAACCTCTTTGCGCAGATGGTCGCATTGGCGGCGGGCAAACAGTCGGTAAATCCCAATACGAGCTTTCCAGGCAATCGTCCCTCATGTTTGTTGATGGCTGATAGGCTGACCCCTAAAGTGATGGGAGCGCTGCTTGCAACCTATGAAGCAAAGATCATATATCAAGGCTTTGCCTGGAATATTAATTCATTTGACCAGGAAGGGGTTCAATTGGGTAAAGTTCTTGCCGCCGAGTTTCTAGCAGAGTTAAGTAACCCCACAACAGAGGGGGAAAATCTTGTAAAGGCATTCCTCGAACAGTTGTAGGGCGCACAATTGCGTACAGTTTTGCAGATGAATCGCGGTTCATTTTGAGGGTTAAAATTGATTGGATTTTTGTTGACAAAAACGCACAGCAAAGATATTCTCATCCGCTGAATGAAATTATAGAGTATTGACCCGTTGTCTATCCAACAATCAAAATTGGTGGGATGATCGATGGGCTTTCTTAAAATGAAAGAAATGAACCAATCATTGGTTTTAGTTTTTCAGTTTATGGAAAAAATTGGATAAGGTTGAAGTATAAACAGTAATTCAAAGGAGGAAATCATGGCAAAACATGAGACGCCCTTGTTGGACCAATTGGAGAGTGGCCCGTGGCCAAGCTTCGTGACCGACATTAAGCGCCAGGCGGAAAAGAAGCCTGAGTGTTGGGATATTCTTGGAATCCTGGAGCTGTCCTATAAAGAAAGGATCACTCATTGGAAGCATGGCGGTATCGTAGGTGTTTTTGGTTACGGTGGTGGTATTGTTGGACGTTACGCTGACGTTCCTAAGGAGTTTCCAGGTGTTGAGCATTTTCACACTATTCGTGTGGCTCAGCCAGCATCAAAGTATTACTCTACCGCGAACCTTCGCCAGTTGATGGATCTTTGGGAGAAGCATGGTTCTGGTATGACCAACTTCCACGGTTCAACTGGTGATATTATTCTTCTTGGTACCCGTACTGAGAATCTTGAGCCTTTTTTCTGGGACCTTACCCATGATATGGGTCAGGATCTTGGTGGTTCCGGTTCTAACTTGCGTACTCCTGCAAACTGTATTGGTCAGTCTCGCTGTGAGTGGTCTTGTTATGATACTGAAGAGTGCTGTCATCATTTGACCATGCACTATCAGGATGAGATCCATCGTCCTGCGTTCCCATACAAGTTCAAGTTCAAGTTCTCCGGTTGTGCAAATGACTGTGTGGCTGCTATTGCCCGTTCTGACGTCTCCGTTATCGGTACCTGGAGAGATGATATTCGCATCGATCAGGCTGGTGTCAAGGAATATGTCGCCGGCAACTACCCATCAAATGGTGGTGCTCACGCTGGTAAAGACTGGGGTAAGTTTGACATCCAGGCAGAAGTAATTGATCTATGTCCGACCGACTGTATGTGGATGGAAGGTGATGAACTGAAGATTGACGATAAAGAATGTACCCGTTGTATGCATTGTATCAATGTAATGCCACGTGCACTTCGTCCTGGTGTTGATCAGGGTGCTTCAATCTGTGTTGGCGCGAAAGCTCCTATTCTTGATGGTGCTCAATTCGGTACTCTGATTGTGCCTTTTATGAAGGTATCAAAAGAGAACGATTTCGAAGAGCTGATTGAGTTCATTGAAACCATTTGGGACTGGTGGATGGAAGTTGGTAAGAATCGCGAGCGTGTTGGTGAAACCATGCAACGTGTTGGCCTTCCTACCTTCCTTTCTGTTATGGGTATTGAACCTATTCCACAGCATGTTAAAGAACCTCGCTCTAATCCATACGTATTCTGGAAAGAAGAAGAAGTCGAGGGTGGTTTTGAACGCAGTGTCGAAGAGTTTCGTGCAAAACACGCTGCCTAATGCTGTTTTAATTTGAGCTAAAAATTCAATTTAAATATTAAGGAGATTTACCATGGGTTATGATCCCACAAAACCAATGGAAGGGCGGATTTCTGATCTTGGCCCCCCACATTACGAGCAATTTTTTCCACCAGTTATCAAAGCAAACAAGGGAAAGTGGTTGTATCACGAAATCACCCAGCCTGGTGTTTTGATGCACAAATCTGAGACTGGAGACGAAGTTTACACAATACGTGTTGCTTGTGCTCGTTTGGTTTCTGTAGAATATATCCGTGAAGTTTGTGATATCGCAGATAAGTATTGTGATGGTCACTTGCGTTTCACCACCCGTAATAATATCGAGTTCATGGTTGATTCAAAAGACAAGGTTCAGCCACTTCTCGATGGGCTTGCTACCGATTATGGTAATAGGTATCCTGTAGGTGGTACCGGTGCTGGTGTAACGAATATCGTTCACACCCAGGGTTGGGTACATTGTCATACTCCTGCAACTGATGCTTCTGGTGTCGTTAAGGCGGTAATGGATGAGTTGTTTGACTACTTCACATCTATGACTCTGCCAGCGCAGGTTCGTATTGCTCTTGCTTGTTGTCTGAATATGTGTGGTGCTGTTCACGCATCAGATATCGCTATCCTCGGTGTTCACCGTAAGCCACCGATGATAGATCATACCCGTATTACTGGTGTATGTGAGCTTCCTCTGGCTATCGCTTCTTGTCCTTTGGGTGCTGTTAAGCCTGCTAAGGCTGAAGTTGATGGAAAAGAGATCAAGACTGTTAAGGTAAATAATGACCGCTGTATGTTCTGTGGTAACTGTTACACCATGTGTCCTGCTATGCCTCTTGCTGATCCTGAGGGCGACGGTATCGCAATTCTCGTTGGCGGCAAAGTTTCAAACAGAATCAGTCATCCTAAGTTTTCCAAGATGGTTATCCCATTCCTGCCAAATACAACTCCTCGATGGCCTGAGACTGTTGCGGCGATTAAGAATATTCTTGAAGTATACGCAGCTGACGCTAAGAAGTATGAGCGTGTTGGTGAGTGGGCGGAGAGAATTGGTTGGGAAAAATTCTTTGAAAAGTGTAACATTCCTTTCACTGATAAAAGTATTGATGATTACCGTCTTGCATATGATACCTGGCGTACAACGACTCAATTCAAGTACACCAGCCATGTCAAGTAGTAACTAAAAAGTGGTGTTTGGTGGTCAAGTGGTATATCACCGCTTGGCCATTTGATGCTTTCATCTTCAAACACTATATGAGGAGTATAATTATGGCTCTCGACATTGAGGCTCTTAAGGATGCTATCGAGGAGAAAGCAACTAAATCTCCAAAGCCACAGCTTTATATTAAGGATTTCTATAAATGTGATCCTGAGACAAAGCCGCGTCAGATGAAAAATGTTGCAAATGAGATGGTGAGAGAAGGTAGATTGATGTTCTGGTCTTCCGGATCAACCACCATGTACGGTATCCCATCTCGTATTCAGAGTGAAGAATAGTTAAGGCTTCTTAATCATTGTTCAACAGTTCTAAAAAGGCACAGAGATTAATTCTCTGTGCCTTTTTTCGTTTTATCGGAGGCTGTTTCTATGTTTACAGTTCATACCTATGACTGCGTTCCCTCTACCAACACCATAGCCAAGGATCTTGCCTGTAAAAACGCACCACATGGTACTTCAGTTATTGCTAAGAATCAAACCGATGGTCGCGGCAGGCTGGGCAAGGAATGGCATTCTGAGCCAGGAAAAGGACTTTTCTGTTCGATAATTGTTCGGCCTGCCCTGACTGCTCAGGATTACCCAAAAATCACGTTGGCTGCGGGGTTAGCTGTGTCAGTAACACTTGATCGTCTTACTACAACGGTTTCGCAGTTGAAATGGCCAAACGATATCTATTTTTCCGGAAAGAAATGCGGTGGTATCCTTACAGAGTCTTCTGTGCTTGCTGGGCAGGAAGAGGATCTCTATGCTGTGGTTGGAATTGGCATAAATGTAAATAATACTCTACAAGACTTTCCCTTTGAGCTTAAGAATCAGGTTTCATCATTGTTTCTAGAAACCGGAATTACGTTTACAATCTTTGATGTCTTTGAAGCAGTCAGGAGTGAACTTCTTGCAACTCTCGAGCTGTTTTCAAATGAGGGTTTCGGTCAAATTTTAAGAGCCTGGAAGCGAAAAGATTTCTTGTATGGTAAAAAAATGAAATGTGTTACTGAAAAAAAGACTATCTTAGAAGGTATTGCCATGGGGCCAGATGAAGAAGGCCAACTGCATGTTCGAGACAGTGAGGGGCGTCTGCATTCAGTCCTTTCCGGGGACGTGCGGCTCGCAAAGTGAAATAAGAAAACCGGCTATCGCGAAGAGCGACAACCGGTTTCTCTATTTCTAAGGTACTAAATTTTGCAGACACAAATCTTTTTTTCTCTACTTTTTCTCTGCAAGATGTAGGTTGTATTAGAAATTACACCTAGTATCGGTAATAGTCTGGTTTATAGGGGCCTTTTACAGGAACACCTATATAGTCAGCCTGCTCCTGAGTCAGTTCCGTTAGATTGGCACCAATCTTTTTTAAATGGAGCCTGGCTACCATTTCGTCAAGGTGCTTTGGTAGAAAGTAGACCTTGTTTTCATAGTTTCCTGAACTTTGCCATAGCTCAATCTGAGCCAGAACCTGATTGGTAAATGAGTTACTCATAACAAAGCTTGGGTGGCCGGTCGCACACCCGAGGTTGACCAGTCGACCTTCTGCAAGGACAATAATCTTTTTGCCGTCAGGGAAGATAACGTGGTCAACTTGGGGCTTAATATTATCCCACTCGTATTCACGAATACCGGCAATATCAATTTCAGAGTCAAAGTGTCCAATATTACAAACGATGGCCTGGTCAGGCATTGTAGCCATATGCTCGCGGGTTATCACTTCGAGGTTGCCGGTACAGGTGACAAAAATATTGCCTATTGGGGCAACTTCGTCCATCGTGACAACCTTGTATCCCTCCATGGCAGCCTGCAGGGCACATATCGGATCAATCTCTGTAACAAAAACGGTCGCTCCCATACCCCGTAAGGCCTGGGCGCAGCCTTTACCGACGTCACCATAGCCGACCACGACGGCATTTTTTCCGGCAATCATCACATCGGTGGCTCGTTTGATACCGTCAATGAGTGATTCTCGACAGCCGTAGAGGTTGTCAAACTTTGATTTAGTGACAGAGTCATTGACGTTAATGGCCGGACAGCCAAGCGTTCCTTCGGCAGCCATTTCGTTAAGTCTGTGTACACCGGTGGTGGTCTCCTCACTGATTCCGCGGATATCTTTCAGTAATTCAGGGTATTTCTGATGGATCAAAAGTGTTAAGTCTCCTCCATCATCAAGAATCATATTTGGGCGCCAGTCATTTGGTCCAAAAATTGTCTGGTCAATACACCACCAGAACTCCTCCTCAGATTCACCTTTCCAGGCAAATGTTGGAATGCCGGCTTCAGCCATTGCTGATGCTGCATGATCCTGGGTTGAGAAAATATTACAGCTGGACCAGCGGATCTCAGCACCAAGGTCGACCAGTGTTTCCATAAGTACTGCAGTTTGGATGGTCATGTGTAGGCAGCCTGCTATCCGCGTACCTTTTAGTGGTTTCTTGCCTCGGTGCTCTTCACGAAGGGCCATAAGTCCAGGCATTTCGGTTTCTGCGATGGCAACTTCTTTTCGTCCCCAGACTGCAAGTGACATGTCTGCGACTTTGTAATCATTTTTAACATCAGTCATTATAAAATCCGTTTTGTATAGAAGGCTTTAGTACCTTATAGGTTAGTTTCTGCGTTTTTATGGCAGAGCTAAGCGTAGACTTCGAAATAATTTTGTGAAGGTATTTATCCCAACTTATTTCCCGTTTATCGGGGTTAGCTGATTTTTGCAGCTTCTTTTAGAATTGCGGCTTTGTCAGTTTTTTCCCAGTTGAAAATGTCAAGCTCCCGACCAAAGTGTCCGTAGGCAGCCGTTTTTAGATATATAGGACGCAACAGCTCCAGCTGTTGCACGATAGCTTTAGGTCGCAGATCAAAATGCTCCGTTATGAGTTTCTTGATTTCAGTATCGGGAATCTTTCCGGTGCCAAAACTATTGACATTGATAGATACTGGCTGTGATATACCGATAGCGTAGGCAATTTGAACTTCAATCTCAGTTGCCAGCCCGGCAGCGACTAGGTTTTTAGCAACATAGCGGCCATAATATGAGCTGGAACGATCAACTTTGGAAGGATCTTTCCCGGAGAATGCACCGCCACCATGGGAACCCTTTCCACCATAGGTGTCAACTATGATTTTACGACCAGTTACACCACAGTCACCAACTGGTCCTCCGATAACAAAGCGTCCGGTTGGGTTTATGAAAAACTTCGTGTCAGTGTCTATCATGTCGGCTGGAAGGGTTGGTTTGATAATTTCTTCCATCACTCCTTCTTTCAAATCTTCGTAACTGACACTGTCTTCATGCTGAGTTGAGACAACAACAGCCTCAATTCGCTGAGGCTTGTTATCAACATACTGGATTGTCACCTGACTTTTTGCATCAGGCCTAAGCCACGGCAAGACTTTTGCTTTGCGAACGTCAGCCTGGCGTTTTGTCAGCAGGTGAGCATAGGTAATCGGCATAGGCATAAGGACTTCGGTTTCGTTACACGCATAACCAAACATAAGACCCTGGTCACCAGCACCCTGGTCCAGGTCAACACCAGATCCAACATCCACACCTTGTGCAATATCAGGTGATTGTTTATCTATAGAGGTTATGATGGCACACGACTGTGAGTCGAAACCCATGTCTGAAGAATTGTAACCAATCTCCTTGATGGTTGCACGAACCACCTCAGGCATATCAACCCAGGCGGTAGTTGTAATTTCACCCGCAATAATTGCCATTCCTGTTGTTACAAGAGTCTCACATGCTACTCTTGCAAAAGGGTCTTGCTCGAGGATGGAATCAAGGATAGCGTCAGAAATCTGGTCAGCAATTTTATCTGGATGGCCTTCCGAGACAGACTCAGAAGTAAAAAGATAGTCGGACATACAAGCTCCCATATATGAATGAAGATAAATGACAATTGATTTTGGCTGCCAAAACCATGCAGTATACAATAAAAATAAATAATTGGTCTAGAAAAATGTATTACAGATCAAAAAACACGATATATTGAGTGCCTTACTCCGTAAAAACTGGCATGAAAAACAGGACAATGCGGATTTTTAATAAGCAATTCCCATATTGATGGAGCAACTTTCAAGTAAGGCAATGGATTTCTCTTTTTTGCACCAAGATATGTGTTAGGTTTTTATTCAAAAG
>JAWSVG010000076.1:0-89963 GCA_033852035.1 Desulfocapsaceae bacterium | reverse complement strand
TCTACTGGTGGTGCTGGGTCTACAGGATCCTCTATGGGAGGTGTGGTACCTATGCTGTACTGAAAGGTTGGCGATGGAGCACTTTCGGTCTCATCGGAATAGTAAGCAGTGAGTGTGAAATCAAACGTGCCATCTTCGGTTATGAGGTCACAGGTTAGCGTTGTACTCGTGATGTCATTTGTCTCACAGGCGAGTTCGGCTCCTTTATAAAATTTGTAGCCAATAAGCTGCTTCGATGAGTCTTCTTGTGGGGTAAAGGCAAACTCTATTTCCAGCGTGCGAGTATATACAACGCCATTGGCGATTCCGGGGATTGCCAAAAAAAGCAACAGAAACAATAGGAGTTTGAATTTTGTCATAATGGCCAAACAAGATAGTGTAAAGCAAGAGCTTTACTAACACCGATAAACGGTAAGTAAGTACCTTCACGAAAATCATTTATAAAAAGACAAGAAACTGATTTCTAAGGTACTAACGCAGACAAGCTGCAAGTAAGTGCCTTAACCAAATCAGTGCCGTTAAAAAGACAAGAAACTGATTCATAAGGCACTAATTATTTAACGCCAAAGATCTGGTATGGGTACCAGTTTTAATCTGTCGTAATGCCCACTCAATCCAGGTGCGTTGTTTTTCCGAGAAGTCTTCCGATTTACTATGCACAAATGATGCCATAAAATCGGAATTCTCAAAAGAAACGGAGTAGTACCCCTTAGAAAAAGCACCGTGGCCCAAAAGGGAGATTTTGCCTTCCTTATCAACACCCATAATCAGGTCATGATTGTTGAAAAGTACGTGAGTCTCTGTATGAGTTATCGTCCCGTAGTTAGCTTTCTTGATGTAATTGTTGGTGAATACACTGAGGGCAACCACAAGGGCCAAGGCGGTGACGGCAATTGTCCTCGTGGCCCATATATTTGCTTGAGGGGTGAAAAAATCTTTAACGGTGAGTGGGATTCTACGGCCAATCTCCTTATCGATATCTGAGTGCCTGCCTAGAGTTGGTTTGATAACCTTGCCTGTGTATTGTTCGAGGCTTGTAATAGCATCGTTATCGGATGGGTTTGCCATCGCGACCTCTAGAACATTATTCTCTTTGAACTTCAGTGGCATGACACCAAATTGCCGACAAAGGTAGCGGGGCAGGGTTTTATTTACTTCTTTTGAAAAACTTTCAGATATGTTGGTTATGGGAATACCTAACTGTTTGGCCAATGTTTCAGCTAGTTGGTCTGCTGTTATAGCCTTCATCCGAACTAAGATGTGGCCGAGTCTACGGTTGCCGCCGACCTGTATTTTCAACGCACTGTCTATAACTTCGTGGGACACAAGGTTCTGTTTTATTAATAAATCTCCCAAAAGTTGCTTGCTAGACATAGCTCATCCTCCTTATTCTCCTTAAATAATGACACCTAAATCTTGCATACGTAAAGTAGAGATAAATAGATCTGTCTTTGCAAGACGATATGTTGCACCCATACTAATCAACTTAGAAGCTCATATTTTTTATAAGCGTTATTTTTCTACTACCTTGCTACCCTTCGGGATTGACAATTCCACCGAATCTGCTTTGTTACCGAAGCTTTGAAGTATATCTATACGTCTTCAACTTCGTTGCCTCGCATCTCCGGCGGACTGGTCAATTGCAAAATTTAGGTGATATGATATATCCTAACCTCAATTGTATATGACAATTGCATGTGTAGCAAATGTTTTGAACATGAGCATGCCTCATACCAGTTTTCTTTAAGAGGTTAGGGGGAGTTGTAGCTCTCATAACTTTTTTGTATTTCCAATTACGATTATTGAATCACTTTCAAATATAAAACATGTTCTTAAAACATCAACAAAACATGCTCCTTCTCGTGCTCTTTTCTTCCGCACCTCTCTTTTTTTGGGGAGGCCCTGGCAATTACTCACATCGTCTCTTCAAGGAATTTTGGAATTTTGGGCATCTTATCTTCTTCGGCTTGTTTGCTGTTTGGTTTTGCAACTACTTGTTTGGAAAAGGTCGTTCCATTGTTTATAGCTCTATTGTGGTGATTACCAGTGTTGCATGCATTGGATTGGTTATAGAATTAGCTCAGCTAGACATCTCTGATCGTTCATTCTCATGGATAGATGTTTTAAGGGATCTGTCCGGAGGAATTATTGGTATCTGTTATGTAACCAGCAGAGATTCAACCAGGCAGGTTTTACCTGGTTTTCTTGCGACAATAATTCTTTTGATGAACCTGGTACCTTTTGCCCTCATCTGCCTTGATGAATACCGAGCACATAGAGATTTTCCGTTGCTTGCCAGCTTTGAAAATGCACTTGAGTTGAAGCGGTGGGGAAGTGGTAAAGGAATAAGCCGAAATAGTATTGTGCGACATGAGGGGAAATGGTCTGCAAAAATCACACTAACAACCGAAAAATATTCAGGAGTATCTCTACAACATTTCCCCAGAAACTGGAGTACAAAGAAGGTACTTACTTTCAGTGTATTCAACCCTGGCCCTGATCTTCCATTACATTACCGGGTACATGACAAACTGCACAGAGGGAGTAAACAACAATATTCAAATCGTTTTAATGGAAGCACTATGTTAACCAGGGGTTGGAATGAAATCGCCATTCCAATGGAAGATATTTTGAATGGGCCCAGAGACAGGGAAATGGATCTTACACAAATCCATGGTTTTGGTGTTTTCGTTATCCAGCAAACCACGCCACGAGTTATTTATATAGATGACGTTCGTCTAATGTAAAAACAAAATGGGCATCAAGATCTAACCTTGATGCCCATTTTATTTATCTGGGGTGAGCGAGGGGACTTGAACCCCCGACCTCCTGGGTCACAACCAGGTGCTCTAACCAATTGAGCCACGCCCACCAGAATTGCTTGAGTTAGCTTTTTGAAAAGCCAGTTTTATATACCCGTTCAGGTACTGTTTTGCAAGGGGAAAAATTATTTAAAAGCTCTCTTTGCAGTGCATGCATTTCTGTGCCTGAGCCTTGACTATTTCTGAACAGAAAGGGCATTCTTTCTTGAAATTTGCCTTGAGCAGTTCGGCGACAGCAAAACCCACCTTTTGTCCAAGAGCAGTGTCACGGAACGTATGATTTCGAATCGGGTCTATGCACTCGAGGTTATTGAGTCGTGGTAAAAGTTCGAGTGCTGATTGTCTTGTTGTTCTTGAAGCCATTTCGTCTAAGAGGATGGTCAGTACCGGGGTTAAGTCTTTTTCTTCCACACAGGTTTTAAGGCCTTCAGTCGCGGCCTTCTCTTTTTGGTACCTCTCGTTTTGATTTCGCAGCTCTTCTTTGTCAATCACACAGGCTTTAAATGCATCACTGTTTCCAACCATCATAACATTTCCTTCCTTGCTCCCGGGAAGTTCCATATATCGATATGATGAGTGGTGGCCATATTTCAGTTCTATTTGTGCCCAGCCTTTTAAAAACAAGGAACAATTGTCATTCAGGCAAATAAACAATACTTCGGAGCCCCAACCGAGACCGTCTCCAACGTGAATTGGAGGAGCTTCACAACAGGCGAGTTGTACGTCACAGTGGGGGCAAATTTTTTCTTCATCCAAATAGCTCAGATCTCTAGACAGCATAAACCAGACTCCTTAAAAATTAAAACTGTTTGTACGGCATCCTACACGGAATGCGGTACAAACAGTATCAGTTGCAACGTAGATAAACTGCTGTCAATATAGTTAGTGAATGTAAAATTACAATCAATTACGAAACCTTCATGTTTGGCTGACTCATAATTTCATCGACAGCCTTAGCCTGTTTCATTCGTCCCTCAAGAAAAGTCGTACTCATAATTTTTTTATTGTCATTCATTACGTTTGAAAGCTCTTCAATCTCGCCTGACTCAGCGAGATCAATTACTTTATGGAGATTGTCAGCAAAACTGCGGACAATCCTTCTACCATCGCCACTGGTTGCCATAATTTCAGCGTACGTTCGGGGGTTTTGATTATGAACACGAGCCATGGCAAGAATCCCATAAAGAGAGGTGAGGGTGGAATGGCTGCCTATAGCGTCAAAATCTATGGCATGTTCACTCAGAGTCATGGCAAGGGCAACAGAGATTGTCGTGGGAAGTTTCTGGCCAACACCCATGAGCAAATCGTGTTCTCTTGCACTATCATGGTAGATATCAGCACCGTGTTTATATAGAAACGCCTCGAACTCACTGCAAAAGCTTCCGCTTCTGTGGGTTCTGACGATGGACGCATTTTTATCTTTCATACTTATGGCCTGCGGGCCCCACAAGTTATGAACAAACATAATCTCGACACCGTGGCTGGTGGATGCAAGAGAAGCCTTGATGGTGTTTTCCGATTCTCCGGCTAGAATGATCAATGCCTGTCCATCTTGGAGAAGAGGGCCATACTGTTCGATTGTTGTGGCTGTCACTGATATCGGTACACAGACCATGACAACATCCACCTGCCCAATCATCTCCTCAGGAGAAAGAGCGGTCGTCCGACCGGTCAGGACAGTTTTGTAGCCTTCATTCAGCAATCGATCAGCAAACCACTGGCTCATGGCGCCACTGCCTATAAAGCCAAAGGAGTTGATCTTCTTGACACGCATGTCAACCCTGGGGAAAGAGCCAAGAACCTGCAAACTACCATCTTCCTGGATAACTGTCTTTTCAATACTCTCTAATGCTTCTGAAAGAGTGTCGTCCTTACTATGACTTTCTACCTCAATATATATACGCAGTTTTTGGGTTTTGATGTCATTTTCGGACTGAAGATCAAGTATATTAATACCTCTTCTTGTGAATTCACCAAGTATATCAGCGAGCATGCCAACCCGGTCTTTAAGCGGTCGGGTTATAATTGCTGTGGCATCGTAGCCGGTAACGGGGGCAGGCTCTTTTCCTATGACGGCAAACCTTGTTCTGTTGTGTGACACCACTTCCCGGTCAACCAACTCAAAGCTGTGTTTTTTAACCAGTGCTTCTGTGTCAATGACAGCGTGGTCAATTTTATTCCCTTCTTGGATTGCCATCATTGCAGCTTCAATATCCTGCACGGCCATAAGCGTTGCGTCTGGATAATACTTTTCGATATAATCATCACATTGTCGAAAAACCGAACCTTTACCAACGATAGTCTTTATTGTGTTTCGATTTTTATCAAGAGGGGACAGACATCCAAGTGAGAGATGTATTGGTAAAACCACATTGTCTATCCAATGTCCTGCCTTCATTTTGGGGACGAGCCTGAAATACTCTTTAACCTCTCCTGCGCGCGTGTTATACACTGGAATCAGAGCAAACTCCACCTGTCCCGTTAAAAATGCATCGATAACTTCGGCCATTCGATTGAATAAAACAATTTTAGCATCTGTCGAGTATTGTTTGGCTGCTTGATAACTGTCAGAACCGACAGGCCCAAGAGTTGCTATGGAGAACATTGTTGTTTGACCTTGATGGTGTCGTGAAAACTCTTCATTTTCTTCGTTGTTACAAAATTCACTATCATTACGACGTACCCTAGTACGCCGAAATAATATTAAATTTCACACGCCTCGAACATGAAGTTTTTCGAAGTCTTCGCTATCTACTTACCATCTCCAAATTGAGGTTTTTACGAGTTTATCATTATTGTAAAACATTATCGACAGAGTGGTGAGTGCGTGGCGTAATACCATTCATGCACTTCAACTACTATAATTTAGTTTTGTGGTGCAAAAAGTATTTATACGTTCTGTTCGTTTAAAGCAATACTTTAAGGATGGGTAACAGAATACATTGATAGCTATAAGATAACTATGGTTGCAGACATAACAGAATATCTCTCATCGCTGAAAGGCTCCGCAAAATTTGGGCCTCAGGTAGTGTTCCAAAAAAAGTCCCTCAAAGTGAGAGCAAAATATGCCGAGAATCCCCCAGAGCTCAATAAGCCATTACTCGATATTCTAAAACAGTCAGGAATATCGAAGCTCTACACCCATCAGCAGCACGCTATAGATGCGATCAAAAAAGGGCGGAATGTGATCGTTGCAACCCCAACAGCATCTGGGAAAAGCATGATATACAATCTGCCGGTCCTCGATGATCTTTTTAATGTAGATCCTGGTCATTCTCTCTACCTGTTCCCCCTCAAAGCGCTGGCACAGGATCAGCATAATGTGCTGAACACATTGTTTCTCCAGTTACCGGAAGATATACAAAGAAAAAATCCGTATTACGCGGCTCTTTTTGATGGCGATACCAGCAGTTATATGAGGAGGAAAATTCGAGAGAAACTGCCCCGAGTCATTTTAACCAATCCTGAAATGTTGCACCTGTCATTGTTGCCGTACCATCAAAACTGGTCTGAGTTTTTTGGTAAACTCCGCTATGTAGTAATCGATGAGGTCCACAGTTATCGTGGAATACTCGGCAGTCATATGGCTTGGGTACTGCGCAGGTTACAACGAATTGCCTCCCACTACGGTGCAAATCCGACATTTATTCTCCTGTCAGCAACAATTGGAAACCCGAAAGAACTGGGACAACTCCTTCTCGACAGTCCTGCAAAGGTATTCATAGAATCAGGCGCACCTCAGCCTGAAAAACAAATGGTCTTTCTTAATCCTTGGGACAGTGCAGCATATACTGCCAGCCAACTGCTGGAGGCGGCGATTAAGCGTGGGTTGAGAACAATTGTTTATACACAGTCCCGTAAAATGACTGAACTCATAAACATCTGGACATCCCCACGACTAGGAAAACTTGCTTCAAAACTGAGTTCATATCGGGCTGGTTTTCTGCCTGAAGAGCGAAGAGAAATTGAAGGAATGCTCTTTTCCGGAAAATTGCTTGGTGTTATTTCAACTTCGGCACTTGAGCTGGGTATTGATATTGGGGACCTTGATCTTTGCATTCTTGTAGGATACCCCGGGTCAATAATGTCGACACTACAGAGAGGTGGGCGAGTTGGACGCGGTCATAGAAAATCAGCAACTATCCTTATTGGTCAAGAGGACGCACTGGATCAACACTTTATGAAAAATCCGGAAGACTTTTTCAGGCGCACACCAGAGTCTGCCGTATTGAATCCAGCCAATACTACAATAATGGATCAGCATCTACATTGTTGCGCAGCTGAACTCCCTCTTTCAGCCAAGGAAGCAATGTGGGCTCAGCAGCAGTTCAGAGAACGAGTGCGGCAGCTAGCACAATCGGGGGTGCTTCTTGAGATCGCCTCTGGTGGTCAGTGGATTTCAACCAGAAAATATCCCCAACGCCACGTCAGTTTGAGGGGCGGGGGAACCACCATGTCAATCATCGACGGAGAAAGGGGGGAGATAGTCGGTGAAATGGACACAGGCAGAGGAATGAAAGAATGTCATCCTGGTGCTGTGTATATCCACCGGGCAACCACCTGGGTGATTACGACATTTGACCTATTGGCTGGGGAGATAATAGCCCACAAGAAGAAACCACATTATTTCACTCGACCTACTTCGGAAAAACGGACAGAAATACTTCATGTCATTTCTAAGAAAAGTGTTTTTGGAACCTGTGTCTCTTTTGGCATGTTGAAAGTGACTGAGAAGGTTACAGGATATCAAAAAAGAAATACCAGTACCCACAAGCTTATCGCAACTGTCCCCCTGGAGATGCCAGAACAAACCATTGAGACAGAGGGTCTGTGGTTTGATATCCCTGACTCAACAGTTAGGGTATTGGAAGAAAACAAGTACCATTTCATGGGGGCAATACATGCAATGGAACATGCAGTGATAGCACTCTTTCCTTTGATTGTGCTTTGCGACAGAAACGATATCGGTGGTATATCCTGTCCCTTACATGAGCAAACCGAACAGGCCTCTGTATTTATTTATGACGGATATGCCGGTGGGGTAGGATTATGCAAGGATGCATATGAGAAAATAGAGAGTCTTCTCCTGCAAAGCCAGGCATCAGTAGCTTCTTGTGAATGCGATACGGGTTGCCCGTCGTGCGTACATTCTCCCAAGTGCGGTTCCGGGAATCGTCCTATTGACAAGAGAGCCTGTCTCTACCTCTTTGAAAAAGTTCTCGATCACAATGCCCAGGAGAACAAAGCGATTATCCAATCGGGGGGGTCTCAACAAAATCTACCTAAAACAAAAAGGGTAGAGGATGTAATGAGTGTAGTTAGCGGCAACCTAAAGAGTGGCCTGGACGTACTACCTGATCGATTTGGAGTGTTTGATCTTGAGACAATACGGTCAGCAGAAGAGGTCGGCGGCTGGGGACAAACTCATAAAATGGGTATCTCGGTTGGAGTTGTTTTCGATTCAGAACTCAATGACTGTGTAAGCTATCTTGAGCACGAAATCGATCAACTTATTGATCACCTATATAGCCTGGATCTGGTCGTTGGCTTTAATAACAAGCGTTTTGATAACCGGGTTCTTTCAGCATATACCACCTGCGACCTCAACCTGCTTCCGTCACTCGATTTGCTTGAAGAGGTGCACAACTACCTGGGATACCGTTTAAGTCTCAATCGCCTGGCAGAACATACACTGGGCACAAAAAAATCTGCAGATGGTCTTCAGGCGTTGAAATGGTACAAGGAGGGGCGGATAGATTTAATCCAGCACTACTGCAAAAAAGATGTAGAAATCACAAGGGATTTGTTTATTCACGGCCTCGAGCAAGGGTTCTTTCTCTTTGCCAATAAAGCAAAACAGAAGGTACGACTCCCCCTTGCCCTGGATGCGACAATCGCCAGGATCTTAAAGCGCTAGGAGCTTGTCCGAGTGCCCACCACCTCCAGTCGACTCAGCGTATTTTGGGCAATACTGCAATAGATGAGTCTGTTGATTTACTAGGTGTTTTGTTCGAGATCAAGGCATTTGAAAAAAACAGCCACAGGCATATAGTTGATATCGGAGTCTGCGCTTACCTCCGAGGATTGTTTTTTTCGAATAACGCCGATATCGGGCAAAAAAACAGTAAATCACCGGCTCATAGATTACGGCCAGAGAAGTGGGCTGTATATCCAGCCTACAGTCCCGCCACTGTGCTTCACCTTACTCCATTTGCCTTTTGTCGATATCTTTATCAGCACAACACCACGTTCTACATTAGCTACTACCGCATCTTTTGTTGAAGGACCGGAACGCATATTGAGGTTGTTTTTCGCGTTTACGATAGTGGTATTGCACGGTTTGACTATGCTGTTGTGTATCCACCCAGTATCGTTCTCATAATCTGATATTTTATACCAGTCGCCCTGTTTTTTCAGTACTTTGAGAGGGTAGCCTTTGAATAATTCCATAACAACAGGAGAACTGGTGGATGACCCCTGTCGGACATTCGCGTTATCTGTAGAAACCGTTAAATAGTCTGCCGCAAAACTAGAGGTTGACATCAACAGACTTACAAATCCAACAACTACGAGCTTAGTCAATTGTTTTTTCATAGGTATCATTTGTTTCATTGTTAGTTTTTTCAGATTGATAAGATAAACTACCACATTCTTCTATAGCATCTAATGCTGTTCAAGTCAAACTTGATAGAGCTTGTTAACGAGTTCAAGAATGACGATTAATAAAAAACAAGTTGGTTCTTTTTCCTGTTCATCTCAATAGTTGTACCCAGTGGCAGGGTGAGATTCCGAGGACAGTGTCCGGAAGGAAAGGCTGCCCAGATTGGCACGCTCTGAGGTTCCAAGAGTTCAAGAACCCTGTCCCATATCGCATCCTGATAGCGGAGTTTTTCAATGGTATCAATATCACCGGAAATATTAAAATCTCCAAGAATAAGGCCATTTATACCATCAAATTTACCTGCGAGTTTCAACTGGGTCAACATTCGATCTATTCTGAAGGCAGGTTCGTTGATATCTTCCAGAAGTACAATTTTATTCTCCCATGAAAAATCATAGTCTGTACCAAGTAGCGTGACAAGGCTGGCCAGGTTGCCACCTATTAGTGGTCCTGGGCTTGACGGATAATCTTTGAGCACCACAATACGACTGTCCCTGATGGTGGTCAGCCATTTACCTTTAAGGCAATGGAAGTACCGGCTGAGAGCGTCATTTGTGACATCACCCAGAGAACTCACCACAGGGCCATGCAGGCTCATGAGACCAGTCCGGTCATAGAGAAAATTCTGCAAAACAGTGAGGTCAGAAAAACCAACAATCAACTTTGGTGATGCTGCTACCAGATCAAGGTCGATCTGGTCAAGTATTCTTAGACAACCATACCCTCCTCGAAGAGAAAGCAGGGCCTTTACCTCAGGGTCACTGTACAATCGGTTGAATTCCTGCGCGCGGTTGCTATCAGTATCAGAGAAATAGCCAACTCCAGGCCAGAGCTCTCTCGGGTACTTGACAACAAGGCCCATCTCCTCAAGTATTGACACACCTTGAAAAAACCGCTCTTTGTCGACCAGGTTTCCTGCCGGCGCAAAAACAGCGACGGTATCACCTTTCTGAACAGGTGGGGGATAGAGAGTCCGAGTCATTCTTGTACAACCTTGTTGTAAATAATTTTCAGCCCTTTAAGAGTGAGCATTGGATCAATTACATCGATTGAAGAAGAGTAGGGCGCTATAAGTTGTGCCATGCCTCCGGTCGCAACTACTCTGAAACTTTCTTCCGGTGAAAGTCGCATTTCAGACTTAATCCCGCTCACCAGACCATCCACCATCGCACCATATCCGTGAAGGATTCCGCTTTTCATAGCCTGAACTGTGGATTTACCAATGATATTTTTGGGCTTTTCTGTGACGTCTATATGAGGTAATTTGGCGGTCTTACTGGAAAGCGCTTCCAGGGAAATGGCAATACCAGGGAGAATGGTTCCTCCGATGTACTCACATTTTTCCGTAACACAATCAAAGGTGATGGCCGTTCCGAAATCAATGACGATCTGTTTGACTTTATTATCGTTCCAAGCTGCAATTGCATTTATTAAACGATCAGCCCCGACTTCTTTAGGATTATCAAGTTGCACCGAGATGAACTCCTTTAATTGATCAATTGAAGCGATCACAGGACTCTCACGATGCTGATTCTGAAAGTGTTTTTTACAATACCTGAGCCAGGCAGTTTCAAGTGTGGGAACCACACTGGCGATAACGACTGCTTCAATTTGATCTTCGGAAATTTTGGCCATTTCAAACAATGCATGATAGCTTACTGCCAATTCGTCGGCTGTGCTTTTTGAGTCGGATTTTAAACGCCACTTAGCTATAAGTTTATCGTCGTCATACATACCCGTTACTGTATGTGAATTCCCAACATCTACTGCAAAGAACATTTTTCCACCTTTAAAATTTATTAGCTTTTTGCTACCATTCACCTTGAGTTGCTAGATTAAGCTTGGAGTGAACACTTTGCTGGTTGTTATCGTTCATAAATCTTGAGAAATTAATCTGTAACGCATTAAAAGGGAAGTTTTTTAGTACTTTAGAAATTCAATCAAAGTCTTCGCTTATCCGAAGTCTTCGNNCTTTGACCAACTTGGGATCGGTAATGACATATTTGCTGTACTGTTGTGTGGCCATTTCTTGCTTTCCTTAATATTTATTTGATGTGATAGACAAAGGTTGTTCTCTTCCATCGGAATATGCTGATAGCTCCCAAGATCTCTTAGGTTTTTAGTACCTTAGGAATTTATTTCTTGTTTTTTATAAATGAATTTCGTGAAGGTACTTACTTACCGTTTATCGGTGTTACATTGCACAAAAAAGGTTGACCCAATATGATGGAATCTCTCATAATCATTTCTACAACTTTTGAAAATTCACCAGACGCTGAGCGGGTTGCTTCAGTACTCTTAGAACGAAGAACCATTGCTTGTGCCCAGGTTTCTTCACCTATAAAAAGTATATACAGATGGGAGGGGGCGATTGTGACGGAAACGGAATACACCTTGACAGTAAAAACCATTACCACCATGGCTGAAAAGGCAAAGGCGCTGATTGTCTCTGAACATCCCTACGATATTCCCGAAATTATCGTAACATCCCCAGTCGATGTACATGTGGATTACCTCAAATGGGCAAACAAAGAAATCCAGCCATGACAGAAGATACTACGAGAAAGCAAGGCTATCGCAGAAGGAAAAGCGGGGAATATGTTTGCCATTGCTGTAAAGAAAAACAAACATTCTGCTGGAGCTGCCCCTGTGGTTTTATGATTTGTAAAGACTGTTTTGAGGAAAACAAGTGGGGAATAAGTAACGGGCCGACCTGGATTTGCCCAGACTGCGAACGTATCAGGATGATGTAACATAACCTAAATTTCGCATACGCAAAGTAGAGAAAAAATAATTTGTTATTTCAAAACAAGAAGATACGGCTTCTATTTAATATCATGTGATTATAAGCATTCACAAGGTACTTACCGTTTACCGGTGTTAGTTGTGAGTGAGTGTGATCATTTCATTTTGTCGCTACACTTTCACACAATGCATCCTGTTGCTTATTGATTTCAAATACAATACTATGTTTCGTCACCATTAGGTACACACACCTCCAAACAACATGAGACAATGAACGCATTAAGCCATAACTACGACGAAAGTAAAATAAAAACGCTCAGTTCTCTGGAACATATCAGGAAAAGACCGGGTATGTACATTGGGCGCCTTGGAGACGGATCGAACCACGACGATGGTATCTACATCCTGCTCAAGGAGGTGGTCGATAATGCCGTTGATGAATACATCATGGGGGCCGGTAAAAGAGTCGATGTTGCAATTAATGAAGATGGATACGTAAAAGTACGCGATTTCGGACGAGGGATACCACTTGGGAAAATTGTTGACTGTGTCTCTACTATTAATACCGGAGCAAAGTACAACACAGATGTCTTTCAATTTTCAGTTGGCTTAAATGGTGTTGGTACCAAGGCGGTCAATGCCCTGTCTGAGGAATTCAGAGTTACTTCATGTCGTGATGGCGATTTGGCCACAGCTCACTTTCAAGGCGGAAAACTCATAACAGAAGAAAAAGGCAAAACTGAAGAAAAAAATGGGACCATCATTGAGTTTTTACCGTCAAAAGAGATGTTTAAAGACTTTACATTCGATCTTGCATACGTCGAAAAACGTCTTTGGCGATATGCGTACCTGAACGCCGGTCTCAAGCTCTACCTTGGTAAAACTCTGTTCTATTCTGCCAATGGTTTACTTGATCTGCTTGACAAAGAACTAGACAGTGCAGAACTCTACCCCCCGATCTACCACAGAGACACAACCCTGGAGTTTGCTTTCTCACACTCTGAATCCTACGGCGACTGCTATTTCACCTTTGTTAATGGCACTTACACCAGCGAGGGTGGTACACACCTGTCGGCATTTCGAGAGGGGATACTGAAAGGAATCAACGAGTACTCAGGTAAAAAATTCGTTAACACCGATGTCCGGGATGGCATAATCGGTACACTTGCAATAAAAATCAAAGACCCACTTTTTGAATCTCAGACAAAAAACAAGCTGGGTAATACCGAAATCCGCTCATGGATTGTTAATACAGTAAAAGATGCAGTTGCAAGCTCACTCTACAAAAACACAGAATCGGCGCAAATTCTCATAGAAAAAATTCTGAGAAACGAAAAAGTCAGAAAAGAACTGCAAAGCGTCAGGAGTGAGGCAAAGGCGAAGGCCAAAAAGGTAGCCCTGAAAATTGACCAATTAAAAGACTGCAAATATCACCCTGGACGCAACAAGCCCTCCCAGGAAGGCAGAGAGAACATGGTGTTCATTACAGAAGGTCAATCTGCTGCAGGCTCAATTGTTTCCTCCAGAGACCCAATGACCCAGGCGGTGTTTTCACTGAAAGGAAAGCCGATGAACGTCTTTGGGCAAAAACTTGCTACCCTTTATAAAAATGATGAAATGTATGCCCTGATGAGAGCTCTTGATGTTGAGAATTCCATTTCAAATATCCGATTTGACAAAATTATCCTGGCAACAGATGCGGATGTTGACGGTCTGCACATCAGGAACCTGTTACTTACTTTTTTTCTTCACTACTTTGAACCACTCGTAAAACTCGGTCATATTTATATCCTTGAAACACCCATCTTCCGAGTACGAACCAAACGGGAAACTATTTATTGTTATTCGGAAAAAGAGAAAAAAGAAGGGACCAGGAAGTTGCAGGGCAAAGGTGCAAAAAAACTGAATGTTGAAACTACCAGATTCAAAGGATTAGGGGAAATTTCTCCAAAAGAGTTTAAACAATTTATTGGGCCTGATATTCGCTTAAAAAACGTAACACTCGACTCTCTCAGCGAGGTTAATAAAGTTCTCTCATTTTATATGGGCAAGAACACTCCTGACAGGCGAGAATATATTATGAGAAACCTCGTTATTGAAGAGTAATGGCGTCGTAAAAATGCTTCATTTTCTTCGTTGTTGCAACTTTTACTATCATTACGACATACTTTAGTACGCCGAAACAATAGTAAAAAGTCCCACGCCTCGAACTTGAAGATTTTTCCTTAGCCATCTTTGACTCGAAAGTAACAGCGAATTTCCGAAGACGATGTTCATGTATGACATTAAGTGTTGGATCAACCGATTTATGACCTTTTAAAGAGAAAAAATGGAATCACAACCCGGAAAACTGCACCAGCTTTTTGACAAGAATTTCCTTGAATATACTTCCTATGTTATTCGTGATCGTGCTATTCCGGCCATTGAAGATGGTCTGAAACCAGTTCAGCGCCGCTTGCTGCAAACCTTATATAACATGGAAGACGGACGCTTTCACAAGGTTGCCAATATTGTTGGAGAGACCATGAAGCTACACCCTCATGGCGACCAATCAATTTTCGCAGCCCTGGTCAATCTTGCCAACAAAGGCTATCTCATAGACAGGCAAGGCAATTTTGGTAATATTTTTACGGGTGATAGGGCCTCCGCTGCCAGATACATTGAATGTCGACTGTCACCTCTTGCAAAAGAGGTACTGTTCAACAAAGATCTTACAGATTTTGTTGAGTCCTACGACAGCAGGATGCTTGAGCCGGTCACCCTGCCTGCAAAGATACCGCTGCTGCTTCTCACCGGGGCAGAAGGAATAGCTGTAGGGATGGCAACAAAGATCATGCCACACAATTTTTGTGAACTTCTCGAAGCACAGAAAAATATACTCCGTAATGAAGAATTCACATTGTTCCCTGATTTTCTTCAAAAGGGTTCTCTTGATGTTACCAATTATGATAATGGCAACGGAAAACTCAGATGTCGCGCTCGCATTGAGGAGTTCAACGAAAAAACCATACTTATTAAAGAAATACCGTACAGCACAACCACTCAATCACTCACCGACTCCATAGAAAAAGCAGCCAAATCCGGTAAGATAAAGATAGTATCTATAAATGACTTCACTGCTGAAGAAGTCGAGGTTGAGATCAAACTAGCCAGGGGTATCTACGCAAAAGACACCATAAAGGCATTGTACGCATTCACCGACTGTGAAGTCTCGATTACCCCAAACCTTACTTTGATCAACGGCTCAACCCCAGAGACCACAACCGTCAGTGAGGTGATTAAGTCAAATACAAAAAAACTTAAAGCTGACCTCCAGAAGGAACTTGAGATTGACCTTGGTCGGCAGGAAGAAAAATTACACGCTAGACTACTGGAGCAAATCTTCATAGAAGAAAGACTGTATAAAACTATCGAGGAAGAGACCAGCTACAAGGCTGTAGTGCAAAGTGTAGACACAGCCCTGATCCCATTTACAAAAGAACTCTTGAGAGCGGTTACCCGGGAAGACATTGAACGATTGCTTGAGATTAAAATAAAGCGCATCTCTCGCTACGATATCAGCAAGCAACAGAAGGAAATTAATGACATCCGAAAAAGCATTAAAAAATTCCGAACCTCGCTCAAGGACATGGTTACATTCACCATTACCTTTATCGACAGTTTGCTGCAGAAATATGGTCACCTCTTTCCAAGACAAACAGAAATTAAAAGCTTCTCTGAAGTCAGTTTCAGAAAGGCCGCGCTATCAAACCTTATCGTTGGCTATAACCGGGAATCAGGATTTCTTGGACACACCATAAAGGCAATTGACAAAAAACATGATCAGTCTGTCAATTGTTCAGAATACGACAGACTGTTCCTTATATTCAGCAATGGTCTATACAAAATTACCCCTGTGACTGAAAAACTCTATGTTGGCAAAGAGCTAGAGTGGTTAGGGATAGTAAAAAAAGACACTATCTTTAATCTCATATATAGGGATGGTAGGGAAAATATTGCCTACGTTAAGCGCTTCACAACGCCGAGTTTTATACTGGACAAAGAATACTGGCTGTTTGCCGAGCACAAAAGATCAAAAATCTTACTTTTGGAATTTGGCGACGAGAAGTTTGCTAAGATCAACCTGATGCCGTCTTCAAGGGCACGGATAAATTCATTGGAGATCTCTTTTGAAGATTATCTCCTGAAAAATCCATCAGCAAAAGGGAAGAGGGTCTCGAATCGTGTAGTGAGAAGGGTCTCACGTTCCAATGGAGGCAGTATTGCCCCCCCAAAAAAGAACCTGTCGCTTCCTGGAATTACTACAGAAAGCGAGACGAGTGAGAAAGGTCAGGGAACACAGCAGTCTCCATCTAAGGAGAGCGAATAGTTAATGTAAAACATCAACCTCCCCCTGTAGCGAGTGCTGCCCTGCGTGAACTATCTTCACCTTGAGGATGTCCCCAGGTTTACAAATGGTACATTTTTTTATGTGCACTATGTGATTGGTGTCGGTCCTGGCCTTAACACTCTCTTCAGTATACTCTTCAACCATCACCGACTTTACTTCCCCAACGTATTCCTGATTTCTGGCAAGACTTATTTCATCCTGCCTTTTTTGGAAACGTGCAAGTCTCTTTGCTTTTATTTCTTCTGCTACTTTATCTTCATACTGACTAGCTCCGGTTCCAGGACGATCAGAGTATTTGAACGAGAAAGACCCGTGAAACCTGACTTTTTCGAGTAAGGCCATGGTATACTCAAAATCCTGTTCGCTTTCCCCTGGAAATCCTACGATAACGTCAGTTGTTAAAGCAATTTCTGGACAGTATTCTCGAAGCTTGGCTACTTTTTCAAGATATTGTGATATCGTGTATTTGCGATTCATTCTTTTCAAAACGGAATCAGAACCAGCTTGAACCGGGAGGTGAAATTGAGGGCAGATATTTTCACAATCCCTAAAGCATCTCATGAGTTCGTCTGTCAAATCCTTCGGGTTCGAAGTTGTGAAACGCAACCTGAGCAGACCCGGGATCTTGGAAACCTCTTTTAGAAGACTCGTAAAATTATACTTTTGCTCGCTACTATTTTCTGTGACTGAGTTCGTCCTCCCATACGAGTTTACATTCTGGCCCAGCAGGGTTATTTCTTTAACTCCTGAAGCAATTAACACCTTAACTTCCTCAACTATATCCCCTTTTTTGCGTGAAACTTCACGCCCTCTTGTATAGGGAACAACGCAATACGTACAATAATTGTTACACCCTTGCATGATGGTGACAAATTTTCTAAAAACAGGGGAGGGGGGATAAGGCGTAGATACAGGGTTCGGAAGAAACTGTGGGATCACATAATTATCCTGAAGATCGGTTACCACCTTGTTCTTATCTGCAGTAGCACTGGTTAACAACTCACCAATGTTATAAATATTTTGAGTACCTACAATGAGATCAACATGTGGCATTCTTTTAATAATTCGTTTTCCTTCCTGCTGCGCGACGCAGCCAGCCACACAGATTTTCATATCTGGATTGCCTGTTTTTGCTTTCCTTAGGTAGCCCAACAAACTCATTACTTTTTGTTCAGCTTTGGCACGAATTGAACATGTATTAAGGATCACAAGGTCAGCTTCATACATATCCATACCTTCGATATATCCAAATTCTGCAAGAGATTGAGCCATTATCTCGGAATCCCTCTCGTTCATTTGACAACCAAAGGTTTTTATAAAAAAGTTTTTTTGTTCCATCTGAGCCAATTAAAATTGTATTGCCAATTGCAAATATTTAGGTGTTATTCTGCTAAAGTCGCAGAAATTGAGGCCAAAAGGGTAAAGAAGTCCTCCGACATCGCATGCGGGTACCGTAAAACAATGATACCGCTTTTACTGTCATGACTTGAGAGTATGGCCAAGTTGTCGTAGCCTTCCATGATGAATTTCAAGTAATGAAATTTACTTGGCGTAATCCTCAAATATACTTGATCAAGTTTTGTATGTTTATCCATGGGCCTATCACACTGAGAGAGACCCATCCACGTCACCAATACGATCAGCATTTCTTGAAAGAAGAGGACCAACAATTTCCCTTAGAAAGTCGTCGGTCTGTTGGCTTGCTCTGCCAGTAAATGCAGAATAATCACTGACCATTGCATTCAATTCTTCAAAAGAGAAGGGGATACGGCTGTCATCGGCCATTCGAGAGAGCAGATCGTTTTCGCCACCTTCTTCTTTGACTAGTTTGCCTGCGGCAAGTGAATGCTCTTTGACAACCTCGTGCATTTCCTGTCTGCTTTCACCAGCTTCAACAGCATTCATTAATATCTTTTCTGTAGCCATAAATGGGAGCTCAGCCATCAAGTGTTTTTTAATTTGAGCCGGAAAAACAACCATATCTGAAGTAATATTAACAAAAAGCTTCAATATTGCATCCGTAAGCAAAAAACACTGCGGTATGTCCATTCTACGTATTGCAGAATCATCAAGGGTTCTTTCAAACCATTGGTTACTATAGGTTCCCGCAAAGTTTTGGGGAAGACTCATCAGCTTTCGAGCAAGTCCTGTCATTCTTTCAGATCGCATCGGGTTTCGTTTATATGCCATCGCTGAAGAGCCAGTTTGTTGTTTTGCAAAAGGTTCTTCTTGAACCTTGAGATTTGACAGCAATCGTAAATCAACTGCGAACTTATGAGCAGAAGCACCTATACCTGCCAAGGTTTCAGAAAGTTTCATGTCAAGTTTACGTGAATACGTCTGGCCTGTCACTGCGAAGGTTGAAGTAAAACCTAGCTTTTTGGCTACGAGGCCATCGAGTTCACGTACTTTTTTATGATCGCCTTTAAATAATTCTAAAAAGGTTGCCTGGGTACCAACAGTTCCCTTAGCGCCTCGTGCTTTGATTTGTCCAAGGAAGTTGTCAATGTATTCAAGATCTAAGACCAAATCCTGTAGGTAGAGTGTATTTCTTTTACCAACTGTTGTCGGTTGAGCAGGTTGATAATGGGTAAACCCGAGAGTGGCAAGGTCTTTGTGCTGTTCGCAAAATGCACTTAAGTTTTTGATGACATGCAGCAATGAAGAGCGAACGAGCAGCATAGCATTTTTTTGTACAATCAAGTCAGTGTTACAGACAACAAATTGTGAGGTTGCACCAAGGTGAATTATGCCTGCAGCTTGAGGGCATCTCAGGCCAAATTCATACACGTGCGCCATAACATCATGCCGTATTTCGCTTTCTTTTTGGGCAGCCACGTCATAATCGATATTATTTACATTGTGCTGCATTTCATCGATCATCTCACGAGTGACGATATCTGTAAGCCCTAACTCGTGTTGGGCTTCAGCCAAAGCTAACCAACAACGTCTCCAGGTTGTAAATTTAGTCTCTTCAGAAAATAATTTTTGCATTTCGACGCTGGTGTAGCGACTAACGAGGGGCTCCTGGTATATATCTCGACGCATAAACGTCCTCCAATTATCTTTACACTAGTTATTTTAATGGCTGTATTTGCGGCCTTATTGGTATTTTTATAGATCAATTTCGCAGGTGCATGTCTTTACGGTGTGGTACCTATAGCATCTTTGAATCAATTAGGAAACAGATGAAAATGTGTAAATCGTTACAAAGCCTTGGTTTTTCGCCGAATACCAAATGTCGCATAATGTATATTATGTGTAGTTGTATATTGAGTAATATAATCATGCACCTACAACCACTTGGTTCGGACTTAGCCGTAATTCTTTTCACCCATCTGTTTAGCAACGTATCAATTCATACGACTATTAGTGCAAAGCTGTCACGCAGTCTTAGTATCCCTCGGAGTCTCTATCGCTTACATGAGGGGTGTGAAAAACAAGAATATACGGATGCGATTTTATAGCATACAGTTATGAGCACTCATAAGGTACTTACCTAACGTTACCGATAGTAGCTTATATTCCTGAAAGTGATTTCGACAACTTCTTCAAACTCACTTTCTCTGTTCCAATTCGTTTTAATTCTTAATTTTCCAATTCTCATAAGCCTGTGACTCGTACCTGCCAACTAACGGTTCCTCTATATCGATTTTTTGTTGGAGAATAAATCAGTTTACGATGAGGTTCGGCCTGTACCTCATTTATCTTTGTACCAAGATTGAAGCCTATCCCCTTTATATTTGAATATGTTCCGCGGATTGTTAGTTGCAGATGTTCTTTTTCTCGGCCGACTGCTTTGGCATCTACTATTACTGCTTCGTTATCCTGAAATACAGGCTGATTATTTCCTGGACCAAACGGCTCCAAGTATTTAAAGAATTCTAGACATTCATTAGACATAAGAGTCTTAACAGGGCAAGAAACATCGAACTGATCCACTATTTTTTTAAGGGTTTTCTTTTGTGCTTCTTTTAGTGTTTCAGTAAGTAATCGTTTAAAGTTCTCGTATGCCGATTCCTCAAGAGTTAGCCCGGCTGCCATTTTATGACCGCCAAATTTCGTTATCAGGTCAGAGTGTTCGGAAATCGCCTCAAGAATATCTATACCGCTGGTAGATCTAGCTGAACCCACAAAAAATGATTGACCATTAGCTGATGTTTTTTTAGCAAAAACTATAGCTGGAAAACCATAGAGATCCACTAACCGCGAAGCAACTATCCCTGCTACACCTTGATGAATATCGCCGTATTCGATGACACATCTATCCTGATGGGCCATATCAGCCGACGTGTTTCTTAAGATTGATTCTAGGTTTTCTGAACAAATCTCTTTTCTGAGCTCATTGAGCTCAGACATTTTTTGTGCAAGCGCTTTCGCCTTACGGGGGTCCTGTTCAGTAAATAACTCTACAACTATCGAGGATTCGCCCAATCGACCAGCAGCATTAATCTTTGGTCCGATCAAATACCCTATGTCTTCCGTAGTTGGCTCACCCGACACAATATCACAAGACGAGAGGAGCTTTTTTATTCCAACAAATATAGTTTTGGGAAGGACTTCCAGACCACCACGTACAAGGATCCTATTCGTTGGGGTGAGCTCTACAACGTCAGCAATAGTTCCAAGAGCAACAAAAGCTAGATAATGCTTTAAGTTTATGTTTTTGACCTTTTCGTTGCCCTCAGTACTGCATTGCAAACAGCCTCTGATGCCTGATGCTAAGTAAAAGGCAACCCCTACCCCTGCCAGGCAATCTCCAGAAAATCCACAATCCAGCTGCGAAGGATTCAGAATAAGGCATTGAGGGATGCCATTTCTTGGGATGCTGTGATGATCGGTTACGATAACCGTCCCTCCAATTGCTTGTATTCCATCAATCACTTGATGATTGGAAATACCACAATCTACAGTTATCAAAAGAAAATCATCCATATCCGATCGGCGTTTCTGCTCAACAAACCACTCAAGATTAAGGCCGTAGCCTTCTGTTAACCTATTTGGAATGTGCCAAGTAACCTCTTTCCCGCACTCTTTAAAAAAATTAACCAAAAGAGCAGTTCCTGTTGTGCCGTCTACATCATAGTCACCCCATATGACAATTCGACGATTCGACAAAATATAGCTTGCGATAGTTTCTGAAGCTTTTTCTAGGTTTTTCATTAACTTAGGATGTTTTAAATCCTTCAGTTTCGGAAAAAGAAAATCATTAACAGAATCGACTCCACATATCCCCCGCTTTCGCAACAATTCAGCAAAGACAGGTGGAATTTTAATTTTCATAGCAACGTACCGAGTTCTTATAAAATTTATTATAATCTAGGAGGTTGTCCGAGAATAAGCATCTCGGAGTCTAACGCTTACCTGGCTCAAATTGAGGTTTTTCGGAAAAATAAGCACAGCCATACAGGTAATATCAAAGTCTACGCTATCTGCGAGCATTATTTTTATGGAAATAACAAAAAGTTGGGGACAGGTAAGCGAGTTTACGAGACTCCGCAGATGCATTCTCGGACAAGCTCCTAGGAGACAGCAACATCCTACATTCCGTCCAACCACTTGGCCACTTCTTCCAGGATTTTCTTTTTGTCGTTCACTTCCATCCACTGTATATCAGGAGTTCTTGAGAACCAGGTATACTGTCTTTTTGCATATCTTCTGGTATCCCTTGCCAAAAGTTTAAGCATCTCATCATAGTCCCAATTCTTCTTTAGATATTGCACCATGTGCCTGTATCCAATAGCTCCAAAAGACTTTAAGTTACTGCCATAACCCATTTCGAAAAGGTGTTTGACCTCTTCTTCTAATCCACGTTCTACCATAAGGGCACTGCGGATATTTATTCTATCGTAGAGTACTTTTCTATCAGTTGTTAAGCAAATACTCAGCGAGTTTTCAAATTTTACTTGTTTCTCCTGCGCCTTATGCAGTTGAATATGTTCAGACCAGGGCTTGTCGGTGGCATAATATATCTCTAAGGCCCTTACTAGTCTGTGTGTATCGTTGGGATGAATACGACTGGCAGAAATGATATCTACAGACAGCAACTCTTCGTGTAATTTTTCTGCACCGTCTCTCTCTAGTCGCAAGCGTAAATCCTGCCTTATTTGCTCATTGCCTGGTACTCCCGGGAAAATCCCCTCTAAAAGAGCGCGGAGATACAGTCCCGTTCCACCCGTCACCAGAGGTAGTTTTCCTTTAGCATGGATAGTGGATATGGCGTTGAGGGCGTCTCGGACAAACAAAGAAGCGTCATAATCTTCGTTAGGGTCAACAATATCAATGAGATGATGTACAACTTCATCGCGTTCTTCAGCAGACGCTTTTGCAGTTCCAATATCCATATAGCGGTATACCTGCATCGAATCTACACTGACAATCTCAATATTATGCTTGTGAGCAAGCTCAAGAGAAATTTCAGTTTTACCAATTGCAGTAGGTCCAACAATTATAAGAATTGGCTTTTTGATTAGTCTGTTTTTCACGGCGCCTCATCAAATGTCAAAACTGTTTCAAAATACCTGGCGCGAGTCGCGCCCACTCTTTTTACCCTCATTAAATCTTTTGCATTTCTAAATGGTCCATTCTCTTCACGAAACGCAATGATGCTACTTGCCAGGTTAGGACCTACTCCCTTAATAGTTACCAGCAATTCCCTTTGGGCACTATTCACCAGAATTGGTAAGAAGAACATAGGACGTAAATTGTTGGGTATGGTTTCATTAACCAGACACGGCTCTATTCCACATATCATATTCTCACTATATAACTGTTTTGCCATGGAATAAGAAAGTTTCACTACACTACGTTGACCATTCGTTGTAGGATGAAATATTGAAAACAGATTGAGTATCACAAAACCGCAGGCAAATAGTAAGATAACAACAATTCGCCCATCACCAACTCTTACCCATTTGTATACACTCATACGGTTCCTCGTTGAACGGTTAACGCGGAAAATTCATTGCGGTATTGAAATTGTTTTCGTTGTTTTCCACACGCCTACTTAGTATATAGTCATATTCTTGTAAATCTACCGACATTCGGAACGAAATATTAAAAAATGGAAATTGCAAATCCGTACAATATTGTACTTGTCGAGCCAGAAATTCCTCCTAACACTGGGTCAATTGCGAGACTCTGCGGAGCAACCAATACAGTTTTACACCTCATCCACCCACTTGGTTTTTCTACTGATGACAAACATTTGAAACGTGCGGGATTGGATTATTGGCAACACGTCTCAATCCAGCATTGGTCCGACCTTGAAACTTTTTTGCAATCAACTGATGAACTCGACCTCTATTTCTTTACGACAAAAGTCGATAAAGGATACACAGAAGCACAGTTCAAACCAGGCGATTACCTGATTTTTGGTAAAGAAACAAAAGGATTACCTCAAAACATACTTCAATTATACCAAGATAGATGTTACACGCTGCCAATGCCCAATCCAGCTATTCGCAGCCTTAATCTTGCAATGACTGCCGGGATTGTTTTATATGAGGCCTTGAGGCAACGCACACTGTAACCTTTCTTGGAGAGTAAAGTGTCACGTAGTAGCTTTATGAACTGAGCTTCTAACCCAGGAAACGTATTATTCGATTGAATAAATATAACATACACTTTTTTATAGGAGAACTTCCCCATGCCTGATCGAGTATATAATTTTAGCCCAGGCCCTGCTACCCTCCCCTACGAGGTGCTGCAGCAGGCCGCAAAAGATGTAGTGAATTTTCAAGATACCGGTATAGGTCTTATAGAAATCAGCCACCGCTCAAAAGAATTCATGACCGTTGCTGCTGAAGCAGAGGCTAACCTGAGAGAAGTTGCCAAAATACCTGATAACTATAAAGTATTATTTCTTCAGGGGGGCGCATCCAGTCAGTTTTTCATGATCCCCCAAAACTTGCTCGGTAAATCTGAAAAAGCGTGCTATCTCAACACAGGTACCTGGGCCAAAAAAGCGATCAAAGAGGCCAAAATATTTGGTGAGATTGATGTAGCATTTTCCAGTGAGGAATCAAGCTTTAACTGCGTGCCCACAGAAAAGGATTACACTGTTGGACCTGATTCAGCATATTTATACTACGTTTCCAATAATACCATTTACGGGACGCAGTTTCCCACGGAACCGTCTACTGATAAAATGCTTGTGTGTGACATGTCTTCAGATATTCTCTCAAGACCGATAGACATAGGTAAATTTGGGATCATATTCGCTGGTGCTCAGAAAAATCTTGGCCCAGCTGGCGTTACTATCGTCATCATCCGAGAGGACCTTCTTGATTGTGCAGCTGATGACGTCCCAACAATGTTGAAATACAAAACTCATGCGGACAAAGAGTCCATGTTTAATACCCCACCCTGCTTTTCTATATATATAGTAGGTGAAGTACTGAAGTGGTTAAAAAAATTGGGCGGGGTTGAAGGTATTGAAAAAATCAACATCGAAAAGGCGGCACTACTTTACGGGGCAATTGACAGTTCCGAATATTATCGAGGGCATGCTTTAAAAGACTCACGATCACTCATGAACGTCACCTTTAATCTTCCAAATGCTGAACTGGAAGGAAAATTCATCGCCGAAGCTGCAGTAATCGGATTGAATGGCTTAAAAGGACACCGATCCATAGGGGGTTGCAGAGCATCAATTTATAATGCCTTCCCTCAAGAAGGTATCATAAAACTTGTTGCCTTCATGAAAGACTTTGAAGGTAAAAACCCGGCTACCTGGAGCTGAGCTCAATACACAGGTATTGTATATTTGGCCGCCAGTAGAAACACAATGCATACAGCATCAGCTGGCGGCCGGATGGTTCCAGTTTCTGTTAAGAAACAAAGTCAAAAATAAAGTAGTTGCTTCTCGGACAGGCTCTTAGCTACAATATACACATAGATCAACACACAGGAGAGCTTTGTGATTGACTCTGAAAAAACGGACCTGAAAAATTTTTCTGAAGAAGATCTGGTCGCCTATGTTGAAGGTTTAGGACAACCAGCTTTCCGCGGTCGACAGATAATGGGTTGGCTGTATCGATTTGGAATAACGTCATTTTCGCAGATGACTGACCTTGCAAAGGTGTTCAGAGAGGTGCTTGAGCAGAATGCATATATCTCTCATTTTTCTGATCCAATCATTGAAAAGGCCAGCGATGGCTGTGTGAAATTTGGTTTCAGGCTTGCAGATGACAGTATTATTGAATCTGTTCTTATTCCCGAGCCTGACAGGAACACCCTCTGCATATCTTCCCAGGTAGGCTGTGCAATGGGATGCAGTTTTTGCCTTACCAGCACTATGGGGTTCAAACGGAACCTTACTCCGTCGGAAATAGTTAATCAAATATGCGCCGTACGCGACTATCTCCAGGCGGCAAACTCACCTGAACAACCAAGGGTCACGAACGTTGTTTACATGGGTATGGGGGAACCACTCAACAATCTCAAAAATGTTCTCACTTCTCTGGCTATAATAACCCATCAAAAGGGACTGAACTTAACCGGCAGAAAAGTAACAGTTTCCACCTGCGGAATAGTACCAAAGATCAGAGAATTGGGGGAGAAGTCTACAGCAAATCTAGCAATATCTCTGCATGGTGTGAATGATACAATTAGAGGTCAGCTGATGCCTGTTAATGACAGGTATTCTATTGATGATTTACTTGACGCCTGCAGAGAGTTCCCCCTTCCAAAGAGAAAAAGAATAATGTTCGAGTACATACTACTCAAGGGAATAAATGATTCAGATGAAGATGCTCATGAACTGGCAAGAAAATTATCAGATATTCCGTGTAAAATAAATCTTCTTCCTTATAACGAATCGCCAGCTCTACCCTACAAGAGCCCTGGAATGAAACGAATGCTTGCCTTCCAAAAAATTCTCATTAATTCTCATTATACTGTGTTTATTCGCAATAGCAGAGGTTCGGATATTTCTGCAGCCTGTGGACAACTTGCCACTGAAAATCAATAAATTATTGTCTTAGCCATATAGACAGACACGAATAATTTTTAATTTTTTCAAAACTGGCTACTTGCTATTGCAGTTATCCATAGAGACAAACTGAGGAGAATGCTGATCAAAACGGCGGCGCTTCCAATGTCTTTGGCGGTCTTAGCCAAAGGGTGGAAGTCTGGTGAAACCATGTCGACCACAGCCTCGATAGCTGAATTGAATAATTCCGCAATAAGCACAATAGTATTTGCAAGCAAAAGGACGCATTTGAAAACAGAAGTAAGGGGCAAGAAAATAATCACTGGCAATAAGATGAGAAAAAATGCCAACTCTTGCCGAAAGGCTGCCTCTTTTACAAAGGCCGCTCGAAGACCGGACAAAGAGTAAAAGAATGCTGCAGTAACTCTACTAAAACCCGTTTTTTTTCTGGGAATGGTAGTCATGGTTGCAAAAATTGTTGTTTGTGTCTACATTCAAGAAGCTGCAAATGCCAGGTTACTTGAGGACTCAGACGACATAAAGAAAGACGAGGTTCAAGCAGCCAATCAAAAATCCTAGTAGTGCTCCGAATAAATTAATATATTTGAACTGCTCTTCCATTATTGTCAGTAGCAGTCCTTCTACCTGCAGTATATCCAGAGAGTTAACTTTTTCTGTTACAATTTTACGAATGTTGAGCGATTGAACGAGCCCGGGGACTTCATCAGCAAGCATAACAGAAACTGTCTTTTGCACCGAGCCAGCGATACCATCTTTTACGCCTGCTGGGACTATATTTGCTATTTTCCCGATTTTTTTATGAAGAAGGCCTTCGATGAGAGCATCAATCATCTTATCTAAGCCACCTATGGTCTTGGGCGACTTGAGAAATGATTTCAACTCAGCTCTAAACCAGTTTTTCCCGGACAGCAGAGCCTCTCCACCAATAAACTGTTCAATCACCTGCCTCAATTCAACTGAGCCGGACTTGATATTTGTTTCCACATTCGCTTTAATCATAGAGGTAAGAGTAGACGATACTTCTTTTGTCCTGATCAGGGCAAGAATATGATTTGCACTTTGATTACAAAAATCATCTACTGCTTCTGGATTTTCATTACTAAAAAAACTGCTTATAGGTTTTTCAAGATAGGCAGAACTCCTCTCTCTCAACACAGCTACAACTCTTTGTTGGAGATCTTCTGATTGCAGCCAAGCTACGATATCATCATCTTTTTCTATCAAGTATTCACGGATTTTAACTTCTACTGTGGCCATTGGCAGAAAACCGCGTACCATATCGGACATTGAACCAAGAGACTCAATAAATGCAGCGACCCCAGCGCAAGAACCACTAACAATTTGGTCCCGTACCTTAGGTTCACTCACCAGGTTACCAAGTTTTTCTAAAAGAGCAGGTGTCTGTTTTTCGATCGCTTTTATCCACAACTCCTGTACGGAAAGCGGAAGAACATCAGAAAACGTTTTTTCTTGCTGGAGTACACTGCTGACTTTTTCTCTTATAAAGTCCTGGACCCACTCCTCCATTGCAGAGCTTTCAAACATTCTGGTTATGCTCTCTTCAATAAAAGAATAGATATTGTCTCGTTGAACATTGGTTAGAAAGGCACTCACTTCCAGATCGAGAAAACCTTCTATATATTGATTGAGTGATTTTTCTATTGTAGAGACAAACTCATCGGACTCTATATAAGAGTGTACTTGCCCCTTCACGCGATAACTAACAGTTTTGGAGGCTATGAGGAAGTATGCCTGGAATTTCATAGGAACGATAGAGGCGAGATTGCCCAGGTCTTTTTGCAGAATGATTTCAAGTCTCTGTTGTATAAGGGAGTGCAGATGTTCCTGAAAAACTATTCGTTGTAATCCTTTTCCGACCTCAGAGCTTGTAAGCAGGTGGTCGCCGACAACCTCACCCATATTTTGAGCCAACTCACCTCTTTTCGATGGGATCACCCCAGGTGTCATAGGAACTCTGAAACCTCCTACCCTCCAAGCTTTGAGGGGACGAAACAACATCTTTATGGCAATCCGGTTTGTGAGATAACCTATAAATGCGCCAATTACAGGGGGCGTAGCATATTTAACATATGGCACGATTTCAACTGGGATGTACGACATAATTCACAAACTCCATAAAAAGAAAAGCATCAATCTGTTATAACCTAACACCGGCTACCGCACCATTTTTCAGGAGAAATGCGGGCTAGGATTTTTGAGACCGTGCAACATATCATTAATTGATCTATGGAAGCAACTTTTAATCACAAACATGACGCCTGGTGCTGGATTTGTGTCATAGTGGTCAAACTACTATCAGGATGATTTTTATCAACGCGCAGAATTATTGATACGAGCTGAAGGGTCAGATTATCACTAATATTTATAGTATGTTATTCACCAGGATGTTTCAACCGCCAGGTCAGGTAATTGTCATTCTATCGGAATGCTCAATCTCATATTAAATTTTTCTTTCTTTTTTGTGAATTTTTAATATGATCAATCAAACAAAATTCAGTATCAACTCATAATCTTTCCCCCAAGGTGCGCTTATGTGGCTTGTCAGGTTTCTAACGTCTTCGATCGGCAAAAAACTTATTATGGCAACTACAGGGTTGCTCTTAGTTTTGTTCCTTTGCACACACGTTGCAGGAAATGCCACTATCTTTATGAGTAGCGATGTCTTCCAAAGCTACGCAGATGAGCTTCACAGTCATCCACTCATTGTTCTTGTCTTTAGTCTTTCTCTTCTAGCAGTTGTTCTCACACATGTCGGCGTCGGGCTTTTCCTCTTCTGGCAAAATTACCAAGTGAGCAAATCCCGATATGCTGTAACAACCAGAGTCGTAAAAAACTCCTTTGCTTCTGAGACGATGCCGTATACAGGGCTTTTTATACTGCTTTTTCTTTTCGTACACATATTTGGTTTCACTTTCTCACCCAAAGACGTTCCTATATCAGTAACGGTAAAAGAGCTCCTTGGAAACTTTCTGTATGCATCTTTTTATATCCTAGCATTCATTGCGCTGGCCATACATGTCATCCATGGTTTATGGAGCATGCTGCAAACATTTGGAGTTAATCATCCTCGTTATGAGGCTTTCATAGGAAGGCTCACCTATGTTGTACCTCTATTTTTTCTGGCATTTTTCAGCGCTATTGCGGTGTACTTCATGACTGGCCTCGGAGCAACGTACTGATACGTAATCTGTTTTATCAGGTTAAATCGTCAATTCATTCTGGTTTGAACTACAGAGATATTCTTAAAAAGAACTAGCCAAGGTTTTCAAATATGGAACTTAACGCTCGTGTACCTTCCGGCCCCCTCGCAGAAAAGTGGAATAGCCACAAGTTCTCCAACAAGCTGGTGAACCCTGCTAACAGGAGAAAATACAGTGCAATCGTTGTAGGAACCGGGCTTGCCGGCGCTTCAGCGGCTGCAACACTCGCAGAACAAGGCTACAATGTAAAGAATTTCTGCATTCAGGACAGCCCAAGGCGTGCGCACTCCATTGCTGCACAAGGTGGAATTAACGCTGCCAAAAATTACCAAAACGATGGTGACTCTGTTCACCGGCTGTTTTATGACACTATAAAAGGCGGTGACTTCAGAGCAAGAGAAGCAAACGTACATAGACTTGCAGAAGTCAGCAACGAGATTATTGACCAATGTGTGGCTCAGGGGGTACCTTTTGCCAGAGAGTATGGTGGAACCCTGGCCAACAGATCCTTTGGCGGTGCTCAGGTTTCGAGAACTTTCTATGCCAGGGGCCAAACCGGTCAACAGCTTCTCTTAGGTGCTTATAGCGCTCTATCAAGACAAATCAATGCTGGCAAGGTTGAGATGTACACCCGCAGGGAAATGATGGACGTCGTGGTCGTAGACGGTCGTGCTCGTGGAATAACAACGAGAAACATCATGACAGGTGAGATAGAAAGCTTCGCCGCTGATGTTGTCATTTTGGCAACTGGTGGCTACGGCAATGTTTATTTTCTTTCCACCAACGCCATGGCATCCAATGTTACCGCAGCATGGAGGGCACATAAAAAGGGAGCAGGTTTTGCTAACCCTTCCTTTGTCCAGATTCACCCGACCTGCATTCCTGTACATGGCGATTATCAGTCCAAACTGACGCTCATGAGTGAAAGTTTACGCAATGACGGTCGCGTATGGGTCCCTAAAGTAAAAGGAGATAAGCGAAAGCCTGCAGATATCCCTGAGGAAGAAAGAGATTATTACCTTGAGAACAAGTACCCGAGTTTCGGTAACCTTGTTCCAAGAGACGTTGCATCCAGGAATGCTAAAGAACAGTGTGATCTCGAGAAAGGGGTTGGGAATACAGGGCTTGCTGTGTACCTTGACTTCGCCGAAGCAATTAAACGGGACGGTGAGGAGACCATCTTCAAGAAATACGGTAATTTATTTCAGATGTACGAAAAAATTACCGACAGCGACCCGATGGTCGAACCCATGATGATCTACCCCGCTGTGCATTATACTATGGGTGGGCTCTGGGTAGACTATGACTTGATGACAACTATACCCGGTCTTTTCGCGATCGGAGAGTGTAACTTTTCAGACCATGGAGCAAACCGATTAGGTGCCAGCGCACTCATGCAGGGACTTGCTGATGGGTATTTTATTGTAGCTACTGCTGTTGCCCATTATTTAGGCACCAATGAACTTGATAAGGTAAATGAACACGAAGAAGCCTTTCTTGCTTCAAGAAGAGACACTGAAGATAGAATTGCAAAACTTCTGAAAAATAGTGCTGGTGGCCCCGCAGGTAAATTTACCGTTGATGATATCCACAAAGAACTTGGTAAACTGATGTGGGACAACTGTGGAATGGCGCGAAATAAAGAAGATCTTGCAAAAGCCCTTGAAGAGTTGCCAAGGATCAAAGAAAAGTTTTGGGATAACGTATATATACCAGGTAAAGACAAAGAGTTGAATCAGTCTCTTGAGCGAGCGGGCCGTGTTGCAGATTTTCTCGAGTTTGCCGACATCATGATTCGTGACGCTCTGTCTCGTGAAGAATCTTGCGGCTGTCACTTGCGCGAGGAAAGCCAGACAGAAGAAAACGAAGCAAAAAGAGATGACGAGAATTACTCCCACGTTTCAGTCTGGGAGCATGTTACAGACGGTGAAGCACCAGTTATGCATAAAGAGGAACTGGTTTTTGAGTTTGTTACACCAAGCCAGAGAAGCTATAAATAAGGCTCCACATTGTAACTGCGCACTTTAAACAGAAATCTTAAGGTATAGACAATATGAGTAGCATTAACCTGACGCTGAAAATCTGGCGACAACAAGACAGTGACTCACTAGGCAATCTGGAAACCTATACTCTGGATGATGTACATACTGACATGTCTTTTCTTGAAATGATTGATGTTCTCAACGAAAAGCTTACCATGGAAGGCAAAGACCCGGTGGCGTTTGACCATGATTGCCGAGAAGGCATCTGCGGTATGTGCGGTGCAGTAATAGATGGTGTCGCGCATGGGCCTGAAAAGGAAATTACCCTCTGTCAGCTGCATATGAGGAATTTTACGAACGGGGACACCATAGTAATAGAACCGTTTCGCTCAAAAGCCTTTCCAGTCAAAAGAGATCTGCTGGTGGATCGGGCCGCACTCGACCGTATAATTCAGGCCGGAGGCTACGTTTCAGTAAATACAGGTGGTACTCCTGATGGGAATGCATTGCCAATCTCGTCTACTCAGGCAGAACTAGCAATGGACGCTGCGGCCTGTATTGGCTGCGGTGCCTGTGTCGCGAGCTGTCCCAATGGTGCCGCTATGCTTTTTACAAGCGCCAAAATTTCACAGCTCGCGCTCTTACCTCAAGGGCAGGTAGAACGAAAGCAACGTGCCATGTCCATGGTTGAAAAGATGGATGAGGAAGGCTTTGGTAACTGTACTAATGCTAAGGAGTGTGAGGCTGTCTGCCCAAAAGGCATCTCCATTAGAAACATTGCAAGAATGAACAAAGAGTATCTTAAAGCCATTCTCACAGAAGGCTAGGTAGGAGGCTGCGCTTACCTGCCCCAAACTCTTCGGAATTGTCAAAAAATAATGCTCGCAGATAGCGTAGACTTCGATATTACACATATGGCTGTGCTTATTTTGTGAAATTTCTCGATTTTAACCAAAAATCCTATTTTCGGACAAGCTCCTAGGACCTCTTCATTTTCATTACGTTTCTAACCTGTTCGAGGCCCCGAATTGCCTTGAACAGGTTTTTTTGTTATTACCTTATGAACAGTTTTTTCCTTCATAACCATTACCTCACTGTTTCTCATTATGTTATTTGATGTTGTCATTGTCGGTGCAGGTCCTGGTGGTTTAGCCTGTGCGAGTCGCACAGCTGCTGCGGGACTTTCAACGCTGGTTATCGAACGAAAAAAAACAATCGGTCAAAAGGTATGTGCAGGAGGGATAACATGGAACGGGCTTATAAAAAAAGTGCCAGATGCGCCATGGGAAAGGCACTTTCCTGAACAATGTCTATGTACCCGGTTTCAAAAAGTAAGAATCTCAGCCTCTACACCGATTATTGCAACAGTAAACAGAGAAAAACTTGGCCAGCAAATGTTGAGTAAGGCTTTAGATGCTGGTGCGATAATACAACAGGGCTGTCAGGTTCGTTCCATTGGACCAAAGAGTGTCACGTATGTTCACAAGGCCACTCAAAAATCGTATACAACGGAGTATTCGCATCTGGTTGGAGCTGACGGTTCCAGTTCCGTTGTCAGAAGGTTTCTTGGCATCCCCGTAGCCGAAATGGGAATTGGTATAAATTATCAAATTACAGGAACATATCCTGACATGGAGTGGCACCTGAACAGCAACCTTTTTAAAAGCGGTTACGCCTGGATATTTCCCCATTCTGAGACCGTATCCATTGGCGCATATGCTGATGCAAGTGTCCTCTCAGCTAAAAAGTTACAACATGCGCTCCACGCATGGGCAGGGAGCACAGGCTTTAGCCTGGAAAATCAAAAGTTGAGATCAGAATATATCAATTTTGATTTCAGAGGCTATAACTTTGGTAATTCGTATCTTGTTGGTGATGCTGCAGGGCTCGCCTCAGCGCTCACCGGTGAGGGCATTTATCCAGCAATTATCTCAGGTGAAGCTGTCGCCGATATTATATGCAATCCGGGCTGTAACACTGATTCCATTGACAGGCTCATTAGAAACCATGCCAGGCATAAAAAAATGGTGTTAATAGCAGGAAAAAATCGTGTAGCAGCAACTGCTCTTTCTGAGCTCGTCGCTCTCAGCCTGAAAACCCGATTACTGAACTTTAGAAGTATGGAGATGGCCTAGGAGAGAAGCATTCGACTTTATTAAACGTTAGAGACACACCTATGGTAGATAAAAAAAACGTAAAAATGAAACTGGCCAACATAGTCTTTGTTTTACTATGCCTTGGTATCATCACTTTTCTTGCACTGGCTCCAGAGGAGACCACGGCTCCCCTGCCCCATGATCCAAACCATGAGCGTTTTTTCGAAATCAAAAGTAAGAAGGAAGCAGAAGTTTCATGCATAGACTGCCATAGCGAAAACAACGAAGCCCCTCTACCTGAAGGGCACCCTCCAAAATTTCGCTGCCTCTTTTGTCATAAACGGACTTGAATTTCTTTATTGCATACTTTTGCTTACTATTTCATAGACATCTCGAGAAACATCGTCGTGGCCCGCAATTCGTTCAAGTTCCTTACGCATAAGATTCTGTCTCTTTTCATCATAGCGCTTCCAGGTAATAAGAGGACTAACAAGCCGCGCCGCAATTTGTGGATTAATTGCATTTAATTCAATTATACAATCCGTTAAAAATCTGTATCCTGAGCCGTTTACAGCATGAAACTGTACATGGTTCCCCGTGCAAAAAGCCCCTATAAGTGATCTGACCTTGTTGGGGTTAGACATAGAAAACGACGTACATCTAGTGAGTTCAATGACGGACTTAAGGGTTTTTGGAAGTGTTGACATTGCCTGTATACTAAACCATTTATCTAAAACCAAGGGGTTAGCTATCCAATTTTTATAAAAACTTGCCAGAGCCTCGATCCTTCTCTCCCCATCAACATGAGCAAGACAAGATAATGCTGCTATAGTATCCGTCATATTAGTTGCACGCTCAAATTGGTCATAACATAAAGCGAGAACTTCTTCTGGTAACGGATCAAGGGCCATGAGATACGAGAGTGCTGTGTTTTTTAAATTTCTTTTCCCCATAGCTTTCGGGCTTAGTGAGTATGTTCCCTCCTCCTGGTTGCTGTTATAAATGTGCAACAATGCACCGTAGTTTTTAACAGCCAGCTCTTTTTTTACTCGATGCCTGCTGGAATGCAGGGCGTCAGGATCAATAACCTTCATTTCCTGAGCCAGTGACGTTTCAGACGGCAATTGCAAGGTGAGGGCCAGGAGAGAGGCGTCCTGATCGTCCCATTTGAGACAGGAACTGATGGTTTTTAAGAACAACTCATTTAAATGCAGGTCATGCCCTTGCTGCCACTTTTGGGCAATGGATAAGATGTTCTCACTTATAAGTCGTGTGGCCGCATCCCATCTGTTATATGAATTTGAGTCATGCTCCACTAGAAATGCGAGTTCCTGGTGTGTTTGAAAGTTTTCAACTTTAACGGGAGCAGAGAAGTTTCTTAAAAAAGAGAGCGTCGGCTTTTCATTTATATCCTGAAAAACAAAAAGCTGTTCTCTTTCCTGTAACTGCAAAACTGTGGTGCCTTCCGGGTTATCAGTGAGCAATTCGTGGCCGCTCATGCCAAGCAGGCCTACTGCCAGTGGTATGTGAAACGGTTTCTTGCCTGTTTGCCCCGGGGTATCCGGACATTTTTGTGTCACGAGAACCTGGAAATCTTGTTGTTTCTCATTCCAATCTGTTTTTATTTCAAGCTGAGGTGTGCCCGCCTGGCTGTACCAACGCTTAAACTGTGATAAGTCGACTCCGGAAGCATCACTCATGGCCGCCACAAAATCATCACAGGTCACGGCATGCCCATCATGTCTTTTAAAATACAGATCGATGCCCTTCCGATAGGAACTGGCTCCAAGCAAAGTGTGCATCATCCTGATTACTTCAGCACCTTTATTGTAGACTGTAGCCGTATAAAAATTATTTATTTCAAGATAGGCGTCTGGTCTCACTGGATGTGCCATGGGTCCAGCATCTTCTCGAAACTGAAAACCTTTTAGCAGCCGTACATCATCAATTCTTTGTACTGCTCTCGAGTTCATGTCAGAACTAAATTCCTGGTCTCTGAAAACCGTGAGTCCTTCTTTGAGACTTAACTGGAACCAGTCTCTGCAGGTTACCCTATTCCCGGTCCAGTTGTGGAAATACTCATGAGCAATAACCCCTTCAATCCCGAGATAATCCTGATCAGTTGCAGTCTCCTGGCTGGCCAGTACGTATTTAGAGTTAAAGATATTTAAGCCTTTATTCTCCATGGCTCCCATATTGAAATCATCGACCGCCACGAGCATAAAAATGTCAAGATCATACTCAAGGCCATAGACCTCTTCGTCCCAGCTCATAGCTTTTTTCAGTGAGCGCATCGCATGATCGCATTTTTCTCTATTTCGTTCTTCAACGTATATCCTCAGATCGATAATTTTACCTGAGCTGGTGGTGAATTCATCCTGAATACAAACGAGTTGACCTGCAACAAGAGCAAAGAGATAACTTGGTTTTGGATATGGGTCGTGCCATACAGCAAAGTGATTGTTGCCAGGCAGTTCCCCTTGGTCGATCAAATTACCATTAGACAACAAGACAGGACATGTTGTTTTATCTGCCTCAATTCTGGTGGTGAAAACTGTGAGCACATCGGGACGATCTGGATAGTAGGTGATCTTTCGAAACCCCTCAGCTTCGCATTGGGTGCAAAAATTCCCACTTGATTGGTACAAACCTTCAAGTGATGTGTTTTGGGAGGGGTAAAGGATTGTCACAATTTCAAGATCAAAAGAAGCAGGCACCGTTCCAATAGTCAGCGTCTTGGAATCGACATCATACTCTTCTCTATTTAACTCTATACCGTCAAGCCTGATAGTTTTCAGTTCGAGCTCTTCCCCGAATAGAACGAGAGATGTCTGGTTTTCCTCAGATTCGGAGTTTAATATATACCGTCCTTTCGCTGTAACAGTGGTGATGTCCTTTTTTAGCTTGAATGTAAGCTCAAGGCTCTCAACGAGAAAAGCAGGTACTTGATAGTCACTTCGGTAGGTCATGGGAGGTTGATTATTTTCCATTAGAATAAACCTTTAGTAATAAAATATTATAGAAAACAAGTTGAGTTGTTTATTGACAGGCCTCGCTATTTAATTATAGTCAAGTCACAGAATTAATTGTTTCGTTTTTCTTACCTGAACGGTTTATGCACTCAGTAAAAGCCTTCTATGGCATTTGTGCTCTTAGCAAAAGCACAAAGAAAGTGGAAAAACAGCATACCCGGGCTCATTACGTAAACGTTTCAAAACAACGTAACTCCTTTCACCTATAAAACAACAGAGAACAGATTACATGATTACTATTAATGAACATTATCTCAAACTCCAGGCATCATATCTCTTTTCGGATATAGCAAAACGTGTTGCCGCTTTTCAAGAAGCCAATCCTGAAAAAGATGTCATAAAACTCGGTATTGGTGATGTCACAAAAGGATTAACCCCTGCCTCAATTAAAGCATTTCACGCTGCTGTTGATGAAATGGCAGACGATGACTCCTTTCGCGGATATGGCCCGGAACAGGGTTACGCATTTTTAAGAGAAGCAATTGTCACTCACGATTTTCAGAGTAGAGGCGCTGACATCTCCGCTGATGAAATATTCGTAAGTGACGGAGCAAAGTGTGATACCGGTAATATTCAGGAACTATTTTCTCAGGATATCACAATAGCCATACCTGATCCGGTGTATCCGGTTTATCTGGACACAAATGTTATGGCTGGCCGAACAGGAGTCTTTGAGGATGGCAGATATCAAGGCCTTGTTTATCTAAACAGTACAAAAGAAAACAACTTTGTACCTTCTCTACCAAAAGAGCCTGTCGACTTGATCTATCTTTGTTTTCCCAACAACCCAACGGGTTCTACTATCTCAAAGGAAGAGTTGAAGACCTGGGTAGAGTATGCAAAAGCGAATAAGGCACTTATCCTTTTTGACGCTGCCTATGAAGCATTTATCAAAGATGACTCCCTGCCAAAATCAATCTATGAAATTGAGGGTGCAAAAGAAGTGGCCATTGAATTTCGCAGCTTTTCTAAAAGCGCCGGGTTCACTGGAACACGCTGCGCATATACCGTCGTCCCGAAAGAATGTCTGGCCTACGACGCAGCAGGTAACAAGGTGTCCATCCATACACTCTGGAACCGACGACACTGTACCAAATTTAACGGGGTGTCCTATCCGGTCCAGAGAGCAGCTGAGGCCATATACAGCGTGGAAGGCAAGGCCCAGTCCCAGGCCCTCGTTCATTACTATATGCAAAATGCCGAAGTAATTTGCAATACCATGGATACATTGGGCTACAGTTATGTGGGTGGAAAAAACTCACCGTATATCTGGATTGACGGAGGAATGGATTCCTGGGAATTTTTTGATATGCTTTTGAACAAAACTGGTGTCGTCTGTACTCCAGGAGCTGGTTTTGGTAAGTGCGGCAACGGTTTTATACGGATCTCAGCTTTTAACAGTCATGAGAAGGTGAACGAGGCAATGGCAAGGCTGATCAAAACTCTCTCATAACTGCAGCGACCAAACAAAGCACAGGCACAAAATGGTGAGAGCATTAACCCTTTTGTGCCTCTCTATGCAGACTCACTTAGGAGCTTGTCCGAGAATGCATCTGCGGAGTCTCGTAAACTCGTCTACCTGTCCCCAACTCTTCGTTATTTTCATAAAAATAATGCTCGCAGATAGCGTAAACTTCGATATTACCTATATGGGCTGTGCTTATTTTTCCGAAAATCCTCAATTTGAGACAGGTAAGCGTTAGACTCCGAGATGCTTATTCTCGGACAAGTTTCTAGAGGAATGCTGGCTTAAAGTGAATGGTCTCTTTGGTACCATCCATTTCTTCCACAGTCACCTCTTTATACCCGTTCAACCAGTCGATTACACCCTCTACGAGTCGTTCAGGTGCTGAGGCCCCTGCCGTAATACCTATCCTGTTTTTCCCTTCCAGCCATGATCTCTTAATATCGTTGGCGTCATCAATAAGATATGCCTCAATGCCACACTCGGCAGCAACTTCTCTTAATCTATTTGAGTTTGAGCTGTTTTTAGATCCGACAACGAAAATAAGTTCTGATTGCTCTGATAATTTTCTAACTGCATCCTGCCTGTTTTGAGTGGCAAAACATATATTTGATTCGGGTCCTTGTATCTCCGGGAACCTTTTTCTAAGCGTCTCGACAGTACTCGTTATTTCATGGCTGCTGAGTGTTGTCTGGGTCACGTACGCCACTTTTAGCTCATCCTTCACTTCAAAAAGAGTTGCTTCGATTTCGTTAGATATAACGTGGACCCCCGTTGTAACCCTTCCTGCAGTTCCTTCTACTTCAGGATGTTTATGGTGACCGATGATCGCAACATCATAACCCATCCTGTGGTACCTCTCCACCATTCTATGTACGCTGCTGACCAGAGGACAGGTCGCATCAACTGTTCGTAGTCCGAGGGTGTCTGCCTGCTTTTCCACTGCGATCGAGACGCCATGCGCACTAAAAATACAAACTTCACCTTTTGGTACATCTACAAGGTGCTCGACAAAAACAGCCCCAGCATCTTCAAGCTCAAGGAGAACATGTTTATTGTGGACAATTTCGTGCAATACATAAACCGGTTTTCCATACCTCTTCAGACTCAGCTTCACCGTTTCAATAGCACGCTCTACTCCGGCACAAAACCCTCTGGGTGAGGCTAGTAATACATGAAATTTATTGTTCATAATTTACAGATACGTATGGAGGAAAGAAGATAAAGTACAGAAGAACAAAGAAAGAGAATTTGCATACATTACTTCGACCATATCACCTTTCAAGACAATGGAAAAGGAAAAGGCCATTTGTCGTTTAATGATCAACAAATGGCCTTTTATTCTAAATTACTATCTCTAAGGGGATGCTTGCTCAATACCCTTGCATCTTATCAATAAACTCGGGTAAGAACAGAGAAATCTGAGGGATATAGGTAATGAGAAGGAGAAAGGTAAGAAGAACCATAAGCCATGGCACACATGCTTTTATGGCCCAGCCTATACTGTGTCCTGTCACCCCGGAAATTACAAAGAGATTCAATCCAACAGGAGGCGTCAACATACCAATTTCCATATTCACGACCATAATAATACCCAGATGGATAGGATCAATTCCCAGTTTTACAGCTATGGGGAATAAGATCGGTGCCATAATGAGTAGAATAGCTGAAGGCTCCATAAAGTTGCCGGCAATGAGCAGCAGGATATTTACAACAACGAGGAACATCCATGGTGACAGCCCCCACTGAACAATAATTTCAGCTATATGGTGAGGAATACGTTCTGTAGTCAAAACGTGAGCAAACAACATGGCATTTGCTATAATAAAAAGAAGCATGATGCTGACCTTCGAAGCATCAAGTACTACTTTATTTATTTCTTTATCAAATATTATTTTGGGCAAGGTAACAATAATCTCTTTGAGGTTACGACCAGCCGAGGCAACCTTAGATTCACCTTCTAGGAACCAAGGTACATGTTTGAGTGGACCCATGTCACGGTATCCCCAAACGGCGACAAAAAAGGCATAAACAGCAGAGACGGCAGCAGCTTCTGTTGGACTGGCAACACCTCCATATATTGAACCCAGGACGATAAAAATGAGCATTAAACCGCCAGTTGCACTGAATCCAGAGGCAATAATTTCACCTGCACCAGCCCATGGCTGACTTGGTATATTTTTGTAACGTGCGACGAAATAAATAACAATCATCAGCATTAAACCCATCATCAGACCAGGAATAAAACCGGCCATGAACATTCGGGCGGCTGAGACTTCGGTCGCTGCAGCGTAAACGAGCATAACAATTGATGGAGGTATCAATATTCCCAGGGTTCCTGCGTTGCCAATAACACCAGCTGCAAAACTTTCAGGATAACCAGCCTTCACCATGCCGACAATTACAATGGAACCAATTGCAGCAACGGTTGCAGGTGACGATCCCGAGACAGCAGCAAAGATCATACAGGCTATAACAGAGGCCATAGCAATTCCACCACGAATATGGCCTACTAAACTTAAGGCGAATCGAATTATGCGTTTGGCCACCCCACCGGTTGAAAGAAATGTAGATGAGAGAATGAAAAACGGTATTGCCAGAAGTGTATAATGTTCTGAAAGCGACTCAAAGAGTTTCAATGCTATTGATGCCAGCGAGTCATTTGAAAACATCAATATTGTTCCGATACTCGAAAGGCCTAGGGCAAGTGCAATGGGCATCCCAAGCATCATGCAGCCAAAGAGCAGAATGAATAAAGCAGCAGTGGTCATGATTTTGCCTCCTCTTTCGTAATATCCTCAGCCAGTTCCAGACTTTCCTTGGCCTCATCCGCATGCTTAAATCCATCCGCCTTTCCTGTTATGACAGACCAGAGGATGATGAGCAGACGAATGATTAAAAACAAGAACCCAACCAATAGAAGGCTATGGGCCAACCAGGCTGGGACAGGTATATCTTCAAGTTCAATTCCAATAAGATGCATTTTCTTGAGGTAAATCCAACTGCCATAGAAAATCAGGGCGCAGTAGGTTAAGGCAAGAATAGCTGCAATGCCGGTGAGTATCCTTCGACCCATTGAAGGAAACAACTTTACAAATGCATCCATACCGATATGTGACCCAACTTTTAGACCGTACGACGCACCGAAAAGTACCATGTAGGCAGACATGTGCAAGGTGAGTTCCTGGGACCACATGAATCCGGAGTTGAAGCCAAAACGCATGACAACATCTATAAACACCAGAAGTGTTGTGAGTACCAGCAAGATGCATATGATAGCTTCTTCGGCACGATTTATGATGCGCAAAAACATAGTTTACCTCTTACAATTTGAAAAAAATTAGTAGGCCCCTTTACAAGGGACCTACCAGAATCAATTTCTTACATATTTGATTTGTAAGCTGCATCGATCATATCTTTGCCGATTTCTTTTTCAAATTCTTCCCAAACAGGCTTCATAGCTTCAACCCACTGGGCTCGTACAGCGTCGTCAAGTTCAATGACTTCAGAGCGCTTTGAGTCAATGATCTTCTGACGGTCGTCGTCAGCTTTCTTGGCAGCTACGTCATTACCAAAGGCAATAGCTTCTTCAAGCGACTGCTTTATGATAACACGTTGATCTTCAGGTAGTGCCATCCAGAATTCTTTTGAGGTAACGACCATATAGTCGAGAACACCATGGTTGGATTCAGTGATATAAGGCTGCACTTCAAAGAATTTTTTAGAGTAGATATTAGACCATGTGTTTTCCTGACCATCGATGGCCTTTGTTTGCAACAGGGTGAAAACTTCTGAGAATGGCTTCTTCAAAGGGGTTGCCTTAACCGCTTTGAACTGAGCTGCCAGAACATCTGAAGACATAATACGAAATTTTAAACCGTTGGCATCTGCTGGTACTTTCAAAGGTTTGCTTGAAGAAAGCTGTTTCATTCCGTTATGTAGATATCCTAGTCCAACCAAACCTTTCTTTTGCAGTGTATCAAGAAGTTCAACACCTTTGGCACTTTTTTGGAATTTTTCGACCGCAACCATATCTTTAAACAGGAATGGAAGATCGAAGATCTGCAATTGCTTTGTGTATCGCGCAAACTTTGAAAGCGCAGGAGCGCCCATCTGAACATCGCCCAGCAACATTGCTTCTAAGACCTTGTTATCGCCAAATAACTGAGAGTTAGGAAAAACTTCTACTTGAACCTTGCCGGCAAGACGTTCGGCAACCAAGTCCTTAAACTTGTTTGCCATTTGACCTTTCGGTGTGTTTTCTGCGACAACATGTGAAAACTTAATCGTAACAGGATCACTGGCAAGAGCTGATCCGGTTACCAGCATGGCAGAAAGTGCAGCTGTAGCAACGAGTGTAGTGACTTTACGAAACATACGTTTTTCTCCTCTGTTTGTTAATGATTAGTAACTTACTCCGTAAAAGCTGTAATAAAAAACAAGAAATTACGGATTCGATATTACAGTAAATGGTCATAAGCACCCACAAGGTACTTACTTACCGTTTACCGGTGTTCGATACTTTACAGTATGTAAAATAACCAAACGACTGCATCTGTACGAAGCCGTACTCGACGAATAGTTTCAATCAAGTAGTACCGACTAAGCAAAATCTACTCCACTTCAATAGATAATATTGTATTGTTTATGATACCGACAAGATAAAAAGAAAAGGGTGTGCCTTTAACTGAGAAAAATGGTGGAATTCCACCATTTTCAATGTAAGCCGAGGGTTAAGACGTTAAAACTTTGCATATACAGTATCTTAAGGGGCGAAAGGGGGCGTTGTTGCTGAAGCAAATTGGCGGGATTCCACCCGTTTGAGGAAATTGAGGCAAGTGCATTAAGTAGAGGTTGAGAGTTACTTGTAGTCGGTTTTCTTCAGGTTGTATTTTCTCATTTTGTCATAGAGGGTTTTCCTTGGAATCGCTAGATCAGCCATAACTTCCTTGAGACTGCCGTTAGCAGAAACCAGGGCCTGCTCAAGAACACTCCTCTCAAAGCAGTCTACCTGATTGGCTAGTGAACGTTTCTTGATCTCTTCTTCACCAGGAAGCATTCTCTCAAGAGACCAGTCAAATTGACGTCCTAGCAGCACATATCGCTCAGTAAAGTTCCGCAATTCTCTAACATTACCGGGCCATGAATAACTGAGCAGAGCATTCATTTGAGCACCTGTCGGGGCAGGCACCTCTTGCTGATATCTGTGGCCAGCCACGAGTAAAAAATGATGGAAAAGAAGAGGGATATCCTCACGCCTTTCACGGAGTGGAGGGACTCCCAGCTTGACCACATTCAACCTGTAATACAGGTCTTCTCTAAAACTGCCTTGCTCCGCAGCCTCTAACAAATCAACTTTGGAGGCTGCAATCACCCTGAGATCAATCGGGATAAGTCGATTTGAACCAAGACGCTCGAGCGAACGTTCTTGTAGTACTCGCAGCAAATTAATCTGAACCCGCATAGGCATCGACTCAATTTCGTCCAGAAGAAGGGTTCCACCATTTGCATATTCGAACTTACCAATTCGTTGTGACTTCGCATCAGTAAAGGCCCCTTCTTCATGACCAAACAGTTCACTCTCCATTATCGATTCAGATACTGCTCCACAGTTGATGGCCACAAAATTTTTCCCACGTCGTGCACTGTTTTCATGCAGTGCCCTGGCGACCAGTTCCTTACCTGTTCCCGTTTCGCCTAAAATAAGAACGTCAGCAGGGGTGTCAGCTATCTGGGAAATCGTACTTCGAAGCTTCTCCATGGCAGGTGTACGTCCAATTATTCTGGGCCCAGGCGCACTGTGGAGCTCAAGCTCTCTTCTCAACGACCGATTTTCTAGAGTGAGAGCCCTTTTTTCAAGACCTCGAAGTACCGTTTTTACAAGTCGGTCTGCAGAATACGGTTTTTCAATGAAATCATAGGCACCATCACGCATAGCATTGACAGCTGTAGATATATCACCATGGCCTGTAATCAGTATTACTGGTAAATCATGATCCATCTTTTGAACCAGAACAAGAAAGCCCAATCCGTCCATATGAGGAAGACGTATATCGCAAACGATTACCCCAGGCCATTCTCGCGACAGTGCCTCCAAGCCTTTTTCAGCACAGTCAAAACAGGTCACCTCAAGATCTGCTAGCTCGAGCGTTTGTTTGTTTGCCTGTCGTATATGCTTTTCATCGTCTATAAAAAGCACTTTTCCCTTAATGCTCATAGTCGTTTACGCTCGTGGTAAAGAGAATTCAAAACGTGTTCCCACTGGTACATCGACAAGGCGTATTCTGCCGCCGAGATCGCGAACAATGCGCGCACTGATAGTGAGCCCCAACCCAAGTCCCTGTCCGGATTTTTTCGTAGTATAAAACGGTTCAAAGATATCGTTTCGATGCTGTATAGCCACTCCGGGTCCTTTATCCTGCACTGCTAAAATTACACTTTCATTACTTTCCTGACACTCTATCCAGATTATCTTTTCAGAGTAGCCTTCTAGCGCCTGCATTGCATTTGTAACTAGATTCACCAAGACTTGCTGCAAGAGAATGTGATTTCCTTTGACTTCAATATCTTTGGGTTGAACTTCTATTATCAGTTCTACCGCTGCCTTTTTCAGGCTAGGTTTTAATATTTCAAGTGCTCCATCAATAACCCCGTGAAATGGAACCGCCACAATCTGACCACTCGATTTTTTGGAGAAGACCTTCAGCTGAATACCAATCTGAGCCATACGCTCTGTAAGCTCACCAATTTGTTCCAGGTTCCAGCGAGTCTCTTCAAACCGACCTTTCTCAAGAAAGAGCTTGCCATTGTCAGCATAGCTTCGTATTGCGGCTAAAGGTTGATTGAGCTCGTGATTAATACCAGCAGACATCTGACCGAGTGCAGCAAGTTTTGCCGCATGTATCAGTTCTTTTCTTGTCCTTTTTAATTTAATTTCTGCCTGTTTTCTATCAAGGATTTCCTGACGTAAAAGCTGGTTACTTTCTGTCAGTTTTAGCGTTCGGTCCTCTACCCTTGACTCAAGGAGCTCATTGGATTCCTGAAGTGACCTCTTGGTCACTTCTTCCATACGCTTGATCTCGGCTAATCTTTGCTGACGTTGATGAAGGAGAACCACAAGGATAAAAATAAGAGTCAATCCGGTTCCCACAAGAATATTAATTACAAGAACCCTTCTTTTAACAACTCCGGTGTCACTCAGAATATGAACATGCCAGCCGGCCTGAGGCATAGAATACGATTGCTTCAACATTCTTTTTTTCTTCTTGCTGTTTTGGGTAGCTTCAACTTCAATTATCTGGAATTTTTTAAGAGCAGAAACCTTTGATTTGGTGAGGGGTCGGAGTGAAGCCTCAGGATATCTACGACTTTCTGCAATACGTTCAAGCGTCTCGCTATCAATCGGCTTGAGGGTTTTATAACGCCAGTCAGGGTTGGTTGTAATAAAAATAACCCCATCGGGGTCAGAGACAAGAAGGGCTTCGTTGTGATCACCCCATTGCTCTTCGACTGAGTCAATATTTATCTTTATAACAACCGCCCCAAGGATTTTATCGTCTTTCCGAACCGGATAAGCAAAATAGTATCCTCTTTTGGAAGAAGTCGAACCCAGCGCAAAATAGCGACCGAGATGTCCTTTCATCGCTTCTTTAAAATAGGGTCTGAAACTAAAGTTCCTGCCAATAAATGGATGCCTTTCTTTCCAGTTGCTGGCGGCAATAGTCAAGCCGTCTTTATTCATCAGATAGGTATCTCTTGTGTGACTCACTCCGTTTATAGTTTCAAGGTATCGGTTCAGCGTCTCAATTCTTTTATCTTCATGGGGGTTGAGCAATGCCCTTACCAGCTTATTATCAATTGCCAGCAACTCAGGCAGGCTTTCGTATTTTTCCAGCACTCCCTGCAGGTAATTTCGATACAGCTCGAGTCGTGCCCCACCAAGCTTGGCGAGATCGTGCATGCCCCGCTTGTAGGTCCAGCCAGAAACAGACCAGAGTACAAGGAGTAGTGTGCAGAAAAAAAAGATACCACCTAAGAGGCCAGGTACTCTTTTGGGATGTAAAGCTTCTACCATTTTCTGCACCTGTGTATACGTTTACAGCCCATCTGTCCGTATGTTGGTCATCGAACTATTATACCAGCATGACGAACCGTCTCTTTTACTTCGCTGATTGCAACCTCTTTCCTGTGAAAAATACCGGCGGCAAGTGCTGCATCTGCGTCGGTTTCGGTAAAGACATCAACAAAATGTGATGCTTTTCCCGCACCACTGGAAGCAATAACGGGTATGGAGACAGCAGCTTTAACCTGTCTGATCAATTCATGATCAAAACCGCTGTTTGTTCCGTCTTTATCAATACAGTTGAGAAGAATTTCACCGGCACCCAATTGTTCACAGACTGTAACCAGCTGCACAACATCAATATCTCGACCTTCTCTACCACCCTTTACGGTGCACTGATACCAACAAAACTCTTCACCGTCAGGGCCCGCGTGTAGACTCTTAACTGTCGCGTGCTCTGTCTCTTGAGGGCTTGACACATAAATCCTTCTCGGATCTACCGAGATAACCACAGCCTGGGCACCATAGACTGAAGAAATTTGTTCAATGGAACTTTTTCCTGACCTGCGACCGCTACTGAGAAATTTTTCAACCTCATATACGGCATCGCTCCCTATGGAAATTTTATCCGCCCCTGATCTGAAGTAGGCGGACGCAACATCCAGAGAGGTATAGGCTCTGCCACTGTTGTCAATAAATTCGCGAATTCCTCCACCTATGGTGAGAGGAACAAAGACATTTTCAGACGTCTTCTCCAGTACCTCGAGCATAGGTTGATCCTGAAGAGGAAAGGCTCGAAAACCTGTAATATTGAGAAAGGTCACCTCGTCGGCCCCATCCTCATAGTACCTGCGGGCGAGTTCCACGGGTTTGCCAAGGTTGCGGACTGCAGCCTCGTCAGTCTGCTCTCTGACGTCGTACTGGTCACCTTTGGTAACAACCAGGTCTCCGGCATCATTATTTCTGACATCAAGACAGGCTATAATACGTTTGGCAATTTCAGTTTTCTGGAGAATTGGAGGAGCCCCTGCTTGTACACATATCTCATCATTGCCGTTTTTTGAAAGAAATGTCTGGAGAATCTTCAGCCCAGCTTTTCCGCTTTTTTCAGGATGAAATTGACAGGCAGTAACGTTGCCTCGTTCAACGCTCGATACAAACTCATTACCGTAGTCTGTCAAGGACAACAGCCACTCATCGCTGTTCTTTGTAACAGGTGCGTAGTAGGAGTGGACAAAATAAAGTTTCTCGTTCAGATACTCATTAAAAAGAACAGAGGGCTTCTGTACTCGAATATTATTCCAACCAATCTGGGGTACAGCCAGATGAGCCCCAGAAAATTTCAAAACGTGCCCTGGAATAATACCCAAACCAGGAACCCCTGGAGACTCTTCACTGCCTTCATATAATGCCTGAAGCGCCACACATATTCCAAGAAAGGGCTTATCCTGGCGAATTCTTTGTTGCAACGGCTCTATATAACCGCTCTCCTGCAACCTGTTCATCACGAGTCCAAAACTGCCGACTCCTGGAAAAATCAATTTCTCCGACGTGACAATATCTTCGGGGGATTGTACGTCTTTTACTGTGTGACCAAGTTTGCGAATGGCATTCCTTACACTGCGTACATTACCAGCACCATAATCCAAGAGTGTGACTTCCATCCTACATTACCCCGCTTATTTTGAACTTATTTTGACTTTTGGCTACACCGCAAGAGTTTCTTACACATTCAGTGCTTTCATTCCATCAACGCTGCCACAAACAAAAAAAAGGCCGTCCCAATTACGGAACGGCCTTTTTGTAAAAACACATACTTTCAGCATGCCCATCTACAGCGTCGCTCCGATTTACTGTGGAGCTTTTTGTACACTAGTTACCTTGAAATTTGTTCATCCAGACACTGTAACCCTTCATGTTTATGTTGTTACGCATACCAATAGTTACCGTATCTTTACATTTATGAATCAAACAGGGACTAATTGATAGCTTCAGACAGTTTGCTTCCTGCTTTGAACTTCGCAACCTGCTTGGCAGGTATATCGATGGTCTTTCCTGTCTGTGGGTTCCTTCCTTGACGAGCATCTCGCTTTGAAACAGAAAAAGTACCAAAGCCTACAAGTGTTACCTTGTCGCCTTTTTTCAGACTATCAGCGATAGCTGCCAAGGTACCATTTAATGCTTTCTCTGCTGCGGCCTTGCTGATATCAGCAGCACCTGCGATACTTTCAATAAGTTCCTTCTTGTTCATGAATTCCTCCCTGCTTAATATTTCTTTAGAAATCTAGCAAAACAACATTCGTTGTTCTCTTTCCCCTGAAGAGATGCTTACATATACGCTGCTTAATTGTCAAAAAAAAATGATGCGACAAATGTTTTTCGAAAACAAGTCATGCCACAACCCTTTGTATTCGGGGTTTTACGTACATATCCAGGCAACATAATTGAATCGCAAACCAGATTCAAGTAAATAATCTCTTCTTTATTATTTCGAGACAGTAAAGGTGGGCGGATGTGAGCGAATCTAACAATCAGTGTCTTTCATGATGCACTCCCAGTAGTACTGAGCCATCAGTTTCAACCACATATGGTACCTTTGCCTGATGTTATTACAGCTGAAGTCTTTGTTAAAGTATGAAGCCCAAATGGTTTAAAATGTTTTTTATGCACAATTTGCTGAGAGATCACCTCCCCTTCAGGCTGAGAGCAACCGGCGGGAGATGTAACGATTGAAAATAGTGCTGAACCTCTATCCTGTTGCTACGTTCGATAAATTCACCAAGTTGACTCGACTGTACTTCAACTACCGTCACATCATTTTTGGGACGAACCCTACAGCCATGGAACCCCAAACTGTGTAAAAACTGCTCCGCAAGCTCAATAACATCAAGCGTTTGTTGATCAATAACCTTGCCGACGGCTATCCTTGTTGCAAGGCATGAATTTGAAGGCAGGTCAAAGTTGGTCAGCCCCTGCATTTTGGCAATTGTTCGGATTTCCTGCTTTGTTAACCCAGCATCTATATATGGTGTGAGAACATGTAATTCTCGAATTGCCCTCAGGCCCGGTCGCCTTTCCTTCAAATCGTCTATATTCGTACCATCAGCAAGAGTATAGCAATTATCAATGGCCATTGTAGACCTCAGTGCTGTATACATTCTTTTCTTACAGAAATAGCAGCGCTCATCGGTATTGGTAACGACCTCTTTCCAGGTGAGCGGAAAGAGCTCCACCTCGCGAATCCTTAATTCTTTTGGGAAATGTTTTTTAAACGTCTGCCGGGTAGCTTCAATAGAAATTTGAGAGTTCAAGTTCGAGACAGCATACAATGCTATAACGTTTGCAGCTCCCAAGGCAGTCTGAGCGGAGTGCAGAAGTAGTGTTGAATCAATACCACCTGAATAGGCAACTGCGATTTTGTCGTATCCCGCTAAAAGAGAGAGCAGCCTGGTGTATTTTTGTTCAATAACGGCCATAGGTTCTATCACTTACTTCCGGCAGGAAGAAATTAAGCAGGTTGATTGAGCAGAAATTTTCCTTCACCTACAACACCGGTTATATTGCCATCTCTGCATCGAGTTTTGGGATTGGACTATCAAAGTCCTACAGCAAGAGAATTGCCGTATCACAGGATGAACACACCTAGTAAATTAACAGATTAATCGTATGGTCACCCTGCAACGAGATGATTATAGCTTTCTTTTACGTCTTGACATAGTAAATTCTCTCGCCTAACTTATCTTCCTTTAACAAAAACAGTCAATCTCAAACTCTTTAAGAGATCAATAAGCAAGGAGCAGCATGGAAAAGGAACAGAAAAACCCGATCATATCTGTTCGAGACAACATAGACGCTATTGATAATAGAATTCTCAATTTACTCAAAGAACGTCTGGGTTACGCGAAAGAAATCGGCAGGCTCAAAGATAGCGGGAACCGTGCAAAATGGGATCCTTTACGAGAAAGAGAGATCTATGATCGTCTCCTGCGTGACAACGAAGACATTTTCCCAAAAGATGCTCTGAAATCAATCTTTCATGAAATTATCACTACCTGCAGGCTCTCCCAAAAAAAAGCTATTGTCGCCTTTCTTGGGCCGGAGGCCACCTTTTCTCACCTGGCTGGTGTCAAGTACTTTGGTCATTCCGCTGACTACAAACCAATGGAGACCATTGATGAGGTCTTTGCTGAAGTGGAAAAGGGCCGGACAAGGTACGGCATTGTTCCTGTCGAGAACTCCATAGAAGGAGCCGTCTTTTCAACGCTCGACTGTTTTATGAAATACAAGGTGCAGATCTGCGGAGAAGTGCAATTGGAAATAAGCCATAATCTTGTATGCCGCTCAGGCAACATGGAAGATATCCAGACAGTCGCTTCTCACTCACAACCACTAGCACAATGTCGGGAATGGCTGAGAAAACATCTTCCTACAACCCCTACCCTGCCCGTTTTTTCAACTGGCGCTGCCGCCCAGATGGCTGTGAACAACCCCAACATTGGTGCCATCGCCTCAGAACTTGCCATAAAAACCTATGAGTTGCAGGTTGTGGTTAAGGGAATAGAGGACTACAGAGGTAACACCACCAGGTTTCTTGTAATAGGAAAACAGTCGCCATCCAGGAGCGGTAATGACAGGACTTCTCTGCTGCTCGGCCTTATGGATCGTCCCGGCGCACTGAATGATATTCTTTCAGCTTTGTCAGAAGAGGACATTAATCTCGCCAAAATCGAATCCCGACCAATCAAAGGAAAGCAATGGAAATACCTTTTCTTCCTTGACATGCTCGGTCATGTTGAAGATCCGAAAATCCTAAGAGGCTGTGATCGACTACGATCAATGTGTTCTTACTTTGAGTGGCTTGGATCCTACCCTCAAAGCGACTATTCAGCCGCCGATTCTTGACATTTGCCCAACGCAATTCATTCGCGCACTGGTCTCAAGGCCGCCTTCCATGGTGTGTCCTTGAGGCTTATTTGTCACCGTAGTTCTGATCTGTTGGGCAATTTCCTGATCAGAAGCACCGCCCCGCAAAAGTACCTTAAGGTCAGTTTCCTCGTCGTTAAGCAAACATGATCTCAATTTGCCTTCTGAGGTAAGCCTTAGTCTGTTACATTGGTCACAGAAATGATGACTGATCGGACTTATAAAACCAACGACACCTTTTCTTCCGTCATCTGCCTCAAGTTCAAACATCCTGGCTGGTCCAGCCCCATGCCTTGATTGAAATGGGTGCAGGGTCCCTCGTTCGGAAATGAGTTGCTTAATCTCATCAGCCTTAATAAATTTTTCCTTCTGCCAACTACTTTTTTCTCCGACAGGCATGAATTCGATAAACCTGACCTGGATTTTTTTGTCAATTGCCAGCCTGGCAAAATCATGAAACTCATCATCGTTCACGCCCTTCATGGCCACGACATTGAGCTTTATCTTAAATCCCAATTCTCTTGCACTTTCAAGTCCATCCCACACTTTCGAAAACAAATCCCGTCCTGTTATATGCTTGAATTTTTCCCTATGAAGTGAGTCCAGCGAAACATTGATATGACGAATTCCTTCATGGAAGAGCTGTTCGCCGTAATCTGCAAGCAACACGCCGTTCGTGGTTAACCTGACCTCATTCAATCCCTTAACTTTGGCTAGCTGATGAATGAAATCAAGAATCCCTTTTCTCACCAAAGGCTCTCCTCCGGTCAATCGGATCTTATTCATCCCCATACCAACGGCAAGGCGAACGAGGCGCAAGAGTTCTTCATAGCTGAGGAGATCAGAATGCTGAAGAATTTTTCCTGTTTTAAAATGAGTGTCAGAGGTGCCATCACCCTCAGGCATGCAATAGATACAGCGAAGATTACAACGATCGGTTATCGATAGCCGTAAATAGGAAATTGTTCTAGAAAACTGATCAATTAAAACTGCATTTTTTTCATTTTTATCAATCACAACTGTTCACTTACCTGTTCATTATTAAGGGATTGAGTCCATTGACTTTCAACTGCTTCATCTTTATACTGCGCTCTTCATACTCTGAAGAACAACTGATATTCAATCAAAATTATTCGCCAAACAACAATGAGTTTCCTACATGCTTATACTTGGAATTGAAAGCTCCTGTGATGACACCGCAGCAGCAGTGCTTGAAGACTCCACAATCAAATCCAGTGTGCTCAGTAGTCAGGACAGTATCCACACCAAATATGGAGGGGTAGTTCCTGAGCTTGCATCCAGAAAACATCTTCAGGCCATTCAACCAATAGTTGATAAAGCTCTCGGTGAAGCAGGTGTAACGTTGTCCGAAATTGACCTTATCGCTTCTACCCAAGGGCCTGGCCTTATAGGTTCACTACTTGTAGGATTTTCTTACTCTAAGGCACTTTCATATGTAAGCAACATTCCTCTTGTTGGTGTCGACCATATGGCCGGACATATACTCTCTACTTTTCTGAGCCCAGAGCCCCCCTCTTTCCCGTATGTTGCTCTTATAGTTTCAGGAGGGACATCCTCTCTTTATTTAGCTGAGTCGTTTACCCACTTTCGTATCCTAGGCAGAACCCGCGACGATGCCGCAGGAGAAGCCTTTGACAAGGTCGCGAAACTGTTGGGCCTCCCTTACCCAGGTGGTCCTCATGTGTCCAGGCAAGCAGCACATGGCAACCCCGATTCTATCAGATTTCCCAGGGCGTGGCTCGAAGAAAATTCTCTTGATTTCAGTTTCAGCGGTCTCAAGACAGCCGTCTTGAATCACACAAACCAACAGAGACAAAAGGGCGACAAACTTCGTATTCCTGACATTTGTGCCTCCTTTCAGGAAGCCGTAACAGATGTTCTCGTGAAAAAAACCCTGCGTGCGGCTGCCAGAGAGAAGGCTCAGACAATTGTTCTGGGAGGTGGTGTGTCTGCAAACCCCAGATTACGTGCAGCGTTCCACAGTCACTGTCAGGATGCAGGTCTGTCCCTTTATCTGCCAGAACCTGAGTATTGTACAGATAATGCTGCAATGATTGCCCTTGCAGGACAGTACAAATATATTCAAGATGGCCCACTGTCAATAGACGAGGATGTTTACTCCCGATCCAAACTTGGATAACGGCTGTTCTCATGAACATTTGGAGGATCCATAAGTACTACTTTTATCGCTTTATGAGACTGCGCGGAAATCCACGTGCACTAGCAGGAGGCACCGCTATAGGTGTGTTTATTGGACTTACCCCCACTATTCCATTCCACACAATTCTCATAATTGCCCTGGCCCTTGCCACAAGATCATCGGTAATCGCAGGAATTATTGTCAGCTGGATCGTCTGTAACCCCATTACCTCTCTTCCCATATATTACAGCGCCACAGTGCTTGGAAATATGTTTACCCCCTATTCTCTTGACCTTGAAAAATTAACAGCCGTTTTTCATCAGGTGATGCAATCAGGTTACACAAAAAACTCCATGGCAATCCTCTGGGACCTGGGGTATGAATCTATAGTTATATTGATCGTAGGAGGATGCACCCTTGCCACTCCTCTGGCAATAGTAAGTTATTATCTTGCATTTCAGTTTTTTCTGCGATTGCAGCTAAATAGAAGAAACAAGCAGGTACTTGACTAAGAGCGTGTTCGATAATGGTCTTTCGGAGTCTGCGCTTACCTGCCCAAACTCTTCGTTATTTAAAAAAATGCTTGCAGATAGCGTAGGCTTCGAACCCCCTATTCTCGGACAAGCTCTTAAGAGATTTTCAGGAAATTATGTAAAGCATTTTCTTTTTCATTCAGAACTAAACCGAGGCTTTGTACTCGCAGCGAAAAAATACAATATGTCGAAATATGGTAAACAGGCCTATCAGGCTCTTCATGACAATAAACTTGCTCCCAAAAAGAAATTTGGTCAGAATTTTCTAGTGCATCGTCAAACAGCAGAGGCTATTGTGCATGCCGGTAATGTTGCCCCCCAGGACGTTGTCCTCGAAGTGGGAGTTGGTTTAGGAGCACTTACTGGGCCGTTGGCTAGCTCGGTAAAACATGTCTACGGTTATGAAATTGACAGTGGTATCATCAGGTACCACAAGCAAGAAGGTGATTTGCCAGACAACGTAACCCTGGTACACCAGGACATCCTTACGGCTGATTTTGACGCAATTTCAGAGCTATGCAGTGGAAAGTTAAAAATACTTGCAAACCTTCCCTACTCTATTTCAAATCCCTTTATTTTTAAACTTATTGACAATGCGCCTTTAATCAGTTCCGCAACGATTATGTTGCAAAAAGAGGTGGCCGAACGCTTGATGGCAAAACGAAATTCCAAAGAATACGGTGTACCCACTATTCTCCTTGCCAGCTGTGCATCAGTCACAAAATTAATGACTCTTGGTCCGGCCGAATTTCACCCGCGCCCCAAAATTGACAGCGTGGTTATCCGAATTGATTTTGAAAAACTGTTGCCGGGTATAGCGGGGTTACCGCCGTATAATTTTGAAATGTTGAGGCGTCTTGTCAGGACGAGTTTTAACCAGCGCCGAAAAACTATCCTCAATACCTTGAGTGGTGCCGGCTTCTTCTTGACTGACTGTGACCATGAGAAAGCAATGAACAAGGATTTTACCAGACAGGCTATAGAAAATGCAGATCTGTCCGTGCAGGCTCGACCTGAAACCCTGGGTGTAGAGGACTTTGTGAACCTGTCGCTGAGTATTGAACAACTCAAAAAGAACCTGAGTATATAGTACTGATTGTAACCTAAATTTTGCAATTGACTAGTCCACCGGTGATGCTAGGCAACGAAGCTGAAGACATATAAGCATACTTCAAATCTTCCATAACAAAGTAGATTCGGTGGAATTGTCAATCCCGGAGGGTAGCAAGGTCGCAGAAAAATAATGCAAAAAAAAAATATGAGCTTCTAGATTGATTAATATGGTTGCAACATTTCGTTTTGCAAAGACAAATCTATTTTTCTCTACTGTGCGTATACAAGATTTAGGTGTAACTATTTCTTCAGATAATGAACTGTGAATTATTCTGTAATGTTTTATATTAGTACCTGAGAAATTCAATCGAAGACTTCGCTTATCTCTTGTTTTTTATGAATGAATTTCGTGAAGCTACTCACTTGCAGCTTGTCTGCGTTAGTACCTTACGCTGTAAAAGCTGTAACAAACAACCCCAAAATGACTCTTTCAGGGCTAGATAATGGCAAATGACTCAAATATCGACCGAAGCGAACTGGCAATCCCAACAGTAAACGTCCCTTCTAACCCTGTCTGGCCTCCCCTCTCAGCTGAAGAGACCGACGCTTTAAAAGAGGATATCAGCAACAACCTTACAAAGCACAATGCTGTTCTGGTTGCACATTATTACACAGACGGTGCAATTCAGGACCTGGCAGAAGAAACTGGTGGATGTGTTGCTGACAGCCTTGAAATGGCACGTTTTGGTACAGAGCATCCAGCTGATACTCTCGTGGTTGCAGGGGTGCGGTTTATGGGAGAGACCTCAAAAATTCTCAACAATGAAAAGCGGGTGATCATGCCCGATCTGGCCGCTACCTGTTCGCTGGACGAAGGGTGCCCCCATGAAATGTTCTCTTCATATTGTGACCAGTTCCCAGATCATACAGTTGTCGTATATGCCAACACCAGTGCCGAAGTAAAAGCACGATCAGACTGGGTGGTGACTTCCGGGATTGCTCTTCCGATCATTACTCACTTAGCAGAAAAAGGAGAAAAAATCCTGTGGGGTCCAGACAAACACCTGGGTAACTATGTACAGCGATTAACCGATGCAGAGATGATTTTCTGGCCTGGATCCTGTGTTGTTCATGAAGAATTTCGATCAGTTGCCTTGGAAAGGTTTAGGAAGCTCCATCCTGATGCTGCTGTTCTTGTCCACCCGGAATCGCCAGAGGCTGTTGTCGCTCAGGCTGATGTCATAGGTTCGACCACTGCTCTGATAAATGCAGTTGTGGAACTCCCCAATGACGAGTTCATTGTCGCCACTGATGCCGGTATTTTTAACAAAATGAGGCAGCTTGCTCCTGGTAAAATACTCATGGAAGCACCCACAGCCGGAGAGGGGGCAACCTGCCAGAGCTGCGCAAACTGCCCATGGATGGGAATGAATTCCCTGCAAAATCTTGCAGAAGTACTCAAAAGTGGGCACAATGAGATTCAGATATCAGAAGAATTAGCCAGGAAAGCGCGAATACCAATACAGCGGATGCTTGACTTTGCCAAGAGTATGAAAAAGTAGTGACCCGCTCCCTTTTCTGAAAGCTGGAAAGAGCCACAGCTTCCTGCAAGAATGCTTTTTGTAGCTTTCAGAAAAGCGTTACTCCCCAAATAACCACTGCTTGTAACTGTTCTTCAGGCTTTTCCAACTCATTTTTTCGGTGATTTCTTTAGAAATATTTCTTGGCAGTCTGTGCTTTTGTTCAATCAGATGTCGCAGTGTATTCACAAGTTTACCTTGGCCGTAGAGATATTTTCCAGGAAACAACTCAGGATAAGATAGCCTATCTGGTAACACCGGTATACAACCTGCTCTAACTGCTTCGACTATAGAAATCCCGTAAAACTCGTGAGAAGAAGTAGACACGACAATATCCCCTTTGCAGAGAAGTTGGATATATTCTTCATACGTTTCAGCAAAACCATAGTGGATAATCCTATCAGTAAATCGCTCCTTTGCCTCCAGAAAACATCTCGGGCTATTTGCAAATGACTGACCTAGAACAAGGAGGCGAAAGTCAACACCTTCGTTTTCAAGGTGTTCAAGTGCCAAAAAAAATTCCTCCGGATTCTTGTCATGCTCCCACCTGTGATTCCACACAATAACAGCATGATATGGAGCATACCCAATGTTGTTTCGATCTATTGTCGAAAAATCAATGCCAGGGAAAAGAACCATGCTTTTTTCTTCAATTGTACCAATTGTCGCAGGAAGTTTCATATCTGAAGCGTTTTTTAGATACGTCCTGCACCCCCTCAAAAAAGAGTCCTTATTAAACTCAGAATTAAAGGCAATCCTGTCTGAGGCGAGTGCTGTGTTAAAGTTAATCGCAGTGAAGGCAAAAATATTGTTTTGGCCGCCAAACTGATCCGGATAGGCAAATTGGTTTTCATGAAAATAGGTCAGAATAGCTGCACTTTCATTCCAACCTGCAACTGTGAGCAGTAACGCACGTAAGACTGCAACATCAACAAAGGTCGAACAGAGTACACAGTCAAACCACCTCCTTTCTTCAGACAACTCCAGAATCCGATCTATAAACCAGGGGGCAGAAAGTTGCATACGCATCTTCCATTTTCTTGCCGGCAAGGTAAAGAGTGTGTACTGCGCTTCAATATTGTGCTGCAGTCCACTTAAAAAAAACTTGTGCGATCCGCCATAGTATGGTTCCAGGATCAGGATTCGCTTCATTTTTTCTTCTCCAACTCGTGGTCAAGTATTTTTTTGAAAGGAACAACAGCGTTAAATGTATAGCCGCAATGTGCTGGAAGTTGGCCTCCGGAGAAAACAAGAGAACGATCGGGAAAATTACGGCAGAGGGACAAACGGTTTTCATGATCTGTGCAGCGGCCTTCCGGGCTAAGCCAGCTGCAGCGAAAAAGGAGAAAACCATGTGCATCCGTTCCAGTGACAATGAAACGCTTATATTTTGGATGACGGTTAACGATACCTGCAAATTCCTCTTCGGAGTCCAACCAACCATTTTTGCCTTCAAGACAAACACTAGTGCAACAGGTGCCGCAACCGTGACAGCTCCCGTTGACCAGAACATCTTTCCCATTCAGCCTCATACTCACCCAGCAAAATAAACCTTGTAAGGTGAAGGTCCGAAATTGTAGTATGGATCGCTTTAACCAGTTTTTCATAGTACAACACCGATAAACGGTAAGTAAGTACCTTCACGAAATTCATTCATAAAAAATAAGAAACAAGCGAAGACTTCGATTGAATTTCTAAGGTACTAAATTGATGCGCCAGGTCAAAATTCCTTCTGATTGGGCATCACTGCTAGAGGGGAATCAATGCACGACACCACACTCTGCCCTTGCGGTAGCAACAGCGTATATGAGGACTGCTGTCAACTTGTGCTGGCAGACCACAATAAGGCAGAGACAGCAGAACAACTCATGCGTTCCAGATATACTGCTTTTGTTGTTCGCCACGACCAGCATATACTTGCAAGCTGGCACCCAAAAACACGACCTCCATCACTCAACCATGAAGCTAATCCGGTTACCTGGATTGGGCTTAAAATCCACACTTCAACAGATGGCTTGCCGGACGACACTGACGGCTCGGTGGAGTTTACTTCATCCTATGTGGAAAAAGGCCAGCTTTGCCGGTTGCGGGAGAAAAGTACATTCCTGCGGGAAGGTGATCTCTGGTATTATGTAAAAGGTGATTGTGATGTCACTCATAGTAAAATTGCACGAAATCAACTCTGTCCATGCGATTCTGGAAAAAAGTTTAAACGCTGCTGTCTTAACCTCTAAAAAGGTTAAAAAACCGTAACTATTCAGCAGCACCCCACCTACACACGATCAGGCCGTCCAGCATACAAGTGTATAGCTTTTCCAGCCTTCTTGTGTGCATCTAGAACACTGCTAAACAGTTACAGATCCTGGCTAAAATTAGGCCTTTTGCTGTTGGCTGAATAGTTATGAAAAAACCACTACTGAGACCACCACTCGTCCATGAATTTCTGTCGAGAATCGACCATGTTTGAATGAGTAGATCCTTCTACCTGAATCGCTGACGGGTTCCGCTGGTATTTCGTATCAGCAGGCAGATCACAAAGCATAAGAGCGTTGACACCAAAGCTATCGCAATAAAAATAGCATCAATACCCCACGACTGTCTGACCAGAGCGAGCATCTTTACACTCAGTGCCCCAACACCGAAAGTAAAAACAAATTTAGTTCCATAGGCCGAACTCAATAATTGAGGAGGAGTGAGTCGAGCCAGAAGGGTGTTTTCAATAGGCTGCATGCCAAGCAGAAAAAACCCGTGGATAGTTGCCCAGAGAAAAAGGGCCCAGTCGGCAGAGGCAGACATTGCAAAGGCCGCCGGTATAGTAATGAGGTGAAAAACAAGATAACTCCATCGCAGGTCATACTTCTCCCCGACCCTACCGCCCAGATACTGACCTCCCATGCCGATAAGAAAAAGAATAGAAGTCAGGATGGTTGCCGACAGGTTAGGGGTAAATAGATCGCCGAAAAAGCTCTTGAGCATGTCATAAACACCGGCGTTTTTCAGTTCAAAAAATGCCGGCAGTGTAACTGATGTCCCCCTATATGCGATGCCGCCCAGCATCATGGCACAAAGCAGAATGAGAAAGGGGGTCCAAGAGGTAGGAGGCGTGGCAGCACATTCATGATCTGCTTTTGGGTCCTGAGGAGCCTCTTTATGTCGAATGGTAAAAATCAGGCCTACGAGGTTCATCCCAGCCACGACAGCATACACCAAACTGATATTGAAAAAGTAGTTTAACAAACCCGCTAAAAGGGGGGCGACAGCTAGACCCAAATTACCAGCCATACCATTGTATGCCATTCCCCTGCTGGTATTTTCAAGTTCTTTTGCGATCCAGCCTAAGCCAGCTGGATGATATATCCCTGAAAAAAGACCGATACCTGTGAGCGCAAGACAAAACAGGAGAGGGTCGTGCACAGTAAAAGCAGCAAATAGCGCACTTGCCGCTGCTCCGACGTGAAAGAGAGAGAGCAGTCTCCGCGGGCCAAAATAATCAGCAGCAGCTCCCCATGGCAAGGCAGAAACGCCAAAGAGCAGATACATCCAGAACGAGAGTTGCAGGGTCTCCGTCATCGATAATTCCATCTGGGCTGCCAGAGGTAATAAAATGGCGGGGAAAACCAGCATATTGAGATGACTCAGGAAATGGCCATAACAGGATACTGTCAAAATCGAACGTTCTTTAGCAGTCATGAGATTGGTAACGTCGCACAGAAGAGTAGCAGATAGCAATCATGGGTTTGGCTGTAACCGTGTAACGATCCGGTCGAGAATGAGATCAGCCGTATGCTGTTTACTGGTAAAGGGCAACGACTCACAGTCGTCATCCGACATCAGCAGTACCTGGTTTGTTTCGCTTTCAAAACCGGTATCTGTCCCCCCGATGTCATTAATTGCAATAAAATCGAGGTTTTTATTCTTTAATTTCTTCATCCCTTCTTCCAGAAGATCTTTGCTTTCAGCGGCAAACCCAACCAGGAGCTGAGTTGCTGTTTTTTTCCTGCCCAGAGCGAGCAGGATATCCGGATTACATTCCAGCTCGAGTCTCGTTTCAATAGCCCCTTTTTTTACTTTATGGTCATGTACAGTTGCCGGCTTAAAATCGGCAACTGCAGCAGCCTTAATGATGACTGAGGCCTGTTCAGATCTCTCCATGACAGCGTCGTACATCTCCTGAGCTGTCCCAACGCTGAGTCTCTGAACACCAATCGGGCACGAAAGCTGTGTCGGGCCACTCACTAATGTCACTTCCGCGCCACGTCTGAAGGCAGCAGTGGCTAAGGCATATCCCATCTTTCCTGATGACCGATTGCTGAGATATCTGGCAGGATCGAGAGGTTCTCTCGTAGGTCCGGCTGTAATCAATATATTCTGTCCCTGCAGGTCCTGCTCAGACGAATAACGACCGAGGTACTCTTTCACCTCCTGCCATTCTGCGAGTCGCCCTTGACCTTCTTCCTTGCACGCCATCATACCACAGGAAGGCTCAATAACCCTATAGCCAAGAGCTTTGATTTTTCCTAGGTTAGTCTGGGTTGCGGGGTGTGAATACATACGGGTATTCATTGCAGGGCAGACAACAACCGTGCATCTGGTGGCGAGAACAGCCGTGGAAATAAGATCATCGGCCACGCCATGTGCCAGCTTTGCTATGCAGTTTGCTGTAGCCGGTGCAATGACGAGAATATCGGCTTCCCTGCCGATATTGATATGTGCCATGCCGTCTTCATCAGCCTCATCAAACATATCAGAGTAGACACGATTTCCAGAAAGCGCTGCAAAAGTGAGCGGTGCAATAAACTGTTGGGATGCTTGCGTCATCATCACCGTCACAATTGCCTCTTCTTTGGCAAGATCACTGACCCAGCCTGCGACTTTGAAGGCTGCAATCGAGCCGGTAACACCGATGACGATTTTCTTTCCGGCGAATATTGTCTGCATTTACAATACACCTCTATTCTGTTGCAACATACATGTTTTTAACACCGGTAAACGGTAAGTACCTGCAGCCAAGAAACCGATCAGTATGCACCGTTTCCTCTTACCATACTATACACCGTCTTGAGAATAATCTTCACATCGTTGAAGAGAGAGTAATTGAGGATATACCAATCATCGAGCCGAACTCTTTCTTCATACTCTTCTACATCTGAGCGTTTTCCAACCTGCCAGGCGCCGGTAATTCCCGGTTTCATAGAACAGTAACGCCCGGCACTTTCTTTGTAGAATCCATTCAATTCATTGTCGACTATTGGTCTGGCACCGACAACACTCATCGTACCTCGAATAACATTAATAAATTGAGGAAATTCATCAAGACTCGTGCGCCGTAAAAACCGACCAATCCGGGTAATTCTCGGATCATTTTTCAATTTGTATGTCTGCTCCCACTCCTTTCGCAGATTTTCATCTTCTGCTAGAAGTCTGGCGAGTTCCTGGTCAGCCCCCTCCCGCATTGTTCTGAACTTAAGACAATTAAAAAATTTCCCGGCTGCAGTTATTCTTTTATGGCGATAGAAAACGGGACCGCCATCACTGAGTTTAATGAGCAGGGCAATGATCAGGGTGAAAGGCAGAGTAAAAACTACGGCAGAGATAGAAAATATAAGGTCAAAACTCCTTTTCCATTCTGTATTGGGATTGAAGTTAAGGATCAACAAATCTCCAAGAGACTGTATCTCTGCATGGTGCAGGCCAAAGACATAGAGATCTGGGATAAGATAAATCCGTGCTCCGAGCGAACGACACTCCCTGAGTATTGTAAAGATTTTTTTCTCTGCCCTCATGGGCAGGGCGATATAGACATAATCAATATCATGTTGTTCCAGATATTGGGTTATAGCAGGGATATTGCCAAGAATAGGCCGGTTATAAACATTGGAATCCGCACCTTCTTCGCTTTTATCATCAAAAAAACCAAGTACTTCAATACCCGCCCAAGGCATTGCTTCTATTTCCTTGACAAGGGTCACACCGAGATCCCCGGCTCCAACCACTACAGCCCGCCTGACATTTTTGCCTTTAACCCTGATGATTCTCAGAACTTTTCTTGCGATAACATGAAGGGTAAAAATCAACAGAGGTGTAGTAAGAGACCAGATAAGTATGACAACCCTGGAATAGGCGATGGAGATTTTGAAAATAAAAAAGTAAAAAAGCAATACGCCGATTACAGCCCCCCACGCCTTAAGGATCGCAACAAACTCCATAAGGTACTTCCAGCCTCGCCAGGACCTGTACAGCTGAAAATATTGGAAACTTATAAAAGTGAGTACAAAGCTGATAATAATGAGACGGGTGTAATAAGGACTCCACGGAACTCTGTACCAGATAACGAGAAGAGAAAGATAACCGACGGCCAACAGACAATCAACAAGATGTAGAAATCTGGCAAAAAGGGAACTTTGTTCCCGGAGGTTCATTGATAGCATATACTTTTTTAAAATAAGAATCTGAATTTCAAATCGATCGCAGCGAAGCCTAACGTTTTTACAGTTGCGTTACTTTTTCCACCATAACTGGTTTATACTCAGATACGGTGTGATACATTTCGGGATTCGTTTGTACGATCTTCCAAGCTTGTATCCGACAAATTTCAAGCCGATCCGAAAGAAACAATCGATGAGCAAAAAATAGTTTTTATCAGAAAATAGCTTTCTGAAAAGTGAGTGAATATAGCTGGCTCCGATTTTTTCTGCCGAACCAAAATGTTCAAGGAGCCAGCTTTCAGAACCATGAAGTACACCAATATCAAAAGACCGGCGAAAATCTTCAAGTAGCGTGTAATTATGGCTGTGGTAGACAGCAGCATTCGCTGCATAAGCGACTTTTTTTCCATTGAGAATGAGTCTGCCAAGGGTACAGGTATCTTCTCCAAAAATCAAACCGTTCTTAAAATAGTCTACTCCCTCGAGCATGTCTTTGCGATACGCAGCGAATGAGTTGGAAATAAAAATCGTCTTAAATCCATCTACCTCTCGGTCATTATAGCCTTTTACGTATGAAGTGTCCGGATAATTAAACCGCCGGAGATGAGACGCCACTGCTGTTGCTTGCTTATCCGGCAGTTGCCTTCCATAGGCACAGGCAATAGACTGGTCTTGCAATACTGCATTCACCAGCGTCTCCAGAGAGTCTCTTTTAGCCAGAATTGCGTCCTGAGTAAAAAACACAAGTACATCTCCCTTAGCCTGCTGAGCAAGAAATGTCCTTGTCCCGCCATGATCAAATTCAGCTCTGCAAATTGGTAAAACAATCGCTCCTGCCTTACGGCATATTTCGACGGTATTATCAATTGACGAGGAGTCACCGACTACAATCTCATCAGCAAAAACTGTTTGTCGACTGAGTGCCGCAAAGAATTCAGCAAGGGTCTCTGCACCATTGAGTGTGGGAATAATAACAGAGATCAAGAGTGTCTGCTTTTGAAGTGGCATCAATAGATCGAAGGCTAGAGTTTTTAAAGGCGAAACATTTTCACGAGAAACAGTTTCATAAGAGCCCACAGCACATAGATCGAGGGGTGCCTCTTATACAAAAGGACTTCATTTTTTGCTGCAATAATGCGAAGTTCATAGGGAATGGATTGACGATTTTTATTCCAGCCGCGACAATGAAAGGCAGGTAATGCTGCAGAATAAATGAGTTCCCATCCTCTCTTCCTCAGTCGAATGCTCAACTCAATATCTTCCTTATAGAGAAAAAAATCAGGGTCGAACGGCTCTCTGCCATCTTCTTTCAGCGCCAGTAGCCGGCAGACCATGAGTGCACCACAGAGAGCTGGAACTGATTCTTCTCGTTCATACTGCCCTTGATCAGCCTGCCCTTGTCCACGATCGTACCACCTCCCATACCATCGCCTGTATATTCCGGTTGAGTCGATTTTGCCGGTGGCTTTCATCTGGCTAAAGTCGAACCCAAGCAATTTACCGGAGACGACAGCTGCCAATGGGTTTGCCTCCAGCCGACGAACAGCGCCAGCAAGAAAATCAACCGGTAAAAATGTATCGGGGTTGAGAAAAACAACAACACCGTCATCTCCATGAATATGCTGAAATCCTAGATTATTAGCCTTTCCGAATCCTATATTGCTGTTTTTAAAGACAATGAGGGGCCATAAACAGTCAAGATTATCGAGGTACCGACTATCCTGAGAACCACTGTCCACGACAATGACGGTTGAAACTCGCTGACTTTGTGCGTTGAGATGAGCGAGACACACAGGCAGCAGAGAAGAAGAATTATGTGTTACGATAATGACATGAACAGATACGTTCAGAGAAAGCTTACTTTCTTTCATTACAGGAAAATCCGCAGGTAAGAATGTAACAGGAAATTTCCTTTCGAGGCTGCTTTTCTTCTGGCGATAAGAGACCTCACCGCTTTTTTTTCAGAAACACGAATACGCTCTGTAAAATCCTTTACCGAGTTCACGCTGTTATCTTTCACAAAGGCCCTGCCTGTAGCAGCAAATTGAAAAAACAGGCGAAAGCCCTGCCATAACCCTTTAAGATACGATCTCACCACCTTATGCTTACAACAAAAAGCCAACCACATCAGCTGATAGACAAGTATGGAAGGAAGAAAGCGGAGATACATTGCCGGCGAGTAATTTTTTGCAAGGACATAGAGGTTATTTCTGGTGGAGAGTCGTACTGTAAAATCGTTGATTTTTGAGCCTGAGGTTGCACTGCCAATGTGATAAACTATGGCCGAGGCAATAAAACGGCAACGCAGCCCCATTCTGTTTGCCCTGAAATTCAAGTCAACATCTTCAAGGTAGGCAAAAAAATCCTGATCAAATAAGCCGGTCCTGGCAAAAAAATCTTTACTGTAGAGGCCTGCTCCGGCACATGCACCAAAGCAATCCCGATCATCTTGATACTGAGCACCATCTTGCTCCATTGTACCCAGACGATAGCCGACCCCCCCCCGCAACACTTCATCACCAGCCCCGTCGATATAATTTCGTTTATGAAAACTCATCATCTTGAGGGCAAAAAAATCGTATTGAGGTTGTTCGTTCACCGCACGGTTGAGATTTTCCAGACAGTCTGCAGCCACTTCCATATCATTATTGAGCAGCAGTATCCATGGGGCTTTTGAATGCTCAATACCGCTGTTTACCGCAACACAGAAACCGGTGTTGTGAGTGAAACAAATCAATTTGACATCTGGATAGACATTCTCAAGTAGTGTCAGTGATCCATCGCTGGAGCCATTGTCAATTACCGTAACAGAGAAATCTTTGAAACTCTGGTTTTTGAGAGACTGAAGACAATCGGCGAGCATTTTTTCCCCGTTCCAGTTGGGGATAATTACTTCAAACCGATGTTCAGTTTGTTCCATTAACTTCTCCGTCGGCTTCCTGCTGCTCTCCGGAGCGAAAGATATTTTTCACAAAATAGACAGGTTTATTTTGCGACTCATGGTAGGTCCGGGCCTGGAGTTCGGCAATAAGGCCGAGTGTGACAAATTGAATCCCGATAAAAATGAGCAATACGGCCAGAAAGAGAAGTGGTCTGTCGGCCAGGGGGACACCAAAAAACTGCCTTTGAATAGTCATAATCATGGCGATGAGGAAGCCAATAGCACCTGTAACAAAGCCCATCAAACCAAAAACCTGGATAGGTCGAGTGGCATAGCTTAGAAGGAATTTAACCGTCATAAGGTCGAGTATAACCCGAATTGTTCTTGAGATACCATACTTTGAAGTCCCGAAGCGCCTGGCTCTGTGATTCACTTTTACCTCAGTAAAATCAATGCCCATACCGCTGGCGATGGCGGGAATAAACCTGTGCATCTCGCCATAGAGTTTAACATTTTTCACAACTTCTTTGCGAAATGCCTTTAAGGTACAGCCATAGTCATGAAGATTGACACCAGTGGTTTTTGAAATAATTTTATTGGCAATAATAGAAGGGAGTCGCCTGTTGATAAAGGCGTCCTTTCTATCAAAACGCCAACCGGTAACCACATCGTTTCCTGCATGTATCTCTTCAAGAAGCTTTGGGATATCCCTGGGATCATTTTGCAGATCTGCATCCATGGTAATTATTACATCACCTGTGGCATAATCAAAACCCGCTGCCATGGCTGCAGTCTGGCCAAAGTTCTTTCTAAAACTCACTACGACTACATGGTCATCAACCGCCTGTAATTTTTTAAGGATCGTAAGACTCGTATCTGTGCTGCCGTCGTCAATAAAAAGGAGTTCATATGATTCTTTCATCGGCTCGAGCACATCTTTAAGTTCTTGATACAGGATGGGGATATTTTCTTCCTCATTTAATAGAGGTATAACAATTGAGAGTAACAATATTTTTCTCCAGGGATTGTACTAATTATATTTTTTTGTAACTACTTAACTACTGAGTTTCTTCTCCTGTCTCTATTTTGAGTTGGTGCGTCTGTTTATAGCTCAGGTAGGTAAAAAAACCAACAATACCCATTGAGAACATTTTCAGGCGAAGCAGCAAGCCCATCGCCAGTGTTTCGGCACCACCGACGCCAACGAGCAGGAAATATAAAACGAACACCGATTCAAAATAACCAAGATTGCCAAGCAGTGTCACCGGTACATGGGCTACCAGCATAATAGCTGGAACAATGGCGCAAATAATAATAAAGTCGACGTGTACATTAAAGGCCCGGAATGCAGTATACACATTTACCCAGGTAAGGATATAAAACAAAACAGTCAGGTAAATGAGTCTCCAGAAGAACTGTGGGTCATTTTGTATACCATCAACAGCAACATTGAGTTCTTTTTTCAGGTGCTGCAACCTTTCGATAAGTTTTTCATACATTCGTTCCAGAACCTGTGCACCTTTCTCAATGAATGTACTGTTCAATTTTGTTGCCATCCACCTGAACCCACGAAAAATGAATTGAGCACATATATCGGGAACTCTAAACGGATTTTGAGCTTTCCACACCCATAACGTAATCCCCACAAAGGTTAGCCCCGCACAAGATGGGATGAAAATGTACGGGCTTGAGTAGAGATCAAAACGGAGCAAAGGTGTAAAGGCAACCAGAAGGAAGAGGAAAAAAATACCTGAAAACCTCTCTACAAAAACGCTCACTGCTGAATATGCCTGGTTTTTAATAAGTCGGCCAGCATAATAAGAACGTACAACGTCCCCTCCGACGGTAGAGGGGAGGATATTGGAGAAGAAATATCCAACTAGATAGATCTTCAGCAGTTCAACAAATGACAGCTTTTTGCTTTTTAAATCGAGGACAATCTTCCACTTGGCGCAACTCGCAAGAAGCATTACTACGGTAACGACAAATGACAGGATAAAAAACGGCCAGTTAACGTTGGCAAATACTGTTAAGAGCTCATTTCCCTGCACAAACGAGAGTAAGATTGAGAAGAAAATGCAGCTGATTATGCACTTAAAGATGAGCTGGGCCGTCTTGGGTATTTTTTTCATGAGTAAACAAACGCTACAGTTGCAAAAATGAAAAAGCAGGCACAAGATAATTGAAAACCTTAGATTTCTCGGTATCTTGCCAACCCGCTTTAAGGAACAAAATCAAGCATCAATGAGTCTGTCGATTTACTAGGTGTTTTGTTCGAGATCAGGTAAGCGCAGACTCCGAGGCATTCGAAAAAAACAACCACAGGCATATAGTTGATATCGGAGTCTTCGCTTACCTCCGAGGATTGTTTTTCCCGAATAACGCAGATATCGGGCAAAAAAACAGTAAATCAATGTGCCTGACTACTTTTGGACGTTTGAGCCTTTATCCATCCTGTGCGAATAAAGTATTGCTGACCGGCGTCACTCCACCTTTTACAAATGTCACTTACTTCTTTTGTGGGGAAATCTTTCGAAAGGTTCCGATCAATTCGACAAACTCCAGCATCGATAACCTTTAGTCGAAAAAATGTGCAGCTCAAACATTCCTTTTTCACGCCGTTCATAAAATAACCCTTAAGTTTTTGCAACCTTTTACATATTTTTTACTGTATCAGAGCAGTAGGTCTGAGAAATCAACCAACCGCCCGTTATCATTTTTCTTGTCGAGAACAGGAAAGTCAATAACACAATCTTTGTACCCGTATTTGACTAAATAGTGCCGGAAGACTTCCTTGGATTCAAGACTGATTCGTGGGTCAGTCTCTTCAAACCTGTTGTACACTATGCCAGCTACCGACATGTTTCTTCTCTTCGCCAGTTCCAGGGCGTTCAGGGTATGATTAATCGACCCCAGTCTTGAACTGCTCACCAGAACAATGGGATATTGCTGCTCTTCAAGGTAATCAAGTGTTGTGTAATCGGCAGTAAGTGGTACTGACAGCCCTCCTGCCCCCTCGAGCAAAACCAGATCAAAGGTGTCTAATAGACGCTGTGTGGCTTGTCGAATAACTCCACAATCAATCTCCTGACCCTCAAGCCTTGCCGCAAGATGGGGAGAACAGGCGACCGGAAACACATAGGGGCAGGTCGTGCTGTCACGGTCTTCAGGTACGATATCTATCCCCATAATCTGCCTATGCGATTCGATATCTTCGCTGATCCCGAAGCAGCCTGTCTGGACGATTTTCTGAGTAATAACACGTATATTTCGATCAAGGAAAAATCTTGCCATCACACCAGTGACAATAGTTTTACCGATATCGGTATCAATGCCAGTAACAGCTAATATTTTAAGATTTTTCATTTATACCTAAATTTTGCAATTGACTAGTCCGCCGGAGATGCGAGGCAGCGCAAGCTGAAGACGTATTAATATACTTCAAAGCTTCGGTAACAAAGCAGATTCGGTGGAATTGTCAATCCCGAAGGGTAGCAAGGTAGCAAAAAAATAATGGTCATAAATAATATGGGCTTTCAAATTGACTAGTATGGGTGCAACATGTCGTCTTGCAAAAACAAATTTATTTTTTTCTACTTTGCGTATGCAAGATTTAGGTTATATTTTTTCAGCAAGAACGAAAGTTGACACATACGTGACCGGAACACCAAGGTCGGCTGAAAACTTTTTTGTATATTGCTGCTCAAAATCTCTCAGTCTGGACTTGGTCCACTGAGCGCGCCCCAGCCCGCCAACCCCCGTTTGTTGAATATGCCTCAATACGGCTCTTACTGTAGGAAAATAGAGGCATTTTGTCTCTGTATGCATACTGGTGATACTGTATCGGTCTTCCAGCATTGCTAAAAGATCTTTCTCTGAATAGTAGAGCAAACTTCTTCCGGTAATCTGGGCGATTTCTGTCATGGTGCCAGGCCCAAAAATTGTAAAGGCGAGATGCGCTTTCGATTGTAGTGAGCAGCTTATATTTTCAAATAAACGAGGAAGATCACTCATCCACTGAAAAGTTGAAGATGAGATCACCAGGTCAAGAGATCTTGGGAATTGAACTGCTTCAATATCGCCGGGCAAAAGCTCGACATCACCAGCTCCCCCACCTACTCTCTGCCGGGTAATACTGCAAAACTCTTCAACAATATCATTTACATATAAGGCATCAACAGAACCGGAAGCACAGATCAAACCGGTGAGTACACCGGTGCAGCATCCTATCTCAAAAACTCGCTTATACCCCGTGATATCATACCGCTCAAGAAGGCTCATCAATTGCCCGCTTATCTCTCTCTGGACAAGAGCATTTTCTTCATATGTTGCTGCGCTCGCCTCAAAACTTGAGGCCACAAGCTTTTTGTCAACTAATTGTATATCAACCATTTCCAATTTAGTGCCTTATAAATCAGTTTCTTGTTTTTTAAAAAGAAACTNNCCGTAAAAGCTGTCACTCAGTTCAGTACCCCCTCGGAGTCTATCGCTTACCTGAGTGGTGTAAAAAACAAGAAAATACGGATTCCGTTTCACATTAAATAAATATAATCACTCACAAGGTACTTACTTACCGTTTATCGGGGTTAGGTAGACAGAATTTGTATAACCAAGGAACTCGTCCCAGCTCTTCCATGAAGTAAAGGGGAAGTGAACTCCGGGCAGTAACGTAATTGTCGTCCTGGTCCCCTGCCAGTACTGCAGTTGATTTGAAGTCGGTACTACCAGATCATGATCTGTGACAAGAACCTGCTGATAAATAGAGTTTTCTGCTGGAGTACAATCAATCATTTTTTTCAGTGCGGCGAGTTCACCGAGCTGATTGTCTATCGCCCGTTTTGGCTGATTCTGAAGGAAATATTTGTAAATACGTTTATCACGGCACATACGATGATAAAATTTTTTCCTGCCGGCTTCATCATAATTCAGAAGGGTCCCCTCAAATATTTCTTCAGGAATACCGAGTTCATCGTGCATAGGGCATAGCGTCCCATTCACTGCTATCGTCCTATGAAAAATTTCCTCTTGCGAGGAAAACAGTTTTTGCCCTGCCCACACTCCAATGGACCAGCTGACGAGGCTGACCTGGCTGTAAGATCTAGAAAAATCTTTTACGTCGTAACTATCCGGCAAATTAGTATAGTCATACAGCATCAGCACATCAAAATGATGACTATCAAGATGAGCAAAAGCAGAACCGTCCATTCCCCAGCCATTACAAAACACGATGAGCTTTGATGCATTTTTCTTATGAAGCCATGAACTGTACATGTGTTAGCGACGTGCTCCCTTAAGAACATCCGTGCGTATGGCAGCAATCTCAGTGGCAAGATCTTTGATGTCAGACCACACCATATTAGCCGTGAGTGACAGTCTGAAACGAGCAGTTCCTTCGGGTACAGACGGAGGTCTCACTGGGAAGATGAGGTATCCTTTTTCTCGCATTCTACTAGCCATTTCAGCAGCAAGAGAATCTTTGCCCAGCATGACAGGGACAATATTGGTTGTACCGTCGGTTTGTAATCCCTTGGTTCTGAGATCTCTTCGCAGCTTTTCGGACAATTGCTTTAAACCATCCCGCTGCGCATTAAAACCAAGAGATTCTTTAAAGATATAATAATTCCAATGAAGGACAACAGGAGGCAATGCTGTTGTGAAAATGAGCGAACGACTATGGTTTACTAAAAAATTTTTTACGGCTACAGAACAGAGTACAAATGCCCCAACTGACGCCAGAGCTTTACCGAAGGTTCCTACAAGTAAATCAATATGAGGAAGTTGACCCTGCTCTTCTGCCATGCCCAGGCCACTGGCTCCGTATAATCCAATGCTGTGGGCTTCATCGATGTACAGCATACAGTCAAACTCGTTTTTAATTTCAACGAGAGCACCAATATCGGCCACATCGCCATCCATGCTGAAAACAGATTCGCTGACTATGACAACTTTGTTGAAATTTTCCCGATACTTATGTAAAAGATCGCGAAGATGTTGATAATCACAGTGCCGATACCTTTTATGCTGACCATTGCTGAGACGCATTCCATCCATAATAGATGCGTGATTGAGTTTGTCTGAAAGTATCAGGTCTTTTTTCGTGAAGAGCGCTGGCAAAATGCCAATATTGGCATGATAGCCGGAGTTGAAGAGGAGGCACGCCTCTTTCTGGTAGGCTGTACGTAAAGACTCTTCAAGTTTATGAGAGTTTTCACTGTCACCGGCGAGTAACCTTGATGATGTGGAGGCCAACCCGAAATCATCAAGGATGTTCGTTGCCGATTGATCACTATAGAATTTTTCGTGAAGCGCTACATCGCCGGCGATGCCAAGGTAATCGTTTGAAGTAAGATTCAGCATCTCCTTACCTTTGTACAGCGTTCTGCAACCTTTTCTGCCGCTGAGGGGCTTTAGTTCCCGTAACCTGCCGCTGTCGGAGAGCTTTTTTAGTGACTCCAGATAGGAAGTGTTCATTTCAAGACCTCTTGTTTGACAACCAGAACTATGGCCCTGGTCAGGCTTTCCAGGTCATCATTACTCATCACATAGGGCGGCATAACATAGACAAGGCAACCAAAAGGCCTTACCCAGACACCGTTTTCTACAAATCGTTCCTGTATAACTTCCATATCAACAGGTTTTTCTAATTCTACAACACCAATGGCACCAAGAACCCGCACCTCACGAACTCCAGGAAGTGTTTTACAGGGTTCCAGGCCACGAAGAAGTTCTGTCTCGATGCGTGAAATGTTATTCTGCCAGTCTGATTCTAGCAACATTTTGATGGAACAGGCTGCAACACTGCATGCCAGAGGATTGCCCATAAAAGTAGGACCATGCATGAAAACGCCAGGCGCTCCTTGAGATATGACCCTTCCAACCTTTTCAGTAGCAAGTACTGCGGCAAGTGTCATATATCCAGCAGTGAGGGCTTTGCCGACACACATTATGTCCGGGGCGATATCCGCGTGGTCACAGCCAAAGAGCCTGCCACTCCGGCCAAAGCCTGTAGCTATTTCATCGGCAATGAGCAGCACCTTATAGGTATCGCAGAGCTCACGAACCTTTCGCAGATATTCAGGGTGATAAAAGTGCATACCGCCCGCCCCCTGAACAATCGGTTCAAGAATGACTGCGCATATTTCCTTGTGTCGGTCTTCTATAATTGATTGAAAGGAATCAATATCAGTTTCATCCCAGGGGGCACTGTATCTGCAGCGGGGCTTATCGGCAAAAAAGTATTCCGGGAGGATGCCACGATATATCTGGTGCATGCCATTGACCGGATCACAAACGGACATGGCATGAAAGACATCACCGTGGTAACCGGACTTGATAGTCAAAAACCTGTTCTTGCCTTCAATGTTCTGTGCAAAGTTATATTGAATGGCCATTTTCATGGCGACATCCACTGCAACAGAACCAGAATCACATAGAAAAACCCGGTTTAACGGTTCCGGTGTCACCTCGATCAGAAGTTTTGAAAGCTCAACCGCAGGCTCATGAGTGAGCCCGCCGAACATAACATGAGAGAGTTTCTCGGCTTGACTCTGCAGTGTTTTGGTAAGGCGGGGATTATTGTAACCGTGGATGACGGCCCACCATGAGGCCATCCCGTCAATCAGTTCCCTCCCGTCTTTGAGCCGGATGCGAACTCCATCTGCCGATTCAACAGGATACACCCTGAGCGGATTTTCAATAGATGTATAGGGATGCCAGATATGTTGGCGATCGTACTGCAACAGATCAGCTGTTGCCTTCTTCACGTTACACTCTCTTCGTCCTCGGAAGGATTCAGTTCAAAACCGAGTTTTTTAAACATTTCAATGTCCTCAGATAGACTATTGCCAACGGTAGTAAGGTAATCTCCAACAATAGAACCGTTTGCACCTGAGGTGAAACATTTATCCTGATTTTCACCAAGTATATTTCTGCCACCGGCCAGCCGGATTATCGCCTGGGGGTTTATAAATCTGAACATTGCAACACAGGTGAGAATTTCGGCGAGAGTCAGAGGTGGCACCTTCTCAAAAGGCGTATTGGTTATCGGAGTAAGAATATTAAGAGGTATGGAAAGGATGCCGAGCTCCCGAAGCTCAAAGGCAAGTTCCAGTCTCTGCTCAAAGTTCTCACCCAGACCGATTATACCACCAGAGCACACATCCATTCCTGCCTCTCTGGCAATGGCTATGGTCGCTACCTTTTCGTCCCAGGTGTGACTGGAGCACACTTCTGGGAAAAAACTTCTGCAGGTCTCCAGGTTGCAGTGGTATCTGGAGACTCCCATTTCCACTAGCTTGTCGGCTTTCTCTGGAGTTAAAAAACCCATGGAGGCGCAAAGAGACATGCTGGTCTCGCTACGCAACTGCTGATAAATAACTTTAAATTCCTCCAGATGTTTTTCTGAGACAGTACGCCCGGCGGTAACGAGTGAAAATCGGCTTACACCGTGTTGTTCATTATTTCTGGCCAGGGAGACCGCTTTCACTACATCGACAACATCATAACTGGAGACCTCAACATCATAGTGTGAAGACTGTGCACAAAACTTACAGTTTTCAGAACATTTACCGGACTTCGCATTGACAATTGAGCATAAATCCAAACTGTTTTTATGCAGTTTCCTGCGCAGTTCGTCAGCGGCTTGATACAGCTCAGCTGGATCTGCCTGGTGGGCAAGCTCCACTGCCTGTCCGAATTGCAAATTGTTTCCAGCCAAAACCTGTTGCTTGTATTTTTCTATAATACCCACAATCCTGCCCCTTCTGAACTTCTTAAAGCCAAAGTGGAACCAGCGCTATGTAATAGCCCAATCCCTCACCCCGATAAACGGGAAATAAGTCGGGATAAGTACCTTCACAAAATAATTTATAAGGTACTAAAACCCCTTGTACCGTAGCGCTACAGACAGAACTAGGCAGCGTTTAAGGTCTCAATGCATTTTTTCATACTTTCGGGGGAATCAAATTGTAATGACGTTACCTTGCTTCCCTTGGGTACAATTTTTCTCATCATGCCTTTCAGCACAGTTTTGGGGCCAATTTCAATAAAGGTATCAACTCCCTCCTGCAACATAGACTCAATGATCTCACACCACCTGACCCTGGAAACAATCTGCTTCTTCATCATTGTCTTCATGGTTTCCGTCTCGGTTTCTTTGGCTCCTGAGACATTAAAATACACTGGTACTTGAGGAGTTTTAAACTCAATATTTGAGATAAATGATGAAAAATCCGGCACAGCACCATCCATCAGCGGGCTGTGGTTGGCAACACTCACGTTAAGGGGGATAACCTTTGCACCTTCCTCTGCTGCCATGGCGCCAACTGCATCCAGGGCATCCATAGAGCCGGAAAGAACAATTTGTAAAGGAGTGTTATGATTTGCAGCAGTGACAACACCAGCGCCTGAATACCTGCCTATTAATGCTTCAACGGCCACAATGTCCAAACCTAAAACTGCGCGCATGCCTCCAGGGTTGCTCTCCCCCTCTCGGCCCATGAGTGCTCCACGTTTGCTGACAAGTCTCATGGCCTCTTCGGCACGTATAACCCCAGCAGCGTAGAGTGCAGAGTACTCTCCAAGGGAATGGCCGGCAAAACAACTAACATTCAAATTCTGGCCGAGACTATTTTTAAACGCCTGCCAGCAAATGAGATTAGTGACGGTAATAGCCGGTTGAATGACCGCAGCCTTAATGAGTTCTTCCATGGGACCATCCTTGATAATGGTGCCAAGGTTCAGTTCACAGCTGGTTTCTGCCATAGCCATAAGAGCTGCACATTCGGTGTCATCCTGGATAAATTCCTGCCCCATTCCTACAAATTGTGATCCTTGTCCTGGAAATAACACTGCTACTTTCATACTTGTTCCCTCGCTTCTTTATTACGCGTCTCGAGGACGTTTACGATTAAAAAAAGCCCTGCACCAATGCATATTGCAGAGTCGGCTACATTAAATGCGGGCCAGTGGTATCTACCGATATAAAAATCCAGGAAATCGACAACCGCTCCAAGCCGTACCCTATCTACCAAATTACCAGCAGCACCACCTGCAATAAGCGGCAGGGCGACACTGTACAGCCTGTGATTTTGCTTTAGCTTGTAGTGGGCAACAGTTAAGCCTACAAGGGCAATAGCGCCTATTCCCAGAAAAAAATGATGTCGCCAGGGCGAATCAACATCAGCCAGCATACTAAAAGCCGCTCCGGTATTCTGTACATGGACCAGATTGAAAAATCCGGGTATGACTTCTTGGGCGTCATAGAGTCTAAATGTATTGAGAATCCAAAACTTTGTAGCCTGGTCAGCAGCAATCACTCCGGCAATAATACAAAAATATATCACCTTCAATTCCTACCTAAATCTTGCGTACGCAAAGCGGGAATAAGGGATTTATCATTTAAAGACAATACGTTGCACCCTCTGTAATCATTTCAGAAACTCATCTGTTCATGAGTAGCATTTTTTTGTTACTTGCTACCCTTCGGGATTGCCAATTGCAATATTCAGGTCTTACCTATTTTGTCACCAGCTCTGCCACAACAGAAGCACAGCGGTCGCAGATGGTTGGGTGCACCTCGTTTTTGCCAACAGAGGCAGAACGAGTCCAACAGCGCTCACACTTACTGCCGGGCGCTGGTTGTACCTGTACTATGAGGCCAGGCATTTCTTCGCTTTCAAAGCGAACACCTTTCTCTGGAGTATCATCTGTTAACCGGCTCAATTGAGAAATAATTGATATTTCCTGAATCACATTCCACTCTGCCTGAAAAAATTCTCCACGTTCGCCATCAACATTGACGAGGACTTCAGCTTCAAGGGGATGGCCTATAACCTTCTCCCGGCGTGCAATTTCAAGGGCCTTGGTGATTTCTGCCCGAACCTTAATGAGATCGTCCCATTTTTTCATCATCTGCTCATCAAAGCTGAACTCAGCATCTGCTGGGAATTGTTTCAAATAAATCCCCTTTTCCATAGGATCTTTGTCAGAGACACCATGTAATGAGTTCCAGGCCTCAGCAGCAGTAAAACAGAGAACCGGACTCATAAGTCGCAAAAGACCGTCTAAGATCTCATACATCACAGTCTGGGCTGATCTTCTGGGCACTGAGTCGGTTCCCGAGACATACAGGCGATCCTTCAGGATGTCGAGATAGAAGGAGCTCATTGTGGTTCCGCAAAAATAGTTCAGCTTCTGGTAAATGGTATGGAATTCATAGTCAGTATAGGAGGTTTTGACCTGTGCCTTGAACTCTTCAAACTTGGCAAGAGCCCACTGGTCAAGCTCTTCCATTTCAGCGTGGGCAATACTGTGTACTGCAGGATCGAAGTCACTGAGATTACCAAGGAAGTATCGTATGGTATTTCGAATCTTTCGGTAAGAGTCTGAGACCTGTTTCAGTATTTCATCAGAAACTTTTATGTCGTCTTTATAGTCTTCACTGGAAACCCATAATCTGAGAATTTCTGCACCATACTTTTTGATAACCTCTTCGGGAGCAACAACATTACCAACCGATTTCGACATTTTTTTGCCTTGGCCGTCGACAACATAACCGTGGGTTAAGACACCCTTAAAAGGTGCCGACCCTCTGGTACCTGTTGAGGTCAGAAGAGAACTTTGAAACCATCCCCGGTGTTGATCACTGCCTTCTAGATAGAGATCAGCGGGGGCTCTCAGTTCCTTACGCTCTTCACATACTGCGGCGTGACTGACACCGGAGTCAAACCAGACATCGAGAATATCCTCCTCTTTCTGAAAATCACTGCCTCCACAGCTCTGACAGCTGCACCCTGCTGGCAGAAAATCAGTTACAGCATGGCTGAACCAGGCATCAGCTCCTTCTTTTAGAAAAAGCTCATCTATTCTTGCCACCAGCTCTTCACTTTTTACTATTTCGCCGCACTCTTTGCAGCTGACGACGGTGATAGGTACGCCCCAGCTACGTTGACGGGAGAGACACCAGTCCGGTCTTCCCTCCACCATAGAAAAAATTCTCTGCATTCCCCAGCCAGGAGTCCACTGCACCTTTTCAATGGCCGCCAGGGCTTTATTACGCAGATCATTATTTTCCATGGAGATAAACCACTGTGGTGTTGCACGGTACATCACTGGTTTCTTGCAGCGCCAGCAGTGGGGGTAGCTGTGGTTAATATCAGACTCAAAAACCAGTGCACCTGATGCCTTCATGTCTGCGTTAATAGCACTATTTACCTGAGGAACCTTCTGACCAGCATATGTTCCGGCCTCATTTGTGTAGTAACCGTCACCATTGACAGGGGAAACAACTTCAAGGCCGTATTTCAGACCGGTGATATAGTCATCAGCACCATGACCGGGCGCGGTATGTACACAGCCGGTACCTGCGTCAACTGTCACATAGTCCGCAAGAACCAGTAGAGAATCACGGTCCATAAAAGGATGTCTGCAATGTCTTTTCTCAAAACCTTTCGCTGAAAAGGTACCTTTTACGGCATACCCTTCCTTCCCGGTTTCAGTCATCACTTTTTCTACAAGTTCTTCTGCAAGTATCAAGGTCTCACCGTCCACTTCTACAGCTGCGTAGACAAAATCCGGATGGAGGGCAACCCCCATATTTGCAGGCAGTGTCCAGGGGGTGGTTGTCCAGATAACAAAGGACACCTTGTCTCCTGAAAGAGAGGCATCTATATCTGAAAAATCCCCTACAACTGGAAATTTCACATAAATTGACGGAGATGTGTGATCGTGATATTCGACTTCTGCCTCGGCGAGTGCAGTCGTACAGGTTGAGCACCAATATACGGGTTTTCTGTTTTTTATAACTGAATCAGACAGAAGAAATTTATTGAATTCTCGTGCAATCGCTGCCTCGTAGGCGTAATCGATAGTAAGGTATGGCGCATCCCAGTCCCCTAACACTCCGAGACGTTTAAACTCTTTTTTCTGTGTTTTTATCCACTTATTTGCATATTTACGGCAGGCGTTTCTTTTGGATAATTTGGGAATACTTTTCTTCTTTTCTCCCAGTTCTTTGTCTACGTTGTGTTCTATGGGTAAACCGTGACAATCCCAACCTGGAATGTAGGGTGCTCTGAAACCGCTCATTCTCTTTGAGCGTAATATAATGTCTTTTAAAATCTTGTTAAATGCAGTACCGAGATGGATATTGCCGTTAGCATACGGAGGGCCGTCATGAAGAACAAAAAGAGGTTTATCTTCACCGTGTTCCTGCATCTTCTGGTACAGGTTTTCCTTCTCCCACAATTTAAGAGCAGCAGGTTCTTTCTGGGTTAAATTAGCCTTCATATTAAACCCGGTCTTCGGCAGATTCAGGGTATCCCTATAATCCATGACTCGTTCTCCTTCATACAAATTCTACTGGTGTGAACAGCATATTATGCTACTATCAAGACCCCTGATCCGTAACCTCTAACTAGTACTGATATAATCTAACGTAAAACACACAAGAATAACAACTGAGAACCAAGTTGCAAGGACAAAGTCGCTGGAATCCATCTACTCGGGAAAACTCATGTATTGGCCGACAAAAGTGTCTACCCCTAATTGTGAGAAATCAAATATGACCCCAGGTATCAGATGCATTGCCTTTTCCCATGGAATACTATATGTTTCTCCTATCTTTTAAAACACTCCATATAAGCTAGATGACGACACAATCCCAANNNNTGAGCGGCGCAGGCAAGACGACACTGCTCAAACTTCTCTGCAATATGGAGACGCCGACTAATGGGCTCATTGAAATTGCAGGACAACCAAGCAACCAGCTGAAAGGTTTTAAGCTGGCAAGGCTGAGACAAAAAATTGGCGTGGCCTATCAGGATTTCAAACTGCTTACTGACCGGACTGCTGCTGAAAACGTCGCAATTTCAATGGAAGTATCCTACAAGAAACCGACCCTCATCCGTAAGAGAGTCAGAGATCTTTTGGATCAGCTCGACCTAACTGACAAACATGATACCATCACAGGAGAACTTTCACGGGGAGAGCAGCAGCGTGTTACCCTGGCCCGGGCGATAGCGAATTCCCCCACTATGATCCTGGTGGATGAGCCAACCGGAAACCTTGACGCGACAACCACTGAAAGGGTTATGAAATTGTTGGCAAACTGCAATAAGTCCGGGGCAACAATCGTTATTGCTACCCATGACCCTACCATTTACAATCACACTTCAAATAGAGTTATGGAACTGCGTAGAGGACGCATGCACGCCTTGTCCCAGGTGGCGCCCTTATGAGTTTCTGGGTAACGGTCATACGACAGGTGGGCCGAAATCTACGGCAGACATGGGGGGCACAGTTAATGACTCTGCTCACAGTCAGCCTCTCCGTATTAATATTTGCCTTTTTCTATCTTATCTATTCGAACATGCTCAGCGTTGGTGAAAAACTTGGCGACGACCTTACTCTTATTATTTACCTGGAAGAAGAACCCGGCCCGGAACTTCGAGAACAATTCACCAAAAAAATCACTACCTTTGATGAGGTTGAAGAAATCCAATTTATTTCCAGCGAACAGGCATTCCAGCGATTCGCCAACCAACTGGGTGACAATGGCGATGTTTTAGCTGATTTACCGCAAGATTTCCTCCCTGCATCCATAGAGGTAACTCCGTTAAAAAGCTTACGAAGCCTCCGTCAAGTAAAGCTTTTTTCTGAATACCTGGCACAACTTCCCGGCACGATCAAAATTCAATATGGACAGGAATGGGTTGAGCGGTTCTACTACTTTAATCATTTGCTCTCCATTATTGTCCTATTGAGTGGAAGCCTGCTCATCCTGACAACTGTTTTTATGGTGGCCTACACCATCCGCCTCACGATCCTTAACAGAGAGGATGAGTTGGAACTCTTGAAATTAGTCGGTGCCACGAATAATTACATCCGTATGCCGTTTCTTCTGGAAGGATTGCTTCAGGGGGTTTTAGGCTCCAGTTTCGGTATTTTATCACTTTTTGCACTTTTTCAATGGATCAGGCTTCGATTTTCAGGACCGGGATTTCTCAATCTGTTCGAGTTTACCTTCTTTTCACCGCTTGTCATTCTCTCCATAATCAGTGTTTCAATTCTACTTTGTACTCTTGGCAGTTATTCATCAATGCAGAAATTTTTACGAATATAATCAGTTTGTCAGCAGATAATTCACCTCTTATGCGAAGCAATCACAGCGCAAATTTCTCCAAGTCAACAATTCGCTCACTCCTCAGTAAATGGTTTGGCTATCTCCTTTGCCTGATAATGCTCTTTTGCCCACGGTTGGTTATGAGCCAATCTGCCGTTTCCACCTCCGGGTCGAGTGAGGCATCTACAGTACAAATAAAGATACGGCGCCTCCAATATGGTATAGATGCGCAGAAAGACGAGATACTGGTTTCAGCAGAACAAGAGCGTAACATCTTGGCCGAACTTGAAGATCTTGACAAAAACCTTACAAAGCAACAATTCGAGATCGAGGCCCTCGAAGTAAAAATGCTGCGGCAAGAAGGATTGATTGCCAAAGAAGAGAGGATCCTCGGTGTAATTTATACAAAAAAAAAGGGAGCCGAGTCCCATCTTCAAAAACGAATTACAGCCTACTATACTATGGGGAAGATTGGCCTTCTTAATGTAACGTTTTCCAGCAAAACCCTACCAGAGCTACTCCAGTTTAGAGACGCCTTCGAGTCACTGATAGAATATGACAAACGAGTAATACTCGACTATAAAAAGACTATAGTAACTCTTGAAAGGGCTAAAGCCGCGCTGGATCTCGAACGATCAATACTGCAGGATTTTATAGAGTTAGCAAAACAAAAATCAGACGACCTAGAGTCCACCCAAAAAGAGAAAAAAATCCTTCTCACACAGGTACGCACCAAGACGCAGTTGCACAAACAAGCTATCCAGGAAATGTTACAGGCCTCTGAAGACTTATCTCAGGCCCTTGTTCAAATCAAGAACAAAAATGCACTCAAATCTCAATTTTTTCGGCTACACAAAGGCAAGATTCACCCACCCGTCGATGGAGTTCTCAGTACCCATTTTCAGCAGGTAAAAAAGAATAAGTTAGGTATTGTTCAAAATTGTCAAGGGATAGAAATTGAAGCAGCGAACGGTAACGATATTATCGCCGTCGAGAAGGGTGAGGTCGTTTTTTCCGGATATTTACGCGGTTATGGCAATACCGTGATCATAAATCATGGCTTTAAATATGTTACTGTTACCTCAAGAATAGAAAAAATTCTTGTCAGTAAAGGTGATACTGTTAATAGTATGGATAATATTGGAGTCATGGGCGACACAGCGACCCTGTTTGACGAAGGCCTCTATTTTGAAATACGGTATGATAATGAAGCGGTAGATCCTTTATTGTGGCTCGACCAGGACAAAATTGTAAAACAGGTGGCCCTGCAGGAAGAACTGTAAGAAAAACATTCGGTACCTTAGTGCTCTGAGTTAAAGAGACCCGTTTGGAAGATATACTACTCCCCCAGGAACGCGGACATGTGTCTCATACCGGGGTAGACCGACCATCATTTAACCCGCAGAGGAACTTAATGATCGCTCCTGCACAACGTGTTCGTTTCATTCTGCTTTTCACACTTATCTGTCTGTTGAACTGCTCCCAATCGTTTGGTGATATAGCTGAGAGTCAGAGAGAGGAAACATACAGACAACTTGAAGTCTTTTCCAACGTATTGAGTATTCTTCAAGATAATTATGTTGAAGAAATCGATACCAAAGAGGTCCTCAACGGAGCCATTAAAGGCCTCCTCTTTTCTCTTGACCCGCACTCCTCTTACCTCCCACCAGAAAGCTATAAAGAGTTCCAGGAAGAAACCAGAGGGAGCTACTCAGGAATAGGTATTGAGGTAACAATTAAAGACGACCTGCTTACTGTGGTGAGTCCTATCGCTGATACTCCAGCGGATAAGGCGGGTTTGAAATCACATGATATCATCGTAGCAATTGATGGCGTCAAGACCAAAAATATGGGGCCCTTTGACGCTATCAAAACTCTCCGAGGGCCCGCAGGGTCAGAAGTAACAATATCAATACACAGAGAAGGCTGGGAAGAAATCAAAACAATGACCTTTACCCGGGCTATCATACCAATTCAGTCTGTCAAAGTAGAGTTTCTCTCTCCCGGATTTGTCTATAGCAGGATTACCAACTTCCAGAGCCACACTGCCGGTGACTTTAAAAGTAAACTTCAGCAGCTGCAGTCTCAACAAACGTTTAAAGGCTTGATACTGGACCTTCGAAATAACCCCGGCGGGCTCCTCAATCAGGCAGTGAGCGTCTCTGATGTGTTCTTAAATAAAGGAAAAATTGTCTACACCAAGGGAAGAAGAGAGGACCAGAATATTATTTTTAACGCGCACAATAATAGCGGCAAGTACTCTTATCCGCTGGTAGTATTGGTAAATGAAGGTTCAGCCAGTGCGTCGGAGATAGTTGCAGGTGCAATTCAGGCCCATAAAAGGGGGATTATTGTGGGAACACAGACTTTTGGAAAGGGATCTGTTCAGACCATTATTCCTCTGCCAGACGGGGCCGGACTCCGCATGACAACAGCAAAATATTATACTCCTGACGACAGGTCGATTCAGGCCCAGGGCATCACTCCGGATGTCGAGGTGCCCTTCATTGCATGTATAGAACCAATTGAGACAGACACAAAAAGAGGATATCTAACGGAAGCGGATCTTGCAAATCACCTGGAAGGAGCTCCAGAAAATGAGAACGGAAGAACAAAGGGTCAAAGCAAAAAACTTGCAGGACGTTTGCAACTCGACAACCAGCTTCGAACGGCCTATAACATTTTAAAGAGTCTTAATCTTTATTCTGAATTCAAAGACACAAAGAATGGTGCCGTACGCTGAAAAAGACCGTGCCACTATGTTGTTCGGCACGGTACACCTTGTTTAAAACCCAAGTTCTTTTAGAAAGCTCTCATTTTGAGACCAGTTCTTTTTGACCTTCACCCACAGTTTCAATAAGACCTTCTCTCCTATCAATGACTCAATATCTTTTCTTGCAGCAGTACCAATGCTTTTCAGTTTTTTACCCCCCTTCCCAATGACAATGCCTTTTTGAGAATCTTTTTCAAGAACGATAGCTGCATGAATCGTAACCAGCTTCTTCACGTCGTCTTCTTTAAAAGATTCAATCAACACTGCAGTTGAATACGGAATTTCCTGACCCGTGAAAAGAAACACCTTCTCACGGATAATTTCACCACAGAGAAACCTCTCGCTGGCATCTGTCGGGATGTCTTCAGGAAAGTACCGTGGTCCCATGGGAAGCAGTGTCAGGATCTCATCGAGCAAATTTGCCGCACCGTCACCCTTGAGTGCAGATAGAGGTATAACCGCTTTAAAAGGAAAGAGATTGGTGTACGTTTCAATCATGGGAAGAACATTTTTCCTGTCTATGAGGTCAATTTTGTTAAGGACCATAATAGCTGGGCTGTTTATTTTTTGCATGAAAGACAGGAATTCGGACTCTTTTTCTTTTTGAATCTTTTCAGGCAAGGGTAAAGAGACATCTACAAGAAACAAAACTGCATCTACCTCATTCAGACTCTCAAGTGCGATTTTCACCATCTCGAGATTCAAGGGTTCTCGAGCTTTGTGCAGCCCCGGGGTATCAAGGAAAACAATTTGATGGTCAGAATCGTTAACGATTCCTACAATTCGATTTCTTGTCGTTTGAGGCTTAGGGCTGACTATTGATATTTTTTGACCAAGCAGATAGTTCAGCAATGTTGACTTTCCGGCATTGGGCGGACCTACGATGGCAACCATGCCGGATTTTACGGGTTTTCCTGAAATTTCCATAAGACATCTAATTATTTTAATAATAAGTGTGTGCAAAAAAGGAATCCACACTATAGTGAAAAACGCTGATTTAATAATGATGGACAAACAGTCAGGAAAGAAATTATAATACGCCTTTAATATATTGCTTACATTATTTTAGATATGTCGGATGCGTCAAAAGCTGCACTGGCTCTTTGACGTTTGACGGACAATAAAGATTCGATGATTGGTGCTGGAAAACTTATAGAATACCTCGATAACGGCAAGTTCATTTGTGCCTTGGTTACTGAAAGTCAGCCGAAAAGGTTGCGACTGATTAACCAAAATGGGCGAGAGCTCAACTTACCTGTATCACGTGTGGTGCATTGCTCAACTGAAAACCACTCTACATCCGACAGTAGAGAGGCGCTCACCAGACAGTTGCGTGATATCACCGAAAAGCGTGGTTCTCTCATGACCCATATTAATCTTGAAGAAATATGGGAGCTTACCGCAGAAGAGAGCTCCGGCTCTTTCAGCCCCGCATTTCTCGCAGAACTCTCTTTTGGTGAAACGGCTAACGATGATATAGTTTCTGCTTTTCTTCGCTGTGTTTTTGAAGATAAGCTTTTTTTCAAATACAAAGAAGGTTTTGTACGAGTCAACAGCCCTGAGCAAGTTGAACAACTGCAGATTCAGCAACAAAAAGAAGCAAAAAAAGAACAACTCATTGTTGAAGGCGCCTCTGCACTCAAGGATCTCATGGCATCGAAAGAGCCACCAGCCGAACTCACGCCACTTCTCGACGAGACGCTTTCTCTTATAAAACATTATTACCTTTTGGGGACAGCCGCACCAGAAGCAGAACTCGCCAAAAAGGTACTGAAGTCCGCTGATTTCAATAAACCCCACGACCCGTACCACCTGTTAGTAAAATCAAGGCTATGGGGCCCTAACGAAAACATCGCTCTCCTTCGTAAAGAACTTCCGATTAATTTTTCGCTTGCCGCCAGACAACAGGCAGAAATGCTGTTACAGCGTGGGCAGCAGGAACTCTTTGATGATCCAGGCAGGACAGACCTTAGCCATCTCTGCCCCATCACCATAGACGGCCCGACCACTCTGGATTTTGATGATGCACTCACTGTAGAAGAAAAAGAGGGGAATTACCTGGTGGGTATCCACATTTCCGATGTGGCTCACTACGTTCGTCCAGGAGACCCACTTTTTCTTGAAGCGATGAACAGAGGCACCTCCATCTATTTCCCTGAAGGCCAGATTCCTATGTTGCCAAGGCATCTTTCTCAGGGAATATGCAGTCTTATTCAGGATGAAGTTCGTGCAGCCTTCAGTTTTATGATTTTACTCTCTCATGAAGGTGAGGTGTTGAGGGTCAGGATTCTGCCTTCGATTATAAAGGTCAAGAGACGGCTTACATACGATGAAGTCGACAAGATGCTGGAAAGAGATCCGGAAATCAAACTCCTGAATAAGCTTCGTAAAAAACTGCGGGATAAGCGACTGCAAAATGGAGCCCTTCTCCTCCCTTTCCCAGATGTCAATATCTTCATTGACCATAATGCTAAGGTGCATATCAATCTCGCTAAAAGTGACACTCCTGCGCGTACAATTGTTTCAGAACTGATGATTCTGGCAAATAGCGAATCTGCAAAGTATGTCGCTGACCGAATGGTTCCCGGGCTCTATAGATCTCAGCCGCCACTACAGAACCGCATAGTTCACGGAGAGGACGACGATCTCTTCCAAAACACCCTTCAACGAAAACATATTCCACGCGGAGAGCTGTCTACATCTGCCAAATCTCACAGTGGGCTAGGTGTTTCACAATATACAACTGTCACCTCCCCAATAAGACGACTACTCGACCTGGTAATGCAGCACCAGCTCAACTCAATAGTGAGAAGACAGGAGCCCTGCTTTACAGAAGAGATGTGTAAGGATTTCACCTCGGTTCTCAATCGCACAATATCTGCTGCAAATAATGTTCGCCATCAGCGACAGCGTTATTGGCTACTCAAATATCTTGCTGAAAGGCAAGGACAAGCTATTGATGCCCTCGTGATCCATGTCGGTCCCAAAAGAACCAACCTTTTGCTGACCGATATTCTTATGGATATTGACCTGCCCACCCTGGGCGGAGAAGCCAAACAAAGCGGTTCTGTTATCAAAGTTAAAGTCATCAAGTCAGACCCTCTGGACAACTTCATCCGCTTCGACTGGTGATCAAGAGCCTTCTATCCTCTCTTTTTTAGTACTTTACTCCGTAAAAACTGTAATCTGAAAAGAGTCCCAACTTATTTCCCGTTTATCGGAATGAGGTTATATTGCAGCTTTGAACAGTAAAAATCGTAACAATAATCGCCAAAAATCATGCTAAGGATGAAAATTGGTAGACAAATACTTTGTTAACAGATGTTTGCGGGAAACGCTCAGTGGTTTGCGAGATGGATTATCTCATTTCTCAGGTAGAAGCCGCTCCGCAATCATATTCAGCCTCACTACAAATGATGAATTATATATCTGTGACCCTCAAAACCTGTTACGAGGATATGAACCCAAATTAAAAGCCATTTACCTAGATGATGACAACTGGAAACAGAAGGTTAGTCAGCACCAACCCCATAGCTCATATAGTTATATCGAGTCTCATCCAAATTTACAGCTTGACGGCCTGATAAGCTACGGAGGCAGTTCAGAACCTGTCTGCTATCAAATGTGGTTCACAGAACATCAACCAAACATCTGTTCCCCCTGGCCAACAGAGTGTTGGCTCGAACATGCTGTATTGAGATTTTCTCATGATATGGCAAATGACAGTACTTTATATACCGGAATATCTGGTAGTTTTCTTCGTGAATACGCAAAACACGCAGTGCATGACTGCGTCGTTGACAGGTCAGAAACGGCACTTGGCCTCGATTTCAGACTCGAGATTGACACTATCCTTGATGTTATACTGGCAATATCTAAAACAAGTGAAGAGGGTAAACGACCATACGGAACACTTTCTTTTGTCAGGCAGAAAGACCTTGAAGAAGTGCCCTTTATGTCAAGATTTCAAGATATTAACAAACCCTTGGTTTCAAACTTCAAGCATGTCCGAAAGCTTCTACAGGCCGTAGAAAAATCAGATCGTACTCTCATATCTGACGGACACTCAATCGTTGGTATTGCTAAGAATGCGCTTGGGACTTTTTTTATTGCAGCTGATTTTCAAGGGAAACTTGGTTTTCTCAACGTTGACAACTATGTAATCTGTAGTTTCCAAGATGGCAGCTACAGCTCAAACACCCACCGGGCAAAGCTATTTGAAGTGGAGGAAGCCCTCCTCGATTTTGACATGGAACCGTCTATCCGAAATGACATGTTTCAAATAATTGCTCACCTGGTCCACAACGCAGAAGACAAAATGTTCGGCTGTACCTTCGTGATAGACATGGCTGCAGAAACTACAGTCATATCCGGCCAGGAGCTTGACCCTCCCATTGATCTTATGCTGCCAAGCGAACTGGCATTGGCCGCGGCATTATCAAAAGTTGATGGCGCACTGCAGATAAGAGCAGATCTACACCTCCACGCTTTCGCCTGTCTGCTCGATGGACACAGAGTGGAAAATGAGGACAGAGCCCGCGGTGCGAGGTACAACTCAGCTCTTCGATTCACAGCTCAGCACCCCGAAACTATTGTGGTTGTTGTTTCTTCTGACAGACCTGTCTCTATTTTTAGACAAGGAACCGAAATTCTGAATAGATTCAGTGATACGGAGTCAAATCAATGTAATCTTTTCCCGGTTCCTCTGCGAGAGTGGCTCGATTTGGCCAGGTGATGAAGTTCTAAGCATTTTTGAACGAAACAGGATTCCTATAAATCCAAGACCCAGTCCGGTATGTGCTGCAGAAGGTAGTTCTGAACAGCCTCTTTACGATCAGCCTTAGGGACATCCCCTACCGCGTCCATTACCTCCTCAAAATCAAACCAGCACAATTCCTTATCTGCTTTGCTATAGACGGTAAGAATTCGTTTGTTGGTACGCTCAATATCTTCTTCCTCTTGAATGGCTCCCATGATTTTGGCTGCCTCAGACACACTTAGATACGTAATTTCTTCACTCATTATCTCCTCCGATCCCACTGCTGGATGAATATTGACTCAATCTTTAATCCTTCAGGATATGACTCTGTCGGATTAAACAAAAAAAGGCGAGTAGGAATAAATTCCCCTCGCCTCTTTATAACTGATTTTGTTCTTTAGGCTGCTTTTACAACAGCCCCAGAACGGATGCATCGAGTGCAGACTTTCGTTCTTTTTTTGTTGCCACCGGCATCAGCTACACGTACCATTTTCAGGTTCGGCAACCAACGTCTCCGAGTTTTATTATGAGCATGGGAAACATTGTTTCCAGTCATAGGTCTTTTGCCACAGATCTCACATACTTTAGCCATCTTCTCTTCTCCTTCTATATCATCCCCGGCCGCTCAACAGAGTGTTGGAATGCATGATTGGTATAAACTTACTATTCTTTGATGAATTTTTCTTATTACCCTCTTTTCGAAAGAATGGCAAGTTATTTCACCACAAGCCTGTAATATCTACAGATATCCCGCAATTCTTTACGAAATTGGTATGAAAGACACCAGAATATCTTCACCTTCCGTGCGCACTTCATATTTTCGAAGATCAGGAGAGTCATGATTGATACATTTGCCCGTTCGTAAGTCATTTTTCCAATAATGTCGCGGACAGGTCGCGATCCCTCTTTGGGTATTTTTGCACAACGCCCAGAAAGGTATATTTTGAAAATTATGCGTACGATTTCCCCTTGGTAGAACTCTTGATTAACTCAATAATTATTTCTTGCATATCGACTACATCCTGTGATTTGGTGAATTCGTAACGACCGTGTAGATTGATGTGCTGCCAAGCAACAAGTGATACCCTTTTCAGTAGAGCGACACCCTCTGTATCTCCAAGGTTTTCCATGTGAGCGAGCAGAGTTGAAAGAATTGTAGCGTTGTAGAATATAATACAGTTGGTGATCAAGCGGCTACATTCCTGCCATATCTGCTGACGGTCGTTGTTATCACAAGGGCTGTATTTGGACAAAGCCAAAATCAAACGCTGATGTTTTAGGCGTGTTATCTTTGTGATCACACAGTCTGGTTTAACAGTGGAA
>JAWSVG010000150.1:0-2170 GCA_033852035.1 Desulfocapsaceae bacterium | reverse complement strand
TTACTTTTGTTGACTAAGTAATTCAGTTGAAATCGATGATGCCCTTCGAAGAAACCTCGAATACTACGGTGCAGCTCTGCTACTTTGTCACGCAACGTCCCTTTGGCACAAGATTCTATGTCAGCAATACTAATTTCAGTTGCACCACTCAAGAGCAATGCCATAAGGTATTGCACTCAATGGATTGTTTAATGGAAAGCTACCTGATTTTGTCGCTTAGGTTTAGTGATGAAATTGAACACGCTGAATAGTTACCGTCGGCTGTTATAAGTTTCATTTCAATGCCCATTGACTGGGCAATTTCAATAAGGGGTCTGAGGAACAGGCTATCATGGTGGTTAGCTAGGCCAAATAGTGAAATGAGCGGAAAGCTATGACCTGTTGTGTCATAATTGCAGAGGTAAAACCTCGACCGCGGCCTGCTTTCAAATGTCCGTGCTGCAAGAGTATGATGTATATTATAGAATTTCGATCAGCGGATAGCAGGTCTGGGTAGTCGTTAACACCGGCGATGCTAAAATCACATTGTGTAGGGAGGGCGTTGTGCCTATGAGATAAATTCTGTTTTTTTGCCCGTTACGGGTGATAGCATTGGTGTGTCATGCCGAAACAGCCCTTCATTCAGATTTTCCTTCCTGCATTTCTCTTCGAAAATATATTTCCTTATACCTACCACGGGCTTGTTCAACCCGGGATAGATCGTGGATCGCTGCGCGATCACGTTCTATCCTTAGTCGTTGTGCATTTTTTTCTTAATGGGCATTTTCTAGGTTAGTGTGCACCAAGTTCTTTTTCTATACGTTCAGCAAGAAAAATTTTTAAAAGAGATTGGTATGGTACATCTCTTTTGTTTGCTAGTAGTTTGAGTTCCTCAATCATTGTTTCTGGAAGACGTAGAGATATTTTTTTAACTGAAGGCTTGAGGTTTGAAAATGTAAATTTTTCAGCTTTGTCCCAGTTAATGTAATCAGTAGAGTCATTAGTTGCCCAAAACTCTCTTTCTTCTTCTTCGGTCTTGAATTTTGGTATTTGTTTACTCATTATTATATACCTCCCTTTCTTTTCGACTCATGTCTCTTGCAGAAATGACTCGAATACGTTTGTTTCTAACAGTAAAGGCAATGAATAAAGTTCTTCTAGAACCAGTTCTGCCAAGTGCATAAAATCTCTTTTCTACCTCTGAATGTTTTTTGCCATCTTGAATTACCAGTGGTCTATTAAAAAAAATCTGTTCGCACTCTGCAGGACTGACTTTATGTTTTAGCCAATTTTTACTTATATTTCCGTCGTCCCACTCAAATCCTTCACTTTGGCTTAATATTTTTACGTGTATCTTATCCATACATTAAGTATATATCCAGGATGCACATTTATCAAGTAAGAATGTTTCTTTTTAGTTACCGGATAGGCAGGAAGCCTCGCGGCTTCCAACCCTCCTCAGAACCGTACGAGCGAGTTTCCCAGCATACGGCTCAAGCACTCGATAAGACCCTGTTGAGGAGTCCGGCGGTCATTAAATTATTGGCTATACAAGGGGTATATTACTTGCCTTGTTCCGCATAGCAAAGTATTGGTTATAGGCATGATCATATGGATTTGCTGCACCCTTGATCTTTATATAACGTACTCTTGCAATATCCACCATACGCAAAAGATCCACGATGCGTGTCGCACCGGTTGCATCTTTGTACCTGGCATAAAAATTCCAGTTACGTTTACTGGTAGGGCAGATATACTTCCTCTTGAACCATTTCACGTTTTTGTTTGGATGCCAACGGCGCATCCATTTCGTGAGGGCTTTAAATACAACGTAATCAATCTTGTAGAAGGCTTCAGCGGATTGAATATACCTGTAATACATAGCCCACCCGAACATCTGTTGGTTGAGCTTGAGTATCAGGTCCACCGCTCTGTCTCCCCGATAAGCTTTGATGGTTTCTATTAGTGTGAGCTTAACCCATCTTTGTGACTCGAAGTTGTGATTTCTTGTAATTCCAGCAGGTTACTTTTTTTCGTGTGTCGTTATGGCACTACAGATTTTCATTTCCCTTCGATTTCTGATATTATCGTTTTACCGGGATGAGACGACAATCCCAAGGCATTATAGATCTTTTGCTGCCGTAATTCTGGTCTGGTACTTTTTCTGACATGGACTATATTGCCATCTTTT
>JAWSVG010000075.1:1151-10500 GCA_033852035.1 Desulfocapsaceae bacterium | reverse complement strand
TACTATCAGTCACGTCAGGTTCCAATGACTTTATATGGATGTGCTTCCCACTTTAAAATTTGAGCTTTAGTTTCTTCGTCGAGTTCATTAAAGCTTGTTAAGTTACGAGTGTTTCTAATTAACTCTGCCCACCAGTTAATTACTTCATAGGAACCCATGTGCTCTCTTGCCCTCATTAGAGCAGTTGTTTTTATGGCAGCTATTCTTTGTTGCAATTCCTTACTCATATTAACTCCTCCTTTGGTCAGATAAAGTGCTTCTGCATGTGGTAATATTATAGATACTCAGTATTGTAACTTCAATACTACTATGTCGAGCTTATTGAAAAATTGTGCAGAGACTTTACAAGATACCACAACAGTGTCAGGCAGCGTGCAAGGCTCTCGGTACCAAACTTATTGCTGAGTCGTCTTTCAAACAACCACAGATTACCTATCAACCCCAATCGATTTCAATAGAAGCCTGTCTCGGTAGCAATTAGCCAAAAACTGAACCCTGAAATAACATCGCGTGATTGACACGTTTCCACTCTTCGAGCACGACAACATATGGGGTCTTAGTCCTGTAATGAGCGTTATCTGGCAAACCTTTTTAAAGTAAATATATACAATGTCATAACGATAACACCTTTAAAAACGCTGCTAATACTCACGCACCACCAGACGCCGGCATATGCATACGAAGTATATGTAACCACAAGCAGTGCTGCGGGAACTCGCAGCCCGGTAAAAAGAATAGAAATGCCAGATGGAGCCTTTGATCTTCCCAGGCCATAAAACCCTCCTGCTGAAGTAATCTCGATACACATAAATATCTGAGATACTGCGAGGATAAGTAAATACATTTGTCCTGTCAGGATCATCTCTGTTTCAGTCGAAAATAAAGAGAAAATTTGGTAGCCATAAAAGGCAAAAGCAATAGTTGCTAGAAGGCCTAAGCTTACGCTCAAACCAAGAACAACATAGTAGCCTTGCCTGATTCTCTCATACTTCCCTGCACCATAATTTTGCCCGGTAAAAGAAGAAAGTGCTGTTGCAAAGCCTAAGGCTGTGTTCCATGACAAGGCCTCAATATTTGCCCCTATATTCTGTACTCCCAAAGGAATAGTACCATAGGCGGATACAATTCTGCCGATGTACATGGAAAACAAACAAAAGGCGACATGGCTGACCGAAATCGGTATACCAATTCTCAGGATGGCCAGTACTGTGTCCTTTTGGGGCAAGATCAAGAGTTTCAAGTGCGGAATATGCGCTGTAACCCTTTTATGTTTGATTAAAAAGATTGTGAAAACAAGAATATTTGCAAATACGGTTGCAATTGCGGCGCCTGTCGCGCCAAGTTCTGGAAAGAGCAATAGCCCAAATATAAGCAGCGGATCGAGGACTATATTTACAATCAAACCGCATGAATTTACTAAAAAAGGTGTTCTCGAATCACCGTGACCTATATAGATGGCGCTGAGTACCGGGTTCATGGCTGAAAAACACATGCCAAAGGAAACAACACGAAGATAGGTAATAGCCTGGGATCTCACCTCAGCTTCAAGTTCAAAAAAGCTGAGCAACTGCGGGGCAAAAATCAAGATACAAACAAAGGCGATAAAGGAGCCAATTAGACTCAGGGTCAATGCATTTTCAGCAATTTTTCTTGCTTCATTCGGCAGTTTTTTGCCCACAGACTGAGCCACAAGGGTCTCAGTACCTGCTTTAGTACTGTAGGCTGAAGCCATCAGTAACCAAATGAAAAAGCCGGCTGTTGTGACCGCTGTTACTGTTGCTGATCCAGCCCGCCCCAGCCAGAGCACATCGGTCAAATTATAGGCCATCTGGATGAAAGATGTACCTATAATAGGAAGAGACAGTTTGATAAGTGCCGGAAAGATTGGTCCGGTCGTGAGATCGTTGGTTTTAGCCATAGCAGCTTACTATACAGCAGGAACACTTTCGGTAAACCGTAAACGCAGTATATGGGATCTACAGCATATGGGTTCACCCCATTACTATTGGGTGCTGTATTTCATCCCATCAAGCCATTAGTTGCATTGTGCAACACCGGTTGAAATGCAGTAGGGGTGGTTCTGTGTAACCGGATATGGCTACAGTCGTTAAATTGCAGGAAGGGTATAAGTTCTTTGTATAGCGCCAGTGAAAAAGATTCGGTTTTTTCCAGCCAAGGTTCCAGTGCAAGATGGTGTATATGCAGCAGTGATCTTTGTCGCTCTGCTTTACAGTCCATTCGTGCAACCAGTCTACCATCCCATAAAACAGGCAGAGAGAAATAGCCGTACCTCCGTTTGGCCTCAGGTACATAACATTCAAGCTGGTAGCTATAATCAAACAACATCTGCATGCGCTTCCGTTGTATGAGAAGATTATCAAAGGGTGAGAGTATTTTAAGTCTGCTGCGAGCAAGTGGTTTACTCAATAGCTCCAGCGAAGATGGTATGACATAGTAGTTTTCTTTGTCGATGCTAACCTGCAGCACTTCTCCTGTCAGTAACATCTCCTGCAAGGTAGAAGAAACCAGCGGTTTTGTATTCTTTAGTAAATAGACCATTTCACTAGCTTGTCCTAGCCCGTTAGCTTGTAAATACCTTGTGATCAGAAACCGGCTAAACTCCTCCTTACTCGGTAAGGTAGTGTCAATTCCTCCAGGTAGTACCCGCTCGGTCAGGTCATAAACCTTATGGAAATTAACTCTATAAGGAACCATGAGATCGCCCTGCATAAACAGATACTCCAGGGCTCGTTTGGCGGGTTTGCTCTTCCATTCACCGGTCTTTTTACCGGTATGCTCAAAGTCTTTGGCCATCAAGGGGCCTTTAGTTGTGATACGTTGCAGCACCGATTTCATCAACGGCTCATCTCGCACATACCAGTGATTCTGATCACCGCTAGCTATCGCCTGTTTGCGGGGCAAGCTGTAGCGAAAGTCGCGCATCGGCAAGTAAGCAGCAGCATGGGACCAGTATTCAAAAATCTGTTTATTAGCAAACAGCTGGTCGAGATGGGAGGTTTTGTAGCGAGGGTTGCGATTCCACAGGGTATGATGATGGGCGCGCTGAATGGCCGAGATAGTATCAATTTGGATGTAACCGAGATGTTCAATCGCTGACAGCGTGGCAGCAATAGCTCCGCCGTTTTTCTTTGCTGGCGGAAGCCGCTGTGACAGCAGCACAAGCTTCCTGGCTTGTTGGATGGAGAGCGATTCTGTCATTTGGCCACCTATCTACCAATTATCAATGGTTCAGCGAATAACAAAAAAAAGGCAGCTACTGCTAAGTTTTAAGATGAAAATCATTCTTTTTTTTCTAAAGAGGTGGAGTAAATTGACTTCGCTCCTGTTCCACGATTCTCCGGATGGCACAGCCCTCCATATGATCATTCACCAACCCCATCGCTTGCATGAAGGCATATGCGGTCGTTGGTCCAAAAAACTTCCACCCTCGTTTTTTCAGATCTTTACTCAGTAGTTGTGATGTCTTTGTGATACTCGGAATCAGGACATTGTTGTCGTTTTTTCCTATTCCAGATTCACGATATTCTGGCTTCCACCTCCATATATAACGTGCAAGACTACCGAACTCATCAACGATCTCAAGAGCCCGATGGGCATTATTAATGGTTGCCTCAATTTTCCCACGATGGCGGATTATGCCTGCGTTTTGGAGTAAGGAAGCAACATTCTCATCATCGAATTCAGCAACTTTTTTAAAGTCGAAACCAACGAACGCCTTTCGGAAATTTTCACGTTTACGAAGGATAGTCAACCAGGAGAGCCCTGATTGAAAACCCTCTAAACAAATTTTCTCAAACAGTCTGAGGTCATCCGCAACCGGGCGCCCCCATTCTTCATCATGATACTTACGGTAATCAAGAGGTTCATGGCCCCACCAACATCGAGTGATTCCATCTTCAGCCGTAAGTAAGTATTTCTTGTTTAATTCAGTCATTGTTTACTTGTTTTCGCGTTGAAGAACTCATTTCCGCTTCTTTTGAATGGACAGTGATTCTTCTGCCCACAGGGTAATATGGATCCCTTTTCATCATTTTCAATAATCGCGATTCCTACACTCTGGTGAGTCAAATTCCTTTCTTGTATTGTGAGTTGGTCACAGGGGAGATCAAATCAGCAATCTTTTCTTTTGCCCCAACAGCTCCATTGAGAAGTTCTGTAAATAAGCTGATCAATACAAGCTTATCCCCTGTTACCGCAGTGTCTGTTTTGATATTTCTCAGATCAATGAAAAAGGATGAAAATTTATCAGGGATATCAGCAGCAATATCGGAATTCAAGAAGTTGAGACTGTTATACATACAGTTATGATTATTCCGCTTCTTTTTGATGTAAAATGTTTCATTTTTCAAATTAGTAATGGTAGCTGATTTTTTACACCCTTGAATACATTGTTCATCCACTCTCTCTTTTGAGCAGCCGGAAACATGATGAAACAGACACTGCCTGCTGGTCGTTAGCAACAAGGGGTGGTAAATACTATAGAAGAGATCAAATTGTTCCGGTTTTTGAATTGATTTAATCTGAATTTTGCTGAGTTCATTTGAGAGAAATGCTCCTGAACAGTTTAAATATTCTTTAAAGCATTTCAGGCCAAAGGAGTTAACCAGATTAAGGTATGGTCCAGCTATCCAAGGTATTTTCATTTTCCAGGCATAGTAAGCTATGCCTGTGTTATTCGTCACCACGTGACGCGGTTGAACTTGCTGAAGAAAATCGACTGCAGCGTTAAAATGTTCTCCAATTAAAACAGATGGGAAAAGAGGTGTTATGTGCGGGGCGTTTTGAAAGAGGTTTGTGAATTCAGAAAAATTCTCCCCAAGGCAATCAGGAAGCTGAAAGTAAAAATCTGCATTGGTTTCATCCCAAAGATGTAAATCATCCTTGGATGATATTAATACAGAGAGTGAAGGTTTTATTCTTTCGTCTGCATGTTTTGCTACTCTGGGGGGATCAATCGGCAGAGTGAATTCATCAAGATCATTTAAGGTGATTAAAACTTCCCTTTTCATTGATTTGATGTCTTTAAAAGGGAGAAACAGATCCTTGTCGAGATCCTCTAGTAGAACACTGCTCAGCTGATATCCCGAAGAATTCACAGCCCCGAAAGTTTTAAGCAATCCATCGTGTCCCAGATGATTTATTGTGGAATTCGTGTTCCCTAAACATCCATCTATTTGGTCTTGGCTTGAGTTTGAATCGCCACAGAAGCTGCTCCCTGAAGACCTCTTTACAAGGACGTGATCTGAAAACAAATCAAAAGAGACATCTTCTGTTTTGACTGATACTTTGAGCGGGCTGCCGAGCTCACCGGAAAAGCTTATTTCCACGGGTATTTTGTCTGTGCTCAAAAGCTCTATTTTCTTCTCAACCTGCCGGATAATCTCGCTTCTTTCATTGTAGATTGTCTTTTTTGCCTGTTCTAAACCTTTATCATTAAGGTTGTTATTTTTTTCAGCTAAATAGTGAGCTGAATTATCGCGGGAATTATCAATAAACATGTTTTTATGGATATTTCCTTGCAGGAAGCCGTTGGAAAAACCGCGATTAAACAAGGTGTACAGGGCGTTTTCATCCTGCCCTACAGTATTATGTTCATAAAGATCCTGGAGTTGTTTTCTCCAGGCGCTTACAACAGAATAGACGTAATGGTATTTTTTTATTCTTCCTTCGATTTTAATGGAATCAGCACCGGAATCGACCAGTTGTCTTACATCCAAAAAAGTTGACATATCTTTAAGGTTTAATGGATATGTTTTGCCTTGTGAGGTTGTGATGTATTGATCTCTGCAGGGCTGGCCACACCTGCCTCGATTGCCTGAAGTTCCATTATGAGCAGAACTCATATAACAAATCCCAGAAAAACAAATGCACTGCGAGCCGTGGACAAATACTTCTGTCAAAACATCATGCTCATGGGCAAATGAACTAAGGTGAGTTATTTCCTCGAGACTGAGTTCCCTGCACAGATTCACCCGGTTGACATTGAGTTGATTTAAAAATTGTATCTGACCTTCATTGTGGGTAGTCAGCTGAGTTGATGCATGAATTTCGAGACTTCTGAACTTTTCATTAAGCAGGTAGAGTAAACCGAAATCTTGAACAATTACGCCATCAAGACCAATATTAACGATCTTGTTGAGTAAAGAAACAAGTGCCGATATTTCTGACTCTATCAAAATAATATTTAATGTAAGAAAAACCCGGCAGTCATTTCTATGGGCGAGGCGTATAGCCCCGATCAGATCATCAATCGAGAGGTTATCAGCTCGATTTCGAGCATTAAACCTATTCAGACCACAGTAAACTGCATCGGCACCTGCAGCGATCGCAGCTTTGATTGAGTCAATATTGCCACCAGGTGCAAGTAATTCGATATTTCTTGTCATGAAAATGTAATAGTGTGATGCCGTCCAGTTGAAAGAATATAAGACTAATGGGTGATGCAGGGTATTGGGTGACTTTATCCTGTTAATTTGCCATTTCGTTGACCCTGCTTTAAAACAATTTTGACCTTCATTCAAGCTTTTATATCCGCTCCTTTTTCTCCAGACCCAATATCTACGGAGGATTATCAAGGGCAAATTTACTCGCTCTTCATCTCTTGGGTAATTTATGGTACTTAGTGGTGCATGGCAAAAAATAAACAGACTGTCAACATCTAACTTATTTATGATTTAAAAGGATCCCTCGTAATTATGTCTATTCAAAATTCCACTATATCTAATTATCGCATGACCGTTTCCTATGACGGACGGAAATATCTGGGGTGGCAGCGACAAGGAAATAAGCCGACAGTTCAACACGCCCTTGAGCAGGCAGTGGAGAAGCTTTTTAATATCCGTTCAGCGGTAAGAGGTTCCGGACGCACTGATCGCGGTGCACATGCAAATGGCCAGGTGGCGAGTGTTGAACTTCCTGTGGGCTTGCAGGTGGATGAATTCAAAGAGCAATTGAACGATGTGCTTGCTGAGACTGTCCGGGTGGTAAATGTTAACAATGTACCGCCCGACTTTCATGCCTGTGACAGTGCTATCGGCAAACACTATCGTTATGTAATGTGGAATAGTAAAAAACTTCCTGCTGAACGTGATGGACTCGTTTGGCATGTAAAAAGTCGCCTTGATGTTGAAGCAATGGTCAATGCCTGTTCTGTTTTTGAAGGAGAGCATGATTTCGCCTCATTTGCCACACGTCCCAATTTTAAGCAAAAGGTAACAACCCGTCTTGTGAGCCGGGCTGTTATGAGTCAAGATTTACCCATTATAACTTTTGATATCTATGCAAACGGATTTCTTTATAAGATGGTGCGCAATATTGTTCGGGCTATTGTCAAGGTAGGAGAAGGGCGTCACACGCGCGATGATTTACTCCGCATCCTTGAGGCGAAAGATCGTAAAGCAGCCCCGGGGACAGCTCCGGCATCAGGGCTGTATCTCGAAAAAGTGTATTACTCAAAAGATGAAATGACCGAAGATGTCATGGGAGCAGCTTCCAAATGAGCAAATTTGAACATCAGCGGCATAAACCCGGTTGCGGCCTGACCCGACCGCGCGAGATGATTGTCGCCTGTGCACCAATGAGAAGTAATGTTAATGTTTCAAGCATAGCACGCACCGGGAGCGCCTGTGGGATAGAACGCCTTGTTTTAACCGGTAACGCTAGTCTTATCTCAAAGATTGCCCGTGATGGAGAATCAGAGCTGGATATTTCAACGCATCGGACCTTAGCGCCTGTGCTGAAAAGGTTGAAAAATGATGGGTACAGGCTGGTAGGCCTTGAGCAGACAACCAATTCTGAAAGCATGCACAGCTATCAGTTTTCGCGACGTACTGCTCTTGTCGTCGGTAACGAGCGAACCGGATTGACGTCAGATATACTTGCTGTACTTGATGATGTCGTGGAGATTCCGGTATATGGTCTTCCCCACAGTTTCAATGCTGCAACTGCTGCCAGCATGGCACTGTATGAGTATTGTCGGCAGTTTCCTCAAGGGTAAAATCTATCGAGTGGTAATTCGATTAACGTGAATAGTGATACCCCAATTATTGATAATGCTAGATTTTAGCATCAATGACAGTGATGATATTTGGATCAACTATAACGGTGGTTCACCCCCCCCCTAATGCCCTGAAAGTAGGATAAAGCGTACACTATTTGGTGTCTACTCCCAAGTACTTCAAGAACAATCTGTCTCTGGCCACTGATTCGGTGGACCATCGATAGCTGCCCATGACAGTCTGCACCTTTGTGGTTTCAATGCAGTCGAACCAATCCAGGATCTGAGCGAGAGAGCGTTGCGCAAGCCAGTTTTCCAGTTTCTTTTCGAGCTTGATAAGTGATTTGGTTTTTCCGGGTTCTTTCTTCCCGATCTTAGCCTGCACTTGCTTTATTTTTTTCGTTAGGAAACAATGATAGCCCAGCGAGACAAATTGTGTAAATTGTCTTCCACGCAGATTGTCAGGGTACCATGTGCGCGGTTGCGCACCGTCGAGCCTCCCCTTTTGCACGGCAAAGAGTTCTTCGATTTTTTCTCGCAGCTGATAGTTTTCAAGTGCGGTAAAGGTGTCCATAGTCTGATTGCTGACGAGGGCGAAATAGCCGAAGTACTTCTTTGCTTCGGTAATGGCTTGGTCGTTGAACCCCACCTTCAGCTGTCCCCCACGCCCCTTTCTGGAACAGGTCAGGTACTGGTCTATTTTCTTTTGCGCTGATTTCGTGAACTCGGCGTCTCCTTCTTCTATTTGCGCCTTCAGTTCAAGCAGGTCCTTACGGAAGGCGAGTTCTTTCTTGGCTTCGTTGTCAGGAGAATAGTAAACATGCACATACAGACGGCGCGAGAATGTTTCTTTTTCATCGGCGACCTTGCCGTTGCGTGATCGCTGGCGTACCTGGCTGAACTGGTGCATTCTAAGCGAAGTTGCTCCGCAGATAGACGGGTCGAACGGACAAGTGCTGGACATACCCGCCAGCGTTGTACGGAGCGCAGCAACTGACTCGCGGACCCAGGCAATATTAGGATCAACCAGGGTCAGGAACTTCACATTGCGCAAGGCGAATGCCATCATATTTTTTTGGCTGTAGTAGCCGTTGTCAGTGACGATTAGAGGCTTTTCCAGGTAGAGGCACTTGAGTTGTGTCAGAGTGTTTTCAATGGATATGACATCCGGAATATTACCGGGTTGTTTAGAAAAGGCAATCGGCTCGCGACCCTTCACGGAATATAAGGTTAAAAGCTTGATCGTGTTGAGTCCGTCGCCATCCTTGTTGAACTCCCGCCGTGCCTCCGACTGATTTTCAGAGTAGGTCGAGATGGTGGTTGAGTCAAACG
>JAWSVG010000075.1:0-1123 GCA_033852035.1 Desulfocapsaceae bacterium | reverse complement strand
TGCATCACCTGCCAGCTCTCAAGGCGCGGCAGCGCGTTGCCACCGGAACCAATCCAGTAGCGTGCGATAGAAAGCATCTTCACCGCATCACCGTCGCTGAATGAAGCCCGTATATCATCATCAATGCCGGAAACCTTGCCAACCCATTCCAGGATGTCCGTAAGGCCGGTATGCCTGCGTGTTGCATCGGCAACGACTCCTTTGCCCTTGCGTTTTTTCGGACGAGTCGGCACAATTTCTTGCGTTCCCGACTTGATTTTCCCCCTGAGCTTCTGACTGACCGTACAGGTCTTTCTGGTCTTTTCGTTGTAGGCCGTAATCCGTTCATAGACGTAAATATCGCCGTTCGGACGCTTTTCACGCCGTTCGCCGACGTGAGTTTTTCCTGTTATTGGCTTAGCCATACATAAATCCCCCACTTAAGATGCACGCATAAATACAATACGATCACGTTAAAAGCAAGAAAAAAAGCACGGTTTTTCAACTAAACTGCGCTCATGGAGTTGTGTAATTGGTTTAAAGTCTACGCTTTACCCGACTTTCAGGCCTTTAACTGGTTGGGTTTGTGAATCCCAATCAGTTAAGAAAAAGGGCATTTATGACCTCACATTTTCAAATGGCTATTTTTATAGTAATTTCGGCTGGCCGCTAACACTTGAGAATGACAATGTTTTGTACTTTATCAGTTAACAGGTCGGCAAGGATGTTAAGGTTCTCCCTTCTTTCGGTGAGCAATAAGGGAGATCGGTTACTTTTAAGCGATTCAAGGATATCTTTGCAGATCAGTTCGTTCCTGGTTTCGTCTACAATGAATTTTTGGTAGATTTCACAAGAGTTGGCTGATCATTCTCAAGTGCATTCTGGAAACCAGTATATCTAACGCTATAACCGCAAATGACGGTTGGATTCCACCAATCGTTCGATTTTTCTCTGATTACAGTATATGTATTAATCAATTGGGTTTTCGAATACCCCAGTCAATCAAAGGCATATGGGTTTCCCTTTGACAGGCAACATCTAAATTTCTACCGTCGTCTGCAAAAAGTTCATCACCTACTGAGACAAATCATGGATTTGCACCTCAGTAGTACAGCTAAAGAACACAAGCCTGTCTTTAAGTTTT
>JAWSVG010000074.1:3002-8954 GCA_033852035.1 Desulfocapsaceae bacterium | reverse complement strand
CTGGTCACGGGATCCTTTACATACCCTCCTTTCTTATCAAACAACGGACGACGGCAAGGATACCAGAATCCACTTAGCCGGTAGTCTCCGATCTGAGCTAATTTCCTAATAGCTCGAGATCTGTATCGAGGACAATCATTCCCCGACTTATAAGGAGGTGGACAAGTTCTACGAGATCTTTATGTGGCTTGGTACGACAAAAGCAGGTTGTCATAGGCCTAAAAACAAGAGGGCAGAACAACACACTTTTATATTCACAACGATTTCGAAAATGAACTATTGGGATGTCGGAGTCAAGATAGGTTTAATTCAGATCAATTAACAACCAGTCGGCACCTTCCAAGAGATTATGGAAGCCAGTGCGGCAGTTTCAGTTGTCTCTGTTTCCAGAGATCCTGCCTAACAAAAGGGTAGTCTTCAGATTAATTTAGGTAGATTCAATCGTTGCCTCAATTATTGCTGTCTCTATAAGTTGTTCGGAGGGTATCGACGACACCCCATATCTTCGTCAAGTAATACCAAACTGCTTAACGGTTCGAGCATCAGGTTCGATATCCAGTCCATTGACATGAATCGTTGGTCCACCGATGTGACGATATCTGGTTGCTTCCTCAGCGGTCTTCACAATTATAAGTTCTGGATTAACGTCAAGGTTTAGTCTTGTTGTTATTCTTTTTCTAAAACTTAGGTTTCGTAAAAACCTTCCTTTCCAGGAGAGGCGTATAAAAACATGTTGTCAAATTTGTCACGACCTTTTTGATTCAACTGTTTTCTCCACTAGTGTCCCGCAAACACCAAGGTTTTTACAGGAAGCAAAAGTGTTTGAATACGTAGGAGAAGTGCATGTACAAAACCGACAGTATCTACCATATGGTAAAATAGAAACTCAGACTTTGAGAGTTTCCCGGATACAATAAGCTCGTGGTTATTGGTGTAGGCATTTGCAATGCATTTGCTTCCTGGCAAGATCCCATCAAGACCATTTGGGTATAGAGGTTCCATCCTTACTGTCAATGTACCGGGCCTTGATCGGTCCTGAAGATCGATCATTTGGTCTGTTGGGCGCACTTGACCGCTGGCAATCGAAGTCTGAACGTCTGTTATAACCATGGGGATAACTCTAAATGGTTTCGACATGCAGGTCATCTCAGCGATGGTCCCTGGTTTTACTATCTGGGCCGCGAGCTGATTGAAACCGGCCTGGACGGCCAGCGTCCCCGACCCTTCAAATTCAGGGATGAGTAAACCTGCTGGTCGTAGCAAGGGATTAACAATATCACCTGGCTGCAGAACGAGTTGGGTTATGCGACCGGAAGTCTCTGCATAAATCACCGTTTTATCTAACTCGACATTTGCCTGGTCCAGAGCATCCTCAGCCGTTTTCTGTCGCGCAGGTAGTAAAATATTGAGATTTGCCAGAACTTCAGCACGAGCAGCGATCGCAGAGCTCAACTCTCCTTCAACAACGTCAACTTTATTCTCGTAAAATTCGAGGTCTCTTTCGCTGATGAGATCTTTGCCTCCTTTTGCAACCTCACGCATCCGTGCTGCATCATCCGTAGCCTGGGTTAGTTTAGAGTTTACTGAAGAGATATGCCCTTCAGCTTCCTCAAGGTCGGTTTTTACCAGAGAAAATTCAGCTTTAACCACATCCAAAGTACTTTGAGCCGTCTCTACAGCTGCCTTTTGACTAGAACTATCCAAACTGAAAAGTGGATCACCTCTGTTAACCAATTGGAAGTTTACCACAAATACCTCCTCCACCCGACCTGGTGTTTCCGACAATATTGTTACTGTGCGAAATACGGGGGTAACGTTTGTCGTAGAAGGATGATAATAGAAAACCAATGTAATCAGGGAAACCGTCAAAATAACACAACCTGTGATGCCCCAACGCAATTCATACCATATGGTAAAAAAGGTGAGTTCTTTGCCCCATCTTTTGTTTTTGACAAATCGCTTAATCAGAAAATCTGGCAAAATGGTAAAGAAGGCACAAAACATGAGTTCAAACATGGCTAAGCATTCTCCTTTTCAACATTTGTAGGCGTTGTCATTTCCTCTGTTGCTGGTGGAGGATTTTTGCCAGGAGCAGATTCAGAGAGAGAAGTAGGCACTATCGTTTCAGTCTCTTTTGTATCAGCGGCGATCTTTGCCAGTGATCTTGCAATGGTCTCAATCGGGGTTAGGTAATCGGGAAGCCGAATGGCTGCAATGAGCAGAGCAAGAACCCAAAACGCATTGTTGTGCGTGAAGAGGGCTAGTATTGCCAAGATGGAAATGAGCTGCAACTGTGTACTATTAGCCTTTTCACCCATATGTTCTGGCAGAGAGTGCAGTTTAAAATATAGAACACCAAGCCCTAGGAATATAATCAACATGGCAACAACAATAACAGTAAAGAGAGGGTCGCTCCCGTCTGGCCCCGGAATATAGCCAGGTAAATGGTGAGGTGCTGCTGAATGAATATCCGTCATTGTAACCTCGAAAGTTTTTAATAAAAAACGTTTCCAAATGGAAGAGTATATTGTTTAGGAGGTTTCTTTTGATTCTCTAGAGTTATTCGCTTTTCCTTCCTGACTGACTATAGTCTCAAAGCCTGCTGTCACACCAGCTTAGCTATACACTAGCCTGCTTTGATATGATTCTACGAGAATCTTCTCAATGCCATTCGGTTAACGAGCCCCAAGGTGAGTCGTAAAGATTTACTCTACACAAGATTACCTGACAGGTAAATAAAACAATATGGTATTTATGGAGCCCTTCTTACTATCACTTTCCTGAGTGTTTTCCTTCTAAAAGGATGCATTGCAATTTGCCCTGGCACCTGAGAGAGCTACTATCCTTAACTGATAAATGTATAGATACCCTCTCTCTACATTTTCGCAACGATCAACCGAAACTTTCCATACATCAAACAGAAGAGACAACCATATGGTTTTCCGTTAAAATCAATTGAAATTTGATTTTACGCTTTATGGTCCTACAGAAGAAGGTTAAGCTGGGGTGAAATATTCAGGAAATCAATACTTTTATGATCAAGAGCTCAAAAGTAAAGTTAGAATTAAAAATGTATATTCCGCGGTAACAGACGTGCATTTAAAACCCTTTGTTGGGCAATACATAAAGTTTAAAGGGACAGTCCAGCGTACAACGCTTAACAACAATGAAAATTGGTACCGGCTTTGAACTGTCTGAATATCGGAATGGAGGCCAGATGAGGATGGCTAGACAGCTCGGTTATAAATTCTATGGAGAGACGTGATGAGCTTGTTCAATAAGTTTATATTGCTAAGTCAAATCAACGCAGTTCTTTTCGTTGTGTCAATAAGTTGGGCAGCTAACCCGCTCGAACTAGAATTGGAAGACTTCATCGAGATCGCAATAAAACATAATCCTGAAATAGAGATTGCGATAGAACAACACCTGGGAGGCAAAGGGGTTTTAACTCAATCTCGATCCTTATATTACCCCAGATTTACAGCTGAAGCTGATTTGGGTAGAGCGAACCTTGAGGATCTATCCCCCGTTGATGAAGACACTTTTGCTCATGGTCTTTTGCGTGCAACTCAGTTGATATACGATTTTGGGAGAACTACTGGATTGATTGACAGTTCACGCTTTAAAGTTGACGCTTCTACAGAGAATCTTAAACAGGTTTCTCAAGATGTTGTCTTTGGTGTAAAAGCAAATTTCTACTCTGTACTTGAAAAACAGAGGTTGATCAGCGTTGCCGAGCAGGCTGTTGATAATTATATGCAACAACTTCATCGTGCCAAAAAATATTATGAAGCTGGGGTTAGAGCAAAAATTGACGTCATCAATGCTGAGGTCAATCTTGCAGCTCAAAAACTGAATCTACTCAGAGCAAATGCAGATCTAAAGACAGCGCATGTAGACCTTGAGAAAATTATAGGGCAGCAACCAAATAATGGAAATTATATATTGATCACTGATGAGCCGCAACTTTCCGACCTTGCAGAGAGTAAACCCAAAATGCCAAACACTATGCAAAATCTATTGATCACTTCGAAAGAAAGTCGTCCTGGATTGAAAAAATTCACATATCTTATGCATTCTGCAGAATCCACTCTGATACAGGCAAAAGGCGATTATTGGCCATCAATCAATGCTCTTGGTGATTACAACGAGTATGAAACTGATCTCGAAAGCCTTAGAGATCAGTGGCAAATCAGCGTCGGGCTTACATGGGAGTTTTTTTCTGGATTTGAAACTGAAGGTAAAGTCGCAGAGGCGGGTGCATTATTGAGAGAAGTTCGGGCTGCCCTTAGAGAGTATGATCTTAGAATAACAAAAGAAGTGACAGACAGCTACCTTCGTGCTGATGAAAATAGGGAAGGCGTAGATCTTGCCAACCAAGCACTGCAATTAGCTGAAGAAAATCTCAGGTTGGCTGATGGTAGATATAAATCGGGCCTCGGAGACTTGCTTGAGTTCAATGATGCTGTTTTGCTTCTAACACAAAATCAATCTTCATTGGTGATTAACTATTACAATTTTCTGACTGAACTTGCTCGAATAGAAAGAGCCATCGGTATTATTCCCGAACTTGCAGGATACAAATATCCTCAGTAGACAATAGCGAACTTAGATCTTTACTTACTCAAGGATGTATATCTTTTACAGACTGATCTTGCCAGAGGTGGCCCCAAAATTTTGAACAAGCTAAAAGGTGAAAATATGGTTCTCCACTCGCTTTTAGCTGGAATATCTTCAATGGTGTCCCAGTGCTCGACAATTATTTCTGACTCAATCCGGAAAAGGTCGTAAAAAGACACCTGCTTGTCGAGAAACTGTCCTTCAGAAACGGCAAGAACGAAATTTCCTTCGCCTAGAATCATATGGTTTTGGGTATACACCATCGGGGTTCCGGCTTTTGCCATTGCTTCAAGTGCTTTTCCAAGCGATCCCAGGCCGTCAGGTACTGCCGGATTGTGCTGCAGATACTTCTCTGTAGAGATGTACTCGGTAATCTTACCAGGATTAGCACCCATCAATACATCCGCAGATTAAAGAAAATCGAAGACTCGCAACCCTCTCAACAGAAAACACTATTCCAGACGATTGATACACCATGTCCGGTTCCTTAAAGTGACCTTTTAGGTATCAAAAAGGGTTGCTTAAGGTCCAAAACAGCTTTATACTTGCATTCATTTTTGTATAAATTCAACATGTTAGCTTGGCCCAACCAGATACACGCCTGACCGTAAATTTGTCTACTTTTGATTGGGCGTACTTCTGTGAGGAGCAGAGCAGGCTGATTCAAAACAACGGCAGGGCCGGTTGACTCATTGCTACCAGCCTCAGAAAACATCCACTCTAACTTTTACTTTTTGGTGATAATAGTTGAAAAGCCCATTAATTGACCAACTCATCGAGGAAAGAAAAGGAAAACCGCTTGTGTTGGGGCACCGAGGAGTTAGAAAGAATGGTGTGCCTGAAAACACCATCGAAGCATTTGAAGAGGCATTTAGACTAGGCGCTTCGGGGGTGGAAATTGATGTTGAGTCCACTTTAGATGGCAAACTAATTGTTGCAAATCGTTGGTTTTTACAATCACAAATTGACATTTTTCCATGGGAGGAGCCTTACGAAGTCATTCAAAACCTTGCGCGAGACAAAGGACTTGAAATCCCCACGTTTTTTGAATCCTGTCAATTTATGAAAAACAAGAAAAATACCATTTTCAATGTCGAGATCAAATCTAGTCATTCTTTTATTTGCCACACCGCTCGAAAAGCTATAGAAATTATAAAGTCTCAGGGTATTGACAATCAGGTGATTATTTCTTCCTTTGATATGAATACTCTTCTCACGACTCGTTTTTATCATAGGACCATCGAAACGGCCTATCTCTTTCGTAAGGTAGACCGTGTTGTAAATGTAGAAGAGAAGAATACGTTACGCTACAAATTCAACTCTCTGATTAAT
>JAWSVG010000074.1:0-2987 GCA_033852035.1 Desulfocapsaceae bacterium | reverse complement strand
GGAGACAGAGTATGGATGACGGTTGCGCGATGGATGAATAAGCGTGTCAATGTGTGGACCATAGATACGAAAGAAGACCTTGAAAAAGCTACGAATGCAGGAGCAAGGATTGTAATTTCTAATAGAGTAGAAAGTTTAATCTGAATTGACCCATGTGGGGTATATGTAAACGCTACAATATAGTCTAACTTGAGCGGTTGTGGATCTCCCCAGGAGGAAACTTTAAATGACTACTGAAGTAGCATCTTTAGTATTACTGGCAGCAGCATTACATGCTGGCTGGAACACACTTATTAAAATCCATGGAGATCGTATGATCGTCATGGCGGTGGTAACGTTTTTCGGAAGTATATTTTCGGCCTTATTCATACCTTTTGTAGAGTTCCCCGATTCTGCTAGTTGGCCTTTTTTAGTGGGGGCCATTCTGATACATACTGCGTATCATATTTTTCTTCCGATTGCATACGATCACGGAGATCTAGGACAAGTTTATCCAATTGCCAGGGGCTCTGCTCCATTATTGGTTACCATTGGAGCAATGTTAACCGCTGGAGAGCAATTAGCACCGATGGCAGTACTTGGCGTTGTTTTTCTAACCTTCGGTGTTATGGCCCTGACTTTTGAAGGTGGGGGGCGAGTATGGCATAAACCAAAATCAGTATTGTTTGCTTTACTAACTGGTGTACTGATTGCTTCCTATACTGTTATCGGTGGTCTAGGAGTAAGGCAAGCCGGGTCAGTTTTAGGGTTTGCAGTTTGGCTTACGATAGCTAACGGTTCACTCACCTTTTTGATTGTTACTCTCTGGAAGGGTCGTAAGACATTTGTTCTAGCAAGGTCAAACCTTATAACAGGATTATTCGGTGGCATCATGCAAGTATCAGCTTATTGGATCATTGTTTGGGCAATATCTTTTGCTCCAATGGCAACAGTTTCAGCTCTTAGAGAAACAAGCGTGTTGTTTGCTGCACTGATTTCCACCTTTTTTTTAAAGGAAGGATTTGGTGTGTGGAGATTTGTTTCAGCAGGTCTAATATCATTGGGCCTTGTCGCAATGAAAATGAATAAGCAATAATATGTGAAACGGTATAGCCCAACCGGATTCACGATTGACCGCCAATTTGTCTACTTTTGATTGTAAAGCACTGACCTCTTGTCCTGAATCAAAACTATGCTTTTGTGGCAAATGATGCATGAATTGCCACACTTTGAAACCGATTATCATCATCTCCCGGTCGGCCTGTAAGTAACAAGAGAAAAATATGGCTCTGGTACCGAGAGAGTAATAGTATTAAAATCGAAGTCCAAAGCAGGTGGAGAGGAAAACGTGAGTTAAGCGTAATCTTGCCTCAAAACAAAGGCAACAAACTTGACACAACTACGCAGAAAGCGTATTTGTAACAATACAAACTTTGAATAATACCTGTTTCTCTCCATCGTTCGGTGGGTAATATCGCAAGAGGGGAAGCAGGTTTTTTTTGCCTATGATAACATTTCACAAACCATCTCTCCGACCAGCAGACCATATTAATATACTACAGAGCCGTGGTCTCAATGTTCCTGATATAGCAAAGGCTGAACGCTACCTTCGAACTATCGGCTATTGAGCCGAAGCACGATTAATAATGGACACCTTTTCACGCTATTTGATGCTTCCTGAAGAGGGTGAAGAAGCAGCTCTTCGGCTTCGCCTCAGAAACAGCAGGTTTTTTAAGGCATAAGGGAAGCTCTGGTTTAGAAAAGAGCAGAACCCTGGCAATAAACATGCCAATTCCAGCAAGGCCATTTCGAACAACTTGTTGTTTTAATAGCGTTTTTCACTGATCACATTATTTGATGGAAAAAGGTACCCTTCCATCGCATGCCGTGATTAAAAAATAGCTGATTTGCATCATTTACCGTGGCTACTCACAGACAGGTGCAAGGAAAAGTGAAGCTATCTGCAAGTAAGAGGCATGAAGCGCACGACTTACAAATGAAGTAATGGGCAGCGGCAAACAAGAATTGGGAACATCAATAAAAATCATTGGGTCAAAAGTATCGCTATAATTTTTCCCGTTTCGGGAAAAAAGGTTGACTGTTCGTTCAACAATTCCCATAATGGGAAAAAGGGAGCGTTTACATGAGAATTATTTCTAGGGCGGCTTTAAGGGATTTTTGGAATCAGCCTAAATTTGCTGATTCTGAACAGCCGCTTAAAGCATGGTATGATGAAGCAAAGATTGCAAACTGGCAAACGCCCCAGAACATTAAAGACCTATATAGGAACGCTAGCTTCGTCAGTAACAACAGAGTGGCTTTTAATATTCATGGTAACAAATATCGCTTAGTTGTTGCCGTAAATTACAAGTTTTCGATTCTCTATATTCGCTTTGTAGGAACGCACAAACAATATGATGCAATTGATGTAACAATTACATAGAGGTGTGGATATGCAAATTAGACCAATTAAAACCGTTGAAGATAACGAGGCTGCTTTGGCTCGAATTGAACAACTTTGGGATGCTGGACCCAACACACCAGAAGGAGATGAACTAGACGTTTTGGCAACACTGGTTAGTGCCTTTGAAGAAGAGTTTTTTCCGATAGAAGCACCTGACCCAATAGAGGCCATTAAGTTTCGTATGGAACAACAAGGTTTAGAGGACAAAGACCTTGTTCAATTCTTAGGTCAGCGTAGTCGTGTAACAGAAGTATTGAACCGACAAAGACGTTTATCAATTACAATGATTCGCAAGTTGAATGCCGGACTTAAAATCCCGTTGGATTGCCTTGTTAGGGAGTACGAGTTAGCTAGGTGAAACAGAATAACTGAGGGGGGTAAATGGCTTCAAAACCGTATTTAACAGAAACTGGCGAATTAATTATACCGAGTGACGCACCGGTTGAATATAGGTGGTGGAATGGTGGTCAATCTTTAAAAGAAACGCTGAAGAAATTAAACGCCCCTGAAGAAGTTGTACACAGGGTAACCGTTCACCGGGTGC